>DBFEQD010000001.1:0-2095 GCA_048326155.1 Collinsella sp.
CCGCTACATCACCTCGGCCGACTTCTTCCACGGCACCCTCGAGCTCGTGGAGCCCGGCGTCCCCGTGTTCCTGTTCATGGGCGAGGACGAGAACCGCAAGCTCGACGAGCGCGTCCGCGCGTTCCTGACCCGCGGCGTGACGGGGGCCACCGACATCAACATCATCGACACCGCCGAGTTCGCGATCCCCGGCCTTGACGACGAGTTCCGCGTCATCGTCTCCCCGTGGATTCTGACGGTGCTCGTGACCGACCGCCTGGCTCGCTACTACGAGACGGTCACCAAGCACAACCTCAAGTATCGTCGCTACTATCACCAGTTCGACTACTAAAAAAACGGGTGCGGGAACGTGCCGGGCTATTGAGAGGAACACAGAATGAGACAGTACATCATCGCCAGCCATGCGCACTTCGCCACCGGCATCAAGGAGAGCGTCGAGCTGCTCTCGGGCGCTCGCGACAACGTCCACGATCTTTCGATGTTCGTCGATGGCCGCATGGACGTGGCCGAGGAGGCCCAAAAACTGCTGGCAGGCATGTCTGCCGACGATGATGTCGTTGTCTGCACCGACCTCTTTGGCGGCAGCGTCAACAACGAGTTCACCAAGATCGTCCAGACGCGTCCCCGCACGTACCTCGTTACCAACATGAACCTTCCTCTGCTCATCCAGCTGCTGTTCTCTGACGAGTCGGCGCCGGTTGAGGAGACGATTCGCGCCATCGTCGCTGCGGACGATACGCGCGTGAAGTTTGTCAACGATCTTTTGGTCGATGACGACGAGGAAGAAGAGTTCTAATCCGCAGCACCTACTGACACGCCGTAAGACGGCACAAGACCTTTGGGGGGTCACATTATGATTCAGCTACTTCGCGTTGACCATCGCCTGCTTCATGGCCAGGTCGCAGTTTCCTGGGTTCAGGGCCTTGGCTCCAACTGCATCTTCTGCGTGGGCGATAAGGTCGCTAACGACCCGGTGTGGAAGACGACGCTCAAGATGGGCAAGCCTGCCGGCTGCAAGCTCGTCATCAAAGATATGGAGCATGCCATCGAGGCCATTAACTCGGGCGTGACTGACAAATACAAGATGATCATCTGCGTCGCCACCATCGCCGAGGCAAAGCAGCTTGTTGAGGGCTGCCCGCAGATCAAGTCGGTCAACCTGGGCAACACCAAGCCCAAGGACGAGAAGCGTCCCGATGCTCGTCAGGTCTCTCGTCAGATCTTCCTGACCGCGGCCGAGGAAGCCGATGTGCGCGAGATGCTGGATCGTGGCGTTGAGGTCGAGATTCGACCCCTGGCCGATGACCCCAAGGTTGACTGCGCCAGCGTGCTCTAGGCGTTTAATATCGAAGAGCCTGCGGGTTCTTCGTAGTGTCCTATATGGAAAGGGGGATGTATGCTTACCCAAGCAATCCTCATCGGACTTATCGCCGCATTTGGTAAGTTCGACTGCCAGCTCGGTACGCTCTACGCGTTCCGCCCCATCGTCCTGTGCCCGCTCGTGGGCCTGGTGCTGGGGGACCTGCAGTCCGGCCTCGCGATCGGTGCGAGTCTGGAGCTGCTGTTCATGGGCTCGATCTCCATCGGCGCCTACGTGCCGCCTGATGAGACGATCGGCGGCGTGCTCGCCTGCGCCTTCGCTATCCAGCTGGGCCAGAGCACCGAGGCAGCCATCGCGCTTGCCATGCCCATCGCCACGCTGTGCCTTGCCATCAAGAACATCCTTAACGCCGCCCTGCCGATCCTGGTCGACCGCGCTGATGTCTACTCCGGCCAGGGCAACCTTAAGGGTGTCTATGCGATGCACTTCCTGATCGGTTTGACCGGTATCATCATGGCGTTCCTGCTGTGCTCGCTGTCGTTCTATCTGGGTGCTGACGCCATCCAGGGCCTGCTCGACTTCATCCCGCCCTTTGTCCTTGCTGGCTTTGGCGTTGCCGCCAACTTCCTGCCTGCCATGGGCTTCGCCATGCTCGGCCGCCTGGTGCTCACCAAGCAGCTCGTGCCCTTCTACTTCCTGGGCTTCCTGCTGTGCTCCTACGCCAACGTGCCCGTCCTGGGCGTCGCCCTGATCGCCATCATCATCGGCATCGAC
>DBFEQD010000002.1:0-95374 GCA_048326155.1 Collinsella sp.
GGCACCCTCCTGGGCAAGCTCCTCCATGCCCTTGACGAACTGTTTGCGCTTGAGCGTGTCGACCTGCGTAATGCGAGCGAACATCTCGGGGGCAAACGTCGGGATCTGCGGATACTGCACGTGGCGCTTGCCGGAGCACACGGTGTCGCCGATGCTAAAGATACCCGGATCGAACAGGCCCACGATATCGCCCGCGTACGCCTCGTCCACGATGGCACGGTCATCGGCCATCATCGACGTGCCCGTGGCAAGCTTGAGCTTGCGGTTGCCCTGCACGTGGAAGGCGTCCATGCCGCGCTCGAACTTGCCCGAGCAAATACGCACAAAGGCGATGCGGTCGCGGTGGTTCTTGTCCATATTGGCCTGGATCTTAAACACAAAGCCGCTAAAGTCGTCGCGGCAGGGATCGACCGGCTCGCTGGTGAGCGTATCGGTATAGGCGCGCGGCGTCGGGGCCAGACGCAGGAACTCCTTGAGGAAGGGCTCCACGCCAAAGTTGGTGAGCGCCGAGCCAAAGAACGCCGGGCTCAGCTTGCCGCAGGCCACGGCATCCAAGTCGAGCTCGTCGCCGGCGCCATCGAGCAGCTCGATGTCGTCCATCAGGTTCTTATGGTTCTCCTCGCCGATAAGCTCGTCCATGGCGGGGTCGCCCAGTTCGGCCTCGACCTCGGCGACCTTCTTGGTGGCGTTGGCGTGACCATCGCCCTCAAAGGCGATAACGCGACGGGTCTGACGATCGAACACGCCGCGGAAGTTGCGACCGCTGCCGATCGGCCAGTTCATGGGATACGTATTGATACCCAGGACGTTCTCGATCTCTTCCATGAGCTCAAACGGATCGCGAGCCTCGTGGTCGAGCTTGTTCACAAAGGTGAAGATGGGAATGTGGCGCAGCGTGCAGACCTTAAAGAGCTTTTTGGTCTGGGCCTCGACGCCCTTGGCGCCGTCGATGACCATGACTGCGGCGTCGGCGGCCATAAGCGTACGGTAGGTATCCTCCGAGAAGTCCTGGTGACCGGGGGTATCGAGGATGTTGACGCAGGCGCCGTTGTAGGTGAACTGCAGCACCGAGGAGGTAACGGAAATACCGCGCTCCTTCTCGATGTCCATCCAGTCCGAGACGGCATGCTTGGCCGAGCTCTTGCCCTTGACCGAGCCGGCAGTCTGGATGCTGCCGGTATAGAGCAGCAGCTTCTCGGTAAGCGTGGTCTTACCGGCGTCCGGGTGGCTGATGATCGCGAATGTGCGGCGCGACGAGATTTCATCCGACAGGCTTGCCATGCGGATCCTTTCTTGCATTGAGTGCATTACGTCGTTGTAACCGCATTATTGTAGCCGCGAAATCCCGCCATAGGACACCTATCAGGACAAATTCATCAGTTGGGGCCTGGGCAGCCGGCCCAATCCGCATTTGCCTCTTGCATAACTGTGCATAGTGTATATATACTGTGCTTACCGGTTATATACACGTGCAGCCCAACAGCTAAGGAGCCGCTGTGGACATCATCCTATCCAATTCGAGCGACAAGCCCATCTACGAGCAGATATCCTCGCAAGTCAAAGCTCAGATCCTTTCGGGCACGCTCGTTGCGGGAGCCAAACTCCCCAGCATCCGTGCACTCGCGAGCGACCTAGGCGTGAGCGTCATCACCACCAAGCGCGCCTACGCCGACCTGGAGCAGCTCGGGTTTATCTGCACCGTGCAGGGCAAGGGCTGTTTTGTCGCCGAGGGCAACCAGGAGCTTTTGCGCGAAAACCAGCTCTGTCATATCGAAGAGCTGCTTGCGAAAGCGGCAAGCCAAGCCGAAGCCTTGGGCGTCACGCGCGACAAACTGCACGAGATGCTCGACCTGGTAGCCCCCGAAACCATGCAGTAGCCATCTGCAAGAAAGGCTATACCATGCAAAACTTGCTTGAACTCAAAGGCATCTCACGCACTGTAAGCGACCGCTTTTCGCTGCGCGACGTCACGCTTGCCGTGGAGCCTGGCCAGATCGTCGGCTTTGTTGGTGCCAACGGTGCTGGCAAAACAACGACGATTCGAGCCGCGCTCGGGCTTATAAAGCTCGATGCCGGCGAAGTGCACCTGTTTGGGCAGCACTGCGGTGCCGACGCACCCGGTGAAGTGCAGCGCTGCTTGCGCACTCGTGTCGGCCTCGTGCTGGACACGTGTCCCTTCCCTTCCACGCTCAAGGTGACCGAAGTTGAGGCACTCGTAAGCCCGGCGTACCCCACCTGGAGCCACGACACCTTCGTTAGCCTCATCAACCGATTTGACCTCGATCCCAAGGCAAAGGTCAAGGACCTCTCCCGCGGTATGGGCATGAAGCTGCAACTTGTCTGCGCACTCAGTCACAAGGCCAAGCTGCTCGTTTTGGACGAAGCCACCGCGGGCCTCGATCCCATGGCGCGCGAGGAACTGCTTGATGAGCTACTCGCCTTTGTTTCCGACGACCAGCACAGCGTGCTGCTCTCGAGCCACATTACGTCCGACCTCGATCGCACCGCCGACCGCGTTATCTGCATCGATAACGGCTCGATTGTGTTTGACCTGCCGCGCGAGGACATTACCGACCACGCCGGCATCGCCCACTGTACCCAAGCACAGGCCGCCGAGCTTATGGCTTGCGTCGAAGGCGCCCGTGCCGTCCACCACGCCTACAGCGTGGACGTGCTCGTGCCCAACCGTCGCGATACGCTCGAGGCCTTTCCCGAGATTCCCTACGATCGGGCAACCATTGATGACTATCTTCGCTTCATGCTGAAAGGGGCTTTGAAATGAAACGCGCCATTATGTCCGAGCTTGCCATCGTTCGCACGCTCGTCCCGAGCATCGCAGGTGTCGGCCTGTTCATCTTCGTCGTGCTGACCGCCGTCAGGGCATCGAATGGTGATTCCGATATGAGCGCCGCCGGCGCCTTCGCGATCAGTGCCATGTCGCCTATCATGGCCATGACGTCGCTGGCCGGGCTCGACAACCAAAACGGATGGGAGCGCTATCGGGCAACGCTGCCCATCTCACGCAAAGACATCGTCAGCGCACGCTACCTGTGCATCACTATTTTCTCGGTCATCATGACGTGCGCGGCCGTGCTGTTGAGTATCGTCGCCATCCCGATCTTAAACAGCGTGGGTATCCCCTCCACGGGAGAGACCGTCTTTGAGACCGCAATCGCCTCGGCAATATCGATGCTTTTCTCCCTCATGGCGGTGTTTTTGGCACTGCCTCTGTTCTTTCGATTTGAACACATGAAGGCGCAACGCCTATCCGTTGGTCTATACGCCCTATACATGTGCCTTATCATGGTCACGCTAAACTCATTCAACCCCATCAGCAACCAGCTCATGTCGATGATTGCCGGGGCGAATCCCGATCCTTCCGTTCTTGGCTTACTGTGCGCAGGAATTGCCGCGCTGGCAACGGTCGTCCTTGGCGCTGTCAGCTGCGCCATCAGCACCAAGGTCTACCGGGCACGCAACCTATAGGCAAGCGCGGTATCATTGGACATGCGCCATAGATCTGGCGTGGTCTTTTTTGAGGAGGCGCTCAACCCGTGTCGTGGGTCGTCGCAGCATTTGCGTCAGCATTCTTTGCCGGCATCACATCCATCTTGGCCAAATGCGGCATCAAACAGACCGACTCCGATGTCGCGACGGCCATTCGCACCTGCGTGGTGCTCGTTTTCGCCTGGGCAATGGCGGGCATTTCTGGATCCATTGGAACCATTGGCAGCATCGAACCCAGATCCTGGCTCTTTCTCGTCCTCTCGGGACTCGCTACCGGCGCTTCGTGGATCTGTTACTTTAAGGCGTTGAGCATCGGAGACGTCAATAAGGTCGTACCGGTCGACAAGATGAGCACCGTGCTCGCCGCGCTGATCGCCATCGTGCTTTTTGGCGAGACGAGCAACCTTGCGGTTAAGCTCGTGGGAACCGCCGTCATTACCCTCGGCACGTTTTTAATGACCGAGAAGCAGCAATCCGCCGGACCCGAGCAGCAGCAAGACCGGACCTGGCTCGCTTACGCCCTCGGCGCCGCCATGTTCGCAGCACTCACCTCCGTCCTCGCTAAGATCGGCATCGAAGGCGTCGAGTCAAACCTGGCCACGGCAATCCGCACCTGCGTGGTACTGGTTATGGCATGGGCAATCGTGGCAGCTAAAGGCAAGATGGGCCAAGCCGTGCACGTAGACCGCTACGAGCTCGTATTTCTCGCGGCATCGGGCATCGCGACCGGAGCATCGTGGCTGCTCTATTACTATGCCATCGCCGCAGGCCAGGTGAGCGTCGTGGTGCAGATCGACAAACTATCGATTGTCGTATCGGTACTATTTGCGCGCTTGGCATTCAACGAAAAGGTCTCGCGGCGCAGCGCCATCGGTCTCGCCCTCATCGTACTGGGCACTGCGGCGCTCGCGGTTTGGAAGTAGCGCGGCCAGCAGCCGCTACATCCTCACACCTGGCTTGGGATGCCTGTACTGACCGTGGGATGCCGTGCGCTTACCGTGCGAGATGGCAAATTTGGGACAACGGTGCAGGCAACGAAGGCAGGCTGCGCACTCCGGCTTTGTCCAGACGGGAAGGCCGTCGCGCATCTCAATCGCCGCCATGGGGCAGCGCTTGGCACACAGGCCGCAGCCGATGCAGCGATCGGCATCGACGGCAAACTTGCTCGTCTGTTGCATGCGCGGCAGCCCAATTGCGTGATACGCGCACGATGCAAACAGAGGCACGCGATGGCGCATCATGTTGCCCGTGCGGCGTGCCCGCACCGCCTCGATCACGGCATCAATCTGCGCCTCGGCAGCTCTATTGATACCCTCAACCTTTTGAGGGTCAGACAGGTCGAAAACAGGCGTCCAGGTATCGGGCATCTTGACGCTCATCGCCGCATCTAACTCGAGCCCACGCTCGTGCAGCAGGTCGCGGGCAAACTTGGCAGATTGGCCGGTCGTCGAACCGTACGTCGAAACATAGAACGTATAGGGGCGCTCGCCGCCCTTTGCACCGGCAGCAATCGACAGGTCGGCAGTCTTCAAAAACTCGATCATCGGTGTCGGCAGACCCCAGGCATACACCGGAGCAACAAATCCCAGCTGGCAGGGGCCTTCCGTCGCAACAAGGCGAAGGGCTTCGACATCAAAACGCTCAATCGACACAACCTTGTCGTCTGTCGCCGCCGCAATGCGACGCGCCACATGTTCGCTGTTCCCCGTCGCGCTAAAGTACAGGATCATCTCGTACCCCTCTGGAGTTGACTCGCGATTAACCGCGCTATTTGCGCAGCGGCTTGGGCAGCGGAATGCCGGCGGCGATGGCGGCGGCGATGATCATACAGACGATGCCTTTGAGCGGGAAGCACATGAGCAGCAGGCCCACGACCATGATGGGCTGGCGCATGACGGCGCCCATCGTCGATGCCGTGCAGACAGCGACGCAAAAGACCGGATCGGCGCCGGTGAGGATGGCAAGGCCATAGCCCAGGCTCACACCCGAGAAGATAACCGGGAAGAAGTGGCCGCCACGCCAACCAAGGTTGATGAGGGCGGGCGTCAGCATGGCCTTAACAAGACCGGTCGCGATAAGCACGCCAGCGGGAATGGTCAGATAGGTTTCCATGAGCACGTCGGCCTGGGTCTCGCCGGCAAACATGGTATAGGGCAGGACCGTGCCACAGATGGCGAGTGCCAGACCGGCCAGCATGGCCTTGACGACAGGACGCTCCCCTATTGCATGGGACAGTGCCTCGCTTGCATGCTCAGAGACAAAGTACAGCCAGCCGCAGACGGTGCCGATCAACGACAGAGGGACGAGCCAGGTAAGCTCTAGGTTGCCCACCTCGGCGGACTCGAACCTGGGCATGCCCATGCCGCCGCCCACAAGCTGTCCAAGCAGCAGGTAGGTGCCCAGACCGCCGGCAATCGCAATACCGTAGACCACCGTCTTTTGCGCCTTGGGCAGCTTGATGGTGATCTCACCGGATTCGGAATCCTCGCCATCGCCGGCACCCTGGCCGTCAGCACTTCCGGCAAGCGGCGCCACAAAGCCAAACACGGGCGCGGTAAAGAGCGCCGTCAGGGCAGCCTGGGTGCCCAGCAACGTGAGCTCCCTAAACTCGGCGCCAAAGCGACGCATGCGGTCGCCGACCCAGCTGCACAGACCGGCGATAACGCCGGTCAGACCGGCCTCCGGTCCAATACTTCCACCAAACAGCAGCGGCAGCAGCGCCGCGAGCGAAAGCTTGCCCAGGTTGTCGTACGGGTAGCGCCCGTCTTGCTTAACCTTAGCCATCACCTGGTTGAGGTCATCGGTCTTGGTGCCTGTCATCTTTTCGTACAGACCGATCAACAAGCCGCCCAGCAGGCACACAAAAAACGGGTACGGCAAAAAGCCAAACGGGCCACTGGCAAGCTCGGGCGAAGCGACGCCCAGCGCGTGCGGAATCTCGGTCCATAGACAGTCGATGCCGTGCTCCATCGCAAAAAAGAACAGCCAGACCGCGGCACCTGCGAACGCACCGGTCACGGC
This sequence comes from Collinsella sp., assembly GCA_048326155.1. Lineage (GTDB taxonomy): Bacteria > Actinomycetota > Coriobacteriia > Coriobacteriales > Coriobacteriaceae > Collinsella. The sequence goes on from DBFEQD010000002.1 coordinate 6,529, forward strand.
AACGCTAACTAAAAACAGCGCGCGGTTTGTGGGTTTGACAAGGTTATCCATCGGGTCCTCCCGCGGTCAAAGTCGACATAATTACGTTTTATTGTAGAGCGAGCGTTGCCCGAACGAGCCAACCGTCTGCGCTGCAAACGGCACCATTGGGAGCCATTGTGGGGCAGGCTCAAGACTTATCCGTTGATAATCGAGGCAATCTCGCGCAAATCGTCGGCAAAGTAAATGCCTTGCTGGCGCTGCGGGCTCGATAAACCCTTATCGATCATGTGCCCGAGCAGCGCCTTGAGGTCGTTGTAGTAACCGTCCAGGTTATACAGGATGCACGGAGAGCTCAGGTGCCCCAACGACACCGCAGACATGACCTCGGCAATCTCCTCGAGCGTGCCCGTCCCACCGGGAAAGGCGATGAACGCATCGCCGAGCTCAATCATCTTGGCCTTGCGCTCGGCCATATCGCTCGTCACGATAAGGTCGTCGAAACCGTCATGTTGAAACTCGGCCTCGATAAAAAAGCTCGGCTCCACACCCGTCACATGTCCGCCAGCATCGAGCACGCTATCGGCGAGCGCGCCCATCAGGCCCGACTTGGACCCGCCGTATACCAGCGCGTGGCCGTTGGTGCCAATCCACGTGCCGAGCTCTCGCACTGCAGGCAGAAACGCCGGGTCGTTGCCGACGCTCGCGCCCAGGTACACCGTGATGTTCATATGCAATCCCCCTCGTCGTGACGCGCGGCACCCGTTCTATCGTTGCCGGCGACGGTACTCGCGCACGCGGCGCGACAAATCGGCGAGCTCATCGCGGTCGAGTTCTTCCAAATGCTCAAGATCGTCCATAAAGCGCGCCATGGTGTCCTTTTGGCGCAGTTTGATGAGCGTATTGCAGTAGTTCACCGCCACGCCCGTGAGCATGGCGATGTAGAAGATGCTGATGACGCTTAGGATAACGGTAATGCCGCGGGCAACCGGCGTTTCGGCGGGGATATCGCCAAAGCCGATCGTCGAGACCGTCTCAAAGCTAAACCACAGGCCATCGCCAAAGGTGAGGGTCGTGGGCTCGGACAGCCAGACAGCCGTCGAGCACAGCAGATAGAAGATAAGAAACAGACCCGTGATGCGCGCAAAGCCAGCCTGTCGCAGCACATCGGCAAGCGTCCTCAACTTGTTCATCGCGACCCCTTTTCCCAGACGTCCAATCTCGTTCGCTCGGTATTGTCCCACAACCGGCAGTTAGGGACGTTCCTTTTGTGCCGGCAGAAAGGGACTGTCCCCAACTGCCGGGCGGGAGCGTTTAGCGGTACAGCTGCCGACTGGGCAGGCTGAGCTGGTATCCTTATGCGGTAATGTCTCGATTCGTTAGGATTGCATGTGAGAGCTTCCGCTGTCCTTCGTTCAGTTATATATCGCACCCTGGCCGTCGCGCTTGCCGCGCTCGCCGTACTGAGCACCATCATGCCCGCCCCCGCCTATGCCGCCAATACCGATCAGCAGGTCAAAACGGTCCGCGTTGGTTGGCTCGTCAACAACGAGGGCTTCCAGGACGGCACCCCCGGCGAGCGTCTCTCGGGATGGGGTTACGAGTACCTCCAGGCCCTCTCGTACTACACACCCGGCTGGCAGTACGAATACGTCTCCGGCACCTTCACCGAGCTTATGGAGAAGCTCGAAGCCGGCGAGATTGACCTCATGCCAAACATCTCCTACTCCGAAGAACGCGCCCAAAAACTGCTCTTCTCGTCGAACCCCGAGGGCACCGAACGCTACTACATCTACGCCAAGCCCGATCGCGACGACCTGGCCAAGGGTGACCCCCAGGCACTCCAGGGTCTCACTATCGGTTTCAACCCCGGCGTCATGCAAACCATCGTTGGCCAGCAATGGCTCGCCAACGAGGGCATTACCTGTACCTATAAGGAAATCAGCAGTAACGGCAACCTTTTCGATGCGCTCGCAAACGACGAGGTCGACGCCATCATCATGAACGACACGACCTCGTCGCCCAACGCCTCCCCCATGTTCTACATTGGTTCGAGCGACTACTACTTTGCCGTTCCCAAAAGCCGCCCCGACCTGATGAACGACATCAATGCTGCCATGACGGCAATCGCCCGCGTCAACCCACGCTATAACGACGAAGTCAAATCTAGCTACTCGACCCAAAACAGCGGTTCATCATCGCTCAACGGCCCCGAATGTTCCTGGCTCAAAGCAAACAACAACACCATCACGCTCGGCTACATTACGGGCAAACTCCCCTACTGCAACGAGGACGAAGACGGCGAAATGGAAGGCTCGCTCGCATCGCTTGCGACGACGCTGCACGATAAATTTGGCATTACGGTCAAAACCGTCGCCTTTGATAGCTACAAGATGATGTCAAAGGCCCTGTCAAAGGAAAGCATAGACGTTGCGCTGCCGGTATACCGAGATTACTGGTTTGCCGAGCAAACAGGCGTTGTGCAGTCGATATCGTTGGGGACCATATCCCTCACCGCCATCCATACCGGCAGCAACCTGAACAAAGACCTTCAAAACATCGCCTGTACCAAATCATCGTTTGTCAACAAAAATGCACTTGAAAGTCTGTTCCCCACAGCGACCGTAACCGAATACCAATCCGACGATGAAGCGTTCGACGCCCTCAGGAAGGGAACGGCGCACTGCATCGTCGCTCCCAGTTCACGCGTAAAAACCATCGGTGACCGTTACGATCTCGAGGACTGCGAGACGACCGAGCTCCCTGACACCTGTGAGCTCTCGTGCTGGATTTCGCGCGGAAAACCCGAGCTGTTGGGAATCATCAACAAGGGCATCATCAATGCCGGAGAATCGCTCTCCGCAAGCAATTTCTCCTCCACGTCGTACACGGCCCAGGAATCCAACACGCTTCAATTCCTTTATCGCAACCGCACCGCCATTGCAGCTACCCTCATCGGTATGTTGTCGGTCGGCATCGTCCTGCTCATCTGGGCGCTCGTGCGCGCTCGAACCGAGCGCAAAAAAGCCGATGCTGCCAACGCCGCTAAGACGGCATTCCTCACGCGCATGAGCCACGACATCCGTACGCCGCTCAACGGTATCCTGGGCCTTATCGAGATCGAGGAATTGAAGGAAGGCGATATGCAAGTCGCCCGCGAGAGCCGTGCCAAGGCGCGCGTTGCCGCCAATCACCTGCTCTCGCTGATCAACGACATCCTCGAGATGGGCAAAATCGAAGACCGCAAGCTAACACTGGAGCATGCGCCTTTTAACCTCAAAGAGCTCTGTGACGATACGCTGGTGCTGTGCAAGCTCCGCGCGTCCAGTAACGGCATCACAATGCAGGACAATAGTCTGCCGTACGCCACGGGGCCATACATGATCGGCAGTCCCACCCATATCCGACAGATCATGATCAACCTGTTAGACAACAGCATTAAGTACAACAAGCACGGCGGCTCCGTCACCTTTAGTTCAAAGACCAAGTCACTCGATAACGGGCGCGCGCTCTTTTGCTTTAGCGTTTCGGATACCGGCATTGGCATGGCTCCCGAGTTTTTAAAGCATATCTATGAGCCGTTTGCCCAAGAAGGTGACGATGCGCGCAGCAAGTTCCAAGGAACCGGCATGGGCATGCCAATCGTCAAGTCGCTTATTGAACTGATGGGCGGCACGATTGCGATTTCGAGTGAGGTTGGCGTGGGGAGTACGTTCAACGTCCAGATTCCGCTCGATATCGACAAAGACCCTCAAGCAAGAGAACGCGCGGACGAGCAAGCAGACAGCTGCTCGCTTGCCGGCATGAACGTTCTTTTGGCAGAAGATAACGAGCTCAATGCCGAGATTGCCCAGGCGCTGCTCGAAAGCGAAGGCATTGTCGTAACTCGCGCCGCCGATGGCAACGAAGCGGTCGACCTATACGTTGGCCGTCCCGCCGGCAGCTTCGATGCGATCCTGATGGACATTATGATGCCGGACATGGACGGCTACGAGGCAACCCGCGCGATTCGTCTGAGCGAGAAGGTCGATGCAGCCGATATCCCCATCATCGCGCTCACCGCCAATGCCTTTGCCGAGGACGCCAAGGCGGCACACGACGCCGGTATGAACGCCCATCTGTCCAAACCGCTCGACTTTAACAAGCTCAAAAACATACTCGCCCGCATCAAGAAAAACGGCTCCGTTTCGCTATAGTTTGTGCTCAACAACCATGCCCAGTAGAAAGGAAGCCAACGATGTTTAGGCCCTTACGTCGAAAGAAACGCGCCATCACTGACGAGAAAGCGCGCGAACTGCTCGCTACCTGCAAGCGCGGCGTCTTTGCCGTCAACGGCGACGATGGCTACCCCTATGCCATTCCCGTCAACTACTTCTTTGACGCCGAGCACGACAAGATTTATTTCCATGGCGCCAAAGCCGGCCACAAGGTCGATTCACTCAAGCGCGATGACAAGGTCTGCTTTACCGTTTACGGCAACGAGTGGTACAAGGACGGTGACTGGGCTCCCTACGTTATGAGCACCGTGGTCTTTGGCCGCTGTCGCTTGGCGAATGACACTCCCGCGTTTATCGAAGACAAAGTCCGCCAGCTCGCCCTTAAGTACTACCCTTCTGCCGAAGAAGTCGAAGAGGAAATCGCCAAAGACATCAAGGGCGTCCAGCTCTACGAAATTACGATTGAGCATCTTTGCGGCAAGCAGATTCAGGAAAAGTAAGCCTCAAAAGCAAAACTCACAAATAGCAATATGGCCCGGTTCCGACCCACCTTGGAACCGGGCCATATGCTTATGAAGCGTCAGCGGCTATGTGCGCAAGCGCTTCAACGAGCTCCTGCGAGCTCACGGGTTTACTCAGGTGCGCGTCCATGCCTGCCTCACGCGAAAGCCTGCGGTCGTCGGCAAAGGCGTTGGCGCTCACGGCAATAATCGGCGTGGTCGCGGCATCCTCGCGATCGAGTGCTCGAATCCGACGCGTGGTCTCAAGGCCATCGATGCCGGGCATCATGATGTCCATCAACACCACGTCGTACTCGTGCGGTGCGCTCGCGGCAAACGCCTCAACGGCAGACTCACCATCCTTGGCATGCGTCACGACGGCACCGGCACGGCTGAGCGTAAACTGCGCGATCTCGGCATTCAGATCGTTATCCTCTACGAGCAAAACGCGCAGGCCCTGAAGTGCATCGCCATCGCCCGCATCCGCGCGAACTGCCCGAGGAATCTCGGAGCGCTTGCATTTCTCAAACGGCAGGCGGATGGTAAACGTCGTCCCCTGCCCCAAGACGCTCGTAAAGCTCATGGTTCCGCCCATAAGCTCGACCAACTGTTTTGCGATAGGCGCACCCAGGCCAGTTCCCGATGAAGCGCCTTCCACCTGTTGCTCCTCGCGGCAAAACGGCTCGTAGAGGTGCTGTTGGAACTCCTCGGTCATGCCAATACCGTTGTCGGCGATCGTGTATTCATAGACGGGGACGCCATCCGCTGGCTCCACCTCGCGGCACACCAGGCGAACGTAGCCGCCCTGGCGGTTGTACTTGACGGCATTGCCGGCAATATTGAGCAACAGGCGCTTGAGGTGCGTCACGCTCACCCGAGCATAGGGATGATTAAGGGTCTGCTGGTCGCAGATAATTGTCACCAGACGCTCCTCGGCCTGGCGCTCCAGAATATCGCGCACTTCACAGTTGAGTGCCACCAAATTTGTGGGTACGAGGTTCAGGTCGACCTGCCCGCTCTCCAGGCGACTCATATCGAGTGCCTCGTTGGCAAGGTCGAGCAGCAGTCCCGATGCCGTCCAGATTTTCGAGCGGCACTCAGTCTGCTTTTGCAGATCGTCCGCATTGGCATCGCCAACCTCGACCATGCCGCGAATGCCGTTGATGGGCGTGCGCAGATCGTGGCTCATGCGACGCAGAAACTCTGTCTTTGCCGAGTTGGCAGACGAGGCCTCACGCGCCGCCTTTGCCAGCTTGTCGCCATAGTCGCGCTCCTGCTGCAGCAAGTCCGTCAAACGTCGACGATCAGCGCGGCGACGCACCATCACAACAACGGCTATAACACCGCTGTAGAGCGCCAGCACGCCGGCAGCAACAGCCGCGACAACCTCAAAGTAGCGCTGCGCCGAGGCATAGGTGTACACATAGAATTTGTGCGCTTTTCCAAATGTGCCCAAATACCACTCGCCGTCGGCGTTAACCAATCTGACCTTACCAGCCAGGCATCGATCCTTAATACCATCGACAATGAAGACGTCCGTCGCAGGCAGATCGAACACGCCCAATACGGTGGGTTCAACGGCATTGGTCGCAACGACCTTGCCGTCGCTTTCGATCACGATATTGCCGCTATCGATGGTTTCATAGCCATCAAGCAAGCTCTGCAGTTTGAGCGTATTGCTTGCAACCGCCTTCGCGCTCTGATGCCTTACCGCGATAACGATGCCCTCGCCATCCTGCCGAGTCACGCAGCCAATGTCTGCGACCGAATCATCCGAAAGCGTAATGCGGGCGGTATAGGACTTAAGCGGATGAGTTGCCACCTCCAGCACGGGCGCTTCCTTGAGATACGTAGCGAGCGACCCGTAGCCCACATCGCCCGTCGAGGACTCGGACACCAAATTGCCCGATGCATCCGTCACAATCAGCGCGCTCACGTTGAACTGGTCGGCGTATTGCTCCAGCATGGCGTTATCCACCGAACCGTCGCGCTCCATATCGCGAGCAGCCTCTCCGGCAATCTCCATAACGCGAATCAGGTTTTTGGTCGCATAGGCGCTGTTGAACGCGTCGTAGGAAAGGCTCTGCGTCGCCACGTAATCGACAACGTCGGCAAAGCGCTGCTCGGCTTGGGCCGTCGTGTAACCGTAGCTCATCATGCCGGCAGCAACCGAGAGCACTATCCCCAGCAGAGCGACAAGGAGCCATGCCCCTGCCGAACGATTGCCCCGCTCCTGAGCGGCGTGGTCGGGCGCATCGATCATGACAGGCCCTCCATATTCAAAAATGGCGAAGGGTCATCAAAGTACTTTGACACTAGGCGTTCCATGGTGCCATCGGCAAGCATTTCTTGGTAGGCATGAGTGAGCTTGACGTCGATGCCACGCGTATCGTTGATATCGAAAGCGGTGCCCAAACCGACCTCTAGCAGCGGCTCATCCAAAATGCGATATGTCACACCATAGTCTTTTTCGTAGGTGAGGAACGAGGACTCATGCGCGGCGATAGCGTCGACCAGGCCCTCGACGAGCGCCGGGTTCAGGTATGAACCGTCCGAAAAGCTGTAGAGTTCCTTGATCTGCGGAACGTTTTCATTTGTACGATTGAGCAAAATGCCCTCGGGCTTGGTGGTGGACTGGACCGCCACGACCTTATCCTCAAGATCGGCAAGCGTGTAGATATCGCTCTGGGGATCGACCGCGACCACCTGGCGGCTCGCAAGGTACGGACCGGCCCAACGATACTCGTTTTCGCGACCCGTCATGCTAAAGCTGCCCATGACGCAATCGAGCTCGCCGCTCGCCAGCAGTTCTTTCTTCTTTTCCCAGTCGATCAGCTGGTACTTTGGCTTGTAACCAATGCGGGCCAAAGCCTCGGTCAATATCTCGACATCCAGGCCAACGATATCGCCGTACTCGTCGGTATACACAAACGGCGGATAGAGGTCGCTGCCAACGTTGAGCGTCTTAAGGCTGTCGTCTTTGACCTGCGAGGCGTCCAGACCTTCTAATGCAGACGTCGAGGCTCTGTCATTCGACCCGGAACAGCCGGCTATCGCTACGACAAAGGCACACGCTACCGCAAGCGCGGCAAACAACGATATGGACACCGAGCGGCGAGGTCTTTTCATCGAGCTCCAGAAGATCCTGTTTACAGACTGAAATGGATAAAGATAATAGCAAACGAAACCACTCGAGCGTCCAATGGTTACAGACGTTTTACCATGCGGGGCCTTCCAGCCGGCTTGGCAGAAGGCCCCGCATGCAGCACACGCCTACCGTGCATTAAAAACGTAGCGGTCCAAGCGATCGCAGGCTTCCCTTACGCGCGAAAGCGGCAGCGCCAGATTCACACGAATGTGGCAGGGTCCATGGAACGGGCGGCCGTCCTGATACCCCACGCCCACGCGCGCCCCCTCGTCGAGCAGCCACTGAATATCGCGGCCATGCTCGCGGCACCACTCGGTGCAGTCAATAAACACCATGTACGTGCCCTGCGGACGTGAATAGGACACGCCCTCAAAATGCTCGTCCACGTAATTGCAGAAGTACTCGATATTGCCGGCAAGCACCTGATTGAGCTCGTCCACCCACTCATAGCCCTGCGGCTGGTAGGCACCGATAAGCGCATGCATGGAGAGGACATTCATCTCGTTGTAGTGGGTCTTGTTGGACACGGCGCACACGCGGTCGCGCAGCGTCTCGTTATAGATGATGTGGTAGCTGCCGACCAGGCCCGCCAGGTTGAACGTCTTGCTGGGCGCGTAGAGGGCAACCGTGCGCATGCGGGCATCCTCGCTCACCGACTGCGTCGGGATATGCTTGTGCCCCGGCAGAATGATATCGGACCAAATCTCGTCCGATATCACCACGCAATCGTGCTGGCGATAGATGTCCATGGCGCGCTCGATCTCGTCGCGCTCCCATACGCGGCCGCAGGGATTGTGCGGCGAGCAGAACACCGCAGCATGGATGTGGTTTTGGGCGAGCTTGTGCTCCATGTCCTCAAAGTCCATACGCCACACGCCCTGATCGTCGAGCTTAAGCGGGCTGTGGACAATGTGATAGCCCGCGGCCTCAATGGACTTGGTAAAGCCGATGTAGGTAGGGCTGTGGACCAGCACCGCATCGCCCGGCTGAACATACGCACGCAGTGTCGACACGACACCGCCCAGCACGCCGTTTTCGTAGCCGATATGTTCAGGGCGCAGGCCCTCGACGCCATTGCGGCGGCTCTGCCATTCGATGATGCGGTCGAAGTACTCGGCGCGCGGGTTAAAGTAGCCAAACATGGGATGCTGAGCGCGCTGAATGATGTGCTCCTGGACCGTGGGCACCGTGGCAAAATTCATGTCGGCCACCCACATGGGAATGCGATCGAAGCCCTCGTCGGGTGCGTTTGGAGCCATGCCGGGGATCTCACCCCAAGAATCAACGGCGATGGAGTCCATGCCGTGGCGGTCGATAAGCGAGCTAAAGTCGTATTTCATGCTGAGCTCCCGTGCGAAGTGATTGTTTTGGTAGGCGTTATTGTCCACCAGCGTGGGCGGTTTTGGCATGGGGTTTGCTGTTGATTTTGACGGATACGGACGGATGGCGGGTTAGTCCCGCGCGTCGTTGATGGCGGTTACCGTCAACCTGGCTCCGTCGACCGTAAACGATATGTCGAGCCCGGCGTAAGCCGAGTGGTAAACGCGGTTTGGCTCGTGCTTGCTGCCCGCGCGGCGCGGATCTTGGCGAAGGACCTCGACCAAGCCGGGGAGCTTTGCGGGCGGGACCATATCTTGCAGCGCTCGCGGAAACTCGACGTCGAGCTCTTGCCACGGAGCATCCTCAATCCAGCCGCCGGTCGCATCCGGGTGGCAGTCCGCAAACGGAATGTAGGGCTTAATGTCGTAGATGGGCGTGCCGTCGCGCAGATCGGCCCCCAGCACATGGATGATGGGACCATTGCCGGTGAGCTCGACGCGATCGAGCTTGACGCAGGTAAGCCCAATGGAATTAGGGCGAAACGGACTGCGCGTGGCAAAGACACCCACGCGCTCGGCTCCGCCCAGACGCGGCGGGCGCACGGTCTTCGACCACTTGACGTTGGTGCCGGACCTGTCCTGCGACTTGGCATCGGCAGCTATGTCCTTAGCCGTGCCGCCGGGCGTTCCGTTTTCGAAGCGCCACAGCAGCCACAGGTGAGAGAAGGAGTCCAGACCCTCAACCGCTGCATTGGAGGCAAATTCCGGCTCGAAAACGATGCGTCCCTGCAGATGAGGCGCCAAAAAGCTGTTGCGCGGAATGCCGAACTTCTGCGGCAGGTCGGTATGTATGTGTGCGATAGGTTCCATGCCGGTCATTGTACGGCATGGGGGCATGGGGCGTTACGCGCAATTCTTCGCCGCGGTCCCCCGTCGTGCAACCAACGGTTGCTTGGAAGGGCGCCTGTCACCGCGTATGCTTAAGCCATCAACCAGCAGAAAGGAGCCGCTATGGCCTTTGCAGAAAAGCTCATCGCTGTCCGCCGCGCCCATCACCTTACCCAAGAGCAGCTCGCCGCCAAGCTCTTCGTCACACGCCAGGCCATCAGCCGTTGGGAGCGCGGCGAGGTCACACCGGGCATCGACATGATGAAGCTCATTGCCGCCGTAACCGGCGAGCCCCTGTCTCACCTGCTCGAAATGCCCGAGCACTATTGTCAGAGCTGCGGCATGATACTCACGCCCGACGACTGCGGCACCGATGCCACGGGCGCCACGACCGACCATTACTGCAAGTGGTGCTACGACCACGGCAAGTACACCTACGCCACCACCATGGAGGCGATGATCGAGGACTGTGCCCCGCGCCTGGCGCAAAACACCGGCATGTCGCTTGACGAAGCCGTCTCGCTCATGGGCGCCGTCCTGCCGCAACTGGAGCGCTGGCGCACCGTGCAGGAAAACGAGGAATGCTACGGCGCCGAGGCTCGAGCTCGCTATGGCAATGAGGCTATCGATGCAGCAAACGAAACGTTACTGGATATGGATCCTCAGACATGGAACGACATGAAGGAACTTGAACGCGCCATTTTGGGCCAGCTCTCGATTGCCATGGGCATTGGCGACCCAGAGAGCAACGAAGCCCAAAAACTGGTTACAATGCACCGTCGATGGATTGCTCTCAACTGGGGATGCGAGCCCCAAGACGAGGCGTACCTGGGCCTCGCCCACGGCTATCTTGCCGACCAGCGCTTTGTTGACTACTACGACAAGCCCTGCGGCACCGGAGCCACGGCGTTTCTGGTACAGGCCATCGAGTCGTCACTGACCCGCGCATAGACCGCGGCGGCTTTGGGTATTTCAATCAAAACTGCAACCGATTGGAGACCTATGGCTACTAATCATGAGCTCGCGCTATTCGTTATGACCGGCTGCCCGTATTGCATAAAGGTCAAGCGCTTTTTGGCCGATAACGGCGTGACCATTCCCGAGCGCAATATCTCGACCGACCCCGATGCCGAGCAGGCACTCATCGCCGTCGGCGGAAAGCGCCAGGTTCCCTGCCTGTTCATCGACGGCAAGCCACTCTACGAGTCGAGCGACATCATCGCATGGGTACAGGAGAACCTACTCTAACACTCGCGTTGCGACCGGCTCGCCCCAACCTATACGACCCAAACATGTACGCCAGCATCCAAAGTCGACCATTTCCGACATCTTTGGATGCTGGCGTACAGCTTTTGGGTAGCCATGGACGCTCTTAGCCGGCTAATTGTTTGAGGCGACCTTTGGATTATGGCTGTTTGACGCCTCTGGAAAGGTTTCCGAGAGGGCTGTGGTCAAAAAAGGGCAAATATGAGTACTGCTACCTGTTTAGTAGCAGCGATTTTGATCACTTCAGGAACTCTTCAACGTTCCACTCGTCCGCAGACGACGTTATTTCTCCTCATATGTTCAATAAAAGTAGCTCCTAATGGGAACAAATCTCATCAGGAGCTGCTATTTATAGCAAAATAAATGCAACCATAATGGCAACAGTACTCATATTTGCCCTTTTTTGACCACGACCCTCCAGAATAGTCGCTGAGAACGACACTAAGTGACAAAATCCGGCACTTGGACGTTCTTATATGATTAGCCATTGAAGGACACCTAACGACTACTCCCATTCGCGACACACTGTGTCGCGAATTAAGCTGGTCCCATTATCGAAGACCAGTGAGAGCTCCTGCCCAGAATCTCGATAGCTTAATAAAGCGCTCCCCTCCGGAAGTTCAATGGGCATCCAAATTCCAAGCTGAAAAGCAAAGGAGTATCGAAGCCGTCAATGCTCATTTCCTATCGAACACGCGGGTCAAAACAAGCTAATTAGCCTGATAAACTGTTTATATTTTTGTCTACAAAACTGTATACAAAAAGAGTATCCGTTGACCTGTGCTCGACATTATGCCGATCGATAGGAGGCGCTATGGACGCTAAGCAGCTCGAAAAGATGATGGGGTTTGCTCCCGGAGAGTTGGAGAAAGCCGCGAAGGCATACGAAAAAGATGAATGGCCGAAGGGTCGCACCATCAAGCTGGGAAGGCCGTCGATCTCCGATGAGCCAAGCGTCGTTATATCAGCACGTGTGGGCGAATCGATTCTTGAGGCGTTTGACGAAAAAGCCAAACGCCATGGGCAAACACGCACGGAGCGGCTCAGAGAGCTCATTACACTTGATGCACTGATTGCCTAGGCCCGCTCCCCCGTCGGACCCAAACATGTACGCCAGCATCCAAAGTCGACATTTTTCGACATCTTTGGATGCTGGTGTACAGCTTTTTGCTACATAGTCGTTGGGGACGTCCTTAAATGACCAGTCGTTAAAGAACGCCCCCGATGACTAGTTAGCCGTGGAAGCGAGCTGTGGTGCAAGCGGCTGTTCGCGAAAGACGCGCTCGACGGCAGCGCGGTATTCGTCGACCTTTTTGGTCTTGCGTACGATCTTGTGGACGGTAGCGGGATCAGCGAAAGCGCACTTGGCGTAGAACCACCACTCCTTCATGCGGAAGACCGCATTGCCGCCAATCTCTTCTGCATATGCCGCAAACAGCGTGTCGTGGAAGCGCTGCAGCTCAGCAGCCGTTGCAGCAGGGCCGCCCTTGACCATGCGAGCCAGAGCGGGGTTCGCGAGCAGGCCACGCCCCAACATCACATGGCGCGTGCCGGGATAGGCCTCCACCAGCGCATCCATATCCTCAAGATCAAAAATATCGCCGTTATAGGCAACCGGGAACGGCGCACGCTCCAGCGTCTCGCCATAAAACTCTTTGCGCGGCGAGCCCGCATAACGGTCCTTCTGCACGCGCGGATGCACGATCAGCTCTGCCAGCGGCATGCGGCAATATAGATCGAGTACGCGCTCGTATTCGTCGTCGCTCTCCAACCCCAACCTGGTCTTGACCGATACCGGCAGCGGAGAGCGCTCACACACGTCACTCAAGAACACCTCAAGTTCGTCGAGATTACGCAAGAAACCCGAGCCCTTGCCCTTGGCGACAACCGTTCCCGAGGGGCAACCCAAGTTGAGATTGACCTCGCGGTAGCCCATGTCGGCGAGCACCTGTGCCGCCCACACAAACTCGTCCGCATTCTTGGACATAAGCTGGGGGACGACATTGAGCCCCTGGTTATTGGCAGGATCGACCTCTTTAAACGCCTTGCCGCCAAAGCGGTTTCCCACCCGCGGCGGCGGCAAAAACGGCGTGTAATAGCAATCGAGCGCGCCGAAGCACTCCGCATGCACGCGACGGAACACATGCCCGGTTATCCCCTCCATAGGGGCCAACGATAGAATCATCTACTCTTCTCTCATATCAACGAACGTGACAAAGGGACTGTCCCTTTGTCGCATTATTCGGAGCGCAGGGCTTCGACGGGGTCCTTCTTGGATGCGCTGCGGGCAGGCAGCAGGCCGGCAACAACCGTCAGCAGCACCGAAATTGCAATGAGCACCAGTGCATCCTGCACGGGCAGACTCATCAGGTTGGGGACCTTTTTGGCCGCAAGCGCCCAGGCATTGACCGGGAAACTCACGAGCACCACGACGACAATGGCAAAGACGCCGGCGATGAGGCCCTCGATAAAGGTCTCGGCATTGAATACGTTGGCCACGTTGCGCTTCGACGCACCGATTGCGCGTAGAATGCCGATCTCCTTCTTGCGCTCCAATACGCTGATGTAGGTGATGATGCCGATCATGATGGAGCTCACCACCAGGCTGATACCCACGAATGCGATGAGCACCAAGCTGATGGTGTTCACGATGTCGGTCACCGAGCCCATGATGATGCCCATGTAGTCGGTGTACGAAATTGCCCGATCATCGTGGCCAGCGGCTTTGACCTGCTTGTTGTACGCATCGATGTGATCGAGTACGCGCTCCTTGGCCTCAAAGTCGCGCGGGAAAATCTTAACCGAGATGGGGTCTACCTCATCCGCATAGCCCAACGTGGTCAGATTGTTGTCGTAGGTGAGCTTCGAAGCCTTGGCATAGCTCATCATGAGCGAACTCAGGTCCTCGGCGTCCATGTTGAAATGGATGGCACGAGCAAAGGCGCTCGCATCCACGTGCATGGCGCTCGTCAGGTTGGCAAAACTCGAAGACATCTGCGTCGCCATCTGGTCCATAAGCCCCGCTGCGCCCGCCTTGAGCTGGGACGATACCGTCGACGCTATCTGCTCGCTGATTGCCTTCATCACCTGATCCATAGCCTGCTGCAGATACGGAGCCAGCTGCTTTTGCACATAGTCGGTCATCGCCTGTTGCAGGCGCTCGGCCAGGGCATCGCCGCCGAGCGCCTTCAATTGAGCCAGGCATTGCTGGGCTGCGGCATCATGCTCAAGATACGTCGAGAATGCGGCAGCGAGCTTTGACGCGTCTTTAAGATCTTCGGGCGACAGCGCCTTAAACTGATCAGACTGCAAAAAGCCCTCAAACAGCTGGTTGGCTAGTGCTCCCACCTGCTGCATTTGCTCGGGCGTGAGTTCCAGACCGTCAAAGATACCCGAGAAATCTGGGGTTGGCGCTTTTGCCATGATGTCGCTGAAGTCGATGTCCTTCCCAACACCCGAAAGGTCGATATCCAACCCGGACAAGTCAAGACCCGACAGGTCCATACCGCCGCCTGCACCCGAGAGTGCAGACGTATCGAACGAGAATGCGCTCTTGAGCGCCGCCTCGTCCACACTGAACATACTGCCCAGATCCACGCCCTGTTTTGCCTCGCCCTGCAGTTTATCGAAAGATTTGCCCGTAAAGACATCCGTCTCGGGGTGGGCAAGCTGCTCCTGCACAATCTGCGAATCGGCGGCGCGCTCCATAAGCTGGCGAGTCAGTGCATGCGTATAGGCAATGCCCGGGGTCAATGCGCTCGCGTTGGCCGTCTCGTTAGGTCGCACCACGCCCACAATGCGCACGTCAATACCGTCGGCAACCTTGGCCGTCATAAAGTCGGCATCGTCAGACATGTCAGTCCACATGCCGGTCTCTTCGTTTTTGCGATACGCATCGGCCGGCGACAGCACCTTAAACGTGGTAGACAGCGCATCGTCGTAGGTAAAGTCGGTGCCGGTCTCGGGCGTTTCGACCCCACCGTCAGCCGTCATAGCGCTGTTTACCAGATCGTTAAGCTCATTGATATCCAGCGCACCGATGCTGTAGAGCGTGTAGTCGCCCACCGTGCCGCGGCTCGAAAGCACCATTACGGCTTCGTTGGCGGACGTGGGCCAATGACCGGCGACGACATCGTACTGGCTGTCGAGCAGGCTCTGGTCGTCGATCATCTCGTTAAAGACCGAGGTTCCCATGGATTCCATGCTCACCGTTGCCGCCGAGCTCGCGCCTCCGCTCATTGCCTCGGTCATAGCGTTGGGAACAAGCCGAACGGGCTTCTCGTCACCCTTACCCGCACGATAGACAACCGGCGTCACGCCGTAGCCGTACTGGATAGCGTTGACCTCTTTGTCGATACCGTCGCCACCGGCATCGAGCCATGCCTTAAAGCTCGTCATGTCGTTGGACTTAACGCTCGCAAACATATCCTTTACGGCCGTGACCACAGGAATCCTATCGGTTCCCTTAGCCTTGCCGCCGGCACTGTCGTCGGACGAATCCACGTTTTCAGACGAGCCATCATCCGCAGCCCCCTGCCCGCCCATCATGGACGACAGGTCGTAGTCCTGCTTGGAGATGGTGAGCGGGTAGCTCGAGAGCGTGTCCTCCTCGACCTTTTTGATGTAGCCGTTTACGCCATTGGAGAGCGCCAGGATCGCCGCGATACCGATAATGCCAATCGAGCCCGCAAAGGCAGTCATGGCCGTACGACCTTTCTTGGTCATGAGGTTTCGAGCAGAAAGCCCCAGCGCCGTCACAAAGCTCATCGAGGTTTTGCGCGTGGGCTTGGCCTCGCGACGCGCGGCCTTGGCAGCATCGAAGGGATCGGAATCGTCGGTGATCTTGCCGTCCGCCAGGTTAACAATGCGCGTGGCGTACTGGTACGCCAGCTCGGGATTGTGCGTGACCATGATGACCAGGCGGTCGCGCGCCACGTCCTTGAGCAAATCCATGACCTGTACGGATGTCGTTGAATCCAAAGCGCCGGTCGGCTCGTCTGCCAGCACAATCTCGGGATCGTTGATCAGGGCGCGGGCAATGGCCACGCGCTGCATCTGTCCGCCCGAAAGCTGGTTCGGGCGCTTGTTCACGTGCTCGCCCAGGCCAACTTTCTCCAACGCCTCGCGCGCACGCTGGCGGCGCTCGGCATGCCCCACGCCCGTAAGCGTGAGCGCCAGCTCCACGTTTTCCAAAATGGTCTGATGCGGAATGAGGTTATAGCTCTGGAACACAAAGCCGATGCGGTTGTTGCGATAGGCATCCCAATCGCGATCGTGAAAATCCTTGGTCGAAATACCGTCGATCAGCAGGTCGCCGGAATCGAAATGATCGAGCCCACCGATAACGTTGAGCATCGTGGTTTTACCCGACCCCGAAGGTCCCAGAATGGCCACGAACTCGTTATCGCGAAAAGCCAGGCTCACGCTGTCGAGCGCCACCTGCGTAAACGACTGCGTGACGTACCTTTTGCAAATACCTTTGAGCTCCAGCATGGACGGCAACCTCTCCCACGCGGGCGCACTTGCCCGCTCTTCCCCGCCGTTCGTATTCGACGCGTTTGTCCTACTCTATCCCCATTTTTTGCCGGAGCCAGTGAGGAATGTAACGAAGCGTGCCAAAAAACGAACGGGACGGCGCCCAAAAGAAGAGGTCCCGAGCGGGACCTCTATATGGTGGAGCTTATCTTGAAAGGTAGCGGACTACTTCGCGCAGCGGCGCACGATCTTCGCCATGCTTTACGCGTTTTCTACTGCTCGCTATTCGCAATCGCCTGGTCGATAAGCTTGTCGAGTGCTGCGCGCTGCTCGGCGGAGCTGATGGCGCCCACGATGGGATCCCCTACGATGTTGCCATTCTGATCGATGACATACGTTGTCGGGAACGAGAACAAATTTGACGTAAACTTACCGGCCTCGCTATCCGACTTGAACCAGATGTTCTTATATGTCACGCCCTTCTTGCTCAGCACGTCCTTGGCATCTGCAATCTCGCCCTTGTTGCCATCGAGCGTAAAGGAATTGACGCCCACGACCTGGCCGCCCTTCTCGGCAAGCTCCTGATTCAGTTTCTCAAGATCGCCCAACTCACCCACGCACGGCTTGCAAGTGGTGAACCAGAAGTTCATGACGGTAACCTTGTTCTTAGAGAACAGCTCGTCGCTGCTCACGTCGTTGCCGTCCAGGTCCTTGCCCGTAAAGCTGGGGAACTTCGTCGCCTCGCTCGAAGCATTGGCACCAGCCGTCATGCCAGCGGTCGAAGCGTCGACGCTCTCGCCTGCGCTCGGCGTGCTTCCACAGCCGGGGAACTCCTTCTCCAGGCTCTCGAGCTTGTCCTCGATCTCCTTGATTTGCTGTGCGCCGGCCTTGAGCGTCTTAAGCTCATCCGTCGTGAACTCATCCTTGGCGCCGTCGATGGTCTTGAGCAGGAAATCGCCGTAATTGCTGCCGTCCTCAATCATTGCCGAGTCTTTATTTGCCGCATTGAATACCTTTTCCCACAGCGCGTTATCACTCGAAAAGATCTCGTTCTCCTTCTGCATGAGCTTCGCATATAGCTCGGCGGCCTCATCGGCATTGGTCGGCTTCTGCGCAGTGAGTTCTGCAATCTTAGGATCGGAGCCCGCAGATTCGCTCACATTGCCACCGGGTGACGAACACGCCACAAGACACAAGGCCAGCACCGGTACCATAAACAGGGCCGCAATCTTAGAAAGCTTCATGGTCATTCCTCCGTTTTGTCGAAGCTTGTTTACTTTTTATCGGCGGTCAAGGGAAGCTTTTCCGCCGACACATCCAGGCCATAGCGATAGCTGATGGCATCGACAGGACAGGCCCCGATGCACTTTCCGCACCGGATACATTCGGCATGATTGGGCGCGCGGACCACATCAACGTCCATCTGACAAACCTTTGAGCACTTGCCGCACGAGACACATTTGCATGCATCGACCCGGATCCCCAGTAGGGACACCCTATTCATGAGCGCATAGAATGCGCCGAGTGGACAAATCCATTTGCAGAAGGGGCGGTAGAACAAAACGCTCAGCACTACCACGGCAATGAGAACGGCAAGTTTCCAAGTAAAGAGATGTCCCAACGCAGATCGAATGCCGGCGTTGGCAATGGCCAGCGGAATGGCGCCCTCGAGCACGCCCTGCGGACAGATGTACTTACAAAAGAACGGGTCGCCCATGCCCACGTCGTTAACCACCAAGACAGGCAGCAGCACCACGGCAAACAGCAGCACGACGTACTTGATGTATGTGAGCGGCTTGAGCTTTTTCGTGGAGAACTTTTTGCCGGGAATCTTATGAAGCAGCTCCTGCAGCCAGCCAAACGGGCACAGAAAGCCGCATACAAAGCGCCCCAGCAGCACGCCGAGCAAAATGAGCGTACCGGTAACATAGTAAGAAAAGTTGAACTTGGATGAACCTACCACCGACTGGAACGACCCGATGGGGCACGCACCCGATGCCGCGGGGCACGAATAGCAATTAAGTCCAGGTACGCAGACT
This sequence comes from Collinsella sp., assembly GCA_048326155.1. Lineage (GTDB taxonomy): Bacteria > Actinomycetota > Coriobacteriia > Coriobacteriales > Coriobacteriaceae > Collinsella. The sequence goes on from DBFEQD010000002.1 coordinate 25,360, forward strand.
GTTTTTCCCGCGCCCTGATAGATGCTTCCTTTGGCAAAGTTTGGCAGGTGAATGTTGGTGACCAGCGTCGCCGCCGCCTGAATGAATCCGCGAAATCGGGCCAAAACATGCGACGCAGTGTTTTCTCTTTTATCCAATTCCGATACACTCCAAGCACAGCCTAATCGCTTTGGCCAGCACGGCATCCGCCTCGCCACGCATAACGCCAAAGCACACCATGGCAATTCCGACGATCAACAAAGCGACCTGTACCACGGGTTTTACCGCTTTGAACAACCCAACCACTCCTTTCGTTACGCGACCATTGGACCATATCGACTATAAAATCCGTGTTAAGCGCGATTTGGAATGTGCAAGGAGACTGTTATGCGTATTTTGATCGTCGAAGACGAGCGAGCGCTGTGCGACACGATCGCACGCAGCTTGCGAAACTTGGCGTACAGCGTCGACTGCTGCCACGACGGACAGGAGGCGCTCGACCTGCTGAGCGTCGAAGTCTTTGACCTCGTGGTACTCGACCTCAACCTTCCCCGTATCGATGGCATGACCGTGCTCAGGGAACTTAGGAAAACCGATTGCGAGACTAAGGTACTGATTCTGTCCGCGCGTGGCGAAGTATCCGATAAAGTCGCCGGACTCGATGCCGGCGCCAACGATTACCTTACCAAGCCGTTTCATCTGGACGAACTTGCAGCAAGGATCCGCAGCCTTACCCTCAGGCGCTTCGCACAAAGCGACATAGTATTAACCTGTGGAAAGCTCCGCTTTGACACCAAGGCGCGCATCGCTTCCGTGGACAGCGAGGCTTTATCTCTTACGCGCAAGGAAACGGGAATCTTGGAATACCTGATGCTTAATCAGGGGCGTCCGGTAAGTCAAGAGGAGCTTATCGAGCACGTTTGGGATAGCAGCGTGAACAGCTTTAGCAACGCAACCCGCGTTCATATCTCGTCACTCCGCAAAAAGCTACGCAGCGCTTTGGGATACGACCCGATTCGCAATCGGATTGGAGAGGGCTACGTTATGGAGGATGGAGAATGAAAGGGCTTTCGCTGCAATGGCGCATAACGATTATGACGGCACTGCTGACGTGTGCGGCATGCGTGCTGACGAACTGCCTGGTCGGCTATACGGGCATGCGCTACATGGATGCCATCGGCAGCAACATCTCGGCCTTTAACGCAACCGGCGAAGATTCGCCCCAGGCGTTCGACCCAACGAAAGCGACCCCCGATGACAAGGTCACGATCGTCGTAAACGACGCACAGGAGTCTTTTGGCACGACAACCTGGTGCATCACGGCTGGAGTCACACTCCTTGGCGGCGTGCTGGCATACTTTGTGAGCGGCCGTGCGCTCAAACCGCTACGGGCTTTTGCAGCCCAGGTTGAGCGCGTACAGCCTGACAACCTAAGCGAAATCAGACTCAATGAAGATGTGCCCACCGAGCTACAACGATGCAGCGCCTCTTTCAACGACATGATCGACCGTCTTGGCGAAGGGTTCTCTGCACAGCGTCAGTTTACCGGCAACGCCGCACACGAGCTGCGCACCCCGCTCGCCCTTATGCAAGCACAGATTGAACTATTCATCTCCGAGCACTCCGGTTTGCAACCCGAAACAGCCGAACTGCTCGGCCTGCTACAAGAACAAACCGAGCGCATGTCTCGAATGGCCAAGGTATTGCTCGAGATGAGTGAGCTCCGCAGCGTTCCTTGCAAGGACGATGTGGAACTTGGTCCCTTGTCCGAAGAGGTCCTCACCGACCTTGCGCCACTTGCCGAAAATAAGGGCATAGCTCTCAATTGTGCTGGAGACGCTTTAGTAATCGGAAGCGACACGCTCCTCTATCGGCTGGTGTTTAACCTGGTCGAAAATGCCATCCATTACAGCCGCCCCGGCTCGACTGTCAACGTCTCCATCTGCGACAACGACAGCCACGTGTTCCTGCGAGTCGAGGACCAGGGCCCGGGAATACCCAAGCAGTACCGTGAGAGCATCTTCCAACCGTTCTTTCGCCTGGATAAATCCCGCAGCAGGGCATACGGCGGCGCAGGACTCGGACTAGCGCTCGTTTGGGAGATTGCAGCGCTTCACGGTGGCGCTGTAGAGGTCGAAGCAAGTTCCGAGAACGGGACCACCATGCTCGTAAGCCTTCCAAAACGATCCGCAGCGTCAACCGAGCAGTAAAACGAAAGGGGTCCCGAGCAACAGGAGTACAATTGCTGCTATTGTTGCCAGCTGTTGGGAGATGGAAGATGGACTGCGATGGCTACCCATGCGTTCCCATGCCGTTGATGTGCACTGCCTTTGTGCCGGGGCAGATTGACGCTGCGGTTGCAGGCATTTCCGACCCCGATTCACGCACCATCGCCACGGCAGAAGCGCTGTACTTTCGCGGACAGGCCGCCCTCGCTGCCAAGACGGCGCGCCCCTATCTTGACGCCACCGATTCCGCACTGCGCTATTCCGCATGCTTTATCTGCGGATACGCCAGCCTGTCGCTCAACCGTATCGCCGACGCCCGCCGTTGTCTTGCGGGCATCCTCGATACGCCAACTGACGAGGAATCACCCGCCGTCCACGCCACGCATATCCTGTTCGCCTCGGCCGCAAGCGTCCTGCTGCACTTGTCTTCCCCGTATTCTGCCGAAGAGTTTTATCCGCTTGCGGCGCATCTGCCCGAAGGCCTGCGCCTGTTCGCCAGCTACGTGATGGCGCATGCCCTGTACCTGCGCGGCGAATATGGCCGCAGTCTGGGCATGGCGGAAAACGCCCTGATCATGAAACAGGGGAGCTATCCGATCTCGGAACTGTTCCTGCACCTGGCAGCTTCCATGGCATGCATGAGTCTCAAAGACGTCGACGCCGCAAAAACGCACTTCGGAGCCGCTTGGAACATTGCGCGCCCCGACGGCCTTATCGAGCTCATTGGCGAGCACCACGGCCTTTTGCAGGGGCTCATCGAGGCATGCCTAAAATCGCAATACCCTGACGATTTCGCACGTATCATCGAGATTACGTATCGATTCAGCTACGGCTGGCGGCGCATCCACAACCCCGATTCGGGCGAGGACGTTGCCGACGATTTAACGACCACGGAGTTCACCATGGCCATGCTCGCCTGCCGCGGATGGACCAACGCCGAAATCGCACGCCACATGGGCGTGTCGCCAGGTACCGTTAAAAATCGACTGTCCAACGTGTATGCAAAGCTTGGCATCGGCACGCGCACCGAACTGGTCGCGCATATGCTGCGTTAGCGGCCAGACTGCCTAGCGCGGCACGTGCGCCCCGGAGCCCCGGCGCTTCGCTCGCTCAAATTGGACATTTTGGCCCTCGGACGGCACTACCGTGACAGGATGCCTTCTCGCAAAATTGGATTATTTCCACCGATACCTGCGGGATGGGAGCCAAAGATGCTTGATCGCCGTTCGTTACTTGTTGCCGGAGCGTCCTCGCTGGCGAGCATTATGTTGCCGCGCGTGCCGGGAAGCGCAAACGCCTTCATATTGCCGTTCGCCCCCGCCGAGGCATACGCCGACGAAGATAATCCCTTCAAGGTCTTGGTGCTCTCGCGCACCATGTTTGGTGTGGTCGTGGTCGACGTCGCCAACAAGAATACGCCCATCACGGGTGCCCAGGTCACGCTCATATCGCGCTATGCCGCAGGCAAGCAGCTCACCGCCACGACCGATGACGAAGGCACGGCCATCTTTGAGGTTGCCCCTCTTTCAGAAGGCTACGTGGACGAGGCAACGCTTCTCGACGCGTACGACTTTAACGGCGGCATCTCCATTAGCATGGCAGGCTACCGCGATGTCGAGATTCCCCTCGCTCGCATTCTGGGCGGTACTGCCATTACCGCTCCCACACGTCCGCTTTCCGATGGCGAGCCGTACTTCCGCCAGCTCACATTCGACGAATGGGACATCCAGTACGCCGACGCCACGTTTATGGCAATGCCAGCGGACGAAGCAGCAAACGACCAGCCCGATACGCACGCCTTTACCGTGCAGGCACATCTGCCACAGGGTGGACAGGCAACGCTACGCATCAACAAAGTGACGCATGCCGCGGGCAGCTCACCCGAAACCGTCACACAGATCGGCCAGATCAAGGCCAGTGCATCGGGTGCGAATAATCTGGCAACGTTCACACTCGAAGACAAGTTCCTCGACGCGGCATCGAGCCTTCTGGAAGAAGGATGCAAGCTGCGCTTTGTCCTCGACTACCAGGGCAAAACCTACACACTCTCCTCCCCCATGGCCGTTGTCACTGCGCCGGCGGCAAAGGCGGAATCCGGATCGACCACTATCGTCCCCACCACCATGGACCAAGAGATCACTCCGTTTGATTTCCCCGCGGCGTTTCCCGGCATCGGCGGCAATAAGTTCACGTGTTGGATGCCCACATTTCCGATCCTCTTCGATTTCTCGTTTGCTGGATACGTGCTGTTTGGCGGAGGATACAAACCAGCCAGCTATATGAACGATTCGGGCAACCCTGATCCGGAATACTGGAAGAAATCGCCGCGTGAGTCGGGCGCCAAGCAGGCAAACCGCTACCTCGACGAGATGGAGGGGAAGTGGAATCAGTACAAGAGTATGAGTGCCGGTTCGGGCACCGATCCAAGAAACACCAAGCTCCTTCGCCACCATTGCACACCGCTGTTCACGATGGATATCGCCACACAGCTGTACGGCTCACTCGCCTACGATTGGGTGGGCAAAACCTGGGGTAACAACAACGACCCCGCATACGGCAATATTAAGGCCCTCTTCCAGGTAAGAACCGACCTCAATTGGACCGAGCAGTTTACCCTAGGACCGGTGCCATTTTTCCTAAACGTCAACCCCTGGGTGCTGGCAAAACTGGCGCTCGCCGTGGGTGCCCACACGCACGGCAGCGGCGCGGCGTTTTTTAAAAACATTTCGCTCGACTATTCAAACACGTCGGGCTCGTTCACCATCCAGATCGGGCTTGCCGTCACCTTTGGCGCCGGCGTTGCAGGCGTCGCTTCGTCTGCCGTGCGCGGCGCCGCATCCCTCACGCTGTTCATTGGGTACGAAAAGGCAAATGGACACCAGCTTCCGCGACTGCGTGTAGGTGCAGACGTCGATGTCGATGTAATACTCCAGTTCGTAATGTTCAAGTGGACCACCAAGGCTTGGTCGGGGTCGTGGCCCACACTCATCGATTCGTGGAATATGTCGGTGAACAATGGCGACCAGTATGTGCTCCAGCGCTCTGAGCTCGCATTGGATGGAGATACGCCTTATACGCTGGATGCCTGCTTCGGCTCGGCCGGCAACGCCGAGGCGGGTGGTGTGCCGCAATTTATCGCATCGGCCACCATCGTCACCAACGCCGAACTGCTCGCACGCGCCGAGGTTAAGGCCACTGTCGTAAACGCCGCGCCTGTCGTGCGCGATTGGGATCAAGCGGTCACGCGCATTGAGCTCGAGGCGGATGCAGAAAGCGACGACACGGGACAGATCGAGCATTTCGTCCATGCACTGATAGAGAACGACGAAAACGCCGCGCCGATGTATGAGTACACCTACATCGGTCAGGCAACGAACACCGTTGCCGACCCGAACGCCGATTCTGCCGGCGTGTCGGAGGACGAGCGTGGCGGCATCAAGCCCTCGAGCGACAACGTGCTGTTTGCTGGCGTGCTCAGCGAAGCCCACATGAAGCTGGCAATGATTGCCGGCGTAGAATGCCTGTTCCGTATCGCCTCGGTGCGCTACGGCGACAATGGTCGCTCGCGCCTGGTGGTACACACAAAGGCAAACGGAACGTGGTCCGCTCCCACGCCTGTGGACTTTCCCCTTGGGTTTGGCGAGGGCGACGTGGAGCGCGACAGCATATACGATTACGACTTCGACGTAGTGGAATATACGGACGGAAGAGGAAACCAGGACGCCTACGTGCTGCTGGTCTCGGGCGAGCGCCCCGCCGGCGACGACACCCTTTTCGATATGGCAAGCACAGCCGGCATACTGTCCGTTGTGCGCCTGCGCATAAGCAACGACGGAGTTCGCGTGGTATCGCACACGTCGTGGCGCAGCATCTCGCGCGGCCGCCTTCAGGAGGATGGCTACCATTGCCTGCAGTGCCCACGCATCACGGTGGGCAAGACACTTGTCAACGGGCGCCTGTCGGGCGCCTACCTCCACCGCCGCGGAACCACCGCAGAAAAGGCGCTCGGCAGCGAGGCCGAGGTTGCGCTGGAGTGCTTTACCCTGTGGTCGGACGTTTCGGGCGATAGCCTGACGTTCCGTCAAGTTCTCCGCTTTCCGCAGGCACCGTCGAGCATCGAGCTCGGCGCGCCCGAGAATATCAACGGCAAAATGGTGGTGCCCGTTGCATACGAGACCGCAGGCGGTTGTGGCTGTGCATCGTACGCCGTGATCGGCCAGTCCATTGCGGGCTGGGGCGTTATGTCGCCAGATGCCACAGTACCCCACGCGGTGCCGTGGCCGCAGCACACGGGCTTTTTGGCTACCGTCAACGAGCAACTGCAGCATATTACTTGGACGCGAGGCGCATCGGTATTTGCAACGCAGCCCGTGGGTGCCGCAGGCTGCGGCCCGGCATCGTTCAGCGTAAGCAACAACGGCAGGTGCGTGCTCTATGTAGAGAACACCGATGGCAAGGTGGGACAAACCTACGACGAAGAAGGCAACCCGGTAGCAGTGATGGGCAAGCACTTCCGCATCTTCGCCAGCACCTTGGCAGGCGATCTGTTTACGGAGCCGTTCGTGATGTGCGAGCTAGACCATCCCGTCGATCAGATAACGACATTTTTAACGTCGGGAGGCATGCTCTCCGCGCTCGCCACGCACATTGTGAGCGCGGAGAAGAGCGAGGCAGAGCTGCACGGCATCGAAGTGCCCTTGGTGGCGTGTGCCACTCCGACGGGCGCAGTCGCTACCTCGGGCGCGGTGGTGCCCGGAGCAGCAGGCGAATCCTTCATGGTCACGGTGCGAAACGACGGCAACACCTTGCTGACCGCCGGCACGATCGATCTGTACCGAGAGGGCTCCAGTCAGCCGTTCTCCAGCGCATCCATCGGGTTCGGAGTGAACGCACGCATGGCATCGATCTACGATCCAGAGCTTGCCGAGGACGCTTCGGCCAACGACATGACACACATGAAGTACACGCTCGAGACGCTGGGCGCACATTTTGCAACGCACCCGCTGGTAGCCGACAGTGGCAACGCCGTGCTGGCACCGGGTTGCACGGCACAGTTCCGCATGAGCTTCGCCATCCCCGAGAGTTGGAGCGACGAGGTGGGCAAACGCGTAACGCTATATGCGAAGGCGCGTAAGCTGGTGGCGCTCGATCCCGTAACGCTCGAGGAAATTCGACCGGGCGCAAACTCGGCGCTGGGTGCCGTACTGCACGAGCTTCATGTGCCCGACGCGGCATGCGAACGCTCAGAAGTTCAGGTCGGCGTATGCGACAGCGCTGATACGACAGGACTTCACGACGCCCCGATGACGGTCGACGGCGATGGCGGCGCGAGTGGCGGCGGCACTGACGAGGGCGGCGGCTCCGGCGGAAGCAGCTCCGGCAGTGGCAAGGACCACGGCACTAACAAGCGCTCCGGAAAAGCGGGCGCGCTTGCGGGCACGGGCGATGTCAACGCTCCCCTTACGGCAGCCGCTGCTGCACTCGCCGCGGCAGGCGCCGGCCTCATCGCCTACAGCGCCCGCCGCACGGCGCTCGAAAAAGACACCGCCGATGAGGTCAATTCTGATAAGCCTCACTAGCTCTCAGTTACCTTTGCGAGAGACGCCGACTCGGCTCATCGACCATCAAAATGGGCTGGTTCTGGATACCCAGAGCCAGCCCATTACGCATTAGATATCGTCAGAGGAGTCGAGTTCTGCCTCGAGCTTGGCACACCGTCTTTTCGCCAACAATCCGCACGACACGTCTTCGACAGCGTATCCAACCGCAAACGCAGCAAGACACATTCGGCCGTCTTCAAACTTACTCGGACAGAGCCGACTCGGTTTTGTCCAAGTAAACGAATCTCCATCGAACTCCGAACGATTGTTCGATGGATTTCGTGTTGGTTGGAATCGCCTATGGGCTGGGCTATGCTACCTTGACTATCTATATGACTTAAACGCAGCAAAGGAGTACCGAGAGAGCGAGTATGGCAAAAAACACCGCAAACTATGGTAACGACAGTATCCGCCAGCTCAAGGACGAGGAGCGCGTACGCCTGCGTCCCGCCGTCATCTTTGGCTCGGACGGACTCGATGGCTGCGCGCATGCCGCCTTCGAGATTCTGTCCAACGCCGTTGACGAGGCGCGCCAGGGCTACGGCAAGCTCATCACCCTTACCGCCTTTCGCGATGGTTCCATTCAGGTAGAGGACAACGGCCGCGGCTGTCCGCTCGACTGGAACCCCTCCGAGAAGCGCTTTAACTGGGAACTCGTCTTTTGCGAGCTCTACGCCGGCGGCAAATACAACAATAACCAGGGCGGCGACTACGACTTCTCGCTCGGCACCAACGGCCTGGGCTCATGCGCAACCCAGTACGCCTCCGAATACATGGACGTCACGGTTTGGCGCGACGGCAACAAGTACTCCCTGCACTTTAAGAAGGGCAAGGTCGTCGGTGCCAAAAAGAAGGCACTCGAGATTGAGCCCAGCGACGAGGATCGCACCGGCACCACCATCAAGTGGCGTCCCGATCTTGAGGTCTTTACCTCCATCAGCATCCCCCACGATTGGTATCGCGAGACAATGCGCCGCCAGGCCGTGGTCAACGCCAACGTGACCTTCCGCCTGCGTATCGAGGGCGACGATGGCGAGTTTTCCGAAGAGGATTTTTGCTATCCCAAGGGCATCGAGGACTACGTGCTCGAGAAGGTCGGTACCGACTACCTCACCGAGCCCTTCTTTATCGAGGCCGACCGTCGCGGTCGCGATCGCGAGGACCTGCCCGACTACAACGTGAAGATTACCGCGTGCATGTGCTTCTCGCGCACCTTCATGATGCAGGAGTACTACCACAACTCATCGTGGCTCGAGAACGGCGGCTCGCCCGAGAAGGCGGCCCGTAGCGCTCTGACCAGCGCCATCGATGCCTACATTAAGCAACAGGGCAAATACAACAAAAACGAAAGCGGCATTAAGTGGCAGGACGTCCAGGACTGTCTGGTGCTGGTGACCAACTGCTTCTCCACCCAGACGTCCTACGAAAACCAGACCAAGAAGGCCATCAATAACCGCTTTATCCAGCAGGCCATGACGGCCTTCTTTAAGGAGCGCCTCTCGACCTACTTGATCGAGAACAAGGACGCCGCCAATAAGATCATGGAGCAGGTGCTCATCAACAAGCGCTCGCGCGAGAACGCCGAGAAGACGCGCCAGAGCATCAAGACCAACCTGCAGCAGAAGACCGACATGGCCAACCGCGTGCAGAAGTTCATCGACTGCCGCTCCAAGGACAAGAGCCGCCGCGAGATCTACATCGTAGAGGGCGACTCGGCAGCAGGCGCCATTCGCACCTCGCGCGATGCCGAGTTCCAGGGCGTTATGCCCGTCCGCGGCAAGATCCTCAACTGCCTAAAGGAGGACTATCCGCGCATCTTTAAGTCCGACATCATCATGGACCTCATGCGCGTGCTGGGCTGCGGCGTGGAGATCAAGGACAAGCGCATCAAAAACCTCGGTGCCTTTGACCTCGACAACCTCAACTGGAACAAGGTCATCATCTGTACGGACGCCGACGTCGACGGTTATCACATCCGCACGCTCGTGCTCACCATGCTCTATCGCCTGGTGCCCACGCTTATCGACGAAGGCTACGTGTATATCGCCGAGTCGCCGCTCTACGAGATCAACTGCAAAGAAAAGACCTACTTTGCCTACACCGAGCTCGAGAAGAACGGCATCCTCAAAGAGATTGGCGACCAGAAGTGCTCTATCAACCGCTCCAAGGGTCTTGGTGAGAACGATCCGGACATGATGTGGCTCACCACCATGAACCCCGAGACGCGTCGTCTGATCAAGGTGGAACCCGAGGACGTCACCAAGATGGAGACCATGTTCAACCTGTTGCTGGGCAACGACGAGGCGGGCCGCAAGCGCCATATCTCCGAGCACGGCAAGGAATATCTGGACCAGCTGGACCTGCAATAGCAGCAAATCGATAACGACGGCCATAAGAAGTTCAAGAGGAAATCGTGGCAAAGAAGAAGACGAAAACCCAGCCAAAGAAAAAGCAGGTCAACGCCGAGAACGTCATCGGCCTGCACTCCGAGGTCACCGACCAGCCGATCACGCAGACGCTCGAGGTCAACTACATGCCCTACGCCATGAGCGTCAACGTCTCGCGTGCGTTCCCCGAAATCGACGGCTTTAAGCCCTCGCACCGCAAGCTGCTCTACACCATGTACAAGATGGGCCTGCTCAAGGGCGAGCGCCAGAAGAGCGCCAACATCGTGGGCCAGACTATGAAGCTCAATCCACACGGCGATGCCGCGATCTACGAGACGATGGTGCGCCTGGCCACCGGCAACGAGGCACTGCTCGCCCCCTTTGTGGAGTCGAAGGGCAACTTTGGCAAGTACTATTCGGGCGACCTGAGCTACGCCGCCTCGCGTTATACCGAGGCCAAGCTCTCCCCCATCAGCGCCGAGATCTTCAAGGACATCGACAAGGACCCGGTCGACTTCGTTGACAGCTACGACGGCGCCATGAAGGAGCCGCGCCTGCTGCCCACCACGTTCCCCAATATTCTGGTTTCGGCCAACAAAGGCATCGGCGTCGCCATGGCATCCGATATCTGCGGCTTCAACCTCAACGAGGTCTGTACTGCCACGATGCATTACCTCAAGGATCCCGACTGCGACCTGCTCGAGTATATGCCCATGCCCGACTTCTCGACCGGCGGCGAGATTATCTACCGCCGCGAGGAGATGGAGAAGATCGTCGAGACCGGCCTTGGCAGCTTCCAGATCCGCTCCCGCTGGCGCTGGATTCCCGAAGAGCGCATCATCGAGGTCTACGAGATTCCCTACACCACCAAGACCGATGTCATCATCGAGCGCATCGTCAAGCTCTCCAAGGAGGGCAAGGTCAAGGAGATCGCCGACATCCGCGACGAGACCGACCTCTCGGGCCTGCGCATCGCTATCGACCTTAAGCGCGGTGTCGACCCCGACAAGCTCATGGCCAAGCTCTATCGCTCGACCACGCTGCAGGATTCGTTCTCGTGCAACTTCAACGTGCTCGTCGACGGCTACCCTCGCGTTATGGGCGTGCGCCAGATTCTGCACGAATGGGTCAAGTGGCGTATTGAGTCCACGCGTCGCCGCATTAACTTTGACCTGGGCAAAAAGTCCGAGCGCCTGCACCTGCTGCACGGCCTCGAGGCGATTTTGCTCGACATCGACAAGGCCATCGCCATCATCCGCGGCACCAAGCTCGAAGCCGAGGTCGTGCCCAACCTTATGAAGGGTTTCGACATCGACGAGACCCAGGCCGAGTTTGTTGCCGAGCTTAAGCTCCGCAACATCAACGAGGAGTACATCCTCAACCGCACCAAGGACATCGCTAAGCTTGAGGGCGAGATTGCCGAGCTTGAGGAGATCCTCTCCAGCGAGGAGAACATCAAGAAGGTCATCAGCGACGAGCTGGCCGCGGTCAACAAGAAGTACGTGATGCCGCGCCGCACGGGCAGGATCGAGCCCCATGAGGTTATCGAAGTAAGCTTGGAGCCCGAGGTCGAGAAGTACCCGGTCACCATCATGCTCTCGCGCGATGGCTACCTTAAGAAGATGACGGACCGCGTACTCAAAAAGGCGACCACGCTCAAGTACAAGGACGGCGACAAACCCTTTATCGAGTTCCCGTCCTCCAACACGCACGAGCTGCTCGTGTTTACCAACAAGAGCCAGGTGTACAAGTGCAAGGTTGCGGCATTTGAGGACACCAAGTCGGCCCAGCTGGGCTCGTACCTGCCGACCGATCTTGAGATGGAACCCGACGAGAGTGTCATCTGGGTCATCGACCCCGAGGACTACAAGGCCGACGTGTTGTTCGTCTTTGAGAACGGCCGCGTGGTGCGCGTCGCGCTTTCTGGATACGTCACCAAGACCAACCGCAAACGCCTGAAGAACGCCATCTACGGTGGCAGCAAGCTGCTGTATGCCCAGGTGCTCAACACAGATCGTGACATCGCGCTGGTCTCGAGCGACTATCGTTTGATGAACTTCAACACGTCGCTGCTCAAGACCAAGACGACCACCAACACGCAGGGCGTCCAGGCCTTTACGGCCAAGAAGGGCCGCTCGGTCACCACCGTCGGCACGACCGAGGAGATTCTTGGCGCCGGCGTCTCGGCCGAGAAGTTCACCGCGCAGAGCCTGCCTTCTGCCGGTGCCCTCATGAAGGAAAACGACATGCCGAGCCTGTTTGACTAGGTACCACGGCAACGAGATCGTTAGATACTTCGCAAAGCGACGAGGCCCGGAACGCAACGGCATTGCGCCCGGGACTCGTCGTTTTTCTTCTCAACTATTTTTTAACGCAGATAAATTGATTTCTGCTTATTTTTCTGCGTAAAAAATGTCAGCGTCACTGCTTCGATGCCCTTTGGTCAGTCGTTAGCAAAACTTGCAAAAGTTAGCAAAACTTGCAAAAATTAGCAAAACTTGCAAAGGAGCTACCATGGAGTACAGCAAGAACCCCTTTACCCCGACGTTCGGAAGCGTCCCTCCCTTTCTAGCGGGTCGCGAGCATATCCTGCGTGACATCAACCGTGGCTTTATCAACGGCCCGGGAGATCCCAACCTGTCGACCATTTTTACTGGCGCAAGGGGAACGGGCAAGACGGCGCTTCTCTCGCTCCTTTCAGAAACGGCGCTTGAACACGGCTGGATCGCAGCAAATGTCTCCGCCATGCCAGGCATGCTCGAAGATATTATCGAGCGAACCAAAGAAGCCGCAGATAGCTACCTCTCACAGCCTCACGCGCGCATAAACGGTGTTCAAATTGGCCCAGTGGGCATCGATTGGACATATGCTCAAGAGGCTCAGGGCAACTGGCGCACGCGCATGAATGGCATCTTTAAGCAACTCGAAAAACATGACATCGGACTTCTCATCACCATCGATGAGGTCACCGTCGATCTCGAAGAAATGCTTCAATTTGCCTCTGTTTACCAGCACTTTGTACGCGAAGGTAAAAAAGTTGCCCTACTCATGGCAGGACTGCCCTACAAAGTATCGGCGTTGCTGCGTAACGATTCCGTCTCGTTCCTCAGGCGTTCCCAATATCATCAGTTGGGACGAATCACTGACGTTGAAATTGCAAACGCATTCCGCAAAACCGTTGAGGCCGGAGGCCGCTCAATCACGCCAGAAGCGCTCGAGGATGCCGTGAAGGCCGTCGACGGATTTCCCTATATGATGCAGCTCGTCGGATATCGCACATGGGATGTTTCGGAGAACTCGCCCAAAATCAGTGCACCTGATGTACAGCAGGGTTCTCTGCTTGCCCGCATGGAGCTGCGCGATCGAATTCTCGAAACGACCTATCGGGAGCTTTCCGATAAAGACATTGAGTTTTTGCTCGCGATGCTGCCCGATTCTGGCCCCAGCAGGGTCTCGGAGATAGCCAAACGCATGGGCGTCGCCAGCAACTATGCAAGCCAATACAAACGCCGCCTCCTGGAGGACGGCGTCATTGGAGAGCGCGGGCGTGGTCTCGTTGGCTTTGACATTCCCGCGTTCAGGGAATTCTTGAACGAGAAGGCGTTTTAGCACGCCGGAATTGTCCGCGGAAGCATCAACGCATGGCAATCAGCATTCCTCTTGGTAAGGATAGCAAACATTTTCCACCAACACCGATTGCCATGCGTTCTTCTTGCCCTTAGGCGAGCTTGCGAGCGAGCTCTCGCACCTCTTCCAACTTGGGCGACGATGCCATGCTATCGCGCTCGGTCATACCGCTGATGGTGATAATGCCTTGGTCCTCCCACTTGCAGTACGCGCAGGTTGACTTGTACATAGCGATCGCCGCATCATAGACGCCCTCGCTGTGGCTATCGAGCAGAAGGGCCGTCTTGGTGAACGGGAAGCCTGTAGTACCGAAGGCGTACAGGCGGTCGATGGCGGCCTTCTCCTGCGCAGTGATATCAAACCAGTAGATAGGCGAAGCGAAGACAACCATGTCGGCGCCTTTCAGCGACTCGATCACGTCGGCCATGTCATCCTTCTGCACACAGGTGCCCTCATGGGCGAAGCAGTACTGGCATCCCAGACAACCAGCAATCTTTTTGCCGGCAACGCGGACGACCTCGACCGTATGGCCGACCTCGCGCGCGGTCTCGGCAAACACCTCGACCATGGTGTCGGTATTGGCGCCCTTGCGCGGGCTACCGCTCAATACAACGATATTCATAAGAATCTCCCTCCTTCATGCCGCAGGCGCGCGGCATATTAGTTTGTTTTAACCTAAACGTATGGAGTTATTCAATCGCCTCGTTTCAGCTACTCCCACTCTTTAGAAGAATCGTTGCTGAAGACTTGGCATTAAATCAAGGCACGCCTTATTTCAGATATTCCTCAAAGAATGCCTTCAGCTTTCCAAACGGAATGATGTCCATCTGATCGTAAAGGTCGGTGTGGCTGGCACCAGGGATAATGAGCAGTTCCTTGTTGTCCCCCGTCAGCTTGCCGTACGCGGTTTCGCTGAAATAGCGGGAGTGCGCCTTCTCGCCATGCACCAGCAACACAGCAGAGCGGATTTCGCTGCTGTATTGCAAAATCGGCATATTCAAAAATGACAGCGAAGACGTCGCATTCCAGCCACCGTTGGAGTTCAGGCTGCGGGGATGATAGCCTCGCGGAGTTTTGTAGTAGGCATAATAGTCCGCTACAAACTGCGGCGCATCCTCCGATAGCGGATCGACCACGCCGCCCGCCAGCGCATAGCTGCTGTTTTTATAGTCCTCGGTACGCTGCGCGTTCAGCGCTTTCCGCTTTTCAAAGCGCGCCTGCTTGGAATCCTCGGCGTCAATATAGCCGTTTGCGGTCACGCGGGTCATATCGTACATGGTCATAGCCGCGGTAGCTTTGATACGGGTGTCGATGGCTGCCGCATTGACTGCCATGCCGCCCCAACCGCAGATACCGATGATACCGATACGCTCCGGGTCAACGCTTTCCTGCACAGAGAGGAAATCCACCGCTGCGCAAAAGTCCTCGGTGTTGATGTCCGGCGATGCTACATAGCGGGGCGTGCCGCCGCTCTCGCCGGTATAGGACGGGTCAAAGGCAATTGCGAAAAATCCCAGCTCCGCCATCTTCTGCGCGTACAGACCGGAGGACTGCTCTTTCACCGCGCCAAACGGGCCGCTGACGGCGATGGCGGGCAGCTTGCCTTCCGCGTTCTTAGGCACGTACACGTCGGCAGCCAGCGTGATGCCGTATCGGTTGTGGAAGGTCGCCTTGCTGTGCTCAACCTTGTCGCTTTTGGGGAATACCTTGTCCCATTCCTGCGTCAGTTTCAACTGCTCCATGCCTAAGCCTTCCCGTCAATCGCTTTAAGGTATTGCTCGTCGTCCACGGGCTCCAACCACTCGTTGGAGGCCTCCTCGCCCGGAACCTCCACCGCGAGATGGGAAAACCAGCTGTCGGGCGCCGCACCGTGCCAGTGCTTTACGCCCGCGGGGATATTTACTACATCGCCAGGGCACAGCTGCTGTGCCGGTTTGCCCCATTCCTGGTAAAGACCTCGACCAGCCACGCAGACGAGGATCTGTCCGCCACCGCTTTTGGCGTGATGGGTGTGCCAGTTGTTGCGGCAGCCGGGCTCAAACGTAACGTTGTAAATGCCAACCTGCTCGGTGGAAAGGGGCGCGAGGTAGCTTTGCCCGATAAAGTACTTCGCGAATGCGTCGTTGGGGGCACCGATGGGAAAGGCCATCTCGTTTTGATGCTTGGTTCTTGCGTCGGCGGCATCGTCATCCGCCCAGACCTCCTTCGCCATGCGGAAGGCCGCCCACGCCTTGGGCCATCCCGCATAAAACGCCGCATGCGTAAGGATTTCCGCTATCTCAGCCCTGGTCACCCCGTTGTTCTTTGCGGACATCAGATGGTATTGGAACGAAGAGTCCGTCAGCCCCTGTGCCATCAAGGCAACCACCGTCACCACGCTGCGGTCTCGAAGGGAAAGCCTGTCTTCTCGGCTCCACACCTCGCCGAACAGCACATCGTCATTGAGCTGTGCAAATTTGGGGGCAAAGTCCCCCAGGGCATCCCTGCCCGCTGTCTGCTTAATCGTCATGTTTGATTCCTCCTGTCGATGGTTTTGAGTGCAAAACTGCTTCCGCGCAGCTAAGCCGCGCCTAGACTCCCATGCCCATTCGTTGCGCCTGCTCCAGAGCAGAATGCCCCGTGATTTCGCCCACTTCGTTCACGCCGCCGGCGAAAACCGTTCCGGCAAGCGTGCGCCTTTGGCGAAAATCCCTTGCGCTCCCGATTTGTATTGATCAAAATAAACGTAATACCTAAACCTAACTTTAGGTCAAGGAGTAAATTCTAGATTTGTCCGGAGGGACCATGTACACAATCGGACAGGTGGCGGAGATGTTCGATCTGCCCGTTTCCACGCTGCGTTATTACGACAAGCAGGGATTGTTTCCGGAATTGGAGCGGACGTCCGGCATTCGCCGATTCGGCGATACGGAACTCGAGGCGCTTCGGGTCATCGAATGCCTGAAGAAGGCCGGAATGGAAATCAAAGACATCCGGCTGTTCATGGAATGGTGCGCGGAGGGCCCATCGACATATCCCAAGCGCAAGGCCATGTTCGAGGAGCGAAAGGCCCACATGGAGTCGGAGATCGCGAAGATGAACCGCGCGCTGGACATGTTGAAGTTCAAATGCTGGTACTACGAGCAGGCGATTCAGGATGGCAACGAGGATAGGGTGAAGGCACTGATTCCCGACGATTTACCGGAAGAGATCAAAGATACCTACGATAACGCCCACGCTCAATAATGCCGCCCGATGCTCAAGGGGCTTTGGCAAGGAGTCGTTTTAAGCAGACATGTAAAAAGAAAGCATCCGAACCAGAGGGCTCGGAGGCTGTTATTCCCGTTATTCCCATAGGCATAAGCGCATCTGTTCGCGATTGCCTATCGATGCTCTGCCTCGAGCACGGCAGACACCGCATCGAGGAACTCCCGCACATGGTCTGCGGGGTGCGACGAATGAAGCAGCCCGTAAGACACGAGACAGTCCCAATCGGTAGGGACGGTTTTGAGCATGGGGTGGACGTTGGCCCACAACGGCAGCGTCGCAAGCGCGAGGTCCTCGTTCGCGCCGCGATTGAACACCTCCGCCCGATATTGCGGGAAGTCTACGAGCGCGATTTGAGGATGATGCAAGAGTATCTCGTCGCGCACGCGGTCGATTTCAGCGTTCCAGCCCCGGCGTATAAGCATAAGACTGTGATTATGGAGGTCGTCGAATGTGACGATGTCGCGTTTGGCGAGTTCGTTGTCGACGGGAACGGCGCACCAGAGCGGCTCGCGCGAAAGCTCGAGGCCCAGGCACCCGCGCTCTTTAAGAAAGGCATCGTCGAAAATCCCCGCCACGATATCCATGTCTTGCCCGAGGTTCGCCAAACCGCGCGCCGCCGAGGGTGTGTTTTCAAACGTGACCACCTGAAGGCTCATGCCAGGGCAACGTTCCTTCACCTTCGGCCACAGCTTCGTGAGCGGCGTGCTGGGCGTCATGAGCGACACTCCCACGCGGATGATGCGCTTTTCTCCACGCTCGGCGACGCGGGCGCGTGCAATTGATTCTTGAGAGTACTGCACGATATGGCGGGCGTCGGCGAGCAGCGACCTGCCTGCTCGCGTAAGCGAAAGCCCCTGATGCAATCGGTGGAACAGCGTAAGGCCTAGCCGCGACTCCAGCAGGTTCATCTGCTTGATGACGGCCGTGGGCGTGATGAAGGACTCTTGTGCCGCTTTGGAGAAACTGCCCGCCTCCGCCACGCGGATGAAAGTGTCAAGCTGTGGGTTGTACATCGATCCTCCTGTCACGCATTATGTGCCGTATATACCCCATGGTTATATCCATCATTCCAACGTGAACTTCTCGCACGTCAGTAAACGCCGTAGCCTTGTATTCGAAAAGTCACCATTAAGGAGGAGACCATGGAATATCTGAAGCTCAACAACGACGTCGAGATGCCCATCGAGGGTTTGGGCACCTTCCTCATGACCCCGGCCGAGGCCGAGGCGGCCGCAACCGCCGCGCTCGCGGCTGGCTACGAGCACATCGACACCGCCAACGCCTACATGAACGAGCGCGCCGTGGGCCGTGCCATCGCCAAAAGCGGCATCGCGCGCGACAAGATCTTCGTCTCCACCAAGCTCTGGCCGAGCGTCTACGACGCGGGCATGCCGGCGGTGGACGCCACGCTCCAGCGCCTGGGGCTCGACTACGTCGACATGCTCATCCTGCACCAGCCGGTAGGCGACTACCTGGCCGCGTGGCGCACGATGGAAGAGGCGTACCGCGCAGGCAAGGTGCGCGCCCTCGGCCTCTCCAACTTCCCGCAAGACAAGATCGCCGAGGTCATCGAGGTCGCCGACATCAAGCCGCAGCTCGTAACCGTTGAGTGCCACCCCTACCACGCCCAGCGCGACCTGCGCGCCTACCTCGCGCCGTACGGCACGGTGATCGAGGCGTGGTACCCGCTCGGCCACGGCGACAAAGGTCTTCTGGATGAGCCCGTCTTCGTCGCTCTCGCCGAGAAGCACGGCAAGACCCCGGCCCAAGTGATCCTGCGCTGGCACGTGCAGATGGGCACCTCCATCATCCCCGGCTCCAAGAACCCCGCCCACATCGCCGACAACGCGAACATCTTCGACTTCTCCCTCACCGAAGACGAGATGGCCGAGATTGCCAAGCTCGACGGGACCATGACCTACTACACCGCCACTGAGGAAGCACTCGCGGGCTACCTGGCCATACGCCCCGATTTCGACGCGCAGGAGTAGCGCTCAGACGATAACGGGCCAACCAAGCCAACGAAGGAGATGCCCCATGACCGCAAACCCGACCGTGACCAGAAGAAACTTCCTGCTCGGAGCCGCGCTGTGCGCAACGATGCTCTCCGGCTGCAGCCAGGGTGACGACCAAGCCGCCGTCGAGGACGAGCCTGCCGCCGCGCCCGCCGCAGGCGGCAACGTCCTCGTGGCCTACTACTCGGCACAGGGCCACACCGCTGCCGTAGCTCAGACGATCGCCGACGAGCTCGGCGCTGATCTCTTTGAGGTGACGCCTACGGAGCCCTACTCCGACGATGACCTCGACTGGACCGACGACAGTAGCCGCGTGACCCGCGAGCACGAGGACGAGAGCCTGCGCGACGTCGAGCTTACGCAGGTCACGCCGAACGGCTGGGAGAACTACGGCACCGTGCTCGTGGGGTATCCCATCTGGTGGGGCATCGCGGCCTGGCCCATCGACAACTTCATCTCAGGCAACGACTGGGACGGCAAGACGGTGGTCCCGTTCTGCACCTCTTCCTCCTCGGGTCTTGGCCGGAGCGGCGAGCTACTCGCCGAGGCCGCGGGTAGCGGGGAGTGGCAGGAGGGCCAGCGCTTCTCGTCCAGTGTGGACGAGTCCGGGGTTCGTGATTGGGTCGCCGGTCTCGGCCGGGCATAAGCAATTAGAAATGGCAGACCGCCGACAATCTGGGGGTTTCGAATGATCCTATACTTCACCGAGACGGGCAACTGCCTCTACGTGGCGCGCGAGCTGGCCGCGGAGGGCGAGAGGGTCCTGAGCATCCCGCAGGAGCTGCGCCGCAAGGGCGAGCTCGCCTACGCGGACGATGCGATTGGCATCGTGTACCCCATCTATGGGCACATGATGCCCGACATGGTGAAGACGTTCCTCGAGCGCGCGACGCTCGACACGCCCTACCTCTACTTCGTTTGCACCTACGGAAACCGGCACGCCAACGCTGTCGAACTGTGCCTGGAGGACGCGCGGGCGGCGAGGCTCAACCCTGCCTACGTGACCACGCTCCTCATGGTTGACAACTGGCTGCCCAACTTCGACATGGACGAGCAACGCGCCCGCATCCCCGAGAAGAAGATAGGCGAGAATCTCGAGCGCATCCGCGCGGCCGTGTCCACGCGCCGCCGCTGGATCGAGCCGGTGACCGACGAGGACCGCGCGGCGCACGAGCAGTTCATGAGCCGGGGCTTGCGCTTCGAGCCGGCGGCGCTGGGCGGATTCCTGACCGCTGATTCCGAGAAGTGCATGGGATGCGGGGCGTGCGCAAAGGTGTGCCCGGCTGGCTGCATCGCGCTCGAGGGCGGCAAGGCTGTCCGTAACGCGCAGGCGGGCTTTGGCTGCAACGCCTGCCTCGCCTGCATGCACGCCTGCCCCGCGCACGCCATCACCTGCGCGGCGGGCGACAAGAACCCCGCGGCGCGCTTCCGCAACGAACACGTGACCCTTGCCGAGCTGCAAGAGGCCAACAGCGGCCGCTGATGCGCTTCTCGCCAAGCCGAAAGCCTGCTGCTTCGGCTTGGTTCATTCAGAAAGAGGAACTATGCACGTGAGCCATCTTTCACGCAGGTCCTTTATCGAGGCTGCCGCGCTCGCTGCGGGCGGGCTGGTACTCGGGGAAGGCCTGGTCGGCTGCGCGGATGTCCGTGAGCTTGGCGGCTACGTCCTCACGGAGGGGTCGCAGACAGACCGCGGCTTCGTCGTTGACGACGCCCTGCAGACGCCATCGGGCAGGACGCTGCACTTCTCGCTCCATGTGCCGGACTCCTATGACGGGTCCGCGCCCTATGCGCTCTACGTGGCCTGCCCCGGCTGGGAGGGGCTCTACTTCCAGGGCGTGGGGGCGAATCTTCAGGAGGACTACCCCTTCGTGGCGAACGACTACATCGCCGACATGATCGTGGCCTCGCCCCAGCTCGACGCCTGGGACGAGCAATCGGCGTCAGACGTGGTGGGGCTCACCGAATGGCTGCTCGGCGCCTACAGCATCGATGCGGACCACGTGTACCTGAGCGGATGCTCGGGCGGCGGCGAGACCATCTCCATCGTCTTGGGAACGCGCCCCGAGCTCTACCGCCGTGCGCTTCACACCATCTCGCGCTGGGACGGCGACATCGAGACGCTCGCCGCAGCCGAGGTTCCCGTGTATATGGCTATCGGCGAGAACGACGACTATTACGGCTCCGGACCCGCGCGCGAGGCGTACGAGGAGATTCGCGCCGCCTATCGAGCTCGCAGGCTTTCCGAGGAGCGCATCAGCGAGCTGGTCGTGCTCGATGTCAAGCCCACGAGCTACTTCACCGAGCGGGGCTTTGCTGCGGACGCGGGCCAGCACGGAGCGGGCGGCTACCTCTTTGCCCGTGACGAGGACATCATGGGATGGCTGTTCTCATGACGCGGAGAATAAAGGGACTGACGAGAAGGGCGCTGCGCCGCACGGTCGACATAGTCCTTGCGACCCTGCTTGTGGTTCAGATGTTTTCGCGTTTCTGGGTGCCCTGCTCATGCAGGTAGTCGTCCGCAGCGCCCGTCCGATCATACACTTGGCGAACGAAAAGGGGCGGTGGGCCTCCGTCTTCACGGGCCCACCGCCGCCGAACTGGGTTACGCAAGTCGGGACTACGCGAGCTTCTTCGAGAGCGCCCTTGCCTCGTGCGTGTTGTCGACCATGCCGCCGTAGGTCATGCCGTAGAGCGCGGCGAAGCGCTTCATGGTGTACTCGCCCCAATCGAGCATCTCGCGCGTGGGCGCGCCACCTTGGAACACGAAATAGAGCGTCTTGCCGCTCATACTGCCCTCGCGCACCGGACCGTAGAAGCGGTCGAGCAGGTTGCGCAGCATGCCGGAGAGGTTGTGCCAGTAGACGGGCGACCCCACGACCAGGGTGTCCGCCGCCTCGATGCGCGCGAGCACGTCCTCGAAGTCATCGTCGCCGTAGTTCTGGCCGTAGCCGTAGACCTTGTGCTCGACAAGATTCAGCTGCTCGTACGGGCGATCGCCGATGAGCTCGCGCGCCAGGCGCGCCGTGTTGCCATCCTTGTTGGGGCTTCCGTTGATGAAAAGAATCATACGTCTCACTCCTTACGTATTGTCTGATACCGCCTTTACCATAGGCGTGAGAAGATCCGGCGAGAAGTTCCTGCCCGTAGGCAGCTTATAACCGTGGGGTGTGTACGTCTTGCCATCCTCATCGCTGCGCCTTCCAAAACGCGAGGGCATCGTCGATCCAGCCCTCTGCCACGGTGTCGACACCCAGGCCAAAGCCGTGGCTCAGGCCTTCGTAAACATGAAACTCCGTGGGCACGCCCGTTGCTGAGAGCGCTTCGAGACGCGCCTGCATGGTGCGCCAGCTCGCGATGCCGTCGCGATCACCCACGCAGGCGTAGGTCGCGGGGTCGGCACCCGTCAGTTCGCTCATGCCGGTGTACTGCATGATGGCCGCCGCGGGCTGGGGCGTTCCTACTGGCGCGCCAAAGGCGGCCGGGCCGTAGCCGCCGACCCATGCCGCCATGCGCGCACCGGCCGAGCCGCCCCACAGCGAATAGCCCGACGTGTCCACGCTGAGCTCGTCGGCGTGCTCGAAGATGAAGGAGACGACGCGGGCCAAGTCCTCGCAGGCGAGCTGCGCGTCCGGCCGATAGATGACCGCGAACCCGTTGACGCCGGAACGGGCCAGGTGCAGACAGTGCGGGAAGGAGTCGTGCATGGCAGCGACGTAGGCGAATCCGCCGCCCGCGCTTACCACGGCAAACGGTGCAGACGCGCCGCCCGCTCCCTCGGCAGCGAAGCGGAAGAGCCCCGTGTTGGCGAGCGAGGGGTCGGCGGCCTTCTCGGCATCCGTGTAGATGTCGTAGAAGAACGTCCGTTCCGCTGCGCGCTCTGACAGCAGATAACTGACGACGTCGACCGTGGTGCTCGTATGGATTTCCGAGTACCACGGCAGGCAAGCGGAAAGGTCATCGAGCGTCATATCCTCCGTCGGCGGATGGAGCGTTGTGGGGAAGAGCAGCCGTCCGTAGCCATCGAGCAAAGGGTTGTTGATGACGTCGTAGATGGGCGTGTCCGCCGTGACCGGGCCCGGAGCGGAGCCGCGCGCGAACCCGGCGGTCCCGTCCGACGAGCAGCCGGCAAGGCTGCCCGCAGCGGCCAACCACACGGCAGCCTCCAGAAACGAACGGCGCGGCATCATCGCCGCACTCGATAGACGAGGTGGAGGCCGTCGCCGGCAAGGCGCTCGACGCGCTCAAGCGAGAATACGTGCGAACCGCCGGCTGAGCGAGGCATCTCGTCGAAGACGGAAGCCGTTTCGGGCTCCCCCGAGACCGTCGGGGAGAGAACGAGGCTCAGCTCGTCAAGCACGCCCGCGGCAAGAAACGACATGTCCGTCTTTCCACCGCCGCACACGAGCAGGCGCTCGATGCCAAAAAGCTCGCGCAGCTTGCGCAGGGCGAGCGGGAGGTCTAGCCCGCGCGAGCCGGCAAGCACGTATGAGACGCCGCGCTCTCGCAGATAGTCGCGATACGCCGGCGATGCCGCCTCGGTGAGGATCTCGATGACGTGCGCGTCCGCACGGCCGGCGCGACGATAGGTCGCAGACTCCCATGCAATCTCCCCGGCGGGGTCGACGGAGACGTAGAACGATCGTTCGTCATGAGGCGCCACGAAGTCCCCCTTGGGCGCGCTCCCGTGGGTATCGAGCGCAAGGGGGCGCGACCCGACGAAGCCCTTCGTGGTCACGGCCCCGTACGCCACGGCGTCCGCCCCGAACTCGACCTGCATGCGAGAGTACGCGGCGCGTGCGGGCGAGGCGGCGGGGTCGAGCATGTACGCGCCGTCGATACGCCCGTTGAGCCCGGCAAAGACATGACAGACGACATAGGGTCTAATGTTCATGGCTCCCTACCTTACCGTGTGCCCGCCGAAGACCATGAGGTCGAGTCCGTTGAGCAGCCCGTCGATCTTGGCAACCTCATCGTCGGTGAGCCCGACCTCGGCGGCACCGAGGTTCTCGAGCAGTCGTTCGGGCTTGCGACTGCCCGGGATGGGAATGATATAGGGCTTCTTCTCGAGCATCCAGGAAAGGGAGACCTGGGCGGGCGTCGCCGCGTGCAGCTCAGCCAGCTCGCGAACGAACCGCATGAGGGGCTCGGCGCGCCTTTCGCCTTCCTCTGTGTACTGCGGCATGCCATCGCGGTAGTCTTGGGCGCCCTCGAATCTGGTGTTGTGGCTGTACGCGCCCGTCAGAAAGCCGTTCGCCATGGGAGAAAAGGCCACGAAGGCAACGTTCAGCTCCTCGAGCACGGGGAACAGGGATTCGTTCCAGCGTGCCATCATGGAGTAGCGGTTCTGAACGGCGGAGACGGGGCACACCGCATCGGCGCGACGCAGGTACTCCTCCGTCGCCTCGGAGATTCCCCAGGCGCGGATCTTACCTTCCTTGATGAGGTCTGCCATGGTGTCTGCAACGACCTCGGGCTCGACCTTTGGGTCGATTCGGTGCTGGTAGTAGAGGTCGATGTGGTCGGTGCGCAGCCGGCGCAGGCTCTTCTCCACCGAGATACGGATAACCTCGGGGCGCGAGTCCACGAGGATGGTCTTGTCCGGGGCGTGCGTGACGCCGAACTTGGTGGCAATGACAACCTCGTCGCGCACGGGCGCGAGCGCCTTGCCCACCACGTCCTCGTTGTGCGCCTCGGTCCCATCGGCGCACGTGCCAACGTAGCACTCCGCCGTGTCAAAGAAGGTATAGCCCATCTCGTGGGCCTGACGGACGACGCTCGCGGCCTCGTCGTCGGGCATCGGGTCTCCGCTCGCGTGCGTGATTCCCATGCAGCCCATGCCGAGCGGGCTGACTTCGATGCCGCTCTTTCCCAAAACGCGCTTGTCCATTCCTGTTCTCCCTGTCTATGATATCCGTCATTTGTTTGCGACGCCCACGTCCGCCCGTTCATCGGACTCCGTTAGGCACATCCTCTGTCGATGGCCTTTGCTCTCTCATCGCCAAGCGTACGACCGCAAAGCGCTCGACGGAATCCCCCTTTGGTGCGGTGCCCTGAACCCGCGGGTTATAACCCCGTGCGCACCCCAGCGTTATAGAACCCTCACCAACGGAAACTTCCGCCGCCGCGGCGCCCCTCGTATGGTGGATACGTCAAGTTGCGAGAAAGGAAGGCACCATGGACTACATCACCTTGAACAACGGCGTCAGGATGCCGCAGCTCGGCTTCGGCGTGTATCAGATCCCAAACGCCGCGGAATGCCAGCGCGCCGTTGAGGACGCGCTCTCGGTCGGCTACCGGCTGCTCGACACGGCCGCGAGCTACGGCAACGAAGAGGCGGTCGGGGCTGCCATTCGTGCGAGCGGCCTGCCGCGCGACGAGGTGTTCGTGACGACCAAGCTGTGGATGTCGGATGTGAGCTACGAGGGGGCCAAGCGCGGCTTCGACGCGTCGCTCAAGCGGCTGGGGCTCGACTACGTCGACCTCTACCTCATCCATCAGCCGTTCGGCGACGTCTTCGGCGCGTGGCGCGCCATGGAGGAGCTCTACGAGCAGGGCGTTATCCGCGCCATAGGCACAGCTAACTTCTACCCCGATCACCTCGCAAACCTCATCTCGTTCAACCGCATCGCCCCCGCCGTGAACCAAGTCGAGTGCAACGTGTTCTTCCAGCAGCGCGAGGCGCAGGAGTACATGGCCGGCAAGGAGGTGGCCATGGAGGGTTGGGCGCCCTTTGCGGAGGGCAGAAACGACCTCTTCCGCAACGAGGTCCTCGCTCGCATCGGCGAGGCGCACGGCAAGACGGTCGCCCAGGTCGTGTTGCGCTGGCTGCTGCAGCGCGGTGTGGTCTGCATCCCTAAGAGCACGCACCGCGATCGCATGGAGCAAAACTTCGACGTCTTCGACTTCGCGCTGGGCGACGACGAGATGGTCGCCATCGCCGCGCTCGACACCGGGCGCAGCGCGTTCTTCGACCACCACGACCCCGCCACCATCGAATGGATGTCCGGGCTCGTGCGCAACGTGTAGACGAGCGGTCAGACCGCACTGATAACTTACTAGGAGGAATTGCCATGAACTCATTCACGTACGACTACCCGGTCAGGAACTACTTCGGCGAGGGGGCCATGGACCAGGCACTCGACGCCGAGATGGGTGCCATGGGCAAGACAGTGATGCTCGCCTACGGCGGAGGTTCGGTCAAGCGAACCGGCGTCTACGGCCACGTGGTCGATAAGCTCACGAGCGCGGGCAAGCGCGTGGTGGACTTCGGCGGCATCATGCCCAACCCGACCTACGAGAAGTGCCAGGAGGGCGCCGCGCTCGCACGCGAGGAGCAGGTCGACTTCATTCTCGCCGTCGGCGGCGGGTCGGTCTTCGACTGCTGCAAGGTGGTCTCCGCGCAGGCGATGCTTGACGAGGACATCGAGACGTTCGAGCACGTCGATGGCAAGATGCCGAGCTCGTTCATCCCCATGGGCTGCATCGTGACGCTCTCCGGCACGGGCGCCGAGCAGAACAACGGCGCCGTCATCACCAACGAGGAGACACACGTGAAGGGCGCCTATCTGGGGGCGATACCCATGTGGGCGGCGCTCGACCCGGCGCTCACGCTCACCGTACCGCACGCGCAGTTCATGAGCTGCGCGTTCGACACGCTCTCGCACTGCATGGAAAGCTATTTCGGAAGCCCGCGCGGGCGCAATGTCACCGACGACATCAACCTCGCCATCCAGCGTAACGTCATCCGCAACATGCGCGTCATCGCGGACGACGACCAGGACCTCGATGCCCGAAGCGAGCTCGTATACGACTCCGCCATGGCCGAGAACGGCGTGCTCAAGATCGGCAAGTCAACGGACTTCCAGGCGCACATGATCCAGCACCAGTACGGCGCGTACACCCACACCAACCACGGAATGGGCCTCGCGGTCATCCACCCTGCGCTCTACCGCCACCTGGCCCCCGAGGCGCCCACGCAGTTCGCCCGCTGGGCGCGCGAGGTGTGGGGCGTCGACGCCAAGGGCAAAGACGACCTTACGGTGGCGCTGGAGGGCATCGACCGCCTGCAGACGTTCATCGGCGAGATGGGGCTTCCCACGAGCTTCGCCGAGATGGGCTCCGACGCGTCCGACGAGACGCTGCACAAGGTTGCGGACACCTGCGTGCTCACCGGCGGCTGCGCCAAGAAACTGGAGCGCAGCGAGGTGTTCCAGATTCTGACCGAGTGCCTCTAAATCGGCGGTGGGTGATCCGCCCGCGCCGAAGGAAACCGTACGACTCCGAGATGTCATCGTAATCGTAGGACCCGGCGAGCCCGCCGCGCCTGATGAATCCGTCGAAGTCGTCGTCGACGGCCCCCTGCTCGTCAAAGTAGAAGCGGTATTCGCAGAAGCTGAAGGGGAGGATGTGTACCTCCCCGTGGCGCCCTGTGAACAGGGTCGCCAGGTCCGAACTCAGGAGGAACGCGTTCGATCCCGTGAGGTAGATATCCCATCCGCCACGCGCGTGAATGCTGTTAATTGCTTTCTCGAAACCCTCGCACAGCTGCACCTCGTCGATGAAGAGACGGTTGCGGGCGCCCTCTTTGTGCCGCTCTATGATTTCGCGATGCAGCGCTGGTACTCGAGCAGTAGCTCGTTGTCGAGGTCCAGCAGATCGATGTAGACGTTGTTGGAGGATGGGTCCCTCCGAGCAACGGAGGCGGAGAACGCCTTCATGAGCTCGGACTTGCCGGAGCGGCGCATCCCCGTGATCACCTTGATGTCCCAGGTGCCCTCGAGCGCCCAAAGCCGCTCCATGTACGTATTGCGGTCGACCCAATCAATCATCAGCTCTTTCTCGGTTTCAAAACCGATAAGGAAATATGCGCAAGGGCGCGTCGGGGGGTAAGCCCCAGCCATGTCATGTCGGCAGAAGCCCTCGACCGGCGGCACGACGAAGTCGAAATAGCCCTCGATTTCCCGCGGGCCCTCTTCGAAATCTTGATGGTATATGCGACGCCGTAGAGCATCGGCAACGCGTTCTGCTATGCGCCGCCTTCGGCATTGGAATCGCCCTTGCCCCGCACAGCAACGTAGCTCATAGACGGAACGATCAGGATGCTCGGCTTGTCAGGCGGTTTGCCCGTGATGTTGTAGCGCACCGTAGACGCTGATGGAGACGGCTGCGCGCGGGCATGGGCGCGCCACCGCACTTCACAGCTTGTTTCTCAAGTATTTGGGACGCACACGCGGCGTTCAAAAATGCGGAGCGACTCCGCATGGCTCGAGACTGAGCCGAGGTGCCCTACTTCTCGCCCTCCAGCAGCCCCACGATGCGGTCGATGTCGACGGCAAAGCGAGGCCTTCCCTCGCGCTCGTAGCGGTCGAGGTATGCCTGGCACTCGGAGACAATGCGCTTGGTGTTGCCATCGATGATGCGCTGGAGCGTCTCGTAGTAGGCCGAGCCCTCGGTCCTGAAGCGGCGCTGGTAGGCCTTGGTTATGGGGAACATCTTGATGTAGTGGATGCCGTGGCGGCAGCCGGGGCGCGTCGTGGGGCGGGGTGGCAACGCAAAGTACTGGTCTTTGGGCACGTTAGGGGCGATGTTGGAACGCAGCGGCACGGCGAAGTCCCTGCGCTTTCCGCGGAAACGCAGCCTCACCACCACGATGCAGGGGCGATTGTGCTTAAGCATGAGCTCGCGGTCGCCCTCGACGAGGTCGAAGAAGTCCTGGGAGATGGATACGATTTTCATCGGTTACGCCCCCTTCATACGAAGCGGGGCCCGCATCGCTGCAGGCCCCTACAGGTGGGCGATATTCTACGCCTTGCGGCACCCCGTCGCCCACGGAGGTTAAACGTACACGTAAGCCGTACTCTGAAAGCCGCGGCTTCCGGCAAGTAGTTTATACCACGAAAGGTCGCTTTCAATGCGCCTAGCTCGCAAAATAACACTCGCTGGGCCGTCACCCCTGATCTTCTCGACCGTCTCCTCCGGGCACTTATTGCGTGCCACGGGCACCTCCGTCCTTATTATCACGATAGAAATACCATGAGCGGCGTACGGTTCGAGAAGGGCTGGCGCCAAAAGAGCCCAACGGCCGTTACAGCTTCGTTAGAAACGCGCCCCACCATGGATGGTGAACCCGAAAGGTAAGGCACGCGGGCACGGCGACTCGGCCCGCGCGCCCGGAAGAGAAAGGACGAACCCATGGGTTACATGCTCGAGACGCGCGGGCTCACCAAGCGCTTCGGCCGCGGCGACCAGGCGCAGGATGCCGTGGCCGACGTGAGCCTTCATATCCGCGAGGGCGAGGTGTACGGGCTGCTCGGCCCCAACGGCGCCGGCAAGTCGACAACGCTCAAGATGATCTGCGGGATGCTGCGGCCGACGGCCGGGGAGATCCTCTTTGCCGGGCACGCCTGGCGCCGCGAGGACCTCTACGCAATCGGCAGCCTCATCGAGGAGGCGCCGCTCTACCCCAACCTCACCGCGCGCGAGAACCTGCGCGTGCGCACCACGCTGCTGGGCCTTCCCGAGAGCCGCGTAGATGAGGTGCTCGCCGCCGTGGACCTCGCGGACACCGGGAAGAAGCGCGCCGGGCGCTTCTCGATGGGCATGCGGCAGCGCCTGGGGCTCGCGCTGGCGCTGATCGCCCGGCCACGCCTGCTCGTGCTCGACGAGCCCACCAACGGCCTCGACCCCATCGGCATCGAGGAGCTGCGCGACCAGATCCGCGGCTTCGCGGCGGCGGGTACGACGGTGATCGTCTCGAGCCACATCCTCTCCGAGGTGCAGCAGATGGCGGACACCATCGGCATCATCTACGGGGGGCGCCTCGCCTACGAGGATGCGCTTCGGCCCGGGCAGGACCTCGAGGAACTCTTCATGAGCGTCTGCCGGGAAGGGCGACGAGCGCACGGGGAGGTGGCGGCATGACGGGCAAGAAAGGCGGCCTGCTCGCGGGCCTGCGCGCCGAGGCCCTGAAGTCGCGCCACGCGGCACCGGTTCGCCTGGCCGTGCTCATGGCGCTGCCGATGCCGCTGCTCGGCGCGATGCCCTACCGGGGCGTGCAGATCTTCAGCGCGTGGAACTACTGGTACGCGCTCTTCCTGCCCGTGGCTCTCTCGCTCGTGGTGGCGTGCGTCGCGCGGGCGGACGCGCGCACGCGGATGCGGGGGCTTCTGGGCCTGGGCTTCCCGCTTAGGCGCGCCTGGTGGGCCAAGGCGCTCTGGTGCCTCGCGCTTTGCACGCTCTCGAACCTCGTGGTCTTCGGCATCTACCTCGCGGGCTCGGCGTTCTCCTCGCAGGGCCTCACGGCCGCGGGCACGCTCACGATGCTCCTCTGCGCGCTCGCCAACACGGTGACCGCGGCGTGGATGATCCCCGCAGGGCTCTTCCTCACGGCGCGGCTCGGCATGCTCGCAGGCATCTTCTGCCCGCTCGCCACGCAGCTCGTGGGTGGGTTCGCCTGGTCGCTGATGCCGCTGCCGCAGCTCTTTCCGCCGTCGGCGAGCATGGTCATCCCTACGAGCTTCATCCCCGTGCTGCCGAGCGGCGAGCCACTCGCGGCGGACATGGCGCTCGGCGGGGCGCTCGCGGCGGACGGCATGCTCACACTGGCGGGCCTTGCGGTCTGTGTGCTCGCGTTCGCCGCGCTCACGGCGGCGGGCGCGGCCTGGTTCGCACGCTCCGAGGAGAGGTGATGGCCATGACACGACTCCCCGACCCGACGCCGCGCATGACTCTCCCGCGGGCCCTGCTCTCCGAGGCCCTGCGCCTGGCGCGCTCCCCGCTCACGGCGGTGCACCTCGTCTGCGGTCTGGCAGCCGGTCTTGCCTGCGGCGATTACTTCTCTGTAACCCGATGGGACCCGGCGCTGGGCGCGGACGCCTACGCCCAGTTCCTCGGCGCCCTCATGCCGCTCATGTCCGCCATCGTCTGCGGGCTCGCCGTGGACGAGGAGCGCGCTGCCGGGCGCCTCGCCAACCTCACGGCGGTCCCCTCGCGCGGGCGCGCCGTCGCGGCGAAGCTACTCGCCCTTGCGGCGCTCGGCGCCGTCGCGCTGGCCGTGGCGCTCGGCGTGTTCGGGGCCGTGCTCGCCGTTGCCGGGCGCCTGCCGCTCGGGCCCGCTCCGCTTGCGGCCGCGTGGGCTGGCATCGTGCTGGGCAGCCTGCCCCTCTACGCGCTGGGGCTCGGCGTGGCCCTGCGCCTCGGCCGAAACGTCGCCATCGGCGCCGGCGCTGCGGGTATGCTCCTCGCGTTCTTCTCAGTGGGCGGACTTGCGCACGGCCTCATGACCGGCGAGCTCACCGGTGCCCTGGCGACGCCCCTGAGCTGGGTGCCGCTCGCCTGGCCCGCGCGCCTGGGGTCGCTCGGGGTTGAGGCCTTCATCGACGCCGCACGCGCGGCGGGCCCTCTCCTCACGACTGCGCTCGCTGGCCTCGTGCTCGCCCTGGCAGCCGCCGCCGTCCTTCTGGCCTGGTTCTGCCGCTTCGAGGACGGGAGGGCAGATGAGTAGGAAGCCGCTCGCCGCCGTGCTCGCCCTCCTCTCCGCAGCGTTCGTCCTGGGCGGGAATGCCCTGCTCGACACCGGCTGGGGGTCGGTGCTGCGCTCGATCGCCGACCGCATGCTGCCCAACCCTGAGATCGCCATGTGGGCGCCCGCGCCCGCGGCTGCGCGCGGGGCTCTAGACCGCTGAGCGCGGCGCAAGTACAATGCAACGGGAGTTTCAGGAGGTCGAATATGGCGAGGATACTGGCAGTGGATGATGAGCGGGCGATCCTCGACGCGCTCGCGCGCGTCCTCGGCCGCGACGGCCATGAGGTCGTCAAGGCAGCGGACCCGACGGCGGTCCCGGGGATGGACCTTTCGCGCTTCGACCTCGTGCTCTGCGACGTCATGATGCCGGGGCTCGACGGCTTCGAGCTCGTGCGGCAGATCCGCCCGGACTTCGACGGGCCCATCATCTTCCTGACCGCGCGCGTGGCCGAGGAGGACGCCGTGGCCGGCTACGGCCTGGGCGCCGACGACTACGTCCGCAAGCCCTTCGGGGCCGCGGAGCTGCGCGCCAAGGTCGCGGCCCATCTACGCCGTGAGCGCCGGCCGCGCTCGCACGCCCTCTCCTTCGGGGAGGTGCGGATCGACCTCGGGGGGCGCGGCCTCGCCGTGGGTGGCGAGGCCGTGCCGCTCACGCCCACCGAGTACGCCATCTGCGAGTACCTCGCCCGCCACCCCGGGCAGGTCATGAGCCGCGCGCAGATCCGCGAGGCGGTGCTCGGCTGGGAGAGCGACGCCGACGACGCGGCCATATCCATGCAGGTCAGCCGCGCCCGGAGGAAACTCTCCGAGGCCGGCGCCGATCCGATTGCGACCGTCTGGGGGATGGGGTACAAGTGGCAGCTCTGAGGACCGGGGCGCGAGGTCGCGGGGGCATGCCGCTCTCCTTCGTCATCGCGCGCTACTTCGCCTACGCGTTCGCGGCGGTCGCTACGGCGTGGCTCGCCTCGTTCATGGCGCTCTCCGCGGCGATCAACGCGGGCTTCGTCTACGAGGCAAGCTGGGGGCCGGCCAATACGCGCGAGGTCGCGGAGGGCCTGGCACGCGACGGCGTCTGCGGGCAGCAGGACGTGCCGACGGCGTACCGCTACCTCATCCTGAACAAGGACGGACACGTGCTGATGACAGACCTCGAGGGCACGCGGCTCGAGGGCGCGACGGAAATGGCCCGTGCGGCACTCGCCGCGGATCCGGGCACAGTGGAGATCGAGGGCGGGGGCTCGGGCCTCACCTACGCCGCGTTCCCTCTCAAGGGCGGCGGGGCCTGCGCACTCGTCAGCGAGTACCTGCCGCAGTGGGTCTCGCGCGACCTCGCCGGCCTGCTTCCCAACCCGCAGAACCTCATGCTCGTCGGCGCCGCGGCGGGAAGCGCGCTCGCGCTCGCGCTCGTGGCGCGCCGCGCGAGCCGCGTGATCTCGCGCAAGATGGCGCCACTCGCGGAGGCGGCGGAGCGCGTCGGCGCGGGGGAGCTCGACTTCGCGGTCGGCAGCACCAACGTGCGCGAGGCGAACGACGTCCTCGCCGCGATGGACGCCATGCGGGCCTCCCTCGCCGAGTCGCTCGAGGCCCGCTGGGCCGCGGAGCGGGGGCAGCGCGAGCAGGTGGCGTCGCTCGCCCACGACCTCAAGACGCCGCTCACCGTGCTGCGCGCCAACGCCGACTTCGTGGCGGAGGAGCTGGAAGACGAGAAAGACGCCGACCTCGCGGCCGCCGCGCGCGACATAGCCGGCAGTGTCGAAAGGCTCGACGGCTACGTGCGCCTGCTCATCGAGGCCTCGCGCGGGTCCGGCGGGGCGGAGAGGGCCCCCATGCGGCCGGCCGAGCTCTGCGAGCAGGTCCTCGCCGAGGCCGCCCAGATCGCCCGGGCGCGAGGCGTGACGCTCGACGCGGCCACGGGCCCTGCTGTCGCGGGCGCGCCCGAGGCCCCGCTCGACCGAACCGCCCTGGCGCGAGCCGCCGCGAACCTTGTGGTCAACGCCGCCGAGCACGCGCGCTCGCGCGTGGCGGTCTCCTGCGACGTCGAGGGCGGCCACCTCGTCATCGAGGTGTCCGACGACGGACCGGGCTTCTCTCCCGCCGCCCTCGAACGCGGCTGCGAGCGCCTCTTCACAGACGACTCCTCCCGCTCCTCGCGCGACGGAGGCCGCCACTACGGGCTCGGCCTCCACGCCGCCTCCGAGGCCGCGAGCGCCCACGGGGGCTCCGTCTCGCTCGCCAACAGCCCCTCGGGCGGCGCGGTGGCCACCATCGCGGTCCCCCTGTGCGGGGCCTGACGACTCAGGCCCCGCACACCGGCGTGGCTCGCAATCAAACGCTTCCATCTTGAAATACGGGGAGTAAATAGCGAAATCGCAGGTGAAGGGGAGTAAAACGACAAAGAAAAAGCCTCCGTTCCAACATGGGAACGGAGGCTCGATAATCGAGTTTACTCACCAATGTCGCTGGTGGCTTTGCCGTAACTCTCGTACGAAACGAAACTCAGGAGCACAGTGCGGCACTCAAAAGTGCAGGTCAGAACCCTGTCAGCCTACTCCCACTCGATGGCGTCGGTTCTGCCGTCCCGTCACTCCAGTTATACCCAGTTTTCGGCATCGACACGGAACGCGTGCCGCCGAATGACGCGATGTCGCGTTTCGTCGGCTTCGGGGACAAAAGCTGGGACAACCTCAAAAACTTTTTTCAAACTCAGGGCTTTGAGTTTTTGTTTTTGTCCCAAAGTGCGCGGCGGGTCGCCTTTGGAGGCTCGATGGCGCCGAAAACGCCCGTTTTGAAACTCAACCGCCCTTTTGCCCGCAAGCCGCCAGCTGCAATCGCAAGTGAATTAACGCGGGTGGCTTGCGCGCCATTTGCAAAACCCCAGGTCGCAGGTCTTCGCCATTCGTGAACAAAGTGAGTAGTCTCAGGTGGCTTGCTTATGAGTTGGCGAACGGGCCTTCAGGATTCAGGGCAAACATGCTGGTAGAATAGGATTCTCAAATCAATGACAGGAGACCGAGCATGGCCGAACCCCACGATAGGAAGCCGATCCTCACGATCGAGCAGCAGATAGAGCACCTCAAGCAGAAGGGCGTAGCCTTCGAACTGTGTTCCGAGGAAGAGGCCGCGGACTACCTGCGCGACAAGTGCAACTTCTTCAAGCTCGCATCCTACCGCAAACTCTTCTCGAAATACGAGGGAGGCCCGCGCGACGGCCGCTACGTAGACCTCGACTTCGGCCAGCTGCGCCTGCTCGCGGCGCTCGACCAGGAGCTGCGCCACGCCCTGCTCGGCATGACGCTCGACATCGAGCATTTCCAGAAGGTGACACTGCTTCGCGAGATGGAGGACCGTGGAGAGGACGGCTACGCCATCGTGGCCGACTACATGGCATCGCTTACCACTGCAAACAGGGAGTACCGCCTGCGCGAGCTCAAGATGAGCGGCCGCAGCCCCTACAGCTCGAGCCTCTACGCGAAGTACTCCGGCGACATGCCTGCCTGGGCCTTCCTTGAGCTCACCTCGTTCGGCACCCTCATCGACTTCGTGCGCTTCTGCGCCAGGCGATGGGGCGACAGGCGCCTCGAGGCCTCCCACTACGACCTCAAGCGCGTGAAGTCCGTCCGCAACTGCGCCGCGCACGGCTCGTGCCTGATCAACTGCTTCGCCGAGAGGGGCGCCGCCCGGGGCTCGGCGTCCAGCGGCGTCTCCCGAAGGGTCGCCGCCGTGGGGATTCCCAAGGCGACCAGGAGGAAGTGGATGGGGAATACGGCCATGCAGGAGGTCGCGACCGTGCTCGTGGCGCACTCCGGCTTGGTACCCGAGGGCTCCTCGCGCTCGCGCGCCGCATCCGAGCTCGCCGAGATGTTCGCCAGGGCCGACGGCGAAACCGAGGCGCTGCCCGACAAGGGGCCCGACGCCGCAGCTCGCTCCGCGCTCGAGTTCCTTCGCAGGTTGACAGAATCGCTCGGGTTGGTAGAATAGCCTGCAGATAGCAAAACCTTCACGGTTTTAGGGGCGGACTTGCGCAAGCGACTCTGCCCTATTTTTATATTCACTCGCTATAGGAGACGGATGATACCTGGGTCAATGACAGAACTGAGAAGCCCGGAATAATGGAGCCAGTTAGAAACCCTCGGGTTTGCGGGGCGGGATCGTGAGAGCGATTCTGCCCTATTTTTTCCTCCGTCTGCCCCAACCAAGTAGTTCGAAGATAGCCTGTAGGTGTCCTCGTGGGCGCCTTTTATTTTCAGGGAATCGGCCGCTTCATGAACGAGCGACCGGCTTGACCTAGATCGAACCGCCTTCATCTCCGTCTAGGCGCCGGCAATCAACATCGTGAATCCGCGCGTGCTACAATGCGGGCACCAGAGATGAAAACACAGTCCCCGTCGGGTAGTCGTGGGCGTGCGGGAGTCCGCATCAGTAACCTGCCTCCTTGGTTGTCCCTTCTCTGCATGGTCATCTACATAAAGGAGGAACCAGCCATGCAGATCAGCGTGTCGTCCACCCTGACCGTATATCACGACGGCCAATTCTGGGTCGGGCTGGCGGAGCATGTCGAGGACGGCAGGTACGGCGTCGCCCGCATCGTCTTCGGCGCAGAACCGTCCGATGAGGAGATCCTGCGATTCGTTACAAGCAAATGGGCGAAGCTCGCGTTCTTCGGTGACGATCCGTCCGAGGCGAGCGAGCCCGCGAAGAACCCCAAGAGACGCGCCCGCGAGGCGGCGAAAGCCCTCAAGCAGCCGGCGATGAGCACCAAGGCGCAGCAGGCGCTCGCGAATCAGCGGGAGACGATGAAGCGGGAATCGGCTCAAGCAAGAAGCCAGCGTCGTGCGGATGAGGCGGAGGCGCGCTTCGAGCAGCGAAAACTGAAGCGCAAACAGAAGCATCGCGGTCATTGATACCACCATCAACCCATATATAGCAGCAGGCGTAGCTTCGATTGAAACTACGCCTGCCACCTGGTGCTATAACGTTATACAGAACGTATGTTCTATACCCACTCGATGACTAACCCAGTCCGAGCACTACCGATGCGTGTCGCGTCATACCGCCTAAGAGCTGATTCGTTCAGAAAAGGTTCAGGGGGATCGTCGAGTTTATTGCACCCTCGCGTTTTACAAAAGAGAGTACAAGGCCCTTTAGCTCGAATTATTGCATTTAGAACCCCGCCGCTCATCCATCCTAGCTTGCCCAAACAGCCCTCCCGCGATGTCCATGTTCCAACGGATGGGTACCATTTACCCGGGTGCACCTGGGGCAACGGGCCGGCAGGCCCGCGCAAGGTCGCTCGCATAACACACAACATCAAACACGACAGAAGAGGCGAACGACAGATGCCGGACCCCGGACGACAGCACCGCGGAAGAGAAGCATTCCAACCACAACCGAACGAACATCGCTCCTAGGCAGGCGCCCGCATGGGCGCCTTTTGCTTTTCGGGGACTTAGCTGCGAGCTAAGGCATGCGGCTCATGGCCGTTTCGTGAAGGCCCGACCAGCTCGACCCACCTCGACCCGTCTCCGCTCCCGCCGGGCGCGCCAAGCGCCATCAGGCGGTTCAATCGTCGCGCAGACGAAAAGGCACACGGTGTCGTGCGGTGTCCTCGCGCGGTGCCGCACGGGAAGATTGGAGGAACCATGGCAAGCACAGCCGAATGCGCCGCGCCCGAGGGCAACCAAGATCGCGGCGAATGGATGACGGTGATCGAGATGCAGGAGTACATGAGGGCGAGCCGAAACAAGGCGTACGACCTCATCTGGTCGGGAGAGATCGACTCGTACAGGCTCGGAAGGAAGCTCCTGGTGTCGAGGGCGTCAGTGGACGCCTACATCGAGTCGAGGAGCGGCAGGAAATGACGGCCGCGACCGCCCCGGGAGCCGCCCGCGGCCAGGCACGCGAGGGAGCCTCGAGACGAAAGGAGCTCGAGGACGACCATGTCCAAGAGCATTAGCAGGAGCCAGGTGAGGCTCATCGCATCGACCAACGCGATATTCGGCGCCGACGAGGCGTGCGCGATGCTGCGCATCAGCCGCGACGCAATGTACCGGCTCGCCAAGGACCCCGACGACCCGTTCCCGATCCGCTACATCGGCGGCAAGACGCGCGACGGCATCGTTCTGCACGACGAGCTCGTCGCATGGGTCGAGCGCAACAGCGTCGTCGGCTCGCCCAGAAGGGATTAGCGCCGATGGCAGCCGCAGGCCCGAGGGGACGCGACGGCCCCTCCCCGCGCGAGTTCACGGCGGTACGGCACTTCATGATGGCGGACCTGGGCCTCTCCGGCCTTCCCCTGCTCGTCTACGCGCGCATCTTCGGCTTCTGCGACGCCGGGTGCGGCTACTTCGAGAGCAAGGGTGGCCTGGCACGATTCCTCAACGTGCAGGAGCGCAGCGTCCACCGCGCCATCCGCGACCTGCTCGACCGGGGCCTCATCGAGGAATGCGGCGTGCACGCCCCGGCGCGCGGGCACGCCACCAAGCGGTACCGCATCGTGCGCGAGAGGCTGCCGCCCGGAGCGCTGGCAACCCCTGACGATTCGTCAGGGTTCCCGGCGCGAAAGGGTGACGAAATGACAGGGTTCGCCGAGAACAAGGGTGACGAACCGTCAGGGTTCGCAGCCCGAACCCCTGACGAGATGACAGGGAAACCCCTGACGATATGCCACCCAATAAGCAAAAGGGACAACAAGGACTTCAGAAGATAAGGAAGGGGCGCCCGATGGACCGAGCGGGACTCATCACCCTGGAGCAGGCCCGTGCGGCCGGGCTCTCCTTCGACGAGCCGGAGCCGAGGGCGTGCCCGCACTGCGGCGCCGCCCTCGATCCGCTCGGCGCGGCGCTGGCGGGCAGGGTCGCCTGGGTCTCCGCCGCCCCCTGCCCGTGCGAGGGCGCAGCCAGCGAGCGGGAGTCCGAGGCGCGAAGGCGCGCGGCCCTCGCCGCCAAGGAGGAGGCCGCCCGCCGGGAGAAGGCGCTCTCGCGCGCGGGCATCCCCAGGCGCTACTGGGCCGCCGAGGCCGACCGCCCCGAGTTCGCCGAGTACATCGCCTCGTTCGCGGGCAACGGGGGCGCCGGGCTCTACATACACGGGGGCGTCGGCGCCGGCAAGACGCACGCCGCCTCCGCCATGGCCAGGCTGTTCGCCGAGGCCGGCTACGACGTCGCCTTCACGACGGCCAAGGGCATGCTCGAGCGCGTGAAGGCCACGTTCGACGAGGGCGGCACCGAGGCCGCCGTCGCGCGGTACGCCAAGTGCGACGTCCTCGTGCTCGACGACCTCGGCAAGGAGGACGCGACGGAATGGTCCGTCGGCACCGTGTTCAGCGTGCTCGATGCGCGCTACGAGGACATGCGCCCGACCATCGTCACGTCGAACTACGCGCCGGGCGCGCTGGCGGACAGGCTCGCAAGGCGCGGCGAGCGCGTCACGGCAGAGGCGATCGCGAGCAGGATTTCCCAGACCTGCAGGACCGTCTACCTGGGCGGAAGGGACAGGCGCCGCCTCGGCTAGCTTGTGCGCTTCCCGTGGAGGCGCGGACGGCTCGACCCAGCTCGACCCATCGCAGGCGGCCCCGATGCCCGCCGCAATCGAAATCGCTATACACGTCTTGGGCGGCGCCGACGCGCCGGCACGCACGCCTGCTCCGACTCGCACCGTGCCCCCATCGCGAGGACGCCGCCCGCCAAGCAACAAACGAAAGGCGGAGGGCCCATGGACGGCTTCGAGAGGATAACCGGCCGCGAGCACGACGGGCTCGTGGAGAAGTGCCAGGAGAACGGCTGGCTCAAGGTCGGCGGCTTCGACTGGCAGGACGACCCGTTCCTCGAGGAGTACCCCTACGAGTTCTCCCGCACGGACAGCGTCGACAGGCTCCGCGAGGCGCTCGGCTCGGGCAACTGGGCCATACGCCAGGGGTTCTGCTACCGCGACCTCGCGTTCATCCAGCAGGTGAACGGCGGCGACGAGTGGTGGACGCTCAAGCGCGACGGCGACGCGTGGACCGGCTTCGAGAGCTGGAGCTTCGGCGCCATCGCCCAGGAGCCCGAGCGGTTCGAGCGCGCCATGCGCGACATGTGCGAGGCGACGCCGGAGCAGTGCCGCAGCGGCGAGTGGGCCCATCTGCACGAGAAGGCTCCCGAGCCGCTGGCGCAGCGCGCCGCGTCCGCCCGCGAGGCGAGCCGCGCGCACGCCGGGCAGGAAGCCCGCGCCCCAATGGCGCGCGAGAGGGCCGTCGGGGCCGAATAGGGACGACCGGGGCGCGAAGGCGCCCTTTTTCATCTCGACTGGAAGGGAGGCGCGGGATGGCGAGCGACTACGGGGACGAGGCGGGCGGCAAGCTGCTCGACTGGATGCTGAGGATCGGCCAGGAGGCCGGCGCCGAGGCAATGGCGCGCAGCGCGAGGGAGCTCTCCGAGCGCCTCGCGGGAATCCGCGGGACCATCGCCGGCGGGCGCGCCGAGGCCATCGCGGCCGACGGCGTGCCGGCCTACGCGAAGCTCAGCCTCGAGGAGCTCTCTGGGCTTCCCGAGTACGCGACGATCAAGGAGGTCGTCTCCGACAAGCTGCGCGCCGCGTCGGTCGAGCACCACATCATCCCCGGCGAGGGCCGCGACTGGCTGCTCTTCAAGGTGGAGGACGCCCCCGAGGTCGACGAGGCCTTCCGCCAGCTGGAGCAAGAGACGGGCAAGGCCGCCGATCGCGCAAGGGAGCGGCTCTCCGAGATCGCCGAGAGGCGCCAGGCGCCCGAGCGGCTGGCGGAGCGCGCCGAGCGGGTGCGCGAGGCGTCGAGGGCCCACAGCCAGGGCATCGGCCGGGACCGCGGCCCGCGCCAGATCGAGGGGCCCGAGAGATGAGGTGGCAGGCGGCGGCCGCGCTGGCCGCGGCGGCGTTCGCCGCGGGAGACTTTGCGGCCGCGGCAATCGCGGCGTCGGGCACGAGCCCGATCCTCGACCCGGAGGCCGCCATGGCGGCGATCCCCGCGGCGCTCCGCGCGGGGCGCGTCTTCTCCGCGGAGGCGGTTCCCCTGTGCGCCGGGACCGCCTGCGCGTGCGGCGCGCTCCTCGCCTGGGCCCGCTCACTGGGGACCAAGGGGGCCCGGCGCGACGGCGAGGAGCACGGTAGCTCCAGGTGGGCCACGCGCAAGGACATCGCGCCCTTCGGCGACCCCAAGGACCCCGACAACAACATCATCCTCACCGACAACGCGCGCATCCGCCTCGTGAGCCGCAGGTTCGACCTCTCCACCGACACCAACGACAACGTGCTCGTGGTGGGAGGACCCGGCACCGGCAAGACGCGCTACTACGTCAAGCCGAACCTCCTGCAGGCCAACGCCAGCTTCTTCGTGACCGACCCGAAGGGCACGCTCATCCGCGAGATGGGCGGCGCGCTGGCGGAGCTCGGCTACGAGATCCGCGCGTTCGACACCATCGACTTCACGCGCTCCATGCGCTTCAACCCCATAGCCTACATACGCGACGAGGCGGGCGTCATCCGCTTCGCCCGCGGCATCGTCGCCAACACCGAGGGCGACGCCGACCACAAGGGCGACCCCTACTGGGAGAAGGCCGAGCGCCTGGTCTACACCGCGCTCACGGCCTACCTCGTCATGCACTGCGAGCCCGCCGACCGAAACCTCGACGGGCTGCTCACGCTGCTCTCGCTCGCCGACGCCCGCGACGACCCGGGCTACATGAGCCCGCTCGACATGGTGTTCCGCGAGCTGGAGACCGGCGAGCGCTACGTCAGGCGCGGCGGCGCCTCGGCGGAGGGCGGATCGCTGCGCGGCTTTTCCGAGGAGGACGGCGCGTGGGAGTGGGTCAAGGTCCGCGAGCCCGCGCCGCCCGACGACTTCGCGCTCGCGAGCTACCGCGAGTTCCGCGTGGCCGCCGGCGACACCATGAAGTCGATGCTCTCGAGCTGCAACGTCCGCCTGAAGCCGCTTTCCATCCGCGCCGTGCGCGACCTCACCTCCAAAGACGAGCTCGACCTCGCCCACATGGGCGACGAGGGCGCCAAGGTCGCGCTCTTCGCGTCTATGAGCGACACCGACTCGACCTTCGACTTCCTGTTCGCCCTGCTCATGGATACGGCCGTGAGCGCGCTTTGCGCCGAGGCGCTCGAGGCGCACGGCGGCTCGCTGCCCACGACGGTGCACTTCGTCTTCGACGAGTTCGCCAACATCGGGCGCATACCCGACTTCGAGCGGACCATCGCCGTCACCCGCAGCAGGAACATCGCCGTCTCGATGATCGCCCAGTCGCTCTCGCAGCTGAAGGAGACCTACGGCGACAATAACGCCGAGACCATCGTGAACGCCTGCGACACGCTGCTCTACCTGGGCGGCAAGGCGAACGAGACCAACGAGGAGATCAGCAAGATGGCCGGCAAGCAGACGGTGGCGAGCGAGACGCAGAGCGACTCGCGGGGCGCCGGCTGGACCCGGACCGTGAACCGCGGCATCTCCGAGCGCGACCTCATACAGCCCGCCGAGGTGGCGCGCATGCCGCGCGAGGACGCGCTCGTGCTCGTGAACGGGTGCATGCCGCTCATGGACCGGAAGTACCGGCTCGAGCGCCACCCGCGCTCGCGCCTGCTCGAGGAGGCCACGCGCCGCGGCCCGTTCGACTTCGCGGAGTACCGCAGGCGGAAGGACGGCGCCTCGTGACGGGGCCGCGGAGGGCGCGGGCCTCCCCCGCCGCGGGGGAGGAGCAGCAAGGAACATCGTCAACCGAAAGCAAAGGAGAGCAGCATGCTCGCAAACGTCATCAAGCTCGTGTCGGGCTGCGTGACCTTCCTCGGCGGCTTCCTGGTCGTGTGGGGAGCGGTCTCGCTCGGCCTGGCCATCAGGGAGCAGCAGGGCGGCCCGCAGATCGCGACCGCCATTTCCACCATCGCCGGCGGCGCGATCATCATCGCCGCGTCGGTCTACTTCGGGCAGCTGGACACGTCCTGGCTGCCGGCATAGGGGGCGTCGCGGATGGCGCTCCGGATACCGGTGCAGAAGGACATCGGGGAGTACGAGGAGAAGATCGTCGGGAAGATGAGCCTGCGCACGCTCGCATGCGTGTCGCTCGGCTTCGGCAGCGCGGTCGGGGCGGCGGCCTTCGTCCACCTGGGCCTGCACGCCGACGTCGCGGACGCGGCCTTCCCGATCATGCTCTGCAGCATGCCGTTCTGGCTCGCCGGGTTCTGGCGGCCCTTCGGCATGCGCGCCGAGGAGCTGCTGCCGCTTTTGGCGGCACACGAGTTCTCCCCGCAGCTGCTCGCGTACGAGCCCTGCCTCGCCGGGAGCCTCCCCGAGGGCTCGCCGCGCCCGGGCCGCCCGGGACGTCGCGCGAGGCGCAGGGCAAGGAAGAAAGGAGCCGAGCTCTATGAGCCGAGCAAGAAGCAACAAGGAGAATAGGCCGAAGCGCCCGAGCACCCTCGGGCTGCTCCTCGGCGGCACGGGCGGGCGCAAGGACGCCTCGAAGGGCGCGGAGGCCGAGCGGCAGAGGCGCCGCCGGGAGCGCGACCGCTCGCGCGAGATGGCCGCCTACGTCGGCTACGACGCCATGTACAGGGACGGCATCGCCCAGGTGATGCCCGGGGTGTTCAGCCAGACGGTCGAGTTCTCCGACATCAGCTACCAGTCCGCGCGCAAGGAGGCGCGCGAGACGGCCTTCACCGTGATGAGCTCGCTGTTCAACTACTTCCCGGCGGACTCCCACGTGCAGCTCCAGGTAGTGAACGCGCCCATCCCCGCCGACGAGGTCGGCCGCAAGGTCTTCTTCGAGCCCGGGGAGCGCGCCACCGCCGGGCTCGCCGAAGAGTACAACCGGATCCTCAACGACAAGATGCGCGAGGGCGTCTCGAACCTCGTGCGCCACCGCTACCTGACCTACGCCGTGGGCGCCGACGACGTCGACGCCGCGGTGCCCAAGCTCGCGCGCATCCGGGGCGACGTGGAGCAGACGCTCGCGCGCATACGCTGCTCGTCGCGCGCCCTCGACGGCGTCGAGAGGCTCGAGCTTTTGCAGGGGCAGCTGCGCCCGGGGTCGCGCTTCGAGTTCTCCTGGGACAAATTGTCCCCGACGTCGGGAGCGCGCACGAAGGACTTCGTCATGCCCTCCACGCTCGACTTCAAGCCCGAGGGCAGGTCCGACTGCTTCCGCAGCGACGGGCGCTACGGCGCGGTGCTCGCGGTGCGCAGCTTCGGGTCGGTCATCGAGGAGACCTACCTCGCCTCCATCATCGACCTGCCGCTGCCGCTCAACGTGACGCTGCACGTGCAGCCCATCGCGCAGAGCGAGGCGCTCGCGCTCGTGAAGCGCCAGATCGACTGGATGGACAAGGAGATCATCGACGAGCAGATGAGCGCCGTGAAGAAGGGCTACGACTACCAGATCCTGCCGCCCGAGCTGCGCTTCTCGAAGGAGGAGGCCGAGGAGCTGCTCGACTTCCTGCGCAACAAGTCCGAGCGCCTGTTCGTCTACACGGGCCTCGTCTACACCTGGGCCGACAGCCTCGAGGAGCTCGACCGCCGCGTCCAGCAGGTGACGAGCGTCGCGCAGGGCTGCACGATCGGCCTCGAGCCGCTCCACTTCCGGCAGCGCCAGGCTCTCAACTCGGTGCTCCCGCTCGGGGACAACCACGTCACCGTGAGCCGCTACCTCACCACGGGGCAGGTGGCCATGCAGATGCCCTTCGCCAGCCAGAGCCTCGACGAGGCGGGCGGAGGCTACTACGGGCAGTCCAGGGAGAGCGGGAACCTGGTGCTGTGCGACCGCAAGCGCCTGGCGAGCCCCATGGGCTTCGTGTGCGGCAAGCCCGGCTCGGGCAAGAGCTTCTCGGTGAAGCGCGAGATAACCAACACCGTGCTCGCGCACCCCGAGGACGAGGTCGTGATCTTCGACCCGGCCGGCGAGTACGGCAACCTCGTCGGCGCGCTCGGCGGCGCGAACGTCGAGCTCGCCCCGGGATGCTCGGCGGTGCTCAACCCCCTCGACACCGCCGACGTCGCGGACCGCGCCGACGCCGCCAAGCTCGCGTACAAGACCGACGCGGTGCTCGCGCTCTCGAGCGCGCTCATGGCCGAGGGCCGCGAGGGCCTGCCGGAGCGCGACCGCTCGATCATCGCCCGCTGCGTCGGCGAGGCGTACCGGGAGTGCGCGAGGGACGGCCGCCTGCCCACGCTCGGCGACTTCCACGCGGCGCTGCTCGCTCAGCCCGAGCCCGAGGCCGCCGACATCGCGCTGCGCTACGAGCGCTACGTGAAGGGCGCGTTCTCCTTCTTCAACGGCCAGAGCAACGTGGCGCTCGACAACCGCATCACCAACATCGACATGCACGGCCTC
Source organism: Collinsella sp. (assembly GCA_048326155.1). Classification (GTDB taxonomy): domain Bacteria; phylum Actinomycetota; class Coriobacteriia; order Coriobacteriales; family Coriobacteriaceae; genus Collinsella. Next base: position 70,305 of record DBFEQD010000002.1, read on the forward strand.
GGCCAGAACATGCGCGTGTTCGGCATGATCACGGCGCTCGAGATGGTGCGCAACCGCGTGATGGTAACGCCGCCGCGCCCCAACTACACCTGGCTCTACATCGACGAGGTGCAGAGCCTCTTCGCGCACCCGACGGTGGTCGAGTACTTCGCCCGCCTGTGGCGCGAGGGGCGCAAGTTCGGCCTCATCTGCACCGGCATCAGCCAGAACACGAGCCACATGCTGGCCAACGCCGAGGCCCGCGACATGGTGCTCAACTCCGAGTTCTTCCTGCTGCACAAGCAGTCCACCGCCGACCACGACGCATGGGCGGAGATGCTCCAGCTCTCCGCCACGGAGCGCGGCTACATCGGCGACGCCGTCAAGCCCGGCGAGGGCCTGCTCATCAGCGCCGGGATCCGCGTGCCCATCACCGACGACTTCCCGAAAGGCCCGCTCTACGACCTGTGGAACACCAAGCCCGCAGAGGTCGCCGAGCGCGAGATGCGCCGGGCGGCGCGAGAGGCGGAGGAATAGGAATGGCCGGCCCGAGCGAGGGCGGCGGGATGCTCGAGGTGGTCGGGGCGCAGCGCCGCGACGTGCTCACCGCGGGCGACGTCGCGGAGACCGAGCGCGACGCCCTGGGAAACGTCTCGGAGGGTGCCGGCCCGCTCGACGAGGCGGGAGGCCCCGCCGCAACGGCGAAGGGGCGCCCTTCCAGGCCCGACGCGCCGGAAGGCGGGCTCGGGGACAAATTGTCCCAACCAGCCGGCGACCGGCGCGCGGCGGCCGCGATGCGCTCGCGCGTCGATGCGGCGAAGCTGGCGATCGCCCGGGAGGCCGTCTCCCAGCTCGACGACTCGGAGGAGCTCGAGGGCGCCTCGGGCATGTACGACGCGGGGCGTGCGGCCAAGAAGGCCGAGGGAAGGCTGCGGCAGAGGAAGGCGAAGAAAGCAGCCCAAGGCAGCCGCAAGGCGGCGACCGCGCTCGGCGCCCCAAAGGGAGGCGCGCGCGGCCCCGAGGCAGCCGGCGCGACCGCCCCGGCCAAGCACCAGGCGGCCCAGGCGGCCGCGCAGGCGTCGGGCGAGGCGGCCCGAGCCGCGGGGTCGAAGGGCGCCGCCTCCGCGATCGCGGGCGCGGTCTCGGGCGCAGCGCCCGCCCTGCTCGGGGCGGTGGCCGGCATCGTGGCCTTCGTCGCCTGCGCGCTCGCCGTCGCGCAGCTGCTGAGCGCGCTGTTCGGCTTCTGGGACGACGCGGCCTCCAAGCAGGGCCTCGAGGGGCTGCCGCCCTACATCACCTACGAGATGGTCGAGGCGGCGCTCGAGTGCCAGGAGGAGTACGGGCACCCGGCGGGCTGCACCATCGCGCAGATCATCCAGGAGTCCGGCCAGGGCGACCGCATGAGCCAGCTCGCAGAGCGCGACCACAACCTCTTCGGCATGAAGTGGTGGTCGGGCTACGCGGGCTGCCCCGAGGTGGCCGGCAAGGCGAACTGGGCCACCAGCGAGGAGTACGTGCCCGGCGAGCACACCCAGATCACGGCGAGCTTCATCCGCTTCACCGGCGACGCCGAGTGCATCCGCTTCCGCAGCAGGGTCTTCCTGCAGGCGGAGCGCTACTCGGGCAACGCCCTCATCCGGGAGGCGATCGAGAGGCACGACTCGGACAGGATGGCCGAGGGGCTCAAGGACGCCGGCTGGGCGACCGACTCGTCCTACGTCGAGTCCTTGAAGTCGATCATGGCGCAATGGGGCCTCTACCGGCTCGACTCCATGACGGTCGAGGACCTGAAGGACTCGACCGCGAACGGGAACGCGATCGTCGAGGCGGCGTACAGCCAGCTCGGCGTGCCCTACGTGTGGGGAGGCTCGACCCCCGGCAAGGCGCTCGACTGCAGCGGGCTCACGCAGTACTGCTACGCGCAGGCGGGCATCCGCATAAGCCACTACACGGGTTCCCAGTACGAGGAGCTCAGGCGCATACCGCTCTCGGAGGCGAAGCCCGGCGACATCCTCTACCGCTCGGGCCACGTGGCCATCTACATCGGCGACGACAGGTACATACACGAGCCGCGAACGGGCGACGTGTGCCGCATAGCGAGCGGCATCGGCAGCTTCAGCTGCGCGCTCACCGCGAGATAGGAGAAACCAATGCAGGGAAAGTCAAGGGTCATGGCCGCCGTCGCGGCAGGCGCGCTCACCGTGGCGCTCGGCGCGGGCGCGGCGCGCTGCGCCATCGCCCCGCAGGAAAGCCCCCAGGAGCTGGCGCCGCCCGCGATGGCCGGCGCCCCTGAAGGCACTGGCTCGGAGACTGGAAAGGCGACATCGGGCGCCGAGGCGCTCTGGAACACCGCGTGGACGGGCGCCGACGACCCGACCGCCACGCTGCGGATCGTCGAGGGCGCCATGGTGGAGAGCGCGGGCGGCACCGAGCGCGCCTGGTTCTTCTCGGCCGAGGAGCCCTCCGAGGCCGGCGGCGTGCTCAGCGTGCCCATCGACGTCAAGGGAACCGGCGACAAGGCGGGAGGCCTGTCGCTCATCCAGGTCTCGGGCGGCGGGGACGCCCGCACCCTGGCCTGCGACCTCCTGACGCAGGCCTACGTGCCCCAGAAGGCGCAAGACGGAGCGTTCTCCGTGACCGGCACCGACGACCGCCTCTCCGAGGCGCTGGGCGCGGACGTCGCCGCCATCGAGGAAGCCGTCGCCGGGAAGGCGGCGAAGGTGTCCCCGCGGGCGACGGGAGCCACCTGGGACAAGGAGGTGTGGCTCGACTACGCCTGGAACGTCGCGTCGACGACCTTCACGCTCGACGACCCCGCCTCGACGGTGGTCACCGTGGTCTCGCGCGGCGGCTCGCTGGAGGCGATGTAGCCGTGCGGGCGCTTGAATCGCGACGCCGAAGGGTCTTCGCCGTCTCCGCCGCGACCGCCTTCGCCCTCTGCGCGCTCCTGCTCGTCCCCGCGCAGCCGGCATACGCCGACATAGCCGGGGACGTCAACGATTGGCTGTGCGGCCTTCTGCGCGACTGCTGCAACTGGATGTTCAAGGCGCAGACGGGCGTGCTCGGGTCGATCGGCGCGAACGGGATCCTCTCGGCCGACTTCGCGCACATGCTCACGAGCTCGAGCGACCTGACCATGCACGACGTCGCCCGGGGCGTATGGCAGGTTGCCATCCTGCCGATCGGGTGCGGGGTGCTCGGCCTGGTCTTCACCCTGAAGCTCATCGAGATATCCCAGCGCATGGACGGCAGCCAGAGCCTTCCCGGCGTCAAGGAGGTCGTGTTCCTCCTCGTGTTCTTCGCCGTGTTCCTGTTCCTCATACAGAACAGCTTCGACCTGATGGCGTCGATCTACGAGGTCTGCGGGCTCGCCATCGACCGAGTCGAGGCGCTCTTCGGCGCCGGAGGCGCGCTCGACCTGCCCGAGGTGTCAGTCGTCACCACCGACGACGACATCCCGTCGCTCATCGCCATGCTCGTCGTGAGCCTCATCAGCTGGGTCGTGGTGCTGGCGGCCTACGTCGTCGCCCTCGTGGTCTGCTGGGCCCGCGCGCTCCAGCTCTACATCATGGCCGCGTTCGCCCCGATCCCGCTGGCGTTCCTCGGCATGGACGCCACGCGCCAGATAGGCCTTGGCTACCTGAAGAGCTTCGGGGCGGTCTGCATCGCCGGCGTCATCATCCTCGTGCTGCTCATATCGTTCCCGCTCGTGCTCGGCGGGCTCACCGGGGCGAACCCCGGGACGGGCACCCCGGCCGACGCGGTCGCGAACGGGCTCACCTACGCGCTGCAGTACCTGGCCATGTGCGTGCTGCTCATCCTGGCCCTCGTGAAGAGCGGCTCCTGGGCGCGCGACATCGTGAGCGGCTTCTAGCGGAAAAGCGAGGAAGGGGGCGGTCGCCATGAGATAGGGGCGCCGCGCCGGGGCACGCGTCCCGGCGGATGAAGACAAGGACCGATTGAAAACGAAAAGGAGGAAAGACATGGAAGAGAGGAAGAACGTGTACCTCTCGCTGCACAAGAGCTTCGTGCGCGAGGGCATCGAGTACACCGACCGCGCGACCGGCGAGGCCAGGACCTTCAACTCGGCGACCCTTCCCAAGGGCACCGTCGTCGACGGCATGGACGTGGGAGGCTACGAGTTCAGCCCCATGTTCGTTAACGAGAGCCGCTTCAAGGGGGCCGACTTCCGGGACATACCGCTGCTCGCGAACCGCGAGGTGTGGCTGAGGAAGACGGTGATGGGCCCGGACGGCCAGCCCGAGCTCGACGAGGGCGGACGCGCGGTCAAGGACACCGTGAAGGTCATGCCGGCGCAGCTCAAGGAGGCCGTTGACGCAGGGCGCTCGCGCTACCTCGCGGAGCGCGCCGAGCACGCCCGCCAGGCGAGCCGCGCTACCGAGCACGAGGCGCCCCGCGCACAGCGAAGCGTCGAGAGATAGGGAGGCGGAAAGATGAACGCAGCGAAAGACTGCACCCTGCAGGAAAAGCTCCTCCGATGCGCCATGGCGCTCATCCTGGCGGCGGGGGCGCTGCTCGCCTCCGTGGCGGCCTCGCCCGCCTACGCCGCGCCGAGCACGGTAGACGTGTCCGTCGGCGGCAAGATCCCCTACGGCGGCTTCGCCACCACGTGGATGAGCGCCGACGGGAACATCGCCTACTGCGCCGAGCCCTCGTCCCCGACGCCCGCGCCGGGCTCCTACTCGACGAGCCCCGTGCCGAGCGGCGACGTGACAGCGGCGATCTGGTACTCGTTCGGCTCTCCCGGCTTCGACGCGTCGATGTTCCCGGGCAGCTGGTACGACGGCGGCGGCTGGGACGACGCGAAGTACGCCGCGGCGAGCCATGTGCTCATCGCCTACGCCTACTCTGGGTCCGAGTCGGCTGCCACGCACGGCACGAGCGCCGAGTTCGCCTCCTGGGCGAAATCCGAGCTGATCGGCGGGACCTTCGCCAAGATGAAGGCGGGCGCCGGCAGGGTCTCCGCCGGGTTCGAGGCGTTCTGCGTCAGGACCGGCGGCGGCTCACAGACGCTCGTGAGCTTCAGCTGGTCCACGGGCGGCGTCAAGGTCGCCAAAGAGGACTCCGAGGCGGGCGCGGAGCCCCAGGGCGACGCCTCGCTCGACGGCGCGAGCTTCTCCGTCGTTAACGAGACCGGCCGGTACGTGCTGGTCGGCGGCAAGTACTACGCCGACGGAGAGGTCTGCGCCACGATCAAGACCGCGCCCGAGGACGGGTCGCACGTCGCCGCGACCGGCGCCGACGCACTTCCCGCAGGCAATTATCGCATCGTCGAGTCCGGAGCGCCCGAGGGCTACGACGCCAGCGACGCCTCCGTCGCGTTCACCGTGAAGGCCGGCGAGGTGCGCGACCTCACGGGCGACCCCGTGACCGACGAGGTCTTCCGCGGCGGCGTGCAGGTGACCAAGTCCGACAAGGAGCTGCAGGCGTCCGAGGCGCTCGCGGGCAGCGGCCACAAGGAGGCGCCTGGCGAGCACCCCGGCCTCGACGGGATCGAGTTCACCGTCACGAACCGCTCGGCGCACAAGGTCCTCGTTGACGGCGAATGGCGCGAGCCGGGCGAAGCCGTGGCCACGCTGACCACCGCATGGAACGACGAGGCCGGCGTCTACACCGCGCAGACCGCGGCCGACGCACTGCCGTACGGGACCTACGACGTGCGGGAGACGGCGACGAACGGGAGCTACCTGCTGACCGACGGCGAGCCCCGCACCTTCGAGGTCCGCACCGGCGGCGAGATCGTGAGCGCCTCCGCGGACGGCGCCGCGCTCGAGTTCCGCGACCAGGTGGTGCGCAACGACCTCGAGCTCTCCAAGAAGAGCGAGACCGACAACGCCGGCCTCATGGTCCCGTTCGCCATCGAGAACGCGGCCACCGGCGAGACGCACGTGCTGGTGACGGACCGCAACGGCGACGCGTCCACCGCGAGCAGCTGGAACAGGCACTCGAGGGACACCAACGCCAACGACGCCCTGCTCGGCCATGAGGGCCCGATTGCTGCCGCCGACATGGACCCGAAGGCCGGCATCTGGTTCTCGCTCGGCGAGGACGGCTCCTCGGCGCCGGTCGACGACTCGCTGGCGGCACTGCCGTACGGCGCCTACACCATGACCGAGCTGCGCTGCGAGGCCAACGAGGGCCTCGAGCTCATCACCAGGAGCTTCTGGGTCGAGCGCGACTCGACGGTGGCCAAGGCCGTGTGGATGGGCCTTGACGACCAGGAGGGCCCGCGCATCTCCACCACGGCAAAGGACGGGGCGGACGGCGACAAGGACGTCTCGGCCGACGCCGAGGCCAAGGTCGTCGACGCGGTGGCCTACGAGGGGCTGAAGGCCGGCGAGGAGTACGAGCTCTCGGCAACCCTCGTCGACAAGGCGACCGGCGAGCCCGTGACCGATGCCTCGGGCAAGCCCGTGGGGGCCAAGGCCGAGTTCGCGCCCGCGCTCTCGACGGGCAGCCAGGACGTAGAGATCTCCTTCGACGCGAGCCTGCTCGGCGGCCGCGACCTGGTCGTGTTCGAGAGCCTTCGCAAGGACGGCGCCGAGGTGGCGTCGCACGCGGACCTCTCCGACGAGGGCCAGACCGTCCACGTCGCCGTCGAGGTGGGCACCCAGGCGGCCGACGCCGCCGACGGCGACCAGGTCATCGAGGCCGGCAAGGCAAAGGTCGTCGACACGGTGGCCTACAAGGGCCTCGTCCCCGGCGAGACCTACATCGCCGTGGGCACGCTCATGGACAAGGGCACCGGAGAGCCGTTCCTCGACAAGGACGGCAACGAGGTGACCGCGCGCACGCCCTTCGAGCCAGAGGCGCCCTCCGGCACCGTCGAGGTGGCCTTCGAGTTCGACACCGAGGGCCTGGCCGAGGGAGACGAGCTCGTCGTCTTCGAGAAGGTCCTGGACTCCGCCGGCAACGTCGTTGCGACCCACGAGGACATCGACTCCGCCGAGCAGAGCGTCGTCGTGGACAACCCCGACACGCCCGAGGTGCCCGAGGAGCCCTACGCCAAGACCGGGGCCGACGCCCCCGACGCCACCGGCTACGCCGTGGCCGCGGGCATCGCTCTAGCAGCTGCGGCGGGCGCGGGCGGAGTGCTCGCGTACCGCAAGCGCAAGACGGCCGGCGCAAGCAAGGACGCGGCAGCCGAAGAGCCTGCCGAAGAGCCGGAAGAGTAGCGGCGCCGCATCGATACCGAACCGGAGGCCCTGGGCGCCCGCCCGGGGCCTCCCCTGCGAACGGGGGAGGACATGAACAAAGGGAAAGCCGCCACGGCACTCGCCATTGCCGTGGCGTTGCTGGCGCTGGCGGCGCTCGCCGTCCTGCCGCTGCCCGAGAGGAACCCTTACGGGGTGCACGAGGCGCCTGCTGCGGAAAAGGATGCGGCAATGGAGGCTCAAGAGACGGGAGGCGGCATCGACTGGGACGCCCTTCCCGCCTCCGTCGTCGCTTGGGTGCGCGTGCCGGGCACGACCGTCGACTACCCGATCGTCCAGGGCCGGCCCGAATCGCCCGACTTCTACCTCACGCACGACGCCGGCGGCGAAAGATCAGCGTGGGGCGCTCCCTACATCGACGCCGGGTGCGCGCAGGGCGCCGAGAGCCCGCTCGTCATCGTCTACGGGCACCACATGTCCGACGGCACTATGTTCGCGCCGCTCGCGCAATACTCGTCGCGCGGTTTCGCCGAGGGGCACCGCACCATCCGGGTCTACACCCGCGAGAATGCGATCGAGCTCGAGGTCTTCGCGGCTGACGTGGTCGACGCGAGCTCAGAGGGCAAGCGGACCGACTTCGCCGGCGCTGCGGAGCTCGACGCCTACCTCGGGGACAAATTGTCCCAGTGCGAGGTCGTCCTGGAAGATTCGGCGGACATCGCGCATGCCTGGGCCTTCGTGACGTGCAGCTACCAGACGAGCAACTCCCGCACCGTGGTCTACGCGAAGGAGGTGGAAACATGGGATTCGCGCCCTTCGGAATAGGGCTCCTCATGGGGCTCCTCACGCTCACGGCCTACGCCTGCTGCGCAGCCGGCGACGACGACCGAGACTAGGACTTGCAGATCGAAACTACAACCGAATATGGCCCTTCGACCCCTTGCCGCTATATCTCGGCAAGGGGTCTTGCATGTGGTGAGATAATTTACGCACTTGATAGAAACAAGACGCTGCCGGCTGCTTCTCGATAAGCTTCCGGTTGTCCATGAATAGAGGTACGCAATTGGGAAAGATTAAGCTGCAAGACGTCAAAAGGGCCATCGACATCGGAAAAGACGTTCTGCCCTTCGTTGAGCCCGCTGTGAACAAATACGGGCCCGCTCTGATCGACTGGGGGCAGCAAAGGGGGAAGCAGGCGGCAGATAGCCTGGGAGAAGCCAGGGACTCATTCCTTTCAAAGGGTCGGGCAATCAAAGACAAGAAGGAGCAGCAAAAGTCACTCGAGGCATCCCGCAAGAAGGCCGTGGCAAGCTCGCTTCCGCCGACCTCCGCAAAAGATTTCTTCGAGAACTTCGAGAACAACGTCTCCAGCGAAGCCGACCTCAGCGATGGGTACATGGCGATCGCCGGCTGCTACGCCGTCGTCACGATGAAATCGGCACGAGAGAAAGACCCTTCCGCCTACGAGGACGTCTATGTCGGTTGCGGCAAATCCATGGGCTTCAGCATATACACACAGCTTTGCGGTTTCGGCAACATCGACGTCTACGCTGACTTCAAGTTCAAAAGACCAATGATGATTCTGCTCTTCCCGTGTGAGGAGAAAGACCTCGAGACCCGCTATGAGGCCCTCGTCAGGGATCTTCAGGCCGAGGGCTCGTACAACAAATGGGACGTCCTGGCGCGTTCCGATGAGGCGAGATAGGCGCTAAGAGCATGAGCGACAAAGAACTTGCGCCAATCAGCGTCGAGGTCGTTCCCGTCGAGGACTTGGAGAACATCAGGCTCGTCGCGAACGCCGATGCGGGCAAAGAGAACAACGTCGGCATCGGAGAGCGGGCGGACGCCATTCTCGGCCTCGCCTCGGACGTCATAGACCTCGTCGAGGAAAACAGCTCTACAAAGTCGAGGTTCCCGAAGGCTACAGCTTTAAGGACCTCGTCGCCTCGAAGAAGGATCCGGAAGCGGTAAGGGCCCTCGTCCGAGACCCGAAAGGTCGCCTGAGCGGCGACGTCTCCCTCAAAGCCGCTGGGGTCAGCCCCGCACAGATCGCCAGCGTCGGCCTTGCCGCAGCGGCGATGGTTGTCGGTCAGGCGTACATGACCGAAATCAGCGACAGCCTCCAGTGCATCGACGCCAAGCTGGAATCGATCGCCTCCATGATCGCCGGCGACCAGAGGGCGAAGGTCAAAAACGCCCTGGACATCGCTAGGACCTACGCAGCCCTTCATGACGATTACCTCCAAAAGCCCGCCGAGGCACGACAGGCGGCAAGAAACGAGATCGAGGGCAGGTACAACGACGTCGGTCAGGTAATCGATTGGATTACCGAGCAACTCGCCGGCATCGAAGACAAGGCCAGGGACGCCGCTGAGCGCGAAAAAGACCTCGAACCGTTGCTTAAAGAGGTCCAATCCTACGAGGCTCAGTTGGGGGTGCGGCGTGGAGTATGGACCACCGGTTTCTCGGCGCGCGCCTCATTTCTCGACAGCGTACACACATTGTTCGCGTTCGGCGCCGCATCCCCTTTTTCCCAGGATCTTTGTTCCGAATTGAGATACAGACGATCAGAGGCTATCCTGCTCATCAGGATGCTTGCATACTTTGATGGTGCGAGTTGCGGACACGCAAGAGCTACGCGTTTGGTTCGTTTTCAGCGGTGTTGGAAGTATCGGCTCAATGAAAAGCCAAGTTGACATTTTCGTGGACCGAGGCTTAGAAATGGCTTTTCTCGCTTGCGCAGACATGGTGCATAAAAGCGTTTTGCTTGGGAATTCTAACGAAATAAATAACCACATAACGTAAATGCAGCCATAGATACAAAAGGAATCGAATGGCCAGAGAGGATTGCCCTTTCCGATGGTCGATTCTTGACAGGCAAACTCAAGCCTCGTTAATATTACATGGTTTGCCAGACCGAATTAACAAAGGAGGGGTGTCGTGGTTGGTCTTTTCCGCACGTGGATGAGCGCCTAGAAAGCGGCGCTGTTGTGGCGTCGCGCTGTTTTTCTGCACGCCATTTCACGATTGGACATAACCATGATATTTGAAACCTCTCGGGGCAGGTCTGCTCTGCTGTGCCATTCATGGCAATTCAAGCTTTGTTTCGTATGGGGCGGGGAGCTCGTTTCGACATTGACGAGTTCGATTCTCCAAATGGGTCTTATTTGGCATCTCGCCCTCACGACAGGGTCGTCTTCTCTCCTCTCCTTAGCATCGCTGGCAGGCTTTCTGCCGATTGCTTTGTTCGGAATCCTTGCGGGCGCCCTTGTCGACAGACTGCCTTTGAAACGTGTCCTCATCGGCACCGACCTCTTCATTGCCGCGGTGGGCGCCGCCTTGACGATTGCCTCGTTGGCCGGCAGCTTACCTGCATGGCTAATTCTCATCGCCCTGTTTCTCCGTGCAGTTGGCACTTCGTTCTACACGCCAGCCTCCCAATCTCTCACGCCCCATCTCGCCCCGCCAGAGCATCTCGTTCGCCTATCGGGGGTGACTCAGGCGATTCAGTCCGGCGGATACATTCTTGGCGCCGCGCTTGCAGCAGTGATTTATCCCGTGGCGGGCATTACCGCTATGATTGTCCTCGACGTGCTGGGAGCGCTTTTCGCTTCTTTAGCCGTCCTCGCCGCACAGATAGACGCAGGGGGACTCGACGAAGCCGACCGCAGCTTGCCCTTTTCCAATAAGGTTCGAGAGCTCTTCTCTGAGATTTCGGACGGTTACAAGCTGATTAGAGGGCACAGGGGGTTGTTCGCCCTTCTTTGGTGCGGGTTCGTCTTCGCTTTCGCGTTCTCTCCGCTCGCGGCATTGTTCCCAATAATGACCTTGGGACATTTTGGCGGTAGCACGGGGGATGCTGCTTTGGTGGAAATCCTTTTTTCTGCAGGCATGCTGGCTGGGTCCGGCATCTTGGCGGTTACGGGAGGGTTCCGCAATAGGTCGTTCACCATGGTCGCCGCGATTGCCAGCTTCGGCATTGCCGCAATCGTATCCGGATCGCTCGGCCCGTCGTTGTTCGCTGCTTTCCTGCCGGTGAGCTTTCTTATGGGCGCATGCTCCCCGTTGTACGCGGGAACCCAGACTGCCCTTATGCAGGAGCAGATACCTCCTGAGTACCTAGGCCGCGTTTTCGGCCTCTACGGAACCATCATGGCGTGGGCCATGCCCATGGGCCTCGCGGCCCCCTCCGTTTTTGCGGATCTGCTTGGAGCTCCGTTATGGTTCGTCGGCTCTGGAGCGACCATGGTACTGCTTGCGATGGCTATGCTGCTTGCTCCGAGCGTCCGAAACGTGGGGAAAAGAGATACCGGGCGGATTCAATAGCCCAAGTATTCGAAAAAAAGAGGCAGCAGCCATCGGTTCACGCGTCAGCCTTCAAGCCCTTGCGACGACGAGGTATTGCACCGACATCCCACATCGCGCTCCTTATTCGTCGCCAACTATCATTTTCGGATTTGCCGGCTTGCGCAAGGTCAAAACGCTCGCGCCGGCAATTGGGCAAAGGCGAAAAATCGACGTGAGCAATCTTTTTTGGCATGGCTGCGCTTCCAGTAAAAGGCTAATACACAAAAGGCGGTTCAACCTATGGAACTCATAGTCAAAGCTAAAGACATCTTTTTGGAATATGCCGGCCGCGATATCCTGGATATCGAAGAGTTGGAAATCTACTCCTACGATCGCATCGGCTTGGTGGGAGACAATGGCGCAGGCAAAACCAGCCTGCTTAAAATTCTGAGCGGCAATCTTACCATTGCGGACGCCGACGTCAGGCGCTTCGGCAGCATTGCCCTCATCGGCCAACTCGATGAACTCGACCTTGATGCGGCTCAGGACAGTGGTGAGATGCTCTCCCGTCTCAACGTCGCCGGAGTGGCGCAAGAGACGATGAGCGGCGGAGAGGAAACACGCGCCAAGATTGCCTCTGCGCTCTCCCAGCATGCAAGCGCGATCTTTGCTGATGAGCCTACGAGCCACCTCGACCAAGACGGCATCAGCCTTCTCGTCGGACAACTCAAGGCATTTGATGGAGCCCTTCTCATTGTGAGCCATGACCGTTATTTTCTCGATCAGGTAGTGGACAAGATCTGGGAGCTCAAAGACGGCGGTATTTCCGAATTCTGGGGTGACTACACCGACTATCTGCGACAGAAAGAAGAAGAGCGCAAAGTTCAGGCGGCTCGATACGAAGAGGCGATGCGCGAGCGCGAGCGCCTTGAAGCCGCCATCGAAAAACAACGGAAAAAAGCACGGCAGGTCGACGCCAAGCAGAAGGGCGCAAAGAAAAGCAACGAGTATGCAGGTCGATTGGGGCATCAGAAAGCAACCGGCACCAAACAGAAGAGGATGTACCAGGCGGCTAAGGACATGGAGAAGCGCCTCGAAGCGCTCGAAGGGATTGAGGCCCCCGACAGCATTCGCACCGTGCGGTTCCGCCAGAGCAAGGCCCTGGAACTGCATAGTAAATTTCCCATCTCGGCAGACGATTTCAGCTTGAGCTTCGGCAACTGCATGCTCTATGACCACGCGAAATTCGAGATACCGCTCGGTGCCAAAGTGGCCATCACCGGTGGCAACGGTACAGGAAAGACCAGCTTGCTGAAGGCAATCGCTCGACGCGCCGACGGTATCAACATCTCTCCCAAGGCAGAGATCGGTTACTTCGAGCAAACAGGCTACAAGTTCGACGCCCGTCAGTCTGCGATCTCGTTCATGCAGGATGGTTGCGAGTACAGCATGACCGAAATCCGAAGCGTCCTCGCCTCTATGGGAATCGGACCGCGTGACCTGGCAAAGGACGTTGGCGTTCTCTCGGGAGGCGAAGTCATCAAGCTGCTGCTCGCGAAGATGCTGCTGGGCAGATACAACATCTTGCTCATGGACGAGCCTGGAAATTACCTGGACATCAAGAGCGCCGAAGCCCTCGAGCAGATGATGAGCGCCTATGCCGGAACGATAGTGTTCGTCTCCCACGATAAGAGGCTGGTCGAGAACGTCGCAGACATTATTTACGAAATAAAGGACACCAAGCTAGTCAAAATCTTTCAGCGCGAATAACCCTAAATGAGCAGGATATATTCCCAGAATGGAGACAAAAGGCCTCGAAGGGGGGTGCCTCCAGGCCCTGTCGGCGCTCGCCATGACGCGCATGTACTACGACGGCAGCATGGACGACCGCAGCGCCCTCATCGAAGAACAGCGGATCCTGGACAAATCTCAGGGCTTTCTGAAAAAGAGGCAGGTCCTCGCAGCGCTCATGGAGATGAAGATCGGGGGCATGAAAGGGACGCCCATCGCGCTTCCTCGCGGAGCCCAGGGAAACGCCCTCAAGAGGCTGGTCTCTCAGACCCCCAGAGCCGCTGCAAAAGAGCAACTCCTCGAAGCTAAGGTTGAGATGCGCGCGAGCCTACGCTCCGGAGAGTCGAAGCTGAGGTCCGAGGCCGAAGATCGAAAAGGCAAAATCCAACGCATCGCGGCGGTATCCCGGTCAGCCAGGACGCTGCTCACTGATGGGACCGACTGCTGGCTCATCGACGATCAGACAGATTAGGAAAGACAAAGAGGCGGGCAATTGCCCGCCTCTTACTACATCACCCACTTGAACACGGCGCGGAACAGCCAGACGAAAAAGCCCAGCGTGACCTTAAGCGCCGCCTTGAGGAACCTACCAAGCCTCTTCATCGACGTCACCCCAATCTTCCTTGACCTTGCGGGCACCATCCTCGGCGCCCTCTTCCTTCTCTTGCGCGAGCAGCCTCGCCAGCTCGTCGGGCACGCCCGGGACCTCCGCCCTCCCCAGCGCGCGCTGCAGCTCCTTTATCTGCGACTTCAGCGGTTTTGAGGGAGGACCCACGTGCTCGCGGTAGCAGGCGCCGATCGCGGCCGCGTCGCACAGGTATCCCCGCACCCGGGCGAACGCCTCGTCGCCGTCGAGCAGGACGCGCCGGGCTCGCCCGAGCTCGGCCTCCGAGGCAAGCATGAAGCGCCATCCGCGGGACCTGCGTGCGGCCGGGATGCCGTCCGCGGGCGCGTCGGCGCGCCAGTCGTCGCGCACCTGGTGCCAGTTCGCCGTGAGCCAAAGCCCCTTCTCGGGCACCTCACGCATCTCGAGCTCGAACTCCGTGAGCATGTTCGCGCCGGAGAACGGCGACCCCTCCGTGAACGAGAGCGTGTCGAACAGCGTCGTCCTGCCGCCCTCGTACTCTATCCTCACCATCATCTCCGGCCCCTCTCCCTGCGCTGGTCCTGCTGGGCCCGCTGCCGCTCGGCGGCGAGGATGCGCTGCTGCTCGTCCTCATGCCGGCTGCCGCGCTGGTTGTCGCCGGCTTCGCCGCGCTTGTCGCCGTTCCCGTAGCGGGTCTTGAGGGGCATGAGGCCGTTCTCCGCTATGTAGGCTCGCGCAGCCTCGAGGCGGCGGTACCCCTCGCCGCCCGCCTGGCCGCGGCGCTCGAGCGTCGCCATCCTGAGACCGAACTCCTCGATCGACTCGACGTCGAACTTCGCGCAGGTCTCGAGCGCCGAGGAGAGCCTGCTCAGCTCCGAGAGGTCGTTGAGCTCGAGGGCCCGCTCGGCGGCCTCGCGGATGCGCGCGGTGCTCGCGTCCGTGGGGCGGTAGGCGCCTTCGCGCTCGAACCGCCGGCGGAGCATCTCCTTGCCGTAGACGAACCCCAGGCGCTCGCCGCTGACCTTCTTGGACGGCTCCTCTGCCAGGCTGAACACCCAGTCGTCCCGCCTCGCCTTGGCCGAGTTGTCGGCGACGTGCACGCCCAGGGCGTCGAGGATGCCGAGGAACTCCGCCTCGTCGCGCGCCGTGGTCTTGGCGAGCGCGACGCGGGCGCGGATGTCGCCGACCCACGAGTAGCCGCCAGAGCGCATGATCTCCTTCTCGGCACGGCCCAGGTAGACGCTCCTGCGACTCCTGGGCCCGCCCGCGCCGGCGCGCCCTCGCGCCTTCGACGGCGATTCTGGCGCCCGGTCGTTGGAGAGGCCCGACAGCCCGCGCTCGCGGGCCATGTCCTGAAGGTCTCGGTTGAGGTCCTCGGGGTGCTGGGTCTGCATGCGGTAGCCCGTGCGGAGGTTCGCGTTGTTCACTACGATGTGCGCGTGGGGTATGCCGCGGGCGTTGTCGTCGTGGTAGACGATGGCGATCTCGTGGTCGCCGAAGTGCTTGAGCGCCCACGAGCACGCGAGCTCGCGCAGCGCAGCCAGGTCGATGTCGTCGCCGGGGTCCGGCGAGAGCACGAAGTGCTTGAACGTGCGCGCGGGCTTTCCCCTCCAGGGTGCGTCCGTGCCGAAGGCGGCGCGAGTGGCGTCCATCTCGGCGTCCCAGGCGCAGGCCTCCTTGGCCTCGTCTCCCAGCGCGCCGGCGTCGCGCTCGTCGTAGCTCAGGTTGAACAGGTCGCGCGCGAGGGCGCGGCCTCCCTTCTCGAGGTAGCGGCGGATGCCTCCGGTCGCGCCGTGGCCGCTTATCGGCTTCAGGATCGGCATGGCGACCCCTCCACGAGCGAGTCGGCTCCGATGCGCCCGAGCTCGGCCGCCATCTCGCGGGCCGCGGCGTTCACGTCGGCGAGCTCGCGCTCGATCGTAGGGACGCTCTCCGCCACGAGGTCGCGGTCGACGCGCCCATGGCGGGCGTGGAAGTTGATGAGGTTCATCGCGTGCACGGCCTGGTTGTAGTGGTAGCCCCACTTCGTGAGCTCGCGCGACATCGCCCACAGGGCCCTGCGGTCCACGAGTATGCGGTGCTCGTCTCCCGCGTTGGCCTCCGTCGACAACGGTATGCGCACGAGGTAACGCAGGTACTCCGACTTGCTGAGGCCGGCGCGCTCGCACCGCTTGCAGAGCGCGTCGTAGTCGCCTCCCTCCATGCGGAACGTGACGCGGCGCTCCTTGCCTTTGGCGGCGCCGGCTTCCTCTTCCATGGCGGATTCCTTTCCTCGGGCCCACCGTGCGGCGGGCGCGTCTCTCTAGGGGCGCGGGGGATCCCCCGCAGGCGGCGGCCCAGCTCGGGCGTCGCCTCTGGGACGGGGCCTCGCGAAAGCGGGCTCCCCAACGGCCCGCGGCATGACGGGTCCGAGGCCGCCCGGTCCCCAAGTGCTATGGACGCCCGACGCGATGTCGGACGCCATAGGCTACTTGCTGGATTTCGGGCCTGAGGCCCTTCTGCGGCGCTTTCGGGCATCGGTGCCCGCATCCGTGTAGGGCGCGGTCATGAGCGCCATCTCCCGCAGCAGCGAGAGGTCGGCCGGGCTCGGGCTCTCGGGCGGGCTCTCCAGGAAGTCGGCGACGAGCCTCGCGGCCTTCGCGATGCGGCCGTCGGGGCCTGCCTGCGTCTTGCCCTCGCTCCTCACGTAGTCGGAGAGCTCGCGCTTGGTGCGCCGCCAGGGCTCCATCGCGGCGTGCATCTCCGCCTGGCGCTCCTTCGGCATGCCCGCGAGCGTGCGCACCGCCTCGGCGCTGAGGTTGCCGCGGTCGGCCTCGGCGGCCCACTCGGGCGAGAGGTCCTCGGCGATGCGGCGGGCAAGCCTCTCCTCGCGCGCGATGGTCTTGCCGGAGACCTTGCGGCCCGTCTGCCGCTCGATGATGGCGGCCTTCACGTCGTCGACGCGCATGCCGGAAAGCGACGGGTCCTCGGAGCGCAGGCGCACGGCGTCGCCCCTGAGCGCCTCGGTCGCTGCGGCGCGCTCGGTCACGGTGAGCGCGCGGGTGAAGTAGTTCGCGGCGTGGAGCAGCGTCACCGCCCGCTCGTCGTCGATGCCCTCTATCACGCGGCAGGGCATCTTCTCGTAGGCGGGGTCGTCCTTGGCGAGCAGCGCGTAGGCGGCCTTGCGCCGGTGCCCGGAGACCATCTGCCACGAGCCGTCGCCGACCTTGCGCACGAGCGGCAGGTCGGTGAGGCCGTCCTCGCGTATGGACTCGGCGAGCTCGGCTATCCCCGTTGGGTCCATGGAGTAGGCGGCGTTCGCCGGGTGGTCGGCGATGTCGGCCACCGCTATCTCGGACACCGGGTAGCGCCCGCGGGTGCGCGACGCGCCGTCGAGAAGCCCCGTGATGGTGAAGCCCGCGGCCACCTGGCTAGGCGAGCTCACGGGACACCTCGTCGGCGAGAGCTTCGTAGTCGCGTGCGGGGCGGCTCCCCGGCTCGAAGGCCGCCACCGGCTTCCATTGCCAGCTGCCCTCGCAGACCTTGCTGCTCGCGTGGATGACCGTCTCGAACTGCTCGCCCGGGAAGAACCCGTCGAGCACGGCCGCGCCCGTGGCCTCGGCGTTGGTCATGCGGCCGGGCACGCAGGTGCGCAGTATCTTCCATCTGGGCGTGGGCATGCGCAGAGCGTCCGCGATGGAGCGCGTCGCCTCCACGGTGAGCGCCGTGCCGCGCATCACGGTGGAGTCGAGCTTCACGGGGATGACGACCATGCCGCCCTCCGTTGCGGCGAGGTAGGCGTTGAAGGCGAGCCTGCGCATCACGGGGCTGCAGTCGATGAGGCAGACGTCGTAGGAGCCCGAGGCGTCGTCGAGGGCGAACTTGAGGCGCTGCTCGCGCAGGAGCATCTCGTTCTGGTCGACGAGGTCGATGGTCGAGGCCACCACGTCGAGGCCCTCCCCGGCGGCGTAAGCGACCTCTTCCACGGGCGCGCCGCCGTAGAGCAGCTCGACCGAGGTGCGGCGCTCGGAGGCGGCGCGGTCGTAGAGGCCGAAGAAGTCGGTGGCAGACGCCTGCGGGTCGAGGTCGACGAGCAGGGTCCGAAGGCCCCTGGCGGCGAAGATGGCCGCCAGGTTGACGGCGGTCGTCGTCTTGCCGACGCCGCCCTTGTAGTTGGAAATGGCTATCGTGCGCATGGGTCGCGTCCTCTCTAGCGTGGGGCGCGCCTCGCCGCATCCGGTCCGGCGCGCCCCGAGTCTCGGAGCGTCGGGACAAAACCGTACGGATTTGTCCGACAAGCGGAGTGTACCACGAAAACGTACGTATATGTACGTTTTCGTGGTACAGGGGCCGGTTTCGGGGGAAAGCCCGGCCCCGGGAGCCCGGGGCCGGGCGCGCCGCCTAGGAGAGCGGCTCCATCTCGCCGAAGCAGTTGATGTGGTGGCGAAGGAGTGCGCGGTTCTCCTTGACGACCATCATCGCCACCTCGTCGAAGCGGACCGGGGTGTCGGCGTAGTCGTCGCCGTTGCCGGCGAGCCACCTCGCCGCCAGCGCCTCGCGCAGCCCGCGCGCCCTGTGGGCCTCGGGGAAGCCGTCCGTCCCGATCCGGACCGTGGCGTCGACGAAGACCAGGGTCCCGTCCTCGTCCACCGCCACGAGGTCGATCCCGCCGATGCCCTCGGGTCCCTGCCAGGCCTCGTCGACGATCTCGTAGCCCTTGCGCTCGAGGAAGGCCTTGACCGCGCCCATCGCCTTTTCCTTCATGTCGTTCATGTCTTGCTCCTTAGACTCTGAGGCCCGCCCCTGTGGCGTGCCTTGCGCCGCGTGAGTCGCATGCAGCGCGGGCGTGCCTGCAAGGGAGGAAGCGAAGTCGGGCATGGAAATAGAAGTCTCCCGACGGCAGTTTTTCGCGTTGTTCGCGCGCGGAGCGCATGGGGCGAAGAACCCGAAAAAGTGTCGCGGCCCTTGCTGGCCGCCTGCCGGCGTGCGACCCTGCGCGTCCAAGGAGCGCCGGGGCGGGTATTCGGATCAAAGGGGCGCAGGCGTGCGGCATGGAATCCGGCGTGGGCGCCGAGACCCTCCGGGCATGGGATGCGGCCCATCGGCGGTTGCTGGGCTCCCGCGGGGATTGACGACGACGTCGTGGCGGGGACGGAGGCGGGTTCCCGAGTCGCGGCGCCGCGGCATGAGTCGGGACGGACGGCTTTCCCGTGCCGCTTGCGGCCGATGTGCGCACAAGATCGCTGGCGGTGAGGCTTTCGTTGCGCGGAACGGCTACGGTGCTGCGCGACACGTCCGTTGAGAGAAGGAGACGAGCTGATGTTGGGCTACGAAGAGAAGGTGGAGCGCCTCGAACTGCTCGACGCGGTGGCGGATGCCGGGAGGCTGGCGAGGGGCCTGGACCAGCTGCTCGAGTCCCTGGCGCATGCCGACCAGCTGGACCCGCTCGACGTCGAGGGGATTCTGGCCCTGAAGTCGATAAGTGAGAGGTGCGCCGAGCGCATCGGCGACGCCGCGCGAATCTTGGAGGCTCAGAACGAGGTTCTCTACGCCGAGGAATGGGCAAACGCCAAACCTCGCGAAAACGAGAGATGAGGACCCGAACGAAAGCGGCCATCCAAGCCCTATCAGGGCGTCCATCGCCGTCCGCGCTCATATAAAGCCTGGACATCGGCTGTCCTCACATTCCCAGTGCCGCCGCGTGCCGTCGCGTTATAATGCTGCAAACGCATTTGTATTGCATTTCGAGCGATGGGAGCGCAGATGCCCGACAGCTACAAGGAGCTCATCAAGAGCAATCCCGACGAGACCGAGATCAGAAGCTTCCTGGTGGACGGCGACCAGGTCTCCGTGACCCTGCGCATCCCCGACACCCTGCGCGACGCGGCGAAGGAGGAGGCGGCCCTGCGGGGCATGAGCTTCTCCGCCTTCGTGCGCACCTGCATGATCGAAGAGCTCGCGAAAAAGGGGGCATAGAGGCGTGAAGTCGCTAAGCAACGTCGGCGCGGAGCGCCTGGGAGACGCCCTCGGCGAATCCATCGACGACGGCGCGAAGTTGTCGATAATCAGCTCGTATTTCACCGTGTTCGCCTACGGGGAGCTCAAAGAGGAGCTCTCCAAGGTCGACGAGGTGCGCTTCCTGTTCAGCGAGCCCACCTTCATCAAGCGCATGGCCGACTCGAAGGAGCCGCGCGAGTTCGAGGTAGCCCGCCGCGCGCGCGAGGTCGGCGTCGGCGGCTCGGGGCTCGAGCTCACGCTGCGCAACAACCTAAACCAACGCGCGCTCGCCCGCGAATGCGCCGAGTGGATCCGCGAGAAGGGCGTCTTCAAGTCCGCCAAGACGTCCGGCGCCATTCAGCCGGGCGGCACCTACGTGGTGGAGAACCCATCCGGCGACGACCACGCCTTCATGGGCGCCGCCGCGAACTTCACGCAGGAGGGCCTCGGCTACGAGCGCCGTCCGGGAACCGTGACCTGCGTGAGCCATTTCGAGAACGCGACCGAGGCCGTCGGCCTCAAGATGATGTTCGAGTCGGTCTGGGACAACCCTGCCATGGTCGAGGAGGTCACCGCGCAGGTGGCCGCCCAGGTCGAGACGCTCTACCGCGAGAACCCGCCCGAGTTCATCTATTTCCTGACCCTGTACCACCTGTTCCGCGACTTCATGGAGGACGACGAGGACAACGGCATCCGCCCCGGCCTCAAGTTCGAGGAGTCCGTGGTCTGGAGCAAGCTCTACGACTTCCAGAAGGACGCCGTCGTGGGCGCCATCCGCAAGCTGGAGAAGTACAAGGGCTGCATCATCGCCGACTCGGTGGGCCTGGGCAAGACCTACGAGGCGCTCGCCGTCATGAAGTACTACCAGGAGCGCAACGACCGCATCCTCGTGCTGTGCCCGAAGCGCCTGCGGGACAACTGGACCCTGTGGACGCAGGACAACGACGACCGCAACCCGCTGGCCGACGACCGCTTCAGCTACACGGTCCAAAATGTAATCCGCAGGATTAGGAGATAGAAGTTCCGTTACTTTGGGACGCACTACCTCTCTGTGAAATTCATTAGATTCGTCACCCATTGCATTATCCCAAAATTGTGCGTTCTCCTCCCAGATTTTTTTACTTTCCTCTGTTCCCATGTTCTCTCCCACTCCCCAAATTTGCTTTTTTGGGCTCTTCGGGGGTTTGTGTGGGTTAGCCGCCCGGTAAAAGTGCCCGCCTAGCGGCGGCGGCGCGCCTCGCGTATCGTTGTTTTCCGACCAAAGAAAAAATGAACGCGCGAAGGAACGCCGCCATGCTGAACAGTCTACTCAAAAGGGCGCTCGGGCTCGAGCGCACCGTAATCGAGGGAGCGAGAATCGAGGGCGATTCCATAATCGTCTCCGTGAGGCCCAGGAGGGCCGCGCCGAGGTGCCCGGTGTGCGGGCGGCGCTGCGCCGCCTACGACAGGCTCGGGCCCAGGCGCTGGAGGGCGCCCGACCTCGGCGCCGCCCGCTGCTATCTGGAGCACGCCCCCGTCAGGGCCAGCTGCCCGGAGCACGGCGTGCGCACCGCGCCCGTCCCCTGGGCGAGGTGCGCCTCGAGCAGGTTCGCCTCGGCCTTCGAGGACTGGGTCGCGTGGCTCGCGCTGCACATGTGCCGTGTTAGCGCCCTGGCCGAGCTGGCGCGCGTCGACTGGCACACCGTCGGGGGCATCTGCGCGCGCGTCGAGGCGTCGCTGGAGGAGGCCGACGGGCGCGGCAGGCTCGACGGGCTTCGCCGGATCGGCGTCGACGAGACGAGCTACAAGAAGGGCCAGAGGTACATGACCGTCGTGGTGGACCACGACCGCGGGAGGGTCGTGTGGGCCTGCAGGGGCCACGGGAAGGACAGGCTCAACGAGTTCCTCGACCTGCTGACGGATGAGCAGAGGGATGCGATCGAGGTGGTCACGGCCGACGGGGCGCGCTGGATAGCCGACGCCGTGGCCGAGCGGCTGCCGCGCGCCGAGCTCGCGGTCGACCCGTTCCACGCGGTCTCCTGGGCGACCGAGGCCCTCGACGCCCTCAGGCGCGAGGTGTGGAACGGCCTGCGCTCGGCGCCGCGGCCGAGGCGGCGGGGCGGGCGCCCGAGGGCCGGGGAGGCCGCGCCGCCCGACCCCGCCGCGGCGGTGAAGGGGCTGAGGTTCCCGCTGCTCAAGAACCCCGAGGACCTCACCGGCCGCCAGGCGTCGGCGCTCGAGGGGCTCAGGCGCACCGGCTCGGCGCTGTGGCGGGCCTACCTGCTCAAGGAGGGCCTGCGGGCGGTCTTCCGGGCGGGGCCGGGCGAGGCCGCCGACGAGCTGGACGGCTGGCTCGCGTGGGCATGCCGCAGCCGGATACCCCGCTTCGTGGAGCTGTCCCGCAAGGTCCGCAGGAAGCGCCGGGGCATACTCAGGTCGATAGAGCTCGGCGTCTCCAACGCGAGGGTCGAGGCGGTGAACAACAAGATCAAGGTGGCCATCAGGCAGGGCTACGGCTTCCGCAACATCGACAACCTGATCGCCCTCGTGATGCTCAGGTGCTCGGACCTGAAGCCGGCCCTGCCGGGGCGCGAGGCGTAGGGACTACCCACACGAACTCACGAAGGCTCCTTTTTTGCTTCCATTAAATCTTCCTTACTATATTCCATTGTTACCCTCCATAACTTCTGATTGTTGCCGTCTTGACGATTATGTATCTTTACATTACCTTCTGAAACATATGGCGCACCTTGTCCAGGCGGCTGTTTGGACGGCGGGGCTGGATGACCGGCTGACCGACAGCGGCCTGATATCCTTTCAGCTCTGTAAGGCATACGCTCCGCCCGTTGGTGTAAAAGGCCAGATCAGTACGGTATGCCTGTATACAGCGGGCGGGAATCTCGCCAGTAAAGACAACTTCATCCTTTTTTACCTGGGCCGTTTCGATGGTGGCACAGTATTTCGGTGCATCATGATAAGCCCTGGAAAGATATTCCCGGGGCGCATAGAGGGTGAAGGAGAGATAAGGTTCCAGCAGTTGCGTCCCTGATTCCTTCAATGCCTGTTCCAATACAATCGGGGCCAATGAGCGGAAGTCCGCCGGCGTGCTGACCGGACTGTAATAAAGCCCGTATTCAAAGCAAATCTTACAGTCCGTTACGTTCCAGCCGAACAAGCCCTGCTCCAGCCCGTAACGGATACCATCCCTGACAGCGTTTTGAAAACTCTGGTTCAAGTATCCCAGCGAAACCCGGCTCTCGTATTGTACACCGGAGCCAAGCGAGAGTGGTGTAACAGACAGTCCTATGGATGCCCAAAACGGGTTGGGCGGCACCTCGATATGGATGGTGTGGCTGGCTGCTTTGAGCGGCCGCTCCATATAAATGACGGAGGGTTCCTTTACCACTGTTTCAAGCTTGTATTTTTCCGACAGCAAAGCGGAAACAACCTCCAACTGCACCCGGCCCAAAAAAGAAAGAATGATCTCATGGGTGATGGAATCCACTTCGCAACGCAAAAGCGGGTCAGTATCCGCAAGTTGCGTAAGAGCGTCCAGCAGCCGTTCTCTTTGCGCTGCCGTTTTCGGCGCAATCGTCGTCCGCAGCATGGGGAGGGGGTCCTCGCGCCACCTTTTACGAGGGAGCCGGGTTTGGTCCCCTAATACATCGTTTAACCTCACGCTGTCGCTGGGAAGGATAACAATTTCACCCTGATAAGCGGTGTCTGTCCGAACAATTTCCCCTTTGGATGGAATACGCATCTCTGTGATTTTCAGCTTTTCTCTCCCGGCCAGGGCCACCGTATCCCGCAGGCGCAGCGTTCCGCTGTATAACCGTAGATAGACACGCCGCTGGCCGCAATCGGTGTACTCAACCTTGAAAACGCTGCCGCATAGGGCGGCGCCCCCCTGTTCCCCAATCGGTTGGAACAGCCCTGTCACCGCATCCATCAACGGTTGAATGCCAAGGCCATTTTTGGCGCTGCCATGATAGACTGGGAACAGGGAGGCGTCTTGAACCCGCTGCTGTTCCTCCCGCGCAAGTTTTTCCCGGCTGATTGGTTCTCCTGCGATATACTTTTCCAATAATTCATCGTTATTTTCGATGACCGCATCCCATGCTTCTATGTCGGTATTTTCCTCCAGGACTATTTCCGGGGACAGCGACACCGTCTGCTTGATGATAATATCGGCGGAGAGCTTATCCCGAACAGACTGAACCACGCTCTGCAAATCAACGCCAGCCTGGTCGATCTTGTTGATAAAGATAACGGTGGGAATGTTCATTTTCCGCAGGGCATGGAACAGAATACGGGTCTGGGCCTGCACGCCATCTTTAGCGGAGATCACCAAGATGGCCCCATCTAAAACAGCCAAAGAGCGGTACACCTCCGCCAAAAAATCCATGTGGCCGGGCGTATCCACAATGTTAACTTTACATCTGTGCCACTGGAAGGAAGTGACTGCCGCTTGAATGGTAATCCCACGCTGCCGCTCCAAAAACATGGTGTCCGTCCTCGTTGTCCCTTTTTCGACGCTCCCCGGTTCTGAAATGGCTCCGCTGGCATATAGCAGGCTCTCCGTCAAGGTCGTCTTTCCAGCGTCTACATGGGCAAGAATTCCAATATTGATTATTTTCATGTGATTGTCCTCCCTTTACAGCCCCAAAGGGCATAAAAATCCCCAGCAGTAAAATACTTTTACCACTGGGGATTCTAATTTGCGGACATACACATATACAGCATACACCTATTTGTGATTGCTGTTTTTTGAATATGTCAAAATTGATAAGGCAAAAGTATTCTTAAATTGGGTACAAAAAACCAAGCCCCCACAAAAGGAGCTATCATAATTCTTTGTTCCCACTATTTGATTATAGTTTTATTTAAGAATACCTTGCCGCATATTTTTTACTCCTTTTCTGGAATGAAGCTATTATATCACATCAGTTTTAGGAAAGCAAGTACCTAAAAGAAATTTTTCTTCCCCTTATATGTAACAATCATACCGGCTTCCTGGTGTTCAGAATGGTTTCTGCTGTCTGCTGTGGTGTTTGATTGGAATTGTCCAGCCAAAAGCCGATCCGTGGTGTTGTCTGCATTTTACTAAATACAAATTCAATGTATACAGAAAGATATAAGGAGTGGGAGGGATTCCGCCGTAGTTGGCATTGTAGGAAAATCCAAAAGTTTAGATTTTCCCACAATGCTTATCTTTTGGTCTTTGGTTCGGAATAGTGTAGTGCTGGCGGTCTATCTCTTGTTTTCGGTTGCTTGCTTCCTTACCGTACATGAGCATT
>DBFEQD010000003.1:0-3065 GCA_048326155.1 Collinsella sp.
GCGTGACTGCGTCGCCCAGGGTGCGCGCGTATCCGGGAGCATCGGGGGCATCGGCACTCATGCGCACGACGCCGTTGAGGCCCTCAAAGCGGATGACCTCGCCCGATTGCTCAAGGTAGGGGGCAAGACGCTGCAGCATACCGGGCGTCATCGACAGATCGCGAATTGCGTGTCCGTTGATCTCAGCGTAACCGCCCGCAAGACAGACGATGCCGGTCCAGGGCAGCTCAAGAAGTTTGGGGTGGATGCAGCTGAGGGTACGTCCCGTGCAGATAAAGGCCATGTTGCCGTTGGCGACAAACTCGCGGATTGCCTGCGAAACCGCCTCGTTGGGATAAGGGGACAGGTCACGCTCGCTCTCGGGAAGCTCTTGTGCCACTCGAGGGTCTTGCCAGGCGAGCGTTCCGTCGATATCGAAGAAGCAGATGTCGCCGCGCTTATAGGCTGCGCTGGCGGCAGGGGAGGCCGAGGTGGTGGGCACAAATCCCGGCTCGAGGCCCATGATCTGGTCAAAATGCTCTTTAACGCGGGGAACGGAGATGCCGATGATCACCTGGGCGGTCTTGCCCGTAATGATGAGGCCCTTGGCGCCCGCCGCGACAAACGACGCGTTATCTGCAACGATGGAAGGGTCTGCGACCTCGACGCGCAGGCGCGTGGCGCAGTTGGTTGCGCCCACGATATTGCCAACGCCACCTAAAAGCTGAATTACCCGCTCAGCGAGGACGTGATCTTGATCGGATCGACTATTGACCTCGTCATTGGGAGATTGCTCTTTGGCAAAGCCGCTTTCCGTTAAACGATCGATTGCCGCGCGATTGGCGACATGATCCTCGCGGCCCGGCGTCTTAAGGTCATAGACCAAGATGAGTGCTCGAAAACTAACAAAAAAGATGAGGCTAAAGGCAAGGCCGATACCGAGCGCCAAAAGATAGGCACCGGCATGTGTGCGCATGAGCGGAATAAAGTTAAAGGCTGCCATCTCCATGAGGCCGCCCGAGAAGATGCCGACGATGCCAAAGAGATTCATGGCTGTGGCAAGGCAAGACGATAAGACGGCGTAGAGCAAAAAGAGCCCGGGGTGGGTGAACATAAAGAGAAACTCGAGTGGCTCGGTAACGCCGCAAACCACCGAGGCGATGATGGCGGGAGCAAGGATGACCCTGAGGCCGGCGCGGCGCTCGGGTTTTGCGGTGGAGTAGAACGCAGCTGCGATGGCAGGAAGGCCAAAGAGCTTGACCCAGCCGGTGGCGGTAAAACCGGCCCACGGCGCAAGCTCATTAAGGGGGCGCGTGCTATGGGAGAGGATGGGGAGCAAACTGCTCCACGTGGCGTAGATGCCGTCGTTAATGACCAGGTTGTCGTAGTAGATCGGCATGTAGAGCAGGTGGTGCAGGCCAAAGGGCTCGAGTGCTCGTTCTAAAAAGACAAAGATGCCCACGCCAAAGGGACCGACGCCTGCAAGCGCGTGACGCAGCGTATCGGTTACATCGTATACGTAGGGCACGATGGCGGCCGAGATAGCGGCAAGGGCAAACACGGCAAAAAAGCTGATGAGGTAGACCAGCGAGGAGCCCGAGAAGGTGCCGAGCCAATCGGGAATCTTGGCATCGTAGAAGCGGTCATGGATGGTGACGACGGTTGCCGATACCGCCAGCGGGCCGATAATGCCGGTGTCGAGCGTCTTGATGCCGTCGATGACGGTGATACCGCTGGCGGTGGTCAAAGATGACGGGTACTCAAGTCCAAGGTTGTCTCCGCTCAGCTTAATGATCTCGCTCAAAAAGAAGCAGTAGGCAAAATAGGCGACGAGAGCCTCGAGGCAGCAACGAGCCGGTTGTTTTTGGGCAAGACCGATGGGCAGCGCTACGGCAAAAAGGAGCGGGAGGCGTTTAAAGACCGTCCACGAGCCGCGCTGGATGATGGTCCAAAAAACGTACCAAGGGGTTCCGTATACGGCGAGATCGCCGACGATGTCCGCAGTCGTTGCGAGAGCGGAGACGCCGACCATGAGGCCTGATATAGAAAACAGCATAGCGGGCGCGAACATTGCCCCGCCAAAGCGTTGGATTTTTTGCAGCATGTTCTGCCTTCCGAATATCGAGGCGCGTTGCGCGTGGGGAAACGTTTAAACAATGGATTCATTGTAGAGGACCAGACGATTGTCGTACCGGCAGTTTTGAGCGAAACCGATTTGGGCATGACAGAAACCGTCAACGGTTAAATCCTGTCGCTTTACCGATATTCGGTTTAAACAACTTTAAGAAATGCTATCGTGCCTAGCCGGAAATGAATAATGTAGAGGTGAAACAATGCCAAAAGCGATATACGAAGGAATCTACCGAGAAATACGCTCGCGCATCATTAATGGGACCTATGCGTTTCAGGAGATGCTGCCAACCGAAGCCGAGCTGACCGCGGAGTTCGGATGCACTCGCAATACCGTCCGTCGCGCCTTGGGTATGCTGGCCGACGGGATGTTTGTGCAGCCCATACACGGCAAGGGCGTGCGCGTCATTTGGCTTAAAGGCGAAACCGATATGCTGGGCGCGCTCGAGGAAGTCGAGTCGTTTGGCGAGTTTGCAAAGCGCAACAATGCCGTTGCATCGACGGACGTTAAGTCTTTTGAACATCTGGTCTGCACCGAGCAACTCTCTCGTCGCCTGGGCTTTAAGGTGGGCGAGGAGTTGATTCGCGTGGTGCGTGTCCGAAGCCTTAACGGCAATGCGCGCCAAGTAGACCATGGTTACTTTTTGGAGTCGATCGCCAAGGGTCTGACGCCCGAGATCGCCGCAAAGTCAATTTACGACTATCTGGAGCACAAACGCGGCGTCAAGGTGATGGCGAGTCGCCGTACAGTGAGCGTCGAGCTTGCCAACGATGAGGACTGCAGCTACTTGGACCTTGGCAAATACAACTGTGTCGCCGTCATGGAGAGCCAGTCGTACACCTCGGACGGCATCTTGTTCGAGGTCACGCATGCCCGCACGCATCCCGAGATCTTCCACTACCGCGTCAACTCCAAGCGATAGCCGGCTAGCTCGCAGCCTGACGAGACTCATGCC
>DBFEQD010000004.1:0-90386 GCA_048326155.1 Collinsella sp.
GTGTACTCGCCCGGCTCGGTCGGGGTCCACTCGCAGGAGGAGGAAGCGGAGGGCTGCTGGGCGACGCCCCACTTGGCCCAGCCGCCCTTCTCCCAGACGAACTTGTACTTGAGGCCGGAGGCGTCGCCGGACACCTTGGCCTGCAGCTTGACCGGCTTGCCGCAGCGGGCGTCGCCCGAGACTTCGAGCGACTCAAGAGACCAATTAACAACTTTGTATTTAGAAGTGCTAGTCACATACCCATTGGAGTCAATGACATCAGCATAGATCTCATATTCACCAGCCTGGGGCAGGGTCCAAGAAATCGACGGCGAAGTTAAGTCTTGACCGATTACACCCCAATTGGAATCACTCCAATCAGACCCAGCCCTATGCCAAACAAACTTATATCTAAGGCCATCAGTCTTGCCGCTAACATTTACACCGATTTTTACCGTTGACCCCGCATGTCCCAGTTCTTCCGAGAAGGAAATTCCATTGACGGAGTAGGGATGCGGAAACTGCGCGATGATAGCAGCAGCGTCAGCCTCTCCCAGACGACGGCAACCATCGTCCGAGAAATAGTTGGCCACATCACCGTAATTCGAAATGAAACCATGCTCGATAAGAATACCTGGAATTCCCTGCTCGCGAGCGCAGCGGATAACGGCGAACTCGTCGCCTACCTCCATTTGAAATACGCCGCGGTATGTTAGTCCCATAGCAGCAAGGTTGTTCATGACCTTGTTGGCAAGCTCAACAGAGACCTGCGTGTAGTCGGTGCCATTTGCGGTAGGAGCATAAACTTCTGCGCCGTGAGCTCCAGAAGACCCAGAGTTGATGTGAAAGCTAACAAAGGCCTGCGCGCCCTGATCAATGCAGCGCTGTACGCGATAAAGATAATCATTGCTGGGATAGTAGCCAGACTGCTCGCGCGCAAGAACGATCTTAAAGCCGTAAGCTTCAAGTTTATTTTTGCAGGCTGTCATGATCTTCCAGGTAAGGTCGGCTTCACTCTTGCCATTACCCTGAGCGCCAGAATCCACCCCGCCATGTCCCGCGTCAAGTGCAATAACCCCCACATTACGCGCGGAGCGCTCAGCATAGGTGGAAATGCCATCGGGCGAATCGGCGCATTCCAATGCCTGCTGAATCGACTGGGCTTCGACGGCATTGCCATCGCCGTCCGCATAGTAAACAGAAGTGCTCTCAGAATTCATGGAGCTATCGACAATCGTAAACGAATAATCCCTGTCAGAGAGATCCACTACATGTTCAGTGCCATCACCCTGCAAAACATAGGTTATCGAAGTCAGAAAGTAAGTATTGGATTTCAACGTCGAGCCGAATACAAAAGCAGCCGAATTACCAGCGGATTCAGATGCAACCGTGGTTTCCTGTACTCCATTGGCACTTACATAGTTAAGCGTTGCGGAAGCAAGGATGTCGCCGTCATCGGGAGTAGCAAAGGCGACAACTTGATCAGTCCCGCTGGGAAGGCTCGGGTAGGCAAGATATACATATTGGAAAGAGGAATCAACCGATTCGACCTCGTGTTCGGGCGCGGAAACGTCTACGCTGAAACCCTTATCCTCTGATTCCGTAGCATCCGCTGGCAGCGACCGATCAACGGCCGTGTCTTCACCGTCGATGGAACTCTCGTCACGCGAGGCCACGCTATCATCTACGGGTACAGTACCAGACGCAACATCCATAGACTGCACGTTATTCGCAGCATAAGCAGCAGTTACAGGACCCATCAAAGATGAGGCAGCCAAAAGTGTAGCCATAGAAAAAACAGTTGAGGCACGCAACGCGTTTTTCATATCGAATCCCCTGTCACAAATAATTGTTACTGGAAAATGATTATCTAACAATCAGTCTCACGGTGACGCATAATTTCTTTCGCAAATTGACAACCATAGATCGGAAACATCTATTCTGTTTTTTCCACAATCTGAGCAGTTAAAAAACTAACGGACAATTCGACGTTCTCGTCATATATCTCATACCCAAGCACGTCATCGTCTGTTTCTATCGATTCTTTCCCGTATTTCGGAATATAGGATATTTGAATATCAGCCTGCTGCGCAAAAGGACACCCAACGATGTTCTCATATCTGAATAAAAGCAGTACGACTCCCTTTTTTCTTAAGCTTGCCAACGAAGCTGTAAATGTATAAACCCCGTCCCGAGGAACGCATAGACGATGCTGATCCATAGACGAAGCCTTGCCAAAAGCCGAATCATCCCTCAGGCGAAGTCGACAGGCCGGCCCATCCCCAACATTGCGAATTTCGATAGAAAGACGCACGGCCTCATTTACCGTGCTTGTCCAGATACCCTTATCTCCATCGATGTCGACAGGTTTATCGTCAACCAACACCTTATCGATTATAAAAAACGGACGCTTAGTATTTTCCCGTTTAAACTCATCTTGTTGCCTCTGCAGATTACGATCAAGCTTATTCAATCTCTCGGTCTGGTAGACCGAATACAGTGCAAGAGAAATGGAACCAGCGCCAACGGCAGCAGAGCCGATATATCCAAGCAAATCCCCTGAATCAAAACGCGCTTCAAAGACAGCGCAGGGCGCCTCATACATAAATAGAACATTCACCAACAACGGAGCACAAAATAGAAATGTCACTACAGTAATTAAGATAAATAGAAGCCTATGAGTTGTCATTTTCATTAGCAAAAATACTCCCGTACGAGGGGCTTCTTAAGAGTCTCAAGCATTTCAATCTGTCGTTTCATGTCAAATCGCATCTTTATATTCCTATCGTAAGTTATATCGAGATTTATCGGTTTATATAAACTTGTATAAGCTTATCGCGGAATATCGTTTGTTTCGACCCGCTAAATCCAACATATCGAGACAGGCAATTACCGCAGGATAGAAAGTTGTTACACCTGTAAAAGTCATCGGTTCGTTCTAACAGACATGTTGATTGACCCGTTACCCACTGCTTGAGGGAAATCGACCCCAAAATGGTAAAGTAGACGCAACAGGCAACCATGGAGGAACAATGCTCAGCATTCACTACGGCGACAGAGACGATGTGATTTATGACACGTCGACATTCTTTGATTACAGCTATTCTCCCTCTTGGCTGCAAGATCCCCTGTCACAGCGCATTATCAAATCTATTGAAAATGGCACTGTTCTTGGCGCAAACGCAATTGACACCAAGGTGCTTGGCGTTATTCCGCCAGAGAAACTATCAACGGGCACCAAAACACTTCTACTGATGCTCTTTATGCCTCAAAACCTCTACAACGCCTCAACCTGCGGAGATAATTGCGCCTATTGGATCTTGCGCATCGCCTCCAAACATGACATCACCATCAACCTCTACCATATGATGGATTTTGGCAAAGCGCGTTTTACAGCCCGTGTCATCAATTCCGGACAGATTGTTCATACCATGGATGAGCTTGTCCTTATCTCGGCAAAATGCCTGAGGGAGGCTCGAGCATGAGAGGGGAATACCAGCTGACCGTAAGGACCAATAAAGTTCAGGTCAAACTCACTATTCGCCGAAACCTCACCATCATCCAAGGCAAAAGCGCAACAGGCAAAACCACCCTGTTGGACAGCCTCCGTGCATACGAAAACCTAGGAGCCCAAAGCGGGATAATCGTTAATTGCGCAGCCCCCTGCCGCGTCATCGGCGGCAAAGATTGGGAAGCGCAACTCGGCCGCATCGATAACAGCATAGTGTTTGTGGACGATACGCAAAAATTCGTAAGGAGCCATGCATTCCAGCATGCGGCTCGACACAGTTCCAACTATTACGTCATCGTTGCGAGGGACGAATTGCCCCAGCTCCCCTATAGCGTGGATGAAATCTATGGTCTCAAAAACACTAACAGGGCCACAACAAAATATCCTGTCTACACACGCACGTACACTTCTACCTACCGCATTTACGGAGACGAGCTCTACGATGGAGATCGGCCAGAAGAAGTCATCGTCGAAGACAGCAATGCCGGCTATGAGTTCTTTAAAGTCCTGTGCGCCAAAAGTAAAATTCGCTGCGTAAGTGCCGGTGGCAAATCAAACATATACGAAACCGCCCTGAGCTCCCCAGCCCAAAAATTGCTCGTAATTGCAGATGGGGCCGCTTTTGGGCCCGAGATGCCTTATGTCTATTCGCTCAGAAGATTTAAGGAGATCGAGCTCTTTTTGCCGGAATCGTTTGAATGGCTTGTGCTGAGATCGGGACTCTTCAACGATGTCGAAACGCAAGATATGCTTCTTCATCCTGCCGATTTCATCGACTGCGAGAAGTTCTTCAGTTGGGAACAGTTCTTTACTAAACAGCTAAGGGAACTGACCAGAGACAGCTACCTAGCCTATAGAAAAGAAGCTCTCAATCCCGCCTACCTACAGCAACATGAGCTCAACACGATTGCTGAATCGCTACCCAAACTCGGAATCACTTTGCGCTAGATTGAGAAATACTCGCTCTCACTGCCAAGATTCGGCCCCAACCACGGGTCGCCCGTCAAGAAGAGCTCAGGCCAGCGTTGCATGAACAGCGCTTGCTCACGTTTCCAGCGGCGCAGTTTTTCCTCGTTGGCCTCTTCCCTACCGCGAGACGTGAACTCGTAGTGGTACAGCTCGGCATAGGGCGTAAAGATGGTGCGGTAGCCCGCCTCCCACACGCGCAGGCAAAAGTCCGCATCGTTAAAGCCGACGGCGAATTCCTCGTTGTAGCCTCCGACCTGCTCAAATACGTCGCGTCGGACCATCTGGCAGGCGCCCGTCACGGCGCTAAAGTTGCCCGGGCGCACGGCGCGGGCAAGATAGCCCTCGCGCTTTGCCGAGAAGTCCTGGTTGGCATGGGCAAGTGCGCCACGCACGCCAACCAAAATGCCGGCATGCTGCACCAGATGATCGGCAAAGTAGAGTTTGGCGCCCACCACGCCCGCATCGGGACGCTGCAGATAGCTCATCATCTCTTCGATAAAGTCGGGGCTTATGACCTCGGTATCGTTGTTGAGCAGCAGCAGATAGTCGCCCTTGGCATGCTCCACGCCAAAGTTAATGATCTGGGAGTAATTGAACTCACCCGGCCAGTACACAACGCGCACGATACCCTTGCCTTCAGATGCTGCAGCCACGCGTTCCGGCAGGGTTTCGTAATACGCAAACGTCTCCGGGGCTTCGCTGTTGTTCTCCACCAAGACAATCTCGTAGTTGGCATACGTTGCCTTCTGGGCGATCGACATCACACAGGCATCGAGCGTCTCAACGTGGTCCTTAGTGGGGATCACAATGCTCACCAGCGGCGCAGGCTCCGGCAGTGCATAGCGCATGCGGTAGACAAACGGCGTCTCGGTCTCCTCGACCGTTCCGCAAATACCCAGCGCGTTAAAGTGGCGCCGAAGCGCAAGGCGCCCGGCCTCAATGGCATACGGCTTGCTATCGGCAGACCCATCGGCGGTCGACCCCGGATGAACGCGCCAGTGATACAGCACGTGCGCAACATGCTTAAACCGCGCGCCCGCCGCAAGGCAGCGAAGCGTCAGGTCGTAGTCCTGGGCGCCCGCAACGTCTTCTGGGGACGTGCCAATGCGATCAATAAGCGCCTTCTCCACCATCAGGAAATGCGTCACGCAGTTATGGCTATAGAGCAGGTCAACGTTGA
The DNA here is from genome assembly GCA_048326155.1 of Collinsella sp. Classification (GTDB taxonomy): domain Bacteria; phylum Actinomycetota; class Coriobacteriia; order Coriobacteriales; family Coriobacteriaceae; genus Collinsella. Next base: position 5,640 of record DBFEQD010000004.1, read on the forward strand.
GTTTGGTCTTAAAGACCGGCTGGCCCCACTCCCCCGTTTTCTGGAACATGTCCTCGTCGCAGAACAGGACCTGGGGACGCACGCCCTCGACAGCCTTGTTCAGCGCGGCAACATAGTGGAATAACGCGTCCGGTTCCAGCATGTCGTCATGGTCCAAGAACGCGATGTAATCGCCCGTCGCTTGCTCAATACCTGCGTTGGTGTTGAGCACAATGCCGCCGTTGCCAGGCAGCTCAATACGACGAACCCGCTCGTCATTGGCGGCAGCCGCAAGATTGGCCACCGCATCCCATTCGGGCGAGGCGTCCATAAGCAGCAATTCCCAGTTGTCATAGCTCTGGGCTAGCACCGAGTCCAGCAGCTCGCGCAGGTAGACCCGATCAGTTTTATAGCACGGCACCACAATGCTCACGAGAGGTCTATAGGCAAAGGCCGCCGAAGCGACACGCTGGCACGCCAAATCGCCCGGCTTTGCGCGATGCTGCTCAAACCAACGTCGATAGGCTGCGTCGTCCGCACGCGCGTCCTTCATGCGGTTCCAACTGTCATCGACCATGCCGTTGTACAGGCGACCATCCATGGCGCAAAACCCGCTCTGGATCTGCTCTGTGGGATCGCTCACAATCGTGACAAAATCTCGTATATCCTGAGGCATCTCAACGCTCAGATACGTTTTATTGACGCGGCATCCGTCCTGCTGCGGCACATCGACCTGCGATTCAAACACATGCACGGTGACATCGATGGCATTCATATGCGTATCGAAAATCTGGAACTCAGGTGTGCGCTGGAGGTCTCCATCCCAGGTAACCTCATAGCGCCACACCGCGCCGGCGTCTGCCGGTAAATAACGAACAGCATCGATCTCATAGCGACCGCAGCACTCGCCGCGCTGTGCATCGCGAACGAGTGCACACATCGCAGGCTTTGCTTTGTAGTTAATCTTGGATTCCAGCTTGGCCACGCGGCTATCGAGGCGAATGGAGCCCAGCCTCTGCCCACCGGATGCAAAAACGACATTCATCGACGAGCCATCCAAAAACGGAAGCACCAAGACAGCGAGCTCGCGCTCGTAATCGGAAACGGAAGGGCAAAGCGCCAGCACACGGCCATGATCGACCGGGAGCACTAGCGACGGCACACAAGAACCGCTCGTCGTCGCACGGGCAAACGACCGAGAACCCTCCCGCTCAATAAGCGCGACGACATCCTGACCGGCAAAACGAAGTAGCACAAACAGACGGCCCTGACTGCGGCAAAGTGCCAAACGCTTGATACTCATCTACACTTCTCGCTTTCCCAGGGCGTTCGCTGCCATGCGTTTGCAGGCACCCAGGCGCCCAAACCTCAAGACGTCGTAATCGAACATGAGCTTTTTGCACGCACGGGCATTGGGGGCCTTGCTGGCAAGCGCCGCACGCACCATAGCGGCAACAGACGGGGCACATTGCGCGAGCGCGGCATCGTTGCCCACGGCAGAACCGGCAAGCGCCACGGAAACGGCAGCAAACACCTTGCCGCAGTCCGAGCCCAGCAACCTGAGCGCATCGTACAGCACCAGATCGCAGAGGAAATATGCCAGGTCATCAGCATGTTGGACATCAAGACCGTCGCGCTGCCAGTCAGCCAGCACCGCGGAGTAAATCTTCACGTGCTCCAGCAGACGCGTCTCGTCGTCGTAGCGCATGGTGTCCATGAGCGAACCCTTGCGCGCCACGCGGTAGTCATACAGCTTGCTCGAGATAAGCGCGGTCTTACGCGAACGACCGTACACGGCGAAATCGAAGACCTGGTCCTCGCCATACTTAACGGTTTCGTCGAACACGATCCCGTTGCCCAGCAAAAACTCACGCTTGCAGGCGGTGCGCCATGCAAAGGGGCGAGATGCTTCCTTAAACAGCAGGTCAGAGCTATAGCCCACAAACGACACATCACGCGGGCTCAGCACATAGTTAAGCCACGGATACCCCGCCTCCAGCGGATACGGGTTCGCGCCAAAGGTCAAAACGTCGCAGTCCTCGCGCTCAAAGGCATCGACGATCACACGGCATGCATCGGGCGTAAATCGGTCGTCGGAATCCAAAAACGCGACGATAGGCGCCGTGGACGCAGCGATGCCGGCATTACGTGCACTCGACAGGCCACCGTTCTCCTTATCGACCAGCGTAAAACGCGCATCCTTTTCGCAATAGGCAGCCGCAATATCGCGCGAACCGTCCGGCGAGCCATCGTTGACCAGCACGCCTTCCCAATCGGGCATGTCCTGAGCAAGCAGGGAGTCCAGGCACCATGCCAGGCACTCCTCCACCTTATAGATGGGAACGACAACGGAAATCTTGGGGGTAACCATAATCACTCGCTCCTACTGTGCGGCCGGAACGTCATCGGGGTGCGGATTGTCGCCGTAGGTGCGCTGATACGTCAGCACGCGCCAGACCAGCGGCAGGCCACCGATCTTAAAGTAATGCTTAAACGTATTGAGCTTGCCCGGCTTCTTAAAGTCAAAGCGCGAATCGATATAGGCGCGGGGCGACTTGACCATCAGGCGCAAATCGGTCTCGCCACGCGGGTCGAAGAGCGACAGGTCAAAGCGACCGGCATCCCAATCGGCCTTGAGCTCGGACGAGGCTTTCTTCCAAAACTGCTCACGCAGCTCATCGACCAGGCGCTCATCATTCCAACGGTACGTATCGACCTTCATGCGCATTAAAATGCCCTGGAGCTGAGCCTTGAGCTCGGGACGCTCGTCCAAAAAACGTTGCATCTCGGCATATTCGTCGCACACGCAAAACACCTTGTTGGGCGAATTAACGGAGCTCTTCTCGTTATCCTGGCGATAGCACAAAATGGGGTCCGCAATAAACGCGGCACGCTCGGCGCAAGCCCAAACCTTAAAGTTAAAGCCTGCGTCCTGATACGAGGCACCCGGCGTGGGGAGAAAGCGAATCTGATTGGCGTTGAGAAACTCGCGCCGATAGATGGCAGACCAAATGGAAGGCTTGCGGTAGAAGATCCCCGGGCGATCGACGGGGCGATACGCGGCGCCTGTCATATGCTCGTCGATAATTCCAAACAGCTCACGGCGCTCGCTGGGCGCAGACCAGTACAGGTAAAAGTCGCCCTTAACGACATCGGCATGTTCAGCATCGGCCTTGGCGACCAGCTTTTGGAGCGAATCCTCAAACATAAAGTCGTCGGACTCAAGGATGCCCACGTACTCACCGCGCGCCATCTCCAGGCCGCGGTTCATCGAGTCGCCGTAGCCGCTGTTGGCTTTGTCGATCATCTTGACACGGGAGTCGCGCTCCATGTACTCGCGGATAATCGCCGGCGAGCTGTCGGTCGACCCGTCGTTAATGCAGATGATCTCGATGTCCTTGAGCGTCTGAGCCACGGCGGAATCGAGGCACTCGCGCAGGTAGCGTTCGACATTGCAGATAGGGACAAGCAGCGAAACTTTAGGGTTATCAGAGTTCTGCAAGAGAACCTCCTGTTGAATAGCGTGTAACAGGGTTATTTTAGCAGCCGAGTTGCGGCGGGCGGCAGCGCTTGGAATTAGATAAAGCGCTCCAGGCAGGCTTTGAGACCGCGAGTCGAAAGATAGAACAGCGTGGCGTCTGCCATCGAAACGCCCGAGGTCGCCGCAACGAGCTTGTGGGCAACACGGCGAACGGCGCCCTTAGCAGGCACATCCGCCCACGCCGTTCCCAAAAACGTCGCGAGGTCCATGTTGACGCGAGCCGCCACGCGATGGAAGTCATCGGCATCCAAACGCGCCAGGTCGAACACAATTAGGTCCAAAATCCAAGTTATCAGCTCGCCGGGACACAGGTCTAAAAGACCGTAGGCCGCCCAGTCCTCCAAGACCTCCTCGAGCATCCTCATGTGGGCGTCAAGCTTTTTGGCACGAGCCTCGGCACTGTTGAACTCGTGCGTCGCCGATTCGCTCTCCATCACGTAGTGGTAGAACTTGTCCGGCATGACGACGGTCCTGCGGGCAAGCGCATAAGCCGCAAATTGGAAGACGACGTCCTCGCCCAAAGCCAAACCGGGGGCGAAGCGAATGCCTTCGCGATTGAGCAGCTCGCACGAAAAAGCCGCACGGCAGGCATAGGGCTGCGCATTCGAATGGAACAGCAGTTGGGGATCACGGGCGCCGAAGGTACCAGCTTTGGGGCTCATGAGTTGCTGGACGCGTTTGGGGGCAGCATCGGCAGGTTCACAGACGCCGCCAAAGACGGCGGCCTCGGCATCTGCAGACTCCATGGCATGCAGCACGCGCTCGACCGTCTGGGCATCAATGTAATCGTCAGCGTCCACAAAGAAGACGGTCTCGCCCTCGGCGGCATCGATACCGGCATTTCGAGCGCACGAGACGCCCGCGTTTTCCTGGTCAATCACCAGTACGCGATCGTCGGCCTGCGCGATCAGGTGCAACACGTTCAACGAATCATCAGTCGAACCGTCGTTGACGCAGACAACCTGAATCGAGCGCTCGGACTGGGCCAGCAGCGAATCGAGGCATCGCTGAATGGAGCGCGCAGAGTTGTAAACGGGAACGACAATGGTAGCTTTAGGACACGAGGCCTCTCCCATGCCGACCTACCCCCTCAGCGATTCGAAGAGGAAGGCGGCGACCACGCCTGGACCTCCAACCGAGGCGTAATACTTAGCACGCCCCAAGGCACCATCCGTCGCAAAACTCGGATGCTCGTCAACCCAGCCCTCAGGATCTTTGAGGATGGCAGCGAGATTTGCGCGCTTCCACGGCTTGAGGTCGTCAAGCGAAAAGTCCCCGGCGTCCAAGGCCGCTTGGAACTCCTTGGCCATCTGAACCAGGAACTCCTTATAGAACTTAGGCGCCAAGCGCACGTAGTTCCACATATACGAATCATACTTAATGAGTTGATTGAACTTGAGCATGCGCGCGACATCGCCGCTTGCGTGGCCGCGGGCATAATCCTCTCGAATCCAACGTTCAATCTCGGCATACTCGGTATTGACGCAAAAGACCTTAGCCGAAGAATTGACCGAGGAATTCTCGTTGTCCTGGCGATACGACAACACGGCATCGTGCAGGTAAATAGCCTTATCGGCGCACGCGATCACCTTAAAGGCGAATGACGTGTCCTGAAAGGATGCCCCCGGAGTCGGCAGGAACTTAATGCCGTTGCGCTCAAGAAAATCGCGACGGTACACTGCCGACCAAATCGACGGCTTTTGCTTAAAGAACTGCGTCGTATCGCTCGGGTGCACTGGCTTGCCGCAATCCTGAGGTCTAAACATCTCGTGCAGCGAGCGACGCTCCTCGGGCTTAGACCAGTAGAAATCAAAGTTCGCCTTCGCAAAGTCGGCATTATTGCTATCGGCGGCCGAGACAAGCTTTTCGAGTGCGTCGGGCGCCATAAAGTCATCGGACTCCAAGATGCCAACGTACTTGCCACGCGCCATCTCCAGCCCGCGGTTCATCGAGTCGCCGTAGCCGCTGTTGGCCTTGTCGATCATCTTGACGCGCCTATCGCGCTCCATATACTCGCGAATAATCGCCGGCGAGTTGTCGGTCGACCCGTCGTTAATGCAGATGATCTCAATATCCTTGAGCGTCTGCGCCAGGGCGGAATCGAGGCACTCGCGCAGGTAGCGCTGAACATTGTAAATGGGAATAAGCAGCGACAGAACAGGGCTGCCAGAGGCGTTAGTAGACAAATGTGCTCCTTAGGAAATACCTGTCGTTTCATGGTATCAAAGGGTCAGCGCGCCAGCGGGCGTTTATATAATCTATGGAGCCTCTTGCGGGCAAAGCAGCTCCACGTCATGCGGCGGGCCCGTGGCAGGTTCCTGCGTTTTATTCAAAGCTTGCCGCCAAGGTGCGCCGAGCCTTTACAATAGGACCGTCCCAAGGACGTATTCGATAGCTTCCGCGCAGCACTCGCCCGCCGCGCGTGAAAGGATATATTGCCCCATGCCTTCAACCCTTCCCGCTCCCATCGATAAGCTCGCCATCGTCGTCGTTACGTACAAGCGCCAGGAACTCCTGGCCAACTTGTTCGACTCTATGACCGAGCTCACGGCAACGCCCTGGCGCATCGTGATTGTCGATAACGAGAATTCGCGCGAGACCGAGGCCATGTGCACCGCATTCAACGAGCGCCTGGCCAACCTGTGGGGCATCGACACCGAGCAGCCCGACGCGCAGGGCGGCACCGACCGTGTCATCTACGCCCCGCAGCTCGAAAACGGCGGCGGTGCGGGCGGCTTCTCCGCCGGCACCAAATGCGCCTACGACCTGGGCGCCCAGTGGTTCTGGGTGATGGACGACGACGTGCTCGTCATCCCCGAAGGCATCGAGTGTCTTGCCAAGTGGACCGACCGCTACGATGTCATCCAGGGTTCGCGCCTGGACTTTGACGGCGGCGCCTTCTTTTGGCAGTACCAGCTCATCCTTTCGCTCGGCATTCCCAACCCTGTCGCCAAGTGGGACCTGGGACCCGAGGGCCACCGCGCCATGAACCAGCTGTGCTTTGAGGGCGGCATGTTCTCGCGCCGCGTGGTCGACAAGATCGGCCTGCCCGATGCGCGCTTCTTCATCTACGGCGACGATGCCTGCTACGGCTACGTGGCCAGCCAGCACTTCCCCGCCGCCGTGGTTGCCGACGTGGTGCTCAAGCGCGCCCGCGCCGTCTCCAACTGGGATATCGCCGGCAAGCGCCAGCTCAACTCCACGAGCGACACCAACCGTTACTACATCATGCGCAACCGCGGCTTCCTCGCTCGCTACATGCAAATCTACGGCGACTATCACCCCGTGCTGTTCCGTCTGGGCAACGCCGCGACCTTCTGCAAGGAGTTCATTCGCCTGGCAGCCGTTGACAAGTGCTTTAAGACCGGCATTCCGGCGCTGCGCCGCGGCATGAAGGACGCCCGCAAGATCATCAAGGACCCCAACTGGAAGCCCATGCCGCCCATGAAGGCCACCAAGTAACGGAAGCCGGAAACATCTCAGCGCTTAAAGCCGCTGGCACACCGTAGCCACATGCTGCCCATCAAAACCGAACCCCCAGCGCATGCGACCCACGCCGGGGCGCGGTACACGGATTTCGTCGATGCCGCCGCGCTCTATGTCGAGTAGCGACTGCACGGCCAGCAATTCCAGGCCCAGCGCATCCACATCGGGGTCATACATCAAGTTAATCGTTATCAGCGGGCGCTCGTCCAGCATGCCAATCGTATCTGCTACGTCGAACACAGCACCCGTAGGGAAAACCTGGATGTCCCAGCGACCCGCGCCACACTTTCGCCTCGAGGCAGGATTGGCATAGCCCGGCAAGCCAAAGCAGAGCCCCTGCAAGAGCAGATGATATGGCAGCGGCGCATCTGGGTCGGTCGCACCGATTCCCGCATCTCCCAGGATGCGGCTTAGCGCCCGCCTCACCGTATCCTCGTCCCCACGGCACAACCCGTCGCGAAACGCATCGACGTCTCGAATGTCTTCGGCAGCACACTCAAACCACTCAATAATCACTAGACGCAAGGCCTGGCGAAGCTCGTTATTGGGCAATCGCAAAGCACGGAGGCGATCATCATGCTCTGGCTTCTCAGTCATATCCGTCGTCAGGAAACCTGACAGATACAGCGCCGTCCACAAGCCATCATCAGGCGAGGCCTCTAGCCCCGCAGCGCCCAAACAAAGCGGGACCCCAACGCATCCATGGGCCTCGAGCAAATCAAACAAGACCGAAAGGCGGTCGAGATTCCACCCGGCAACTACCCTACTCATGCAATCGGCATATCCATACAGATCGGCACGCACAGGCGCCGTGCAGCCTCGGCCCAGAAAACCGATCACACGCTCTGGACTCGAGCAATAGGCCCTGCCAAACCGATACCCCTCGAGCCATTCACGCGCATCATCCAGGTATTCCTCGCGCCCAGCATGATTCAAAAGAGCCTCGACCTCAGCATCCGAAAAACCGAAACATCGGTCACACCACGCCGACAGCGGCGTCGTCAGACAATACGAGCAGCCGCGCGAAGAAAGCGCCGCTTCAGCAGGGCCGGGACACTCCCCCATCAGACACGTCAGCCGCAACGAATCGCGCGCAGTGGCAATGGCGTCGAACAGCACGCGATCGAATAGCCCTGCCGGATCGGCGCCGGAAGCGACCCTCGCGCTCGCACGGCCCAACCACGCCGCGTCGTACCCATCAACGAGCAATACAACCTGCTCATCGCAGGCCATCTCCAGCAGCTCTATGAGCACACCGAGCACCGAGTCAACCTCGTCCGCGCTCGCCACGCCACGCGCGACACGTTCGATGTGACGCACCTTATCTCGAGCTAAATCCGGAGCCTCCAAGAGCGCCAACAAGCGAGCGCACTCGCCCGAAAGGGCATCGCGCACGACGCCGGCAACAGCGGGGCCACACCTCGCAGCGCCAGAAAAGTCCAGCGATATCACCGGATAGCAAGCATACTCATCCCGATAGCGCCCGCCGTTCGCATCCCAAATCTGAGCATCGGCAAACGAGATCCGACCGGCGCGACCGACCGCCGGACGCTCCAGAAAAGCCCTGAGCATCGACAAGTTCATGCTCTTGCCAAAACCCTCGGGTCGACAGCACACCACAACGGACGCGTCGCAGTCCAACACATCAGCAATAAACATGGTCTTGTCAACCAGCATGCAGCAACCAAGGGCCTCCGCATAGTCGTGCATGCCAATGGGCAAAACCGCATCGTCGGCACAGCCGATCAAGCGCACGCCAAAGCCAGCAGCACAATCAACATTTGCCTGTTCAGACACCAAAACGTCCCCCCTAAATCGCAGCACGATGCCAATTGTAATGACCGCATCGCATGTACCGATGACGCCGCGCAAACATATCGGGCAACGGTAGCAACAAGAGGTGTGAGGGGGCACAACTAATCGTTGCACAACAAAACGGGGCCCGACGCATTCGCACCGGACCCCGTCCCAACTCTTTAGTTATCTAGCAACCAAGAGGCTACTCCTCCGAGCCGTCCTCCCCAGAAGCTTTCTTCTGCTGATCGAGCTTATGCTTACCACTTACGATAGACGTAGCGCCCAGTGTGGCCAAGCTTGCACTGGCAAGGCTCGCCATAACGATAAGGTCGCCCGTCTTGGGCATGTTACCGCCAGATGACTTGGTCGTTGTAGTCGTCGTGGTTGTAGTGGTCACCGTCTTGGAGTCATTTTGCTCTTGGACCTGGTTGTCAGCACCGCTCTTGTCGTCGTCTTCGGGCTGTTTCTTTTCGCCCTCGGTCTTGCTCTCGTCCTTCTTCTGAGCGGATTTGTCGTCCTTCTCCTCAGAGCTAGAACCCTTATCAGATTCGGTCTTCTCGGAAGCCTTGTCCTTGGAGTCGCCCTTTGCGGCCTCGGTCTTTTCCGTGGAAACCTGATCAGAATTGTCCTTGTTCTGGGTCGAGCCATTATTGACGCCAGCCATCAGCGAAGAGCCCAGCGTAGAACCAAGCTGCACGGAGAAAGAAGGCTTCTTGTCCGGCGAAGCAACGGGAGCGTCCGGCGCCTTATTCGAGTCGTCCTTGGAAGCATCGGAATCAGGGGTTGCGTCAGAGCCAGAGCCGTTGTTAGAGCCGGTGTCAACGGACGAATCGCTCGAGCCGGTGGATGAGTTAGAGGTGTCAGCGTCGGTCGAACCAGAAGCGTCGCTGTCCGTATTGCCGGCAGAGCTTGAAGACGAATCGCCCGCAGCAGAGCCGTTCGAATTGGAGCCGTTCGAGGTAGAGCCGTCGTTGGTAGTGCCACCAGCAGAGCCATTACCGTCAGCATCGGTCGAGGGCGCATCCATCCTGTCATCGTTGGCATCGTCACTCGAGTCGTCATTCGAATCAGGTGTCGGCGAGGGCGCCGGTGTAGGCTCGGGCTGCACGGGCGTCGCAGCGGCAGCGGCCTCGTCCTCGGCGATATAAGCCAAGCAGTCCTTCAGCTCATTCTTATAACGGTTCTTCCAGCCCTCATGATACTGGGGCTGGCTCGAATACTTGGTGGCGACATTGTTGACCACGCTATTGGAGAGCGCCGTCACAAACTCACGGTCAGTCATATCATTAGAAAGATTCGCCCAGCGGAAGAAGTCCCTGCAGCCACCGGTGCCGCACATGTTGGTAATGCTCCACACCATGCCCTTGACGCAATCGGCACGGCCCGAAATATCAATACCAAGGCCGCTCTTGAGCCACGCCTCGGTCACCGCATAGTACGAGTTGTACGCATAGGCATCTTGAAGTGCTGAGAACTCAACAGGATCGGTGTTGTACGCACCTTGGAAGGCATCCTGAGCGATACGGCCCAACTCGGTGAGCTGGCCGTTCTCGTACATGGCATTGCTCGTGTTGGAAATCTCGCTGCCGCGATCAATCGCATCCTTGAGCATGCTGTATTTTTCAGGGTTGTAGTTGTAGGCCTGCTTCATAAACGGGATGAGCGACCAACGGCGGTCGAACTGGTAATAGCCCAGCGCGTTATAACCGTCGCCATACGAAAAGCCCTGGTTATAGTTGCCATGGCTCTCATATTTGGTGAAGTACTTCATCTCGGGAGTCACGTTGACAAACGAGACACCCTGGACCGACCTCAGCACGCCCGAGAAAGACTGCTGGGTGTAGAGACCCTTATCGATATCGGTGGCATCCGAGGCAACGCCTGGCGTGGGCTCCTCGGCAGCGGCGGGTGCCGGCGCGGAAACGGCGCCAAACGAAAGCGCCAGCGTCAGGCCCGCGACAATCGCAGAATGCTTGGGCTGCATAAGATCCTCCCTGCATTGGTGTAGTTAAAGTTCAGTTTGCAAAGATAAAAATAAGTATTGCAGCTCGCCCGTTGTTGCACAACAACCCCTCGGTAAACGGCAACAACCCTCCGCGAAATCTTAAGGAATTGCGGTCAACCTACAGCTTAATGTCAAAGTTGATTTCGGGGACGGCGGCCAGGTCGGCCAACGTCACGCCGTCGACGTACTTTTCGATCACGTCGTCCAGGCCGCGCCAGAACTTGACGGTCGAGCAAAGATCGCTGCGAGTGCAGCTGTTGTCGATGCCATCGCACGCCACTGGAGCCGTGCTGCCCTCGACGGCGCGCAGGATGTCGCCGGCACGCACCTCGGCTGGATCCTTGGCCATCATGTAGCCGCCGCCCTTGCCGCGCACGCTTTTAAGCAGGCCCGCCTTCATGAGCGGACGGACCAGCTGCTCCAGATACTTTTGCGAGATATGCTCGCGGTCGGCGACCTCGCGCAGGGCAATCTTGCCCTCGGCGTCGCCCAGCGCCGCGATATAGATCATCAGCCGGAGGGCATAGCGGCCCTTAGAAGAAATGAGCATACCTACCCTCCCATCGTTACTGGGACAAAACCAGGCTTGTTTGTCCCAAATCCTATGCACGCGGGGCAAACAAACCTGGTTTTATGTCCCTCATCTAAAAAGTCGAGTGGATTAGTCGGGTTTTCCCTTGACTAACGCCGAACCCATAGTAACTTTATTCCGAGAAGATTCCTAGGGTTTAGTACACCTATGAGTACACCATATACAGAGAGGGACAGCATGAGCGCAAATCCGCTGCTTTCCATCGAAGGTCTGACCGCCTCCGTGGACGAGAAGACCATCCTCCACAACGTCAACCTCAACGTCGCCGCCGGCGAGACCCACGTGCTGATGGGACCCAACGGCGCCGGCAAGTCCACCCTCGGCCACCTGGTCATGGGCGACCCCATCTACACGGTCAACGACGGCCGCATCGTCTTTGATGGCCAGGACATCACCGAGCTCACCACCGACAAGCGCTCGCGCGCCGGCCTGTTCCTGAGCTTCCAGGCCCCGGTCGAGATTCCGGGCGTGCCGCTGTCGAGCTTTTTGCGCGCCAGCATCGCCGGCCGCCCCGGCCTGGAGATGAAGGGTAAGGAGTTCCGCCGCCGCGTGAAGGAGCTCGCGGCCGAGCTCAACATGGATACCGCCTATCTCAACCGCGAGCTGGGCGTGGGCTTCTCGGGCGGCGAGAAGAAGAAGGTCGAGATGCTCCAGCTTTTGCTGTTGCAGCCCAAGCTCGCCATCCTGGACGAAACCGACTCCGGCCTGGACGTCGACGCCCTTTCCACCGTCAGCCATGGCATGGACGCCTACCGCAAGAGCTGCGACGGCTCCATGCTCATCATCACGCACAACACGCGCATCCTGGAGCACCTGGATGTCGACCGCGTCCACGTTATGGTCAAGGGCCACATCGTGCGCGAGGACGACGCCTCGCTGATCCCCTGGATCGACAAGAACGGCTTTGAGACCTTCGAGCGCGAGGCCGCCGAGCAGCGCGCCCAGGCCGAGGCCGCCGCTGCCGAGCAGCAGGCGTAAAGGGGCAACGCAATGACCAAGAACCGCACCGAGGTCGCGGACATCGACCGCAGCCTCTACGACTTCACCTATGGCGAGGAGGGATTCGAGCGCCTCGACGCCGGCATCACGCCCGACATCGTGCGCGAGATCAGCGCCAAGAAGGACGAGCCGCAGTGGATGCTCGACCTGCGCCTCAAGTCCCTCGAGATCTTCAACCGCTTCCCCGACCCGACGTGGGGTCCCTCCATCGAGGGCCTGGACATGGACAACATCGTCACCTACGTCAAGCCCAACACCGACCAAAAGCACGACTGGGAGTCGGTGCCCGACGACATCAAGAACACCTTTGAGCGCCTGGGCATCCCCGAGGCCGAGCGCAGCTACCTGGCGGGCGTTGGCGCGCAGTACGACTCCGAGCTGGTCTACCACAACATGCAGGACACGGCGTCCAAGATGGGCATCGTCTACTCCGGCATCGAGGAGGCCCTGCACGATCCGCAGTGGGAGCCGCTCATCCACGAGAAGTTTATGACGCTCATCCCGCCCACCGACCACAAGTTTGCGGCCCTGCACGGCGCCGTGTGGTCGGGCGGCTCTTTTGTCTACGTGCCCAAGGGCACCAAGCTCGATTTTCCGCTGCAGAGCTACTTCCGCCTCAACGCCAAGGGCGCCGGCCAGTTTGAGCACACGCTCATCATTGTCGAAGACGACGCCGACCTGCACTTTATCGAGGGCTGCTCCGCGCCCAAGTACAACGTGGCCAACCTCCACGCCGGCGCCGTCGAACTCTTTGTGGGCAAGCGTGCGCACCTGCGCTACTCGACCATCGAAAACTGGTCCAAGAACATGTACAACCTCAACACCAAGCGTGCGCGCGTGGACGAGGACGGCGACATCGAGTGGATCAGTGGCTCCTTCGGCAGCCACGTGGGCTACCTCTACCCCATGAGCGTGCTCAATGGCCGCCGCGCCCGCTCGAGCTTTACCGGCATCACCTTTGCCGGCGCCGGTCAGAACCTCGACACCGGCTGCAAGGTCGTGCTCAACGCGCCCGAGACCTCGGCAACGGTCGAGACCAAGGGCATCTCCAAGAGCGGCGGCATCCAGACGTTCCGCAGCTCCATCGTGGCCACGCCCAAGGCCGAGGGCTCCAAGGCAACCGTGAGCTGCCAGTCACTGATGCTCGACGACCAGAGCCGCTCCGACACTATCCCCGCCATGGACATCCGCGCCAAGAACGTCGACATCGGCCACGAGGCCACCATCGGCCGCATCGGCGACGACAAGGTGTTCTACCTGATGAGCCGCGGCATCTCGGAGGAAGAGGCCCGCACCATGATCGTCAACGGCTTTGCCAACCCGGTCTCCAAGGAGTTGCCGCTGGAGTACGCCGTCGAGATGAACAACCTGATCAAGCTCGAGATGGAAGGAGCGATCGGATAATGAATCAGACCACGAACACCGCTGCTACCACCCTTGAGCAGGTCAATGCGATGCCGGCTGCCACATGGGGCTGGCTGAAGATGAATCAGACCAAGCTCGAGCTCTCTGACGAGCTTGCTGCCGCTCCCGCCGAGACCATTGAGGTTGAGGGCTTGGACGAGCAGTTTGCTGGCGTGGCAGACGCGTTCGACGCCGCCATGGACGCCATGGCCGAGCGCTTCCCCGAGCGGCGCGCCTCCGCCCCCGGCGACGCCGCCGACCGCGCCCGCATCACGCCCGAGACCGAGCTTGACGTGCCCGCCACCTCTGTCTACCAGGCCGGTGCCATCAAGCTCGAGGAGGAGCTCTCCCCTGCTGAAGCCTTCGAGACCGGCATGGGCGAGGCTGCCTACGCCTACTTGGCCGAGCACGCCACCAAGCGCATCGTCATCGATGTGCCCGCATACAAGCACGCCACGGTTACCGTGCGCGTGAGCGGTGTCGATGCAGCCGCGGCCATCGCCGCCATCGACGTCGTCGCCCGTCCCCAGTCGACGTTCGATCTGCTTATTGCCCTGGACTCCCCCGTTGCCGGCCAAGGCGTCGTGGGATCCGTGCTACGCGTGTGCGCCCATGAGTACGCCACCGTCAACGTGACCTGCACGCAGACGCTCGACGATAGCTGGATCGCGCTCGACGACACCGGCCTGTTCCTGGACGAGGGCGCGCGCGTCAACGTGCAGCACACCGTCCTGGGTGCCGGCGCCAGCGCCACCGGCCTTGCCGGCGACCTGCTGGGCGATACCGCCAAGGTCACCATCGATACTGACTACCTGGGCGCCCGCGAGCAGGTGCGCGACTTTAACTACGAGCTGCGCCACCGCGGTCGCAAGACCGAGTGCGAGATCGACGCCAACGGCGTGCTGACCGGCACGTCCAAGAAGGTCTACCGCGGCACCATCGACCTCGTGCACGGTTGCAAGGGTGCAACCGGCACCGAGCGCGAGACGGTGCTTTTGGCCAACAAGGGCGTCGACAACAAGACCGTCCCCGTCATTCTCTGCGACGAGGACGACGTCGCCGGCAACCACGGAGCCACCATCGGCCACGTCCGCGACGAGCAGCTGTTCTATCTCGCCTGCCGCGGCCTTGACCAAAATGCCGCCGAGGACCTGTTCATCCGCGCCAAGCTGGAGGACGCCGCGCTTTCCGCGACCGACGAGCGCACCCGCGCCGCCGTCGTCCGCTTGGGCAACAACCTGATCGACAACTTTGAAGAGGAGCTCGCATGATCGACACCGAGCACGTTAAATGCGATACCTGCACTGCCCCCGAGCCCATGGAGCTCGACGCCAGCGACGAGGCTTCGCGCGGCTGGCCCACCGTAGACATCGAGACCAACCCCTACAAGGCGCAGTTCCCGCTCTTCCAGCAGCACCCCGAGATCGCCTTCCTCGATAGCGCCGCCACCGCGCAGCGCCCTGCCTGTGTGCTCGACGCCGAGCGCGACTTCTATCAGCGCATGAACGCCAACCCCCTGCGCGGCCTGTACTCGCTGTCCGTCGAGGCAACCGACGCCATCGCGAAGGTCCGCCAGCAGATCGCCGACCTCATCGGCGCCTCACAGGCCAACGAGGTCGTCTTCACCCGCAACACGAGCGAGTCGCTCAACCTGGTCGCCAAGAGCTTTGCACCCACGGTGCTCGAGCCTGGTGACGAGGTCGTCATCACCATCATGGAGCACCACTCCAACCTGATTCCGTGGCAGCAGGTCTGCCGCGAGACCGGCGCCAAGCTCGTCTACCTCTACCCCACCAAGACCGGTCAACTCACCACCGAGGAGGTTCTGTCCAAGGTGGGCCCCAAGACCAAAATCTTGGCCGTGGGTCAGGTGTCTAACGTGCTGGGCGTCGAGAACCCGGTCAAGAATCTCGGCAAGCTCGTGCACAAGTACGGCGGCTATCTGGTCGTCGACGGCGCGCAGTCGCTGCCGCACATGCCGGTCGATGTGGCCGATCTGGGCGCCGATTTCTTTGCCTTTAGCGCGCACAAGGCCATGGGCCCCATGGGCATCGGCGTGCTGTGGGGCAAGATGGACCTGCTCAACGCCATGCCGCCCATGCTCACCGGCGGCGAAATGATCGACTCTGTCACCGAGCAGGAAGCCGCCTGGGCGCCCGTCCCCGAGAAGTTCGAGGCCGGCACGCAGGACGCCGCCGGCATCTTCGCCACGGGCGCCGCCCTTGATTACCTGGTCAACACGGTGGGTTACGAGAACATCCAGGCCCGCGAGCAGGCACTCGTCCACTATCTGATGGGCGAACTCATGCAGCTCGACTTTGTCCAAATCATCGGCTCCATCTATTGGGACAACCACCACGGCGTTGTGAGCTTTAACGTCAAGGGCATCCACCCGCACGACGTCGCGAGCATCATGGACATGGACGGCGTCTGCATCCGCGCCGGTCACCACTGCGCGCAGCCGTTGCTTACCTGGCTGGGTGTCGAAAACCTTGCTTGTTGCCGCGCCAGCGTGGCCTTCTACAACGACAAGGCCGACATCGACAAGTTCATCGCCGGCCTGCATCACGTTTGGAGCACGTTCAATGGGTAATCTGTACACCTCCACCACATTTATGGAGCACAACTCGCACCCCGACTATAAGTACGAGATGGATGCTCCCACGCACGAGCACGACGGCATCAACCCCAGCTGCGGCGACGAGCTCACCCTGCAGCTGCGCGTCGAGAACGGCGTGATCGAGGAGGCCTCCTTTACCGGCCACGGCTGCGCCATCAGTCAGGCCAGTGCCGACATCATGGCCGACCTCATCACCGGCGAGACCGTCGAGGAAGCTCACCGCCTGGCAGAGCTCTTCCTCGCCATGATCCGCGGCGAAAAGCTCTCCGAGGAGGACCTGGAAGACCTGGATGAAGCCGCCCAGCTCCAGGACATCTCGCACATGCCCGCCCGCGTCAAATGCGCCGAGCTCGCCTGGCGCACTCTCGACGGCATGCTCGAGGGGCAAGCTAACCAGTAGCGTATGCTCCGAATCCAAGGTTTTTGATTGCCGAGCCGCCCAATACGGGCGGCTCTGTTTTTCCTAATGAGCACGAACGCACAAAATCAGCGCATCCGGCGCCCCGTCTGTCGTTTACCACACGGCCAGACGCGAACACGGGCGTTTTCCACAGCACCAAAGGCCTGCGGCAGGCCCCGGGCCCGCCAAGCAATGCGCCAAGCCCCGTTCTGCTGAGCTCCGACTCGCTTCACGCCTGCCGCAGACGGGTCCCATAGGGTGCGACGTGCATTTTTGCGAGTATTCAGCACGCCAAGCTGTATGTATACGCATCGAAAGCGTTAATCAACGTCTCCAGGCGCATATATATTGTGTTTTAGAACAAGCATCGCGGTCTCAGGGATCACATACATGCGCTTCGGAGGCGCATCGGAAGGCATAAATAGCTTCGGGACCCGTATGTTGCAAGATTGTGGCAGTGCCGACAGCACCACGATGATGAAAACTCCGTTTTTTGCACGGCGCAGACGGGGGTAGGCACGGGCAAACCCGGACTGAGCTGTTATTTTATGCAAGATGACGATTGTTCTATGCATATTAAGAAGTGCAGTTACCGTACCAAGCTTTTGAACGCTGGTTGCGGCGTATGGACGACCCCAGCTGCGGTGAACAGGCGACCTTACATCACGTTTCCGCCAGCCCGCATCGCCGTTCGCGCGCGGGCGCGCACGATACGAGAGACGGTACTTTTGCCAATCCCGGTATACCGCTCAATCTGGCGCACCGTAAAACCGGCATCGTGCAATCCAAGAATAACGATGTTGCGCTGCGCCGGCGGTGCAGTTTTAACCCCGTTGAGCGGAACCCCGAGGCTCTTCGCCAACTTGTCGGCAAAGGCGTGGCGTTCCCACTCTGTATCTTTCATATCGCACAGCGCCGGCTCGCTGCCGTCGGGCGTCGAAAGCGAATAGGCAATAAAGCCCTCGGCAGAACCAAAAAGTTCAAGCACGCAAGAAGGATCAGAAAATCCCCTCGCGGCATCGGCCGCATCACAGTCGTAAGAGCGTAGATGTTCCGCAAAGCTGCTCCAGGGATAACGCTCAATGAGACCGATGCCCGCCTCCTGCGGATCGGCGTGTACGGAGCGAATAGCCTCCATCACCTGCCAGTCGGTATCGAGCGAGCGCCGGTCAAAACGGTTCTGGAACAGATGCCCTGTGCGCCCCGTGCGTTTATTGAACCGCCGCGCGTACGTCAAAAGCAACCGGTGCATCGCCGCGCTCATCCTGTCCTCGTAATCTGTAAGCACCAAATGCACGTGATTGCCCATAAGGCACCAGGCGATAACCGTCACACCCTCCTCGCAGCAGCACTCGCGCATCAGCTCCAAAAACTCCCACCGGTCTTCATCGCCCTCAAAGATGAGCTGCCTGCCCGTACCGCGGGCACAGACATGGTAAAAGCCGGTAACCGTTCTCCAAACGCGCTGCATGGCGCTCCCTTCGCCGGGATCTGCTTGCCATCCAATACAGCACGATTGAAGCGTGCCATCAAAACATTCACGCAAAACAATACACTCGCGCGGCCAAAGGCAGAAATCAGGCGGCGAACGGCACCGTTGCAACAGGTCAACCCCCGCAATGCTTACAAGAGCTGACCAATAGCTTGCCCAAGACGGACCCCCTCTACGGAAGTTCGCGACCACAGAACATAGAGTTAAACCGTTTCAATTAAAACTTCCGGACTTCTCGCTACGAAAACTGAGCCGTTCGCCGAATATTCCGTGCATTTCGCGGTATTATAGGGGCTGCATGTCATGTCCCTTTCGAAGGGTCGCCCGGCAATCGCCAGCCACGACCCCCAGACGGGACGCCAACACGATAGAGAGGAGAGGCATGCAGTACTCACAGGAAGTGGAGAACATGTGCCCCGTTGCCAAGGGTGCATACCACGGCCCCGCACCCATCCCCGAGGAGGGCAAGTGGGTCCAGGCTAAGGAGATTACCGACATCTCCGGTCTTACGCACGGTGTGGGTTGGTGCGCACCTCAGCAGGGCGCCTGCAAGCTCACGCTGAACGTCAAGGACGGCATCATCGAGGAGGCCCTCGTTGAGACCATCGGCTGCTCGGGCATGACCCACTCTGCCGCCATGGCTTCCGAGATCCTTCCCGGTAAGACCATCCTCGAGGCCCTCAACACCGACCTCGTCTGCGACGCCATCAACGTTGCTATGCGCGAGATCTTCCTGCAGATCGTTTACGGCCGCAGCCAGACCGCGTTCTCCGAGGGCGGCCTGCCCGTGGGCGCCTCCCTCGACGACCTCGGCAAGGGCCTTCGCTCCCAGGTCGGCACCATGTTCGGCACCAAGGCCAAGGGCGCCCGTTACCTCGAGCTCGCTCAGGGCTACGTCACCCGCATGGCTCTCAATGACAAGAACGAGATCATCGCGTTCGAGTTCCTGAACCTCGGCAAGTTCACCGACGCCGTCAAGGCCGGCAAGACCCCCGAGGAGGCCATCGCTGGCGCTATGGGCCACTATGGTCAGTGGGAGAACGCTGCCAAGTACATCGACCCGCGCACCGACGAGGAGACTCACTCCGTCGCCAGCGTGTTCCCGGTTCACGAGTAGAAAGGGAGGGAAATAACTATGACTGTTACGTTCGAAGGTTACGAGCGCCGCGCTGACAAGATCAACAAGTGCCTCGCCGACAACGGCATCGCCTCCCTCGAGGAAGCTCTGCAGATCTGCACCGACAAGGGCTTCAACCCGCGTGAGATCGTCAACAACACCCAGTCCATCGCCTTCCAGAACGCCGAGTGGGCCTACACCCTCGGCTGCGCTCTCGCTGTCAAGCGCGAGGCCAAGACCGCTTCTGAGGCTGCCGCCATCATCGGCGAGGGCATCCAGGCCTTCACCGTTCCCGGCTCCGTCGCCGAGGACCGCAAGGTCGGTCTGGGCCACGGCAACCTGGGCGCTATGCTGCTCTCCGACGACACCGAGTGCTTCGCCTTCCTGGCTGGCCACGAGTCCTTCGCTGCCGCCGAGGGCGCTATCGGCCTGGCTCTGAACGCCAACAAGGCTCGTAAGAAGCCGCTGCGCGTTATCCTCAACGGTCTGGGCAAGGACGCTGCTCAGATCATCGCCCGCATCAACGGCTTCACCTACGTGAAGACCCAGTTCGACTACTACACGGGCGAGCTCAAGGTCGTCGAGACCATCCCCTACTCCGATGGTCCCCGCGCTGCCGTTAACTGCTACGGCTCCGACGACGTCCGCGAGGGCGTTGCCATCATGTGGCACGAGAACGTCGACATCTCGATCACCGGTAACTCCACCAACCCCACGCGCTTCCAGCACCCCGTCGCTGGCACCTACAAGAAGGAGCGCCTCGAGGCTGGCAAGAAGTACTTCTCCGTCGCTTCTGGTGGCGGCACTGGCCGTACCCTGCACCCGGACAACATGGGCGCCGGCCCTGCCTCTTACGGCATGACCGACACCATGGGCCGTATGCACTCCGACGCCCAGTTCGCCGGTTCTTCCTCTGTGCCTGCGCACGTTGACATGATGGGTCTCATCGGCATGGGCAACAACCCCATGGTCGGTGCCACCGTCGCCTGCGCTGTCGCCGTCGAGGAGGCCCTCAAGGCCTAATCGCGCCCGCGCGATGCTCATATAGTTGAGCTTTGGAGCCGCTACCTTTCGAGGTAGCGGCTCTTTTTGTTTGCGCTGTCGCAGGGTAGCTAATGCCGATATATCAGTTGGGGCGAAATACAAGATGTGATGAGATGGAGCGTCAGAGCGTCCATGACGCCCACCTGCCATATTTGCCCTTTACCGATTTGCCGGGTCTTTGCGGCCCCATTGCCGATCACCCGTGCGACAATGCGCCGGACGAGAAAGGAATCCGATGGAATCGACTGATGTACTGGTAATTGGATCTGGCATTGCGGGCCTTTGCGCCGCCATCGAAGCGGCACGCACGGGTGCAACCGTTGCCATCGCAAGCGCCGGCAAGACCATGAGCGGATCGAGCTTTTTCCCGGGCACCTGGGGCCTAGGCCTCATCGGTCCCACCGACACGACCGACGAGCAGGACCTCATCGACACCATCCAGACCGTCGGCGGCGGCGTTGCCGACCCCGAACTCGTCCAGACGTTTGTCCACGGTATTCCTCAGGCCATCCAATGGCTCGAGCAGGATCTAGGTGTTGAGCTCCAGCGTCCGCAAAGTGCCGAAAGCGCCCAGCAGAAGCAGTTTATCCCCTGCTTTGACCATAAGACGCGTATGTGGCGCGGCCTCACCCGCAAGCCGCTTGAGGACGCGTGTACGGCCCAAATCGAGTTGCTTGGCATTCGTCTGTTCCCCCGCCACGAACTTATCGACCTTGTTGAGGATGCGAACGGAAAGATTGTCGGCGCAGTGCTCTATGACCGTGCAAACGAGCATCTCGTGCCTATGGCAGCCAAGGCCACTATCATCGCCGCCGGAGGCACGGGCGGACTGTTCGAGCGCAGCCTCACTTCGGCAGATGTGCTCAGCTCCTCGCAGGCCATCGCACTGGAACACGGCGCAACGCTCACTAATATAGAGTTCATGCAGATGATGCCAGGCTTCATCGAGCCCAAGCGTAACCTTGTCTTTAACGAGAAGACCTGGCGCTACGTACATGTAGACCAGCCGGTCGATATCGCCGACGACAAGCTGGACGATCTGCTTGAGCAACGCTCCGGATATGGCCCCTTCACGTCACGCTTGGCCTCCCGCGCTATCGATCTCGTCATCGATCAAGCAGGCGCCGAAGGCCTCGCGCTCCACTACGACTTCCCCCGCGAGGACGTCCCTGAGTTTGTGCAGACCTTTGCCACCTGGCTGCAAGACGAGCACGGCATCGCGCCGACCGACGAGATGCGCGTGGCAATGTATGCCCACGCTGCTAATGGCGGTATCAAAATCGACAAGACAGCCTTCACGGGCGTCGAAGGCCTCTATGCCTGCGGCGAGGCGACAGGCGGCATGCACGGCGCCGATCGCATCGGAGGCCTGTCGAGCGCCAACGGCATCGTATTTGGGCGTATCGCGGGCGCATCGGCAGCCCTTGCAGCGCAGAAAGAGCCTGAGGCGGCCCTGAAGGCGGATATCACCCTCCCCCAGTACGGCATTGCCACAACAGATGCCGAACGCCTGACACACAGCCTTAGGCACACGATGAGCGCCTTTTGCATGATCAACAGGACCGAAACAGGCCTATCCGAGGCCCTGCAACAGCTTGAAAGTCTGCAAGACAAGGCCATGGCGCTGAGCAAGCCGCATGCCGATGACAGCGAGATCGCAGCCCTCGCCCGCCTACAGTCGCAGATTCGACTAGCACAGGAAATGGTCAAAGCCATGCGCAAGCGAACTGAAAGTCTCGGGTCGCACTATCGAGCGGATTAAACCGGACACCTATCTAAAGCAGAACACAACCAATCGATATCCATGGCCCCCCGTGAGCTCGAAGCAGCACGGGGCCCATTCGTGTCCGCACGACAGCGTATCCTTATTCTGAATACAGAGCGGGCAAAGCCCGCATAGAAAATAGACCAGCGAGGAGGAGATATGGACAGTAGAGATATCGAGAAGTGGCGTATCGAACTTGATAGCTACGCCAATGTGGAAGACGGCGTTGAGTATTGGCTCGCACGCGATTTAATGGAACCCATGGGGTACACTCGATGGGAGAACTTCGCCGAAGTTGTTAAGAGGGCAAAAGTCTCATGCGAAACAAACAAAACTCCAGTTGATTCCCATTTTCGTGACACCACGAAAATGGTAACTGCCGGTGTCGCCGCTCGCGCGGTTAAAGACTACAAACTTACGCGCTATGCATGCTATTTAATCGCACAGAACGGAGATTCAAACAAGCCAGAGATCGCGCTCGCCCAGGCATACTTTGCCGTGCAGACGCGCCGCCAAGAGCTCATAGAGCAGCGCTTCGCAGAGATTCAGCGCTTGCGGGCGCACCACTCGCTATCCGATTCAGAGAAACAGCTCTCGGGCATTGCGTTCAAACGAGACGTGGACTCCAAAGGATTCGCGATCATCAAGTCGAAGGGCGATGAGGCGTTATTCGGCGGCAGAAGCACGGCGGACATGAAGCGGCAGCTTGGTGTGCCCAAGAGTACTGCATTGGCGGACAAGCTAGCCGATGTTCTCATAAAAGCAAAGGACCTCACGAACTCGATGACGGCCTTCAATGCCGAGGAACACGACCTGTACGGTCTGGACCAGATCAAGCAAGAGCACGTCGAGAACAACACAAGCGTGCGTGGCAGCCTCATCGACCGCGGAATTGTCCCCGAGAACCTACCGCCTGCCGAGGATACAAAAAAGCTCGAGCGTCGTGTGAAGGCAGACGAGAAGAAACTCAAGGAGGGTACTGACGGTTTTACCGATCCCCAGGGTAGGCTCGATCTGTGAAAGCGGCCGCGCCCTTTCGGGTTTGACCCCATGCGAGGTCAACAAAAAAGCGACCGGCCTGAACCAGTCGCTTTAACAATCTTTGGGTGGGCCGTCAGGGGGTCAGCCTGCTGCGCAGGCGGTCGCTGCGGCGCTTTGCGCCTTGCGCGCTGCGCTGGCAAATGCTTACGCATTTCCTCAGCTCCGCGCCCCAACGGGTTCGACCCCATGCGAGGTTAACAAAAAAGCGACCAGCCTAAGCCAGTCGCTTTAACATGCTTTGGTGGGCCGTCAGGGGGTCGAACCCTGGACCTTGGGATTAAGAGTCCCCTGCTCTACCAACTGAGCTAACGACCCGATATCAACACGAAGCAAGAACTGGGGTGGGTAAAGGGACTCGAACCCTCGACCTACGGGACCACAACCCGTCGCTCTAGCCAACTGAGCTACACCCACCGTGTCCTGTGCGCTTCGCGCTCGACTATTATTGCAAGGAACGCCATGCGATGCAAGCCCCAATTTTCAAGAATTTTGAAAAGAGTTTTTTAGATCCATTTCGGGCAAATCCTACCGGTTCCATAGGAGTAAACTTGCCCCACTGCAAATGCTCGAAAGGACCGGCATGAAAGAACTATCCAACCGCACGGCAACGTTTACCGATTCGGTCATCCGCCGCATGACACGCATCTCCAATAAGTATGGCGCTGTCAATCTCTCGCAGGGCTTCCCCGACTTCGATCCCCCGGCGCAGCTGCTCAACAGCCTCAGCGCCATCGCCAGCGACCCCAAGCCGCTCTATCACCAGTACTCCATCACCTGGGGCTCCCAGGCCATGCGCGAGGCGCTCGCTGCCAAACAGGAGCACTTTATGGGCATGCCGGTGAACCCCAACGAGAATATCGTAGTCACCTGCGGCTCCACCGAGGCCATGATGGCCGCCATGATGACGGTCACGAACCCCGGCGACAAGGTCGTAATCTTCTCGCCGTTCTACGAGAACTACGGCGCCGACACGATTCTTTCGGGTGCCGAGCCCATCTACGTGCCGCTCAACCCGCCCACATTCGACTTTGACCGCGAGGCGCTCGAGGCTGCCTTCCGCGACAACGACCCCAAGGCCATCGTCCTGTGCAACCCTTCCAACCCTTGCGGCAAGGTCTTCACGCGCGAGGAGCTCACCTTTATCGCCGACCTCTGCAAAAAGTACGACGCCTACTGCATCACCGACGAGGTATACGAGCACATCGTCTACGCGCCCCACGAGCACGTCTATATGGCCACGCTGCCCGGCATGTTTGAGCGCACCATCAGCTGCAGCTCGCTGTCTAAGACGTACTCCATCACCGGCTGGCGTCTGGGCTACACTATCGCCCCTGCCGAAATCACCGAGCGCATCAAAAAGGTCCACGACTTCCTCACCGTGGGCGCCGCCGCTCCCCTGCAGGAAGCCGTCGTCACCGCCCTCAACTTCGACGACAGCTATTACGATGAGGTCCTTGACCTCTATACCGCCAAGCGCGACCTGTTCTGCCAGGGACTCGACAGCATCGGTCTTGAGCATAACGTGCCGCAGGGCGCCTACTACGTCATGATGGACATCTCTGAGTTTGGCTATGACAGCGACCTCGAGTTCTGTGAAGACCTCGCGTCTAAAGTGGGTGTGGGCGCCGTGCCCGGCTCGAGCTTCTTCCGCGAGCCCGTCAACCATCTGATTCGTTTCCACTTTGCCAAGCGAGACGAGACGCTTAACGCGGCGCTGGAGAACCTCAAGTCGCTACGTGATAAAATCAAGCCGCGCGGGTAAGGACGGCCCGGCAACTAAAGCAACCAAAGAAGCCCCGCACCGCCCGCCGCGTTGCGAGGCTTCTTTCTATAGCGCTTTCTTAAATGGTTTAGAGCTCTATACTTTAGTCACGGAGCAACTCGTCCCAGAGAGAGGAATACTATGGCAGAGCAGCAGCTTATCGGAGCGCTCGAGGCCGGTGGCACCAAGATGGTCTGCGCCACGGGCTATGCGGACGGTACGGTCCTGGAGCGTGAGCAGATCGCGACCACGACCCCGCAGGAGACCGTTGAGGCCGTCAACGCGTGGTTTGCCGACAAGGGCATCGCCGCGCTGGGCATCGGCGCCTTTGGCCCCACCGCAGTCAACCCCGCCTCGCCCCAATACGGCAAGATCCTGGAGACGCCCAAAACGGCATGGCGCTACTTTGACCTGCTGGGCACTATCCAAAACGAGCTCAATATCCCCTGCGGCTACGATACCGACGTCAACGTCGCCTGCCTGGGCGAGGTCACGTTTGGTTGTGCCAAGGGCCTTACCGATGTGGTCTACCTGACCATCGGTACCGGCGTGGGCGCCGGCGTGCTCTCGGGCGGCCAGCTCGTGCACGGCATGATGCATCCCGAGGCTGGCCACATCCTGGTCACGCGCGACCCGCGCGACACCATCGGCGAGCATAGCGCCTGCCCCTTCCACGACAACTGCCTCGAGGGCCTCATCGCAGGTCCCGGCGTCAAAAAGCGCTGGGATGGCAAGAGCGCCGGAGACATGGCCGATGACCCGGAGGCCATGGACCTGCTCGCCGGTTATCTGGCACAGGCGCTCATGACCTACACGCTGTGCTACGCGCCGCAAAAGATCATCATCGGTGGCGGCGTGGCCGACCACACCCCCATCGTGCCGCTCGCGCGCAAGAAGTGCGCCGAGATGCTCAACGGCTATATCGTCACGCCCGAGGTCAACGACATCGATAGCTACATCGTCAACAACAGCCTCGAGGGCAAGCAGGGCATCATGGGCTGCCTGGCCCTGGGCGCACAGGCGCTTCAGTAACAGACGCACCCACGGGGCGTGGCGCGCCCAGCAAATCCGACCAATGGAACGACGCCACCACGCCTCATATAAGCCCTCAAATAAAAAAGGCCGCCTAGGACCAAACAATACGTCCTAGGCGGCCTTTTTGGCGCACATCAGCGACCGTAAGAGATATCGGAGCACAACGCCCGTTGCCGCTCCACAGCAGTCGATCATCACATCGGTGATCATGCCGGCGCGTCCCGGCACAAAGAGCTGAATCGTCTCGTCGATCGAGGGAATCAGCAGCAGGAACACCGCCGTGGGCAGCAGCACGTCAAAGGTGCGCCGGCCCTCAAAATCAAAAGCGTGCGTTGCCAGGATGCCGAGCACCATATACTCGGTAAAATGCGCGCACTTGCGAACAACAAAATTGGTCACCCATTCATATGGAAGTCCCACGCCGTGCAGAAAACCGCGGATAGCTTCCATGACCGTTAGGCTCAGCGAGCCCGACCCCGAGCCGGGAACCAGCGAGTTGCCCCAGATCAAGAGCGCCATCAGGCAGGTCACGACCGCCCATTTTCGATTGATCTTAACCATGCAGAAGTTATGCCTCCGCGCGGAGCGGCGCGAAGCTGGCGGTACCGCCCTCGATAACGCTCAGATAGGCACGGCCCGTACGCTTGGCGGTAGAGGACTGCAGGCGCTCGATCTCTTCCTCGAGGATCTGATTGACGCGCTCGTGACGACGATTTTCCATAATGCCGGCGGCAATAGCCTCGGCCCGCTCGATGCTCTCGCGTGAGATACGGGCGGTATCCTCGGGGAACACAGCGCTGTGACGGCCGACATAGGCGGGGGCAGCAGGCTGAGGGGCAGCGACGGGAGCGGGCGCTACAACAGGAGCGGGCTCGTCAATCTCATCCAGAATCGCGGTGGCGGCGGCCCACATGTCCTCGTGGCCCGAGTAATCGGCCATGGGGACATCGACCTCGAGCGAGGCGTCCGGAAGGTCGCCGGTGTCGATGCGATCTTGGGCATCAATCGATGCGGTGATGGCTGCAGGCTCATCGAGGTCATCGAGATCGATGTCCGCAGCACCGGAGATGATAGGCATGCTGGCGAGGTTTGCGTTGTACGGCGCAGCCTCGGCCGCCTGCTGCTGGGCAGGAGCGCCCCACAGCGAGCTTTCGGCGGCACGGCGGGCGGCAACGGCCTCCTCGTCCGCGGCCATGGCTTCATCAACGTACGAATTATCGGCAGAAGCGTTCGCGTCCGCCGAGGTAGCGCTGTAGGCGTTATTGGATGCCGCGTTGGCAACGAGTGCCACGAAAGCCGCAGTGCTGCCCGCAGGGGCGGCCTGGGAGCCCGATACGGCACGCGCCGCGGCGGCGATGTCGTCGCGATTGAAGGAGCCGGTCTGCCCGCCGTTGGTGAGCTCGTCGATGGCGACTTGATAGACGTCGCGCGAGCGTGCAGGGTCGCAGCTCACCGGCGAATCGTCGTCGAGCATGCTGTCGATCATAGACCAAGCCTCGTCCTCGTCCATAGCATCTGCGGCTCGAGCGATGGTAGGGACACCATCATCGGCATGACAGCGCTGGAACGCACCAGTCAGGCCGGAAAGGAATGCCGAGGTAGACTGCTCCGACTGAGCCTGAGAAGCAGAAACAGCAGCGTAAGGAGTCGCATCCTGCTGCTGAGCTGGAATCGAGGCGGTCTTGAACTCGCTTTGATGCTGATTGAGATTGGCGGCACCGCCCATGGCATCGGACTGGAACAGACGCTCTTCACGCTGCGCACGGTACTCGGAGATACCCAGCGAGGCGGCATAGATACCCACGCCTGCCACCGCACCCACGGCGAAGGGAACCGCACCCGCCACGACCGTCTCGTTCACCGACGAAAACGGCAGCGTCGCGGCATACATAACCACGGGAGCGGCAAGGCCGATCCCGCACGAAAGTCCGGCAAGGACTGCTCGTTGTGTTGCATCAGAAGAAGCCATGAGCTCTCCCCATCTTCCAGCACCCAAATCGCATCATTCAGTTGGCTGCGCGAGAGAAGATGAAGCGGGGCTATGCCCCAAAGCAACGGTATATGGTTCGTTTCATCTGCGTTTTCCGTCGCGAAGCTTAAAAGCTATTATGCGAAACCGCCCTGTCGATTGCAAGCGACGATGTCGGATTGAAACGGGAAACCTGCTGCTTGCAAGTCTTATGGTCAAAAATAAGTGCGAAGCGGCGATATAGAAAAGGGCCGAGGCTCAAAGCCCCGACCCTTTATCGCATTGATGATTAACGCTGCGTGTGGATTACAACCTAGAACGTCTGCTCGTAGTCGCTGTGCTTTTTGGCCGAACGCACCAGGAACTCCTGGTTGGTGTTGGTACACTTTAGACCCTTGATAAACGATGCGGCCGCGCGCTCGGTGTTGTTCATGCCGGCAAGAATGCGACGTAGACCAAAGACAAACGGACGCATCTGCTCGTCGACCAACAGGTCCTCGTTACGCGTACCGGAGGCAACGGGGTCGATAGCCGGGAAGATGCGGCGATCGGCTAGGTCGCGGTCGAGCTTAAGCTCCATGTTGCCGGTGCCCTTGAACTCCTCAAAGATGACCTCGTCCATCTTGGAACCGGTGTCGATGAGGGCAGAGGCCAGGATGGTGAGTGAGCCACCGTTCTCGATATTACGGGCTGCGCCCAGGAAGCGCTTGGGCGGATACAGGGCCGCCGAATCGACGCCGCCCGAAAGGATGCGGCCTGAGGCGGGCGCCGCCAAGTTGTAGGCGCGGGCAAGACGCGTGATGGAGTCGAGCACCACCACGACATCGCCGCCCAGCTCCACGATGCGCTTGGCGCGCTCGATGACGAGCTCGGCCACGCGGGTGTGGTTGTCGGCGGGCATATCGAAGGTCGAGGCCACGACCTCGCCCTTAATGGAGCGCTGCATATCGGTGACCTCTTCGGGGCGCTCGTCGACGAGCAGGCAGATGAGGTGCACCTCGGGGTTGTTGATCGAGATGGACTGGCAGATCTTCTTGAGGATCGTGGTCTTGCCGGCCTTGGGCGGAGACACGATCAAGCCACGCTGACCCTTGCCGATCGGCGACACGATGTCGATGGCGCGACCGGTAATGGAGTCCTTGCCGTGCTCCATGCGCAGCGGCTCGTTGGGATAGACCGGGGTGAGGTCACCAAACTTGGGACGGTTGCGAATCTGCTCGGGGTCCAGACCGTTGACGGTCGTGATTTTAGCGAGGCCGGCGCGCTTGTCGCCGCCGCGCGAAGGACGCAGCGAGCCCTCGATGACGTCGCCCGTGCGCAGGCGCGCGGAGCGGATGAGGTAGGCGGGCACGAAGGCGTCGTCGTTGGACTTCATGTAGCCGTGGGCATGGATGATGCCGGAGCTGTCCGGGCGAATCTGCAGAATGCCCTTGATGTCGCGGAAGCCCTCGGCCTTCGCGGCGGTGGTGTAGATCTCCTCGACGAGCTCGGCCTTCTTCTTGCCGGTCGTCTCAATCTCGAACTCCTTGGCCTTCTCGCGCAGCTCGGCGACCTTCATGGCCGCGAGCTCCTCGCGCGAAAGCGTGGGCTCAGTCGGAGCGGCATTGCGCTCCTTATTGCGCTGCTTGCGGTCGCGCTGACGGTTGCGGCGATCGTTGTTGCGCTCGTCCTTGCGCTCGTTGCGGTCATTACGCTCGTCGTTGCGCTTGTGCTGACGGCGGTTGGGGCGAGCGCTCTCTTCGGTCTCGACGGGGGCGGTGCCATCGGTTGCGGAGGCGTCTTCGTTAGCCGAAGCATCATCGCTGGCCTCGGCATTGGAATCGCCCTGCGGCTCGGCCTCGGCATGCTGCTCGGCGGCCTTGGCCTTAGCGGACTTCTTGCGACCGCGCTTGGGCTTCTCGGACGCAGACTGTTCGACGTCTTGGGGCTCGGCGGCATCAGTCGATGCATCGGCGGTCGTCTCGGCGGAATCCTTGGACGCACCCTTCTTGGCAGCCTTGGCCTTGGACGTGCGCTTAGCAGCAGTACGATGGCTGCGACCAGGACGGACGTCGGCGGGCTCGACATCGGCAGAAACGGCCTCGGAAGTCGTAGCATCCTGGACGGGCGCGTCGGCAGCGGTTGCAGGCTCGGCGGTCGCCGCAGCATCCCGAGCGGCGGCGGCTGCGGCTGCGGCCTTCTCGGCCTCGACGAAAGCCTTGGGCTTGCGACCGCGACGGTGCGGGCGCAAAGCCGGATCGACAACGGGAACTTCGCTGACCTCGACAGGCGCAGCGGGCTCAACAGGCGATGTGCCCTCCCCTGCCGCGGAACGGACCGAAGCCTCAGCGAGCTCGGGGGTTACCTGCTCAGCAACCTGCTCGGCCTTAGCAGCCGTGCGACGGCGTGTGCGCGGTACCGGCTTCTCGGTCGGCTGGTCGGCGACAGGGGTCTCGGTGGCGGCAGGCGTCTCGGGCACAGACGGAGCTGCAAGCTCGGTCAGAGCCGCGGCCTCACGCTCGGCAGCACGACGGCGGGCGCGCACCACCTGAGCCTCGCTAATCTGCGCCAACGCACGTGCCTGCGCGACCTCATCGGAAATCGGCGCCGAGGAGTCAGCTGCAACGGTGCGCTTGGCGCGCGTCGTGCGCGTGGTACGGCGCTTGGGCTTGGTGACCTCCTCGCCGTCAGTGGCAGGCTTGGCCGTGCGGCGCGTGCGCTTGGGCTTTGCCGGAGCAGCCTCCTCACCAGTTGCAGGCACGGCCTTCTCGGCCGCTGCAGGCGTAGGCGTCGAAGCAGCCTTAGGCGTCTCAGGAGCCGAGGCTTGCGCGGGCGCCGCGACCTGGTCCGACGCAACCGGTGCAGCGGGAGCGGCCTGCGTCGTCGTTATTTCGTTTTCTTGCTGTTGATCAGACACAGTGTTTGCTCAACTTTCTTTTCAAGCCCTGTGATCACATGCTCCCTGCATAAACCTTCAGGGCGGCTAAACAGTCTAGCTCCGTCAAATACCAACGGACATCATTGATCTGTATCGAGATATTTGCGTCATATACGCAGCGTTAGTTTAACACAACCGCCGCCACCTGCAACTTAGTCATTGGGGACGTTCTTAAACGACTAGTCAAAAGGGACGCTCTTTGGTTTACCACCCACAAATCTGACTGCCTCCGCCAAAACTATGGCGGTTTACTACGATGAATCGCTCAACCGCGACCACTCCGAAACTTGTTGAACTAAAACCGCAGGTAGATGCCTTGCAACTTTTAGCGAAAAGCCGGCGTGGTTGGAATATCTCAATTCATCGTAGTAAACCGACATAGTTTCGTATTTCCAGCAGTTCCAAATTCGTCAATACGTCGGCGTTTGCAAAAAAGCCCGACCTCCGTGGGAGATCGGGCTTTCAAGGCTTAGTTAAACCAAGTCTGTACGGTCAAATGACTCGCAGATTACATCTGCTCGGGCGCAGAAACGCCAACAAGGGTGAGCACCAGGGCGAGCGTCACGCGGACGGCATCGCAAGCGGCCAGACGGGCACGCGAAAGCTCGGGGTCGACGGGACGGCCCTCGCTCGGCAGAACCTGGCAGGCAGCGTAGAAGCTGTGGAAGTCGCCGGCGAGTTCCTCAGCAAAGTGCGTCAGACGGAACGGGGCGCGGTCGCGAGCGCAGCTGGCGATGAGGTCGGTGAGCTCGTTGAGCTTACGCGAAAGGGCGAGCTCGGTCGGGTCGGTCAGCAGCGAGTAATCGACGTTCTCACCGATGGCCTTGGCGGCGACGGCCTTCATACCCATCTCGTCAGCCTGCTCGGGCGTAACGTCGGCGGCACGGCGCAGGATGGAGCATACGCGGGCGTGAGCATACTGCACGTAATAGACCGGGTTGGAGTTGTCGCGCTTCTTAACGGCCTCGATATCGAAGTCGACCATCTGGTTGGAGCTCTTGGAGATGAGTGTGTAGCGAGCGGCATCGGAGCCGACCTCGTCGACGAGCTCCTGCAGGGTCACCATGGTGCCCTTGCGCTTGGACATACGGACGGGCTTGCCGTTGCGCAGCAGGTTGACGAGCTGGCCCAGCAGAACCTCGAACTTGCCGGGGTAACCCAAGGCATCGCAGACGCAGCGGACGCGCTCGATGTAGCCGTGGTGGTCGGCGCCCCAGATGTCGATGACGTGGTCGACGCGCTGGAACTTATCCCAGTGATAGGCGACGTCGGAGGCAAAGTAGGTGTACTCGCCGTCGGACTTGATCAGCACGCGGTCCTTGTCGTCGCCCAGATCGGTGGAACGGAACCACAGAGCGCCGTCCTTGGTGTAGAGGTAGCCCATCTTGTCGAGCTTCTCAAAAGCGCGGTCGACGGCGGAGGTGCCGGCGGTCTCGCCCTCGGTGTCCTTCACATACAGCGAGCGCTCGGAGAACCAACGATCGAAGTCGCAGTTGACGGCATGGCAGAGGTCGCGCATGTTGTCGACCATCTTCACGTAGCCGCGCTCACGGAAGCTCTCCATGCGCTCCTGCGGATCGGCCTCGACCCACTTGTCGCCGTCGGTGCGCCAGAACTCGGCAGCCTCGTCGATGATGTAGTCGCCGCCGTAGGAATCCTTGCCCAGGGTCTCGGCAAAGTTGTCCTGATACGGATGGGTCTCGGGGTGCTCGTCGTTCTCGTCGGCAACAAAGGCGTCGCGGTCGGCGATCAGCAGCTTGTGAGCCTCGTCGATATCCACGCCCTGCTTGGCGATGATGTCGGCAAGCTGCATATAGCGCGTGCTGATGGAGTTGCCGAAGGTGTTCATCTGAGAGCCGTGGTCGTTGATGTAGAACTCACGCTGGATGTCGTAACCGGCGTGGTCCATGACGCGGCAGAGCGAGTCGCCCAGCGCGGCCCAGCGGCCGTGGCCAATGTGCATGGGGCCGACGGGGTTGGCGGAAACGAACTCGACCTGGGTCTTCAGGCCACCACCGACGTTGGACTTAGCGAAGTCCATACCCTTCTCGCGAGCCTCGCCAAAGATGGCATTCTTGACGGCAACGGAGAGGTAGAAGTTGATGAAGCCGGGACCTGCGATCTCGACTTTCTCGATCGCGGGGTCCTCGGGCATATGGGCAACGATGGCCTCGGCGATCTTGCGCGGGGCGCAGTGGGCCAGCTTGGCGGACTTCAGGGCCATGGTAGAGGTCCACTCGCCATGAGAAGTGTCAGCCGGTCGCTCGATAGCGCAATCGTCAAGTTCAAATGCGGAAAGGTCGCCGGCCTCCTGGGCCGCAGCAAGCGCAGCGCGTACCAGCTCTTCAATCTTCTCGGGCATAGGTCCTCCTTGTGTTAAAGCCCCCGAGCTCTTGGTCACTCGTAGGGCAAAAGCCAGAGTTTGTAGCACTCTATCACAAGCGGTAGCTACTGTCGCAGGGTAAAGCTAATAGATATTGCATATGCACAAAATTGACTACAGCTTGTATGGAGTCACTCAAAGATGCCAGTCTGCCTGCAAATTATGCACGCGTTGAAAATGCATAAAGGTGTGAATGAGCTGCGTCTTTTATCGAATACTCTTACCTATCAGAGTTGTGTGCTTTTCCTGCATAAAGTGAGGATTTGCGCACGTCAGCGTGTTATTCTAGACATACGTAAATTCGTATAAGTTGGAGGTAGCATGTTCTCAATCGGTCAACACGTCATTCATCCGGGTCAGGGAGTCTGCACCGTCGTCGGTTTTAGGGACGACACACCGCAGCCCATGCTGCTGCTCGAGACCAAGCAGGGACATGCGCAGACGATCCTCATGTACCC
This sequence comes from Collinsella sp., assembly GCA_048326155.1. Classification (GTDB taxonomy): domain Bacteria; phylum Actinomycetota; class Coriobacteriia; order Coriobacteriales; family Coriobacteriaceae; genus Collinsella. The sequence goes on from DBFEQD010000004.1 coordinate 39,446, forward strand.
CGTGGCGCAGGCCGACCGTTTGCACGCCGCCATCTCTCAGCAAGATGCCGAGCACCTGCTGAGCCACTACGACGAGCTGGAGTGCGACACCTTTACCGAGCGCAACAGCTCACTTGAAGAGACGCACTTTAAGCAGCAGCTCAAGCTGGGTGCGCCCGAGACGGTCCGCGTGGCAAAGACCATGATGCACCGCATTCGCCAGGCCGAGGAAGCCGATAAAAAGCCCAGCTCCTACTACATGCGCGTACTCAAGGAAGCCAAGCGCCGCTCCATCGAGGAGTTTGCTGTGGCCTTGGGCGTCACCGAGGAGGACGCTGAAGCCCGCCTAGCCCAAGCCGCCCTCAACTAACCCACCCGCGCCAAAAACCACCACAAAGGGGACAGGCACCTTTGTGGTGGTTTTCTTGTTCTAGTAGTATTCATTCTTAGCGATACCCACGAGCACAAGGAGTCTCTTATGGCAGAGTCGCTTACCGCCGGAATCACCCGCGACCGCGCGTTCGAACTGCTCAACGAGCACAACAAAGACCCGTTCCACATCACCCATGGCGAGACGGTCGAGGGCACCATGCGCTACTTTGCGCGCGAGTTCGACCCCGAGAACGAGGAGTTTTGGGGCATCGTCGGTCTGCTGCATGACTTGGATTGGGAGGAGCATGAGGACGACCCCATGAACCACACCATCTATGCTGCCGAGATTCTTGAGGGCGAAGGTGCGTCTCCCGAGCTCATTCGCGCCATCCAGACGCACACGTCGGACTTCAACACCTCGCTGCCCAAACCCGAGCTGCAGATGGAAAAGGTCCTGTTTGCCTGCGATGAGCTCACCGGCCTGATCGGCGCTGCCATCATCATGCGCCCGAGCAAGAGCGTTATGGACTTTACGACCAAGTCGCTCAAGAAGAAGTTCAAGGACAAGCGCTTTGCCGCCGGCTGCTCGCGCGACGTAATTTCGCAGGGCGCCGAGATGCTGGGCTGGGAGCTCCCCGAGCTCTTTGACCGCACCATCGCGGCCATGCAGTCCTTCGCCCCCGATCGCGACACCTTCCAGGCCTAACCTGCCGCTTCACCTAAATAACCACCACAAAGGGGACAGACACCTTTGTGGTGGTTTTTCTTTGTGCGGGCGTTAGGGGCGGACCTGGCCGGTGCCGCGGAGCTTGTATTTGTAGGTGGTGAGGGCCTCGGCGGCAAAGGGGCCGCGGGCGTGGAGCTTTTGGGTCGAGATGCCGATCTCGGCGCCCAGGCCAAACTCGCCGCCGTCGGTGAAGCGCGTGCTGGCGTTGGCGTACACGGCCGAGGCATCGACCGCATCCAGGAAGCGCTCGCAAGCATCCATGTCCTCGGCAACGATGGCCTCGGAGTGCATCGTGCCGTAGCGGTTGATGTGTGCGATGGCCTCGTCCTCGTTTGCCACGACCTTCACGCTCATCTCGAGAGCCAGGTACTCGCGACCCCAGTCCTCCTCAGTCGCGGCGACGTAGTCATCACCCTCGGCAAGCCCGGCATCGGCGCATGCGGCGCAGGTTGCCTCGTCGCCGTGAATGAACACGCCGTGGTCATGCAGTACGGCCACGACCGCAGGCAAAAACGCATCGGCCACAGCACGGTCGACCAGCAGCGACTCGGCGGCATTGCACACGCCTACGCGCTGGGTCTTGGCATTAACGATAATGTTGAGCGCCTTATCAAAGTCGGCGGATTCATGCACGTAGATGTGGCAGTTGCCCGTGCCCGTCTCGATCACCGGCACAAGCGACTCGCGCACGCAGCGCTGGATCAGGCCTGCGCCGCCGCGCGGAATGAGTACGTCGACAATACCGCGGAGCTTCATGAGCTCGCCAGTGGCCTCGCGGTCGGTGGACTCGATCATCGACACGGCCTCGCGCGGGAAACCCTTGGTCTCGAGCGCATCGGCCAGCAGCTCGGCGATCATGGCACACGAGTGATAGGCCAGCGAGCCGCCGCGCAGAATGCAGGCGTTGCCGGTACGGATGCAGATGCCTGCGGCGTCGGCCGTCACGTTGGGGCGTGCCTCGTAGACCATAGCGACCAGGCCCAGCGGAACACTCACACGAGTCAGGTCCACGCCGCTTGAAAGCACGCGGTGATCGAGTACACGACCGACGGGATCGGGCAGCTCGGCGAGCTTCTCCAAACCGGCGGCCATGCCCTCGACGCGCTCGGGCGTCAGCAGCAGGCGATCGAGCAGTCCGGCCGAGGTGCCCGCATCGCGCGCGGCGGACATATCGAGCTCGTTAGCGGCAACGATGGAGTCGACACCGTTGCGCAGTGCTGCGGCCATGGCGCGCACGGCCTCTTGGCGCTGCTCATCGCTCGCCGTGGCAAGCGAGGCCGACGCTGCCTTGGCGGCAACGGCAAGATCGTGAACATACGTGGCTATATCGACCGACATGGGCGGCCCTTTCTCCTAGAAGTTTGCAACCATGGTAGCCGATTTGCGCATGGCCTCGCCCGCGGCGGTAGAATTGGTCAACCCGAAACACCGCAACGAACGGAAGACTCACATGGCCCTCATCACTTCGTACCACGTCCCCGGCCTTTACGTCGAGGACCACAGCATCGACGTCCCCCTTGACTGGCGCGGCCTGGAGCCGATGCTCCTGGCCGTCGGCAGCACCATGCGCCGCGGCGCTATGCCGGCACCCATCGCCGGCGCGCCCGAGAGCATCAAGCTCTTCTACCGCGTGGTTTGCGCACCCGACCACATCAACGACGATCTGCCACTGCTCCTGTTTTTGCAGGGCGGCCCCGGCGGCGAGAGCCCGCGTCCGCTGACGCCCACAAGCGACGGCTGGATCGAGGAGGCCGTCAAGCACTTCCGCGTGGTCCTTCCCGACCAGCGCGGCACCGGACGCAGTAGCTGCGTGGACGGACGCACGATCAAGGCACTGGGTGATCGCGCAACGGCCGCCGGCGCCGATACAGCACGCTCGCAGGCGGATTTCCTCAAGCGCCATCTTGCCAGCTCCATCGTGCGCGATTTTGAGTACCTGCGCCTGGTGGGCTTTGGCGGCAAGCCGTGGGTCACACTGGGGCAGAGCTACGGCGGCTTTTTGACGTTGAGCTATCTGTCGCTCTTCCCCGAGGGCGTGGCGGCAAGCTTTACCTGCGGCGGCATTCCGCACGTGCCGGCGAGCGCCAGCGAGGTCTACGCGCACACCTTCCCGCGCATGGCCGCCAAGACGCAGCAGTATTACGACCGCTACCCCGCCGACGTCGAGCGCGTGGCAGCCCTGGCCGATGCGCTCGAGGCACAGAAGCCCGTGCTGCCCGACGGCTCGCCGATGACGGTCGAGCGCCTACAGCTCATGGGCAGCGACTTTGGCATGAAGCCGAGCTTTGAGCGCATGCATTGGATTATCGATCACGCTTTTGTTGACGGCGATGGCACGCTGACCTGCGGCGCCTCGGTATCTGACAGCTTTTTGATGCGCGCCTTCGAGCGCACCAACACGCGTACAAACCCGCTGTACTGGACACTGCAGGAGTTCATCTACGCCGACGGCGACACCATGCCCATTCGCTGGGCCGCAGCAGAGGAGAAGGCACACCGCGCCGAGTTCGACACCCTCGCGCGCCCGCTCATGTTTACCGGCGAGGCCATGTTCCCGTGGATGTTCGAGCAGATGCCCGAGCTCAAGCCCTTCAAGCCCGCCGTGGACCTGCTGATGGAAGACACCAGCTGGGACAAGATCTACGACCCGCAGCGACTGGCGTGCAACGAGGTGCCCCTGCAGGCCGCGGTGTATTTCGACGACATGTACGTGGATTCGGGCCTGCAGCTTGATACGCTCAGCCGCGTGGGCAACTCGCATGCCTGGGTGACGAACGAGTTCGAGCACGACGGCCTGCACGGCAGCGTGGTGTTCAAGCACCTCTTCGACGAAGCACTCAACCGCGGAGACCTGCGCCAGATCTTCTAGCAAAGGAGTGTCCCCACCTGCCGGTACAAAAAGAACGTCCCCAGGTGCCGGCACGAGAAAGACAGCGCTGCGGGAAACGATCCGCAGCGCTGTCTTTCTTTATGCAAATACAATCAAGTTGTCTCGATGGATCGCAGGCTTCTCGGCCAGGTTAGCGAGCAGGCGGTTGCTGGCGATCTGGTCCTGGCGGCGACCGGCGGCAAGCTCCAGCACGTCCGAATCGGCCTCGGCGATACCGCGGGCGACGACCATACCGCTCGGGTCGCACACATCGAGCACATCGCCCTCGGCAAACTGGCCATCGACCTCGCGAATACCCACCGCAAGCAGGGAAGAGCCACGGCTGACCAGCGCCTTCGCAGCACCATCATCGACCGTCACCGAGCCATGCGCCTTGTCGCCCAGTGCGATCCACAGCTTGCGGGGTGCGATGTCCAGACGCTCCGCCGGCGGATCGAACAGCGTGCCCACGCTCTCGCCGCGGGCGAGGCGCACGAGCGCATCGGGCTCCTCGCCCGAGCAAATCACGCTCTGAATGCCCGCCGTCATCAGGATGCGGCTCGCGCGGATCTTGGTAATCATGCCGCCCGTTCCCACCGATGTGGAAGAATCGCCCGCCGAGGCAATAATCTTGGCATCGATCTTATGCACGACAGGAACAAACTCGGCCGTGGGGTCCTCATGCGGATTGGCAGTATAGAGACCATCGATGTCCGAGAGCGTCACGCACAGATCGGCAGAAACCAGGCAGCTCACAAGCGCCGCCAGTGTGTCGTTGTCGCCAAACTTAATCTCATCGACGGTAACGGTATCGTTCTCGTTGACGACCGGCACCACGCCAAGCTCCACGAGGCGCAGCAGGGCGTCGCGCGCATGCAGGTAGGACGTGCGGCGGGCCGTGTCGTGGCGCGTGAGCAGTACGAGCGAGGTGAGCAGGTCGCGCGCATGGAACTCCTCGTCGTAGGCCGACGAGATGATGCACTGACCGGCCGAGGCGCAAGCCTGTAAGCTCGGCAGGTCACCGACCGGCTTGCGTTCGAAGCCCAGCACGGGATAGCCACAGGCGATAGCGCCCGAGCTCACCACGACCAGACGCCAGCCGAGCTTGCGCAGCGCTGCGGCCTGATCGGCAAGTCCGCCGATAAAGGCGCGGTTGACCTTGCCATCGGCACCCACCACCGTGGACGAACCGATCTTTACCACCATCGTTTTATAAGAAGTCGTCATACGTCAAACCAATCAACTGTTCAGCGAACGGCCGAGCTGGCGGCCAAGGGAGCGTGACTCGCCCCTACCGCCCAAGGAATTAGTGAGCCCAGGGAAAAGCAGAGGCCGCGGCCATGTTCTTGCGTACGAGCTCGTCGCGCACCTGAGCCAGGCCCTGCTCCATGCCCACCACATAGGTCTGCGGGTACAGGAAGCGCTTGAAAGCTGCGTCCAGATGATCGAGCGCCCAAGCACAGCGCTCGCGCGCGTCCTGGATGCTCTCACGCGGAGCCACCGCACTGCCATCGCGCACGATCGGCACCAGCAGCTCGCGATACTCAAGTTCGGACACGTCAGTCACCAGGGCGGCATCATTCACGGCCACGAGGGTATTGCCGCGCGCGGCGCCCTCCCCCGCCAGATGGTCCTCGTCGTAGATCATGTCGCAGACCGGGCCGCCAAAGCCGTCGTAATAACGGCGCACGCGTTGCACGCCCGGGATCGTGCGCTTGTAGGGCTGCTCGGAGAGCTTGACCACCGGCGTCCATGGATCTGCCTCGCTCGCACGGCGGGCGGAAAGCTTGTACACGCCGCCCAGCGCCGGCTGGTCATAGCAGGTCGCGAGCTTGGTACCCACGCCAAAGCTGTCGATGGGCGCGCCCTGGTCGAGCAGCGACTGAATCGTGTACTCATCCAGATCGTTAGAAACCGAGATCCCCACATAGGGCAGGCCCTCGGCATCAAAACGACCGCGCACATACTTGGAGAGCTTGGCGAGGTCGCCGGAGTCGATGCGAATAGCCGATAGACGCTCGCCCACCGCCTCCATCTCCTTGGCAACCGTAATGGCATGCTCGCAGCCCTCGCGCACGTCATAGGTGTCGATGAGCAGCGTACAGTTCTTGGGGCTCGACTTGGCAAAGGCACGGAAGGCCTCGAGCTCGGAATCGAAGCTCATCACCCAGCTGTGAGCATGTGTGCCAAAGACGGGAATACCGTAGCGGCGGCCGGCGAGCACATTGGATGTAGAGGAGCAGCCGGCAACGTAGCTCGCGCGCGCAACGGCCAGGCCGCCATCGGGACCCTGGGCTCGGCGCAGGCCAAACTCCGCCACGGGGCGACCGTCGGCGGCGAGCACCACGCGCGCCGTCTTGGTGGCGACAAGCGTCTGGAACCCGACGATGTTGAGCAGCGCCGTCTCGAGCAGCTGGCACTCCAGCGCGGGGCCGGTGACGCGCACCATGGGCTCGCGCGGAAAGACGAGCTCGCCCTCAGGCACGGCGTCGATGTTTACATGCGCACGAAAATCGCGCAGGTAGTCGAGGAATCCAGGCTTGAACATCGCGCCGCCGGCAGGGGCCTGGAGCGAGGCGAGGTAGTCGATGTCCTCGGGCGTAAAGCGCAGATTCTCGACCAGCTCGGGCAGTTCGGCGGTGCCGCACATGACGGCATAGGCGCTGCCAAAGGGATGGTCGCGGTAAAACGCGGTAAAACAACCCTGCTCATTGGCCTTGCCGCTCTCCCACAGGCCCTGGGCCATAGTGAGCTCGTACAGATCGGTGAGCATTGCAATGTCGGTGGGATGCGAGATGTCGGTCAAAGCCATGGGGCGACCTTTCGGATGTGTGGTACAGAATTTGAGGGTTTGACGAGAGCAGAGGATGCGGACATGACGCCCGATGCAAATCGGTTAGAGCAGGCCCATGCTGGTCAGGATCGTGTAGCCCATAAAGATGACAAACGCGATGAGGGCAAGGACAATGATGAATTTTTGAGCCGGCGCCATGCCAGGGATCTCGTTCTCGCCCGTAGGTTCCTTGGAGGTAACCATGCGCTGGGCAAAGGTCATCTCGTCACGGCTCGGCTTGGGCTCGACGGACTTGGGACGAGCGGCCTTTTTAGGCTGAGGTTTGGGCGCGGCAGGTGCAGGCTTCGCAGCAGCGGGCTTGGGTGCAGGCGCGGGCGCCGATGCGGATGCGGCGTTCGCGGCGACCTCCTCGGCCTTCGCACGCTCGGCACGCAGGGCAGCCAGCTCCTCACGCTCGCGACGGGCCTCTTCCCGAGCCTCGCGGCGGGCCTTCTCGGCGCGGAGCTCTTCCAACTCAGCGCGCTCCTCGTCGGACAATGGTTGGGACTCAAGCTCGGCCATGGTACAGCCCTTTCTTTTAAAAAAAGCCGCCGACACAATGTCAGCGGCTTATCAAATCCAAGGGTGGAGACGAAGGGAGTCGAACCCTCGGCCTCTGCCATGCGACGGCAGCGCTCTCCCAACTGAGCTACGTCCCCAGGACAAGTCGATATTTTACCTACGGCTCGCCAACTGTCAACGCCCAATAACCAGTCTTTTTGGGGCGCGGCTATTTTGACAACTTTTCGAACAGGCGATCCTCTCGATGATTTTTTAATCCCCGTCCCAGAAAAATCATCGACGAACGCACTACTTTGCGCTGGTAAGAACACCGGTGGTGTCGAAGGCAGGGGTGAAGCTCTCGTCTACAGCGCCGCCCTCTTGCCAAAACATCGTCGTAAAGCCCAGGTCATCGGCATGGTCGAGCACCTGCTCGTACTCCTCGCGCGTCACAGCTCGCGCCAGATCGCCGCCCTGCTCGCGCATGAGTGCATTGGGCGTGTACTGGTTCATGACCGAAATCGGCACATCGCCCACCGTCTGCCACACCAGGTCCAGCACGCGACACGAATCGTCTGCATGCCCCGGAAGCACCAGGTGACGCACGATCATGCCACGCTTCATAAGCCCGTCCTCGTCCACCAACTCTCCCCCGCGGCGCTCGATCTCGCGCGCCATCTGGGCCAGACCCGACACGGCCACACGCGGGTAATCCTTTATATGGGAGAGCGACTGCGCAAGCCCGGCATCGGCATATTTAAAGTCGGTGAGCCACACATCGACCAGGTCGCCCAGCGCCGCCACGGCACTCGCGCGCTCGTAACCACTCGTGTTGTAGACGATTGGGATAACCAGTCCGCGCGCCCGTGCCGCGGCAATCGCGGCAGGCAACAGGTGCGCATAGTGCGTCGCCGTCACCAAATTGATGTTGTTGGCACCCTGGTCCTGCAGTTCCAGCATAATCTCGACCAGGCGCTCAGGCGAAATCTCAAGTCCAAAATTGCCGGTCGAGATCTCGTGGTTCTGGCAGTAGATACATTTGAGCGAGCAGCCGCTAAAGAAGATCGTGCCCGAACCGGCCTCGCCCGAGATAGGCGGCTCCTCCCACATATGAAGCGCGGCGCGGGCCACCTTGAGCGTGTCGTTAGCACCGCAGACGCCGTGCGCGCCCTCATCGCGCGCCGCGCCGCAACGGCGCGGACACAAATGGCAGGCGGGCGAAAAAAGTTCGGTCAACGACGTCGGCATAAAACCATGCTCCAAAACAACGATTCAGCAGCTCAAACGTAAAGGGATCAACCCCACAGACGGCTCGAGCCCAAGGCGCCGTAATCGTCCGACACGATTTTTGTAATGTCAAGACTGGAATCCACAAAGTGCGGCTTTATGATGTAGTTATTCCGCCCCCCGCGGAGCAACTGGGTGAACCGTCGCGTTTATTTAGGGAGCCCACACAGTCGTACCTAGTACAGGTATCCTTCGTTGTTAAGGACGCTGGAACAGTCGATGAGGGCACCCACCTGTTTTAGGTGGGTTCATTTTCGTAACGTGGGGGGTGGTTTTCTTTTGCCGAAAATCACCATACAGTCCATATGGATCCCCGCCGGCATCCCGACAAGCCATCGACAACATCCCAATATCTGGTAAGCGCGTGATTATCGCTGCGTGCAATTACATGCACCCCCCTTGGTCGAGTATCATGGTTCGGCTATGCCCTTTGCGCATGGCGTTCTTCTGACCTTTTCCTTCGACGCTTGGCGGTTTTTAGATTCATGGCTTCATCCCCGAGCTACATACCGTACCTATGCGTGGCAGCGGCGGCTTTTATCACGACCTTCCTCGCGGTGCCCCTGGTCAAGCGCTTGGCAATTAAGCTCGATGCCGTCGACTATCCTTCTAAGCGCCGCATCAACACCAAGCCCATCCCGCGTTTGGGCGGAACGGCGGTGTTTTTGGGCCTGGTCGTTGCCTGCATTGTGCAAATCCTAGGCACCTGGTACCTAGGCTGGCCACCCGTCCTGGTGCCGCACCCGCGCCTTCACATTAGCTATCCCATGCTGGCGCTCTCCTTTACCGTCATCTTTGCGACCGGCGCTATCGACGACGTCTTCCAGCTCACGCCCAAGCAAAAGCTGGCCGGACAAGTCCTCGCCGCGCTTATCGCCTGCATGGGCGGCCTAAAAATCGGCGTCATCGTCAACCCGTTTGCTCCCGGCGAGATCATGCTCGGATGGCTCGCCTACCCCATCACCGTGATCTATCTGGTGGCATTCACCAACATCATTAACCTCATCGACGGCCTCGACGGCTTGGCCACGGGCATCTGCGGCATCGCGTCGTTCACCATGTTTTCGATGGCCGTTCTCTCGGGCCGCATCGACGCCGCCGCGCTCTCCATTGCGCTCTTTGGCGCCTGTCTGGCCTTTTTGCGCTACAACTTCAACCCCGCAAGCATCTTCTTGGGCGACTCGGGGTCGCTGCTTCTGGGCTTTGCGCTGGGCTCCATCTCGCTGCTCAACGTGAGCCGCACCGCCGCACTCACCTCGCTTATCATCCCGCTCATCGTTGCCGGCGTGCCTATCATCGACACGTTTAGCGCCATCGTGCGCCGCAAGCGCGCCCACATTAGCATCGGGCAGGCCGACAAGGGCCACATCCACCATCGCCTGATCCAAGAAGGCTACAACCAAAAACAGGCTGTGCTGCTCATCTATGCCTGGTGCATCATGCTTTCGGCCGGCGCCGCCGCGATTAACCAGGTCGAGGTGCCCATGCGTGTGCTCATCTTTACCGTGCTCGCCATTGGCTCGGCGGCCTTTGCCAAGCATCTACATCTGTTTGAGCCCGTGCTGCGCCACCATTACAACAAGCGCACGCACGAGGACGAGCTGGTCACCCCCGACGACCCCGCTTTTAAGCAGGAGGAGCAAGCAGCCGAGGAACGTAAAGAAGAGCGCCACCACAAGCTCTAGGGTAAGCCGCCGAGAATGTGCCAAGGCACCGTTGGCCAAGCGCGGCCGCGCCGCGCCCATCGCACAAGCCACCCCCCTCCCGCCCCTCGCCTACTTACGCACCCCCCTCCAATAAACGCGTTATCATCTTGACCCATGAACATACGTTAGGAGCAATCATGCCAAACGAGAACAGCTACGAAGTCGCGCTGCAAAAGAGCAACGCCATTCGCGAGGGCCTGACCAAAACGCCCGAGAAGTTCACCATGCTCACCGGCGACCGCCCCACCGGCCGTCTGCACCTGGGCCACTACTTCGGCACCCTCAAGGGCCGTGTTGAGCTGCAGAACATGGGCGCCAAGACCAACGTGCTCATCGCCGACTACCAGGTCATCACTGACCGCGACACGACCGAGCACATCCAGGACAACGTGTACAACATGGTCATGGACTACCTTGCCTGCGGTATCGACCCCGACAAGACCATGATCTACGCGCACTCCGCCGTGCCCGCCGCCAACCAGCTCATGCTGCCGTTCCTGTCGCTGGTGTCCGAGGCCGAGCTGGCGCGCAACCCCACCGTCAAGGCCGAGATGGAGGCCTCGGGCCATGAGCTTACCGGCCTTCTGCTCACCTACCCGGTGCATCAGGCCTGCGACATCCTGTTCTGCAAGGGCAACGTGGTGCCCGTCGGTCGCGACCAGCTGCCGCACATCGAGCTCACCCGCACCATCGCCCGCCGCTTTAACAACCGCTACGGCAAGGTGTTCCCCGAGGTCGACGCGCTGCTGTCCGAGACCCCGCTGCTGCCGGGCCTGGACGGTCGCAAGATGAGCAAGAGCTACGGCAACGCCATCAACATCTCGATGACCGCCGAGGAGACGGCCAAGCGCATCAAGAAGAGCCAGACCGACTCCGAGCGCATGATCACATTCGATCCCGAGAACCGCCCCGGCGTGTCTGGTTTGCTTTCGACGGCCGCCATCTGCACCGGTCGCTCCGAGGTCGAAATTGCCGAGGAGATTGGCATGGGCGGCTCCGGCCAGCTCAAGAAGTACGTGACCGAGGCCGTCAACGAGTACTTCGCACCTATCCGCGAGCGTCGCCAGCGCTACGAGAACGATCTGGATTACGTGAAGGACGTGCTGCACGAGGGCAACCGTCGCGCCAACGAGATCGCCGAGCAGACCCTGGCAGAGGTTCAGGACGCCATGGGTATGGTGTACTAGACCGATCTGCTGGCTTGAGCTTTCGATTGCTATAGGGCGGGCGCTACGGCGTCCGCCTTTTTTGGAGCGGACCGCTTCGGCTCCGTCCATCACACTCTCCCGACAAACAGGAACAGGCCCGCTGGCAGATAGTTGCCAGCGGGCCTGTTCCCGAAGTACACCGTTGAATCGCACAGAGGGGAGGGATGCGAATCAAACTCAACAGGGCAGGCTTTTTCATCGCCTATTGCCTGCTCCGTTGCTGAAACCAATATAGTTCACCGTGGTTTACTTTCTAGCGTCAATGTGCGCCGCCATACCTTCTCCATAAGTTAGCTCCGGTAAACCTGCAACGGAAAACCACCACAAAGGGGACGGGCGCCTCTGTGGTGGTTTTGACGAAGCCCGCCGTTAAAGCCCGGCAGGCCAACGACAGGCGGCCAGATCAACATGCATGGGATCGGCAAACGTCACGCCCTCCCCCATTAAGAGCTCGCGCTGAGCATCGGGGCCACCAAAGGCAAAGCCCTCACAGATACGGCCGTCGGCGAACACCACACGATGGCAGGGAATCTGGCCAGGGCGCGGATTACTGTGCAGGGCATACCCCACGTACCGCGCACTTCGTGGACGACCGGCAAGCAGCGCCACCTGACCATACGTGGCGACCATCCCCTCGGGGATCTGCTCGACCACCTCGTACACCCGTTCAAAAAAGCCCTCAGACGCCATTGCTCGCTCCCTTCCACCCGGAAAAGCATAAACCACCACAAAGGGCCTGTCCCCTTTGTGGTGGTTTATGGCGGGTCGGTTAGTTGGCGGGCTGGAAGAAGGCTACGGCTACGGCGCCGGGGCCTACGTGGGTGCCGATGGTGGCGCCGATGGTGTGGACGGGCAGCTCGCCCTCGGTGTGGCCAGCCCACAGTGCCGCGCTGTCCTCGATATACTTCTTGAGCACCGCATCCGAAAGGCCCGTATAGCCGAGCGCCAGCGGCATGGAAAAGTCGATGCCGCCCGCCTTTTCGACCTTTTGGTTCAGCAGGTTGCGGCCGTTCTTGGAACCGCGCGCCTTGCCCAGCTGCACGATCAGACCGTCCTCGACAGCGACCACGGGCTTTACGTTGAGCAGCGTACCCACGGCGCCGGCCGCAGCAGACAGGCGACCGCCGCGCACCAGGTACTCCAGCGTCTCGAGCAGGCCGATGACGACCACGCGGTCACGGACGGCCTCGACGACCGCCGCGATTTGGGCCGCACTACGGCCCTCGTCCACCAAACGCAGCGCGTACTCAACCAGCACGCGCTCGCCCAGGGTAACGTTATTGCTATCCACCACATACACATCGCCGCCCGGCGCCTCGGCAAGTGCGGTGCGGGCACTTTGGTTGGTGCCCGAAAGCTTAGCGCCCACGGTAATAATCACTGCCTCATCGCCGGCCTCACGCGCCTCGGCAATAGCCTGCGAAAACGCGTACGGGTTGACCTGGCCGGTCTTAGGCAGCTCATCGCGCTCCACGAGCATCTCGTAAAAGCGCTGGTGATCGATGTCGACGCCATCCATGTACACATCGGTGCCAAAGGTGACGGACAGCGGCAGAACACGCAGAGCGGGGTGCTCAGCCGGCGACATATCGCTCGCGGAATCGGTAATAATACGAATGGACATAGCGAATCCTTTCTTGCGCAGGTCCCGCGCAGGGAATTTTGACAGCAAGGCCCCGGCACGGTATACGCGCTCAAACAGGACTATGCAGTTGTTAATTGGAAGCAAAAGCCTTGGCGGCCCTACAGCTCGCGCAGGGTGTTGAGAATCGTGCGTAGCGACGCATACATCTGCTCGCGCTGCTCCACACCCATAGCCTTACCGGTGGTATCGAGCACCTCGCGAATGATGCGGTCCGCCTCGCTCATGCTCTCGCCGCCCAGAGCGGTCAGGCGCACCGGAGCACGATACTTAACGGCGGCATCGCCCGAATCATCGACCTCGACGTAGCCGCCCTCCTCCAGATGCGCGAGCGTACGCGAGACGGCGGCGCGGGTCACACCTGCCATGCGAGCCAGGTCAGCGCCAGTCAGGCCGTCCTTGCTGCGCTCAAGATAGTACAGGCACATCACGTCGGAGCCCTTGAGGCCCAGCCTTGCGCCCTCGGATGTCTTAATGCGCTGGATCTCCTTGTAGAGCCCGCTGATCAGTCCGACAAAGTCCTCGAAACGTGTCTCGTCGTTCTGCTGCATGGGAGACGACCGCCTTTCGCTTGCATAATGCTTACGGGTAAACATCTTAACCGTACTTAACGACCGCCACTCCTGCACTCCCTATTTGTTGACCCATCAACATAAAAACCACCACAAAGGGGACAGGCACCTTTGTGGTGGTTTTGACCGGTGAACATGATCCGCAGACGCCGCTACAGCTCCATACAGGGATTGTCGCGGGTCACAAGCGTCTTAACGACAACCGTCGCTCCCAAATAGCGCTCAAGCAGCTCGGCTAAGCGATCGACGGCGGCCTGACAGTCCCCCATCCGCTCGGGCTCCACGCACTCAATCGCCAGGAACGCATCGGCCGAATCATCGGACAGCGCCGTGCGAACGCCGTCGCGCCAGTTCCAGCAGCGGCACACAGCGCCCGCATCGTCGATGTAGGCGAGCTCGCCGGGCAGCGTCGGATCGTCCGCCTCCTCGCCAAGCGGCAAGAACGCATCGCCACCGTCGGTCACCTTCAAGCGAAGGTCTCCCTCGATCGCATGCAGATCCTCGCCTCCCACGGGCAGCGCGTAGGTCAGCGACACCGTGTTGTAAATATCCACCGCGGGCGTAATGTGGCCCACCGGCTTGCCTTTGAGCACGCGTTTGAGCAAGTTCTCGATCGAGCAGCGCGCGCCTTTCTTGGTCTTGAACAGACGATAGGCCTCGCGCCATGCCTTGACCGGTGCGTTCTCGCTGATAGTGTCGCTGGTCAGATGACGCTCCGCATCGATATTGGCGCGGTCGAGCAACGCCGCAATCGCATCCACGTCCTCTTGAGGAATCTGAGCCGTGGGCTTCATGCCCTCCACGACCACAACACCGACCGCTGCCTGCGGAAACAGCTCCCAGAATGAATCCTCGGCAATAAAGCTCTTCATACGCTCTCCCTTCATTGTGCGCGCCCGAGTGAGGGCGCCTAAACAAAAAGCGCCCTTACAACGGCCACCTTCAAAGTCCTACGGTGCCGTCACAAGAACGCTTGCGCTGTCCCCATCCGGAGAAGGGGACGATATGTCAGGCGTATTGTAACCCGAGTCATCCACGCGAGCAAAACCACCACAAAGGTGCCTGTCCCCTTTGTGGTGGATATGGACTCACCGCGAAGCTAGTGGCGAAGTCCCAGCAGCCCGCGGCCGCGATGACGGGCGTCGGCGTGTACTTGAGCGTGCGGGCCGGCGGCCTTGACGGACTCGGGCAGGTGCGAGTACTTCTTCTCGAAGTTCTCCTCGAACATCACCGCCAGGTTGTGCGCGGCCTCGTCGTAGCGCGCGGTGCTCTGCCAGTATTGGCGCGGCACAAGGATGCCATCGGGCACGCCGTGGCACGTCGTGGGAATGTCGACGTTAAAGATGTCGTCGTGCACGAACTCGCTGTCCTCGATGGTGCCGTCGAGGGCGTGCGCGACCAGCGAGCGCGTGTAGGCCAGCTCGATGCGATGACCCACGCCGTAGCCGCCGCCGATCCAGCCGGTGTTGACCAGGTACACACGCGTGCGGCCGTCGGCAATGCGCTCGCCGAGCATCTTGGCGTAAACCATGGGGTCGAGCGGCATAAACGGCTCTCCGAACAGCGAGGAGAACGTGGGCGTGGGCTCGGTGACGCCGACCTCGGTGCCGGGAATCTTAGCCGTAAAGCCCGTCACAAAGTGGTACATGGCGGCGTCGGCCGTCAGGCGCGAGATGGGCGGCAGCACGCCAAAAGCGTCGCAAGTCAGGAACAGCACGACACTCGGAGTGGTGCCCATGCCCTTAGTCCACGCGTTAGGAATGTGCTCCATGGGATAGGCCACGCGCGTGTTGTGCGTGATCGAGATGTCATCGTAGTTGGGCTTGCGGTTCTCGTCGAGCACCACGTTTTCGCAGATCGCGCCAAAGCGGACAGCGTTGAAGATCTCGGGCTCGTGGAAGGCGTCCAGACCCTCGCATTTGGCATAGCAGCCACCCTCGATGTTGAAGATGCCCATGTCGGACCAACCGTGCTCGTCGTCGCCGATCAGCAGGCGCGTGGGATTGGCCGAAAGCGTGGTCTTGCCGGTGCCGGACAGGCCAAAGAACACGGCGGTCTCGTGCGTGACAGGATCCATGCTGGCCGAGCAGTGCATGGGCAGCACGTCGTCCTCGACGGGCAGCAAGTAATTCATAACGCTGAAGATGGACTTTTTGATCTCGCCGGAGTAGCCGGTACCCGCGACCAAAATCACGCGCTCCTGGAAGTTGATGACCACGGCGGCGCTGGAGTTGAGGCCCTTGATGGCAGGGTCGCATTGGTAGCCCGGCGCGGCGAGCACGCAGAAGTCCGGCTCGCCGGTGCGCGCGATTTCGCGGGCGAGCGGGCGGGCGAGCATCTGCTTAATGAAGAGCGCCTGGCTGGCACGCTCGCAGGCGACGAGCAGGCGGCGCGTGTGGTTGCGGTCGGCGCCGGCCATGCCGCGGGTGACGAACACATCGCGCTCGTTGAGATAGTCGACGATGCCGGCTTTGATGACCTCGTAGCTTTCGACGGACAGCGGGCGGTTGACGGCGCCCCAGGCAATCTTGTCGTGGACATCGGGGGTGTCAACGATAAAGCGGTCGTTGGGCGAACGTCCGGTACGCTCCCCCGTCTCGATCACCAGCGCGCCGTTGGATGCCATGCGGCCTTCGTTGCGGCGGATGGCATGCTCGACGAGCTCGGCGGCGGGTAGATCGACCAGCAGACGGGGCTGATTCTCGGCGGGATCTTCAACGAGCGTAATACCAAAGTTGGACAAAACTTCTGCAGGGGTAACACCAGGCATGGGGCCTCCTTTAAAAACGCGACACATGGACGCGGCGCGCACTTTACTCACGTAAAGCCCGTTGTACCCGATATGCAAAAACGTTTTTGCGGCAAGGGTGCCAAGCCCGCCCAACGGTCAAAAATCGCAGGCAAGCGGCCTAGTCATTGGGGACGTTCTTAAACGACTAGTCGTTGGGGACACTCTTGAACAGGCAACATTCAAGGAGTGTCCCCGGATGCCGGCACTTAAGGACGTTCCCAAAGTGCCGACTACTGAATGGCGCCGCCGAAATTATTGAACAACCTGTTCAAAAATACGAATGGATACCACCGCGACTATACTAGAGTGCAGCAATAGAAAGGACCTACTTTGAGCATCACGCCCCTCGATAGCATTCGCCGCGCCATCGCCCGCCGCAATGGCGTCGCCGACCCCGCCGTAGCGGGCAACGGCACCGCAAGGGCCCAGGGCGGACGCATCGAGAACGGCCTGTTCCCCGCCTCCCACACGGCCGAAGAGCTCGCGCGCATCCAGGAGCTGAGTCAGCGCAACGCCGGCGGGCCCGATAGCAGCCAGGCCACGCGCCGTCGCCGCGAGCGCGATCGCCAGCCCGGCCCCGTCCGCCGCATGGTCAACGCTTGGTGGAACCGTCTGCTCGGCGCCGTCTACGGCGGCGGCTTCTCCATGCAGGAAGCGGAATACGAGGAGCACGCCACCAGTCGCGACTATCTTTGGAACACCCTCGGCACCGCCGTGTGGGGCTTGGCGTTTCCGCTGCTCACCATCGTGTCTACGCAGCTCGTGGGCGCCGAAGAAGCCGGCAAGTTCTCCATCGCCTTTGTCACCGGCACGCTCATCATGATCGCGTGCAACTACGGCGTGCGCAATTTCCAGGTCTCAGACATCGACGAAAAGACGTCCTTTGCCTCCTACCAGCTCAACCGCTGGCTTTGTGGAGCGCTCGCCCTAGGCTGCGGCTTCATGTACAGCAGCGCCCGCGGCTATGACGCGCAGATGGCGACGATCGGCCTGGGCGTCTACCTGTATAAGGTCATCGACGGCGTCGCCGACGTGTACGAAGGCCGCCTGCAGCAGGCCGACAAACTCTACTTGGCTGGAATGAGCCAAACGCTACGCTCCGTCGGCGTCATCGCGGTCTTTAGCGTGGCGCTGTTCCTCACGCGCAGCATGCCCATCGCGGCCATGGTCATGGGTGTCACCGCGATCGCCTCGCTCGTGCTGGTCACCGCGCCGCTTGCCCTGCTCGAGACCGAAAAATCGCGCCGCGTGAGCCTGTGCGAGGTCGGCCACCTGTTTGTCCAGTGCGCCCCGCTCTTTGGTGCACTGTTCCTGTTCAACCTAATTGAGAGCATGCCCAAGTTTGTGATGGAAGGCACGCTGGCATACAAATATCAGCTGTACTTTAATGCCCTGTTCTTTCCGGCGCAGGCTATTTTGCTGAGCATTGGATTTATCTATAAACCGCAGCTTCTGCGCTTGTCGAGCATTTGGGCTAATCCTCGCAAGCGTCATCGCTTTGACCTGATTATTGTTGCCGTTATGGCGCTGATCGTGGTCATCACCGGCGTGTGCGCCGCATTTATGGCAGGTCCCGGTATTCCCCTCATGAGCTTGATGTACGGCCTCAGCTTTGAGCGCTACCGTACGCTGGCGTTGCTGATGGTCGTCGCCGGCGGCGTCACCGCGGCCATCGACTTTATCTACGCCATCATCACGGTGCTACGCCACGCTGGAGACGTCACCAAGATCTACCTGATCTGCTTCGCCGTAAGCGTGGTGCTGCCGGTGATCCTGGTTAAGCTGCTGGGTCTGATGGGCGCTGTGGTGAGCTACCTAGCCATCATGGCCCTACTCCTGGTGCTGCTGATAATCGAGTACGCCCACATCCGCCAGCGCATAGAACGCGACCGCAACCCATACGGCGCCTAATTAGCTGCCCGGTCACCGGAATTTGCGATGGAATCACCCCGTCTGGGGTCTCGTTGCGGACAATATTCATCACGCAAAACTAAGTGAGTAGACTTTTACCGAATCTCCGACCACACCAACAGAGCACAAGTCTGTGACCTGCGGTTTTATTGAGGCAAATATGTTGGGTGCTCGGCATTTCCAAAAAAGTCTACTCACTTAGCCAGCGGGCAGCCAAATGATTATTTAATCCCCGTCCCAGAGAAATCAATTAGCGGGCAGAAGGGCAAAAGTAGTCAAAAAAGCCCCGTCCCAAATTAGCTACCCCTTGCACCGATTATTCGCCCGGGTTGATGTTCGCGTAGAACTCCGCCCCGTCGTCCAGGCGCAGGATGCCCACGCGACCGAACTCGGAGCCGGTGGCGGCAGCGCAGTCGATGTCGATGCGATCGGGCACACCGGCGGCATCCTCGCCGCCCAGGCGCACGATCTGCCCGCGGCCCGACTCCTCATCGAGCCCCGCAAGACCACCGACCTCGCAATAACGCCCGAGCGACACCGTTGGCGTGTGACCGCTCACCACGACCGGACCCTTGCCCTCGGCAGAAAGCAGCCCGGTCGGCACATCCCAATAGCCGTGACGAATCCACAGCAGGTCATCGGACGACTGCACTGCGAGCATCTGCTGCAGCAGCTCGCGATCAGCACCCACCGCTCCGACGCCATCGGCACAATCGACACCATGCTCAAGCAAAAACGCACGCGCCGCCTCGGTCTGAATGCCGGCGTGCACCAGCAGGTACGGCCGCTCGGCAGTCTCGACCACCGCGTAGAGCGGCAGCGCGGCCATCCATCGCACGAGCTCCTCGTATGCCTCAAATTCCATGTCGTTGAGCTGCTCGCGCGTCGTCCAGCCACCGTTGATATCCCAGGTCTCGGCATCGAGCGGATCCTGGCCAATGATGGCATCGAGCATGATCTGCTCGTGATTGCCCTTGAGCACGCGGGCGTTGGGCAGCGAGCGCACGAGCTTAATAACACCGACCGGATCGGGCCCGCGATCGATCATGTCGCCCAGCACGTACAGCGTGTCGTCGGACGCCAACGAGATCTTAGACAGGGCCTCGTCAAGCGCACGCACGTGCCCGTGAGCATCAGATGTCACATAGATCGCCATGGTACGCCTCTCCTTGCATTGCGGCCGAAGCCCGGCGCCGCAACTAAAACTTCAAGTTGAACTTAAACGTTACCCATTGTACTCCGTTGCAATAAAGCTGGAAAGGGTTTCCGAGCAGAGGCAAAGACGGCAGCCGTCTATGACGATATCGCGCACGCCCGCAATCCAACCCCATAAACCCACCATCTCTGGGTACAAATGACCGCAGGCAACTGACCGTGCCACGCCAACCACCCAGGAGCGGACACTATCCATGAACCAGATCCTTCTCTTTATCGGCCTCGTCATCATTCTTTGCCTGACCATCAAACCCGTCGGCAAAAAACTCCCCTTCCCCACCCTGCTCATCTTTATCGCACTCGGCATGCTGTTGGGCGTCAACGGCCCGGCACACATCGACTTTAGCGACTACGCGCTCACCGAAACCGTCTGCAGCACGGCACTGCTATTCATCATGTTCTACGGTGGTTTTAACACCAATATCGACCGCGCCAAGCCCGTCGCTGCGCCGGCGGTGCTGCTGAGCACGCTCGGCGTCGTCATCACTGCCGGCATCACCGGCGTGTTCGCCCACTTTGTGCTGGGTTTCGACTGGATCGGCGGCCTGCTGCTGGGATCGGTCGTGGCATCCACCGACGCGGCCAGCGTCTTTAGCGTTCTGCGCGAGCACAGCCTGTCGCTGAGGGGCGGCACCGACTCGCTGCTCGAGGTCGAATCGGGCTCCAACGACCCCGTCGCCTACATGCTCACCGCGGTACTCGCCACACTCGCGGCCGGCGGCGACATCAACATTCCCGCACTGCTGGCCAAGCAGATTATCCTGGGCGTGGGCCTGGGCCTTGCCATCGGCTGGGCGGCGGGCCGCCTGATTGAGCGCGCGCACGCAACGGCCGAGGGCGCGCAGACCATCTTTTTGTTCGCCGTGGCCATCGTCGCCTACGCGCTGCCGAGCTACCTGGGCGGCAACGGATTTTTGGCCGTGTACCTGGCTGGCATTGTGCTGGGTGCGAGCGACATCACCGGCAAGGTCGAGATGGCGCACTTCTTCGATACCCTCACCGAGATGGCCGAGATGACGATCTTCTTCTTGCTCGGCCTGCTCGTGACGCCCGCCCGCCTGCCGCAAATGCTGCTGCCGGGCCTAGCACTCATGGCGTTTATGCTCTTTGTGAGCCGCCCCATCGCCGTGGGCGTGCTCCTGGCGCCCTTTAAGACGAGCCCCCGCCAGGTCGCGCTCGTAAGCTGGGCGGGTCTGCGCGGCGCGGCTTCGGTCGTCTTTAGTCTCTTTGCCGTGGTGGCCGGCGTTCCCAGCGGACACGACCTATTTGACCTGGTGTTTGTGGTTGCCGTATCGAGCATTGTGGTACAGGGATCGCTGCTGCCGGCGGTGGCGAAGAAGCTCGATATGATCGATGCGACCGGCGACGTGCGCCGCACCTTTAACGACTATCGCGACGAAGACGGCATGTCATTTGTAAAGCTCAAGGTGGGTGCTGCCCATCCGTTTGCCGGGCGCTCGCTCGCCGATATTGGCAGCGCAACGGACATGCTGGTTGTCTTGGTGCTGCGCGACGGTGCGCACCCGGTGCTGCCCAACGGCGATACCGTGATTGAGGAAGGCGACCTGTTGGTGATGGCTGCCCCGACGTTTGAAGAGCGTGCCGAGGTTACGCTGCGCGAGGTCACCGTAACGCCACACGGACGTCTGGCCGGTCAGCGCCTGCGCGACGTGCCGCAAGGCAAGCACCCGTTTATCGTGGTGATGCTCAAGCGCGAAGGCCAAACGATCATTCCCGATGGCAACACCCTAATATACGCCGGCGACGAAGCCGTCATTGCCACACTGGCGTCGTAGCGGGCAGGAGGTAGCTAATTTGCGGCGAAGAGATCAAGCGCCTAGAGAACCTCATGTCTTCGCTCGCAGATTTGGATTTGCCTGAGGAGTAAGGTCACCTCTCCCCCATGTAACCATCCTGTAAATCATAGCGGCGCACTCGGGTTTTGCTGTGATGCGGTCGCGCCTGACGCTGCACTGTGCTAAAGTATCCCGAACGTTCAAACGACTACGAGGGGGAAATAGAAGATGGCACGTGTGCACAACTTCTCAGCTGGCCCGGCCGCACTGCCCACAAGCGTGCTCGCCGAGATCGCCGACGAGATGATGGACTACCGCGGTTGCGGCATGTCCGTGCTCGAGATGAGCCATCGATCTAGCATGTACCAGCAGATCATCGACGACGCTGAGGCAACCCTGCGCCGTCTGCTGAGCATCCCGGACAACTATCGTGTCCTGTTTTTGCAGGGCGGCGCCACGCTGCAGTTTGCGGGCATCCCCATGAACCTCATGCGCCGCGGCCGCGCCGGCTACGTCGTGACCGGCAACTTTGCCAACAAGGCATACAAAGAAGCCGCCAAGTACGGCGAGGCCGTGTTGCTCGCGAGCTCCGAGGACACCAACTTCGACCGCATTCCCAACATGGCCGACATCAACGCGTGCATTGCCGACGAGGCCGCAGGCGACGGGCTCGACTACGTCTACATCTGCCAGAACAACACCATCTTTGGCACCATGTACCACGAGCTGCCCGCTTGCGGCGACGTGCCGCTGGTCGCCGATGTCTCGAGCTGCTTCCTGTCGCAGCCGCTCGACGTTGAGCGCTACGGGCTCATTTACGCCGGAGCGCAGAAAAACGCCGGCGCCGCGGGCGTGACCGTGGCCATCGTGCGCGACGACCTCATCGCAGATGGCCCCGCCTTTGCGCAGACGCCGCAGTACCTGGACCTTAAGACCCAGGCCGCCAAGGGCTCCATGCTCAACACGCCCAACACCTTTGGCATCTACGTGTGCGGCAAGGTGTTCCATTGGGTCGAGGAGACCGGCGGACTTGCCGCCATGGCCGAGCGCAACTGGGCCAAGGCCAACCTGCTCTATGAGCTGCTCGAGCACAGCGAGCTGTTCCATAGCACTACGCAGGCCGACAGCCGCTCCATCGCCAACATCACCTTCCGCACCGGCGACGCCGAACTCGACGCGGCCTTTGTCGCAGGCGCGGCCAAGCACCAGATTCAAAACGTCAAGGGCCATCGCCTGGTGGGCGGTATGCGCGCCAGCGTCTACAACGCCGTAACCATGGAAGACGTGCAGGCACTGGCCTCGTACATGAAGGACTTCGAAGCGCAGCATAGTTTGAGCCCGCGATCTAACTAGCCCGCAACGCGCGGGCCGACCAGCCACTTCAAACCACTTGTTTTAACAAACCCGCTAAGGAGTTTTTCATGCGCAAGATCAAAACCATCGACGACATCACCAAGGACGGCAAGGTCGAGTTTGGCGAGGGCTACGAGTTTGTGGGCACCGCCGAGGAGGCCGACGCAATCCTGATGCGCTCGACCGACCTGCACGGCTACGAGCTGCCCGAGGGCATCCGCGCTATCGCCCGCTGCGGCGCCGGCGTCAACAACATCCCCGTCGAGGAGTATGCCAAGAAGGGCGTCGTCGTCTTTAACTCCCCCGGCGCCAACAGCAACGCCGTTAAGGAGCTCGTCCTAGGCATGCTGGTGCTCTCGAGCCGCGGCGTGGTGCAATCGATGAACTGGGTGCGCGACAACGCCGACGACCCCGAGATCCAGGTCGATGCCGAGAAAGCCAAGAAGGCCTTTGTGGGCCGCGAGCTCAAGGGCAAGCGCATCGGCGTCATCGGTCTGGGCAACGTGGGCTCCAAGGTCGCCAACGCCTGCGTCGACCTGGGCATGGACGTTTACGGCTACGACCCGTTCATTTCCGTCGAGCACGCGTGGGTGCTGAGCCGCGAGGTGCAGCGCGTGGGCACGCTCGAGGACCTCTGCCGTGGCTGTGACTACCTCACCGTGCACGTGCCCAGCAAGGCCGACACCATCGGCATGATCAGTACCGAGCAGATCAACCTGCTGGCACCCGACGCTGTGCTGATCAACTACGCACGCGAGACCATCATTGACGAGGACGCCGTCGACGCCGCCCTGCGCGCGGGCAAACTCAGCTGGTTTAGCTGCGACTTTGCCACGCCCAAGACCGTCAAGATGCCCAACACGTTTATCACCACGCACTCGGGCGCCGGCACTGGCGAGGCCGAGGCCAACTGCGCCGATATGGCCATCAGCGAGCTCAAGGATTACCTGGAGAACGGCAACATCGCACATAGCGTCAACTACCCCGCCTGCAGCATGGGCAAGGCGCGCGCCGCAAGCCGCATCGCCTGCCTGCACGCCAACGTGCCCAACATGATCGGCCAGATCACGGCCATTCTCGCCAAGGACAACGCCAACGTGCAGCGTATGACCAACGAGTCCGCTGGCGAGAACGCCTACACCATGTTCGACACCGACGAGCACCTGGACAGCAGCACCATCGAGGCCCTCAAGCAGATTCCGTCGATGTATCGCGTGCGCGTGATCAAGTAGCGCCGGCTGATCTGACGGGCAGTTCCCCATGTGGCCTGCCCGTCACTGACATTGAATGCCCACGGTGGCGCCTTTCGCACGAGAGGCGCCACCGTTTTTGTGAGCGCTCCATTAAATGCACCGAGCCGCTTCTTGGCATACAATCTGTATGTTGACCTAACTATCTGTGAGGTGCCTATGGTTGATACAGATTTTGCTTGGCGGCTTACGCAAGGGCTCGTGCGGATCGACAGTTCCGACCCAGGTGCGTATGAGGGCGAGATTGAACGCTATATCAAAGTGTTGGTTGAGGCTCAATTGGAGCGGTTGAGCCATCCGGTGCTCCATGCCGTGCAGGTTGAGGAACTCGAGGTGCTGACCGGACGCCGCAATCTCATGGTCACCGTGCCCGGTTTGAGCGACGAGCCACGGCTCGTCTACATCTGCCACATGGATACAGTCACCTTGGGCGACGGCTGGGACGCGGACATTACGCCGCTCGGGGCGGTCGTGCGCGACGGCAAGCTCTACGGCCGCGGTGCCTGCGATATGAAGGGTGGCCTGGCCTGTGCCATTGCCGCACTGGTCCATACGCTCGAGCGCGTGGCGGCGGATGGCGCGCTGCCCCGCCGCGGCTTTTCGCTCATCTGCTCGGTCGACGAGGAAGACTTTATGCGAGGCTCCGAGGCAGCCATCGATGCCGGCTGGGTCGGTTCGCGCGAATGGGTGCTGGACACCGAGCCCACCGACGGACAGATCCAGGTGGCGCACAAGGGGCGTACGTGGTTCGAGATTGAAATGGCTGGCGTGACAGCGCATGCGAGCCAGCCGTGGAAGGGCGCGGATGCCGTCGCCGCCATGGCCGAGGTCGTGTGTTCGCTCCGTCGCGCGTTTGTGGCGCTGCCCGCGCACGATGAGCTGGGGTCTTCGACCATCACGTTTGGGCAGATCGAAGGTGGCTACCGTCCCTATGTCGTGCCCGACCACGCCAAGGTCTGGGTCGACACGCGTCTGACGCCTCCGACCGATACGGCCGCCGCGAAGCGCATGGTAGAGCAGGCCATCGCCGGCGCCGAAGCCGCGGTCCCCGGTTGCCATGGAAGCTATACCGTGACAGGCGACCGCCCCGCTATCGAGCGCGATCCGACCTCTCCCCTTCTAGCAGCGCTCAAGCGTGCCGCCGATGACGTGACGGACGCGGACACGACCGTCGGCTTCTTTACCGGCTACACCGACACCGCCGTCATTGCCGGCAAGACAGGTAACCGCAATTGCATGAGCTACGGTCCCGGGTCGCTCGCGCTCGCGCACAAGCCCAACGAATATGTGCCCCACGCCGATATCGTTCGTTGTCAGCAGGTGCTCATCGCGCTCGCCGATAACGTGCTCTGGGACGAGAGCTGCCAAGTTGGGGCATAATAAGCCGCGAACAAACCGAATCGTGCGTTAGGACCGCCCATGAAAGCACTTCCGTTTCCCTGCATCCGCCCGGCTCAGGACCGCGTGCTCGAGGCGCTGCCTGCAATGGGCAGCGTCCTGAGCGGCAACGATGCTCTGCGCGGAGCCATTGCCGATGGCCTGATGCTCAAGGACCCGGGCGCGGCGTATTACGTGTACGAATGCTCGGGCGAGCCGGGTCGCGTGACGGGCGTTGTGGCGATTTGCCCGGTTAACGTGCTGACGGGCAGCGACGCGGCTGTCGCCGAGAACGTCGATGCACTCGCCGCTGCGCACGCGATTGCCGAGCTCAAGGTGCAGCCGCGCCCCGTGTCGCTCGCCTACGAAGCCTCGCCCGTCATGGATATCATCCTCGGCGCCGCCAAAGAGGGCGCTTCGCTCTATGCCGTCACCGACCCCGCCGGCATTACGCACCGCGTGTGGGAGGTCAAGCGCGAGGACGCCGTTGCCGCCATCCGAGCCATGCTCGATCAGGCACCGGAGCCGACGCCGGCAGACGACCCCGCCTACGCCACCGCTCTGACCGGGGCGTCGCAGCTGCTGGCCGATGAGGCCCGCGCCGCCGGAACGTACACCGGCAAAGAGCCGTTCAACTTTACCGTTGCCGCGCTGTTCCCCGCCGCGCAGGCCGCCGGCGCCGCGCCGCAGGTTCCGACGGGTTTGCTCACCCACCAGATCGCACGGTTCTAACAGAGTCTAAACGCCCAGCAAAAAGACTCGATAGCTCAACAAGCAAAGGGGCGGGGATACATGCGCATGCATCCCCGCCCCTTTCACATCGAGCAATGGTGTTGGCGATCCACATCGCCACGCCCGCGCTACCCCCGCTGCGGGCCTGCTGCCGCCACGAGCGGCTCAAGCCCCAGCTCGCGCGCGTAGTCTTCCTGCGTAAAGATCTCAACCAGTTCAAACGTATCCGTCGCATCATCAAACGCAAAGTGCAACACCGAGCAATTGCCCGGCACGCGGTCGCGCTCGTCTGCCGCCGCGCCCTTCACGTGATCCATAAACTCCTTGATAGCCGAGCCGTGGCTTACCGCGAGCACGCACGTATGGTCCGGACGCTGCATAAGCTCGGTCAACGTCGCCACCATGCGCTCGCGCACCTGCATCTGGCCCTCGCCGCCAAACTGGCAATAGAAGTCGCGCCACGGGCGCTCGGGCATGAGCATCACGCGCTCGGCCTCAAAGTCGCCAAAGAACCACTCGCGCAGGCCGTCCAGGCGCTCGTACGCCAAGCCCGGCCACAAGTTGGCGATAGTCTGCTCGGTGCGATGAAGCGTGGAGGCGTAGGCGTGGTCGGGCTCAATGCCGCGCGCACGCAAGAACATGCCGGCACGCGCGGCCTGGTCGCATCCCAGCTGCGTAAGCGGCGAGTCACTCCAGCCCTGAATAATGCGCTTGAGGTTAAATATCGTCTGGCCATGACGGACCAGATACAGGTCTTTATTCATAGGGGGTCCTTTCGTTTGTTACCAATCCAAGAGCGAAAACGCCCCGTCGAAATAGCCAAAATGAAGCACGGCACCGTTGTCGGGTTGCTCTCCCCCGCCGGTCACGCATCTAAGAAACTCCTGGCAGGCTGAGCCGTGGGAGACGGCCAGCACGCAGTCGTGCCGGGGCTGGGCCATGATGCGGGACAGCGCCGCGACCATACGTGCGCGAAGCTCACTTTCCGACTCGCCACCAAAGGCAACCGGATAATCGCCCCAGGGTTGCGCCGGCATCTCGCGGTTTGATGTGCCCTCCAACGAACCCAAATGCCACTCGCGCAGTTCATCAACCAGCTCTATGGAACAGCCCTCGCCAACGATAAGCTCGGCCGTACACCGCGCCCGCCCCAGCGGAGACGAATACACATGGTCAAAGGTCACGCCGCGGTCCTCGAACGCCGCACGCGTCGCCAGCGCTTGCTCGCGCCCGCGCGCCGTAAGCGGCGAATCGTGCCAGCCCTGCAAAATGTTCTTCACATTGAGCTCGGTCTGCCCATGCCGCACCAAATACAGATCGGCCACACGCCCTCCCCTCGCATCACCACGAAGGAGACGGGCACCTTTGTGGTGGTTTTGCCGCCGGATCGCGCCGCAACGACGTGCAACTACAGCAGCACGTCGGCAAGCGGACGCTTGGGCACGTGATGCATCTGCGCCTCATCGCGCCAGTAATTGATAGAGCCGTCAGGGTTGGAATCGATCGCATCAATCACCTGTGTCTCGGCCGGAACGCCAAACGCCATGATCAGCTTGAGCTCATACTTGTCGTTATCGAGCCCCATGGCAGCAATCGCGTGGGGCGTAAAGGCCTTGAACATGCAGGCTGCCACCTCGGGCGTGGCGCTGCGAGCGGCGAGCATCATCGTCTGGGCGGCAATGCCCGTGTCGACCTCGGTGATGGGCGCGGCGGGCTTACCCGGAACAGCGCGCTCGGCAAGAATCGCGATGTAGCCGGTCGGGCGCTCACCCTCATCGGGACCCGACCAATCCTTGAGCGCACCGGCCCACGCGAGCTCATCAAATACGCGCGCGCAATCCTCGGCACCGCACACCACATGAAAGCGCAGGCGCTGAGCATTGGCGCCACAGGGAGCCAGATGCGCAAGCTCCGCCAGCTCGAGCAAAAACTCACGCGGCACGCGCATGGACTCGTCAAAGCGGCGGCACGTGCGAGCGCGGCGGACCAGCGCGTCAAACGTGTCCAGGCCAAGCTTTTCGCAACCCTGCTTTGCCATCGACTCGGCGCTCGACGGCACCACGGGAACTGCTTCGTTCATAGGGACCCCCCAATTTCGGGTAATTGTTCTTAGGAGAATCTAACCTAAAACGTAGGCAATAACGAACAGAGCTGCAATGTTCTACACCTGTTGAATATCCCACATCCAAACGGGAACAAAGATAACAATTCAGGAAGGTGAGACTCCCATTCGCCCTTTCCGCCCCACGCGACGGCGCCCTTGGGCGATACTGGTTGCAAGAGCTACGGCTTACGCCGCACGGAAAGGAGACATCATGGGCATCTTTAAGAACGATGACAAGCAATCGAGCGCGTTTGGATTTGACGAGAAAAGCATGGCAGGCAAGGCCGTCAAGGCCGTGCGCTGGATTTACGCCATCACGGGCGTCTTGGCGCTCGTCGCCGGCATCGCACTGCTGTTTGCGCCCGCCAAGTCCCTCGTCTTCCTAACGACCGTCTTGGGCTTCTACTTTGTGATCACGGCCGCGATCAGGCTGTTTACCGCTGTTTTCGAGCCGCTGTTGCCCACCGGCTGGCGCGTTACGAGCATCATCTCCAACCTGCTCATCATTCTGGGCGGCGTCATAATCCTGCGCAACCAGGCCTTCTCGACCGCGACGCTCACCACGCTTGTAGTGGTCGTCGCCGGCTTTGGCTGGATCGTCGAGGGCGTCATGTCGATTCTGGAGTCCGAGCTTTCGTCTAACCGCGCCCTCGCCATCCTGAGCGGCGCGCTCTCCATCATCGCGGGCATGTTCGTGTTTATCTATCCGCTGTGGTCGGCCAAGATGCTCGTCATCTTTAGCGGCGCCGCGCTGCTGGTGTTTGGCGTGACGCTGATTGTTCGCGCCATTCAATTTGGCAAACTGGTGCGCTAGATGCCAAAGACGCTTTTTATTGATGCCGACGCCTGCCCGGTCACGCGCGAGTCGATCGACTGCGCGCGGAGGGCGGGCGTTGCCGTCGTTATCGCCGGCAACAGCACGCAGAACCTGGAGCGGCACATTCGCCGCGACGATCCGCGCGACGCCGAGCACGCGCGTCGGGGCTTTTGGGTCACGACGCTCGATGTGAGTGTGGGAGCCGATAGCGCCGACTTTGCCATTGTCGAGCGCCTGCAGGCAGGCGATGTGGTCGTAACGCAGGACATTGGCCTGGCGAGCATGGTGCTCGGACGCGATGCCGCCGCCATCGGCGTGCGCGGGCGCGTCTACGATAAGGCGACCATCGACATGCAACTGTTTATTCGCCACGAGGAAAAGAAGGTTCGCCGCGCCGGGGGACGCACCCGCGGGCCGGCAGCCTTCACCAGCGAGGACCGAGCCCGCTTTAAACGCAACCTCACCGAGTTGCTGCGCTAACCAAGGCAGATTTTTGGGATATGCCCGGAAATCTGCCTTTTTGTTTAGAGCGGTGTAAGCGCTCAGGATCCATGGCTCAACAAAAAACGGGCTTCAAAATGCCATGCATCGCCGCATTGTGCAGGCGCCGAGCATGGCTATTTTGAAGCCCGTTTTGCTAGGCCTACTTAGAGGCCAACGGCGGAGAGAATGAGTCCCCAGCCGGCGCCGATGACGTACATCATGACCAGGAACACGGCATTTTCGCGAGCGCTGCGGTTGGTGCGGAACAGGACTAGGTAGCCCACGCCGGCGGAAATGAGCGTGCCAGCGAGCATCGGCGCCAGCTGCAGCGCGCCCTCCAGGTACAGCTGCGTAATAACGACGCTGGCCGAGCAATTGGGAATCAGCCCGACAAGCGCCGAGCCCAGGACGGCGAGCGTCTCATTGCCGCGCAGGAACTGCTCGATTGCGGACTCGCCAAAGGTCTCGAGGACGGCGACCAGAATCAACGTCACTAGGAAAATGAATACCGACACCTGCACAGTGTGCGAGATCGCGCTGCGGATGATCGACAGAACGGGCGCGCCCTCGTGGGAGTGGCTGTGGTCGTGGCCGTGGTGGTGCTCGTGTGCGTCCGCGTGACCATGGTCGTGGCTGTGATCGTGCCCGTGATCGTCCTCATCCTCGTCACAGCCACAATGATCACGTTCGCACAGCTCGTGGATGTGATCGGCACTTACGCCCGCCTCGGCCACCTCGTCAATGATGTCGCCCCCGGTATGGTCGTCGTGCGCGCAGTTCACATGAGCCGGATTGGCAGCGGTCCCCAGCACGGTACGGCGAATCGCCGCATGCGCGCGGGCATTACGACGAAGGCCGCGGATAGCCGCATCCACGATAAAGCCCGTGACCAGAGCGATCAGCGCCTTCGAGGCGAGCAGCATCGCCATGGTCTGCACGGGAACTTGCTCGGCGAGCAACAGCGGCAACATCTCGTCGGAGGTCGAGAGGAACACGGCGACCAGCGTGCCCAGCGTCACGACGCGGCCGGCGTACAGCGTCGCCGCCATGGCCGAAAACCCGCACTGCGGCACCATGCCCAGCAGCGAGCCAACCACGGGGCCCGCGGCGCCAGCGCGCTTGATAGCGCCGTTGACGCGATCGCCCGCAACGTGCTCAAGGGTTTCAAGAGCCAAATACGTCACCAACAAAAACGGCACCAACGACAGCGTGTCCTTGCCGGCGTCGAGCAGAATATCAATCAGTAAATCCATGACGGATGGAACCTTTCGTGTCTTTCGGCAGCTTTGTAAAAGTCCTAGCGGTCAACTAGGGTATTGTAGTTGTCCCGGGCGCGGTGCCAATAGTTGCCCATGGTAAACTATCATCTCGCCACAACTCAGTAACCCCGAGCCGCGCGACGCGGCCCGTCCAAGGAGCAGCATATGAATGTTTCGCAAGCACTCGAATACGAGCGCCAGCCGTTTATCCCCATGTTTATCTACGGCGACCACGGCGCCATGGAGTCCGAGCGCCAGAAGGGCGAGGAGGCCCTCAAGGTGCTCGAGACCGAGTACTTTACCGCCGAGGGCGACCCCGGCTTCGACTTTGCCACCGTGCGCGACCTGGCCGACCGCAACCGCGACCTGTGCGACCAGATCGGCGAGGCGCGCCTGCGCAACGTGACGCCCGCGACGCTCTCGCGCGGCCTGTCCGATGCCGACACCTGTGCCGCCATCGGCAAGATGCAAAAGCGCACCGCCGCGTCCGTTATGCGCGAGATCCGCGGTGACCGCGATGCACTCGGCGTGGCCTATGCCCGCAAGCCCATCCAGGGCACGGTGCTCGGCATCGACATCGAGACCACCGGTCGCGCGCCCGAGCGCGGCTACATCATCAACGTGGGCTGGGAGATCATGGATCTTACCAGCGATGCCGTGCCGCATGACGCCGAGGCACACTACTGCGGCCTGCCCGACATCTACCGCGGCGAGGATGTGCCGCTATCGAACATCCATCACATCACCTGGGACGACATCGACGGCAAAAAGCCGTTCCGCGAGAACAAGGAGCTACAGAAGCAGCTGCTCAAGCTCATGAAGAAGTATCCCTATATGGCACATAACGCCGCCTTCGAGGACAGCTGGTTCAAAATTCATCTGGACGGTTACGCCGAGGCACGCCGCGCAGGCAAGATCATCGTCATCGACTCGCGCCAGATCTGCCGCAGCCTGGACGCCGACGTGCGCTCGCTCCCCCGCGAGTCCGCGCCCGCTGCGCTCGAGAACTGGGCGCGCCGCCGTGGCACCCTCGCCGCCGACGCCAACGAGCAGCACCTGGGCCTCGACGACACCGACCTCATGCTCCGCACGGTTCAGGCCGAGTTCAACCTCAAGAACCTATTCGCGAAATAACCGATCCATCTGCGGGAGCGCCTGCCAGGCACAGCGCAATCCGTCTGGGCACACCGACACGCAGTAAACTAGGGCGCAGCCTTATGGCTGCACCCTAGTTTTCATCAAAACGAGCAAATACGCGTGCTTCACATAGTCGGCAGGTTGGCCCACCTACATTTTTCGAGTTGTTCGGCCAGCTGAACCACTAGTCAAGGCCCCTTGAACCGCAATCGAAGCTAAAATCGCCTTAATTTCGCAACCAAGCCCCATAAATCTACCTGAATCAATTCGAATAGGACGTTGCGATCGCACCTATTTGTATAGGATAAGGCCGAATAACTCAAATTATGTTGGTGAGGCATCTGAGCGGTCGGCAAAAACGCTTAGAAGCTACGAATCCGCAACTAAAGTTCATCAAAAAGGGGCAGCCGGCAGAAACCTCCCCAGCCAAAGCTGTTCCCTCAATACGACAGCTCAAAAACCCACCGTTCGCAGAAGATAAGCCGCGCCCCAATACCGTTGCCCGAAGTTTCGGGCGTATGCGGCGTCCGCTATGCCATCATGCGCGTATGGGAATCATTCTGTCACATACCACGGCACGCGCTGTATACCAAACAGCCAACTCGCTCGCAAGCTACGCGACCGGTCCCATACCTATGGAAAAGATCAGGGTGTCTGCGCCGACCACGTCCGACCTGGAAGCGGCACGAGCATGGCTCAACAGAAAGAATGTCGATTCTGAACGTATCCATGTGCTGACGTTTTCCAATAATGCCAAAAGGCACCGCAAGGGCTGCATCTGCCACTGCACGCACTATACGTTTGATGCAGAAAGCTACCTAGAACTCGAGCCGAACGTCTACATCGTCGATATCAAGCTGTGCGCGTTAGAAGCAACAGCCGACCTCAACCTTTCGGAGCTCGTTGAGTATTACTTTGAAATCTGCGGCTCCTACGCGCTTGGAACGTCCGACGAAACTCAATATCGCGAGCGCCCAGCCCTAACCAGCGTTGAAGAGCTCAGAGCCTTCTTTTCAGAGGCACCGGGGTATCGTGGATCTAATAAAGCACTTAAGGCACTTTCTTATGTACACGAAGGCTGTCGCTCCCCACTCGAAACGGCGTTTGTCATGATGCTGACAATGCCCAAGTCAATGGGTGGCTTAGCCATACGCGCTATCAAAACGGATTATCCAATCCCAGTCCCCAAAAGATACGCCGCCCTAACGCGACGGACGGTTTTCTACCTCGACGCGCTGCTCGAAAATTCGATGACCGATATCGAATACAACGGCTTTTACCACGACGAACCCGAGCAGCAATCAATTGACGAGGAGCGCCGAAACACGCTGCGAAACATGGGATATGCCGTTATCACAGTTAATCGTCATTCGTTTTTCAAACAGTCCGCTTTTAAACGGGTCATGGAAGCGATTCGCATTCGCGAGAAGATATGGCCCGGTCGACTCCCGGATAACTTCGCCATCCTGCAAGAAACTCTTCGTCAATTTGTCTTGCGGCGCTACTTCGAATACGGTCGCCGCGTCCTGGAGACACTCAAAGAAGAAGAGGCCGCCAAGCGCGAAATTGCAAGCCAATATCCGCAAGCTGATGACCCGAGCATCAACGATGTGCCCGAACCCGACGACATGCAACACGTCGGGGCCCTTGCTGAGGAAATCAATGGGGCTTGGGAATGCGACATGTTCGCAAAAATCGATGAAAACCGCACGGAAGACGACACGATTATTGATCTAATTGAGAATTCGCTCTTCTAAAGGCGATCTCTGCGGATGTCCACCTACATTTTTCGACTTATTCGGCCACCGGTGTGCCAGATTGGCTGCAGCAATGCTCAATATAACTTTAGATAAAACTGATTCTGCAGGAACTCCCGTAGAGGAAGAACTGATTCTCGCGGTATTTGACACGATAAAGTACAAATATGAACAGTTCTAATGCTTCTCAAGGTGGCTTTCTTAGCATGCTAGCCGAACATCTCGAAATATGTTGGCGAGCATTGCGTCGATGTCTCCCAACCCACAGAAAATCGCAGAGGCGGCAAGCAGTCATCGAAATTAACGCAAATTGTATTGACATATGAACATACACTCATATAATCGAAAGCAAGTTATATGAGCGCATGTTCATATGAAAGGATATTGCAATGAGCATCCGCGTTGATGAAACGAAACCCGACATCGAGGCCACCGAACCCGCGATCCCCACCACCTGCTCGCCCGAGGACCTTCCCGACGAGGAGCTTCTCTACGACCTCGCCGACCTGTTCAAGGTCTTCAGCGACACCACGCGCATCAAGATCCTTTACGCCCTCATGGGCCGCGAGCTCTGCGTGGCAGACATCGCCGAAGCGACCGAAACCTCGCAGTCCGCGGTGTCGCACCAGCTGCGCACACTCAAGCAGTCGCACCTGGTTAAATTCCGGCGCGACGGGCGCAATATCCTATACTCGCTCGCCGACGACCACGTCTACACCATGCTCAACCAGGGCATGAGCCACATCTGCGAATAGCAGCCAACCACGGTACCAGCGCGGCCTGCACCCAAGCCGCAAAAACGGGAAAGGAACCCACCATGAAAAAGCAGTACAAGCTCGATGAGATCGATTGCGCCAACTGTGCGCGCGAGCTTCAGGACGAGCTGGCCAAGCTCGAGGGCGTCAAATCCGTGTCCGTCAACTTTATGACCCAGAAGCTGACGCTCGAGGCCGATGATGCTGAGTTCGACGAGGTGCTCAACCGCGTTGTTGAGTTTACGGCCGACGCCGAGCCGGACTGCGAGATTATTCTCTAGCCCAGGTTTACGCCAACCTGCAAGGCCGCGCTTGCTGCGGCCTTTGCTCGCGAAATTATATGAGCGAATGTTCATACATTCAAATGGGAGGATACGAGTCATGGCCACCGCCGACCCCAAAAAGAAAAAGAAGAAGCGCAAGAAAAAAGAATCACTCGAGCATAAGCGCAACCGCATCCTGGTAGCGCTGGGCATTTTTGCCGTGGTGTACGCCCTCGATGAGTTCAGCACCCTTACCGCCGCATTCGGCACCCCGGGCGACATCTACGCCAGCTTTGTGCTGTTCCTCGTGCCGTTTTTGATTGCCGGCTACGACGTACTGCAAAAGGCATTCAATAACATCCGCCGCGGCAAGGCCTTCGACGAAAGCTTCCTCATGGCCGTCGCAACCATCGGCGCATTTGCCATGGTGCTCTTCCCCGACACAGACCCGCACATGGCCGAAGGCGCCGCCGTCATGCTGTTCTACCAGGTCGGCGAGCTGTTCCAGGCATACGCCGTGGGCAAGAGCCGCAAGTCGATCAGCGCCATGATGGACATCGCGCCCGACTACGCTAACGTCGAGCAACCCGACGGCTCACTCGAACAGGTCTTCCCCGATGACATCGCGGTCGGCACCGTGATCGTGGTCAAGCCCGGCGAGCGCGTGCCTATCGACGGCGTCATCGTCGAGGGCGAAACCCAGCTCGACACCGCCGCCCTTACCGGTGAGTCGGTCCCCCGCCCGGCCAAAACCGGAGACGATATCATCAGCGGCTGCATCAACATGACGGGGCTCATCCACGTGCGCACCACCAAGCCCTTTGGCGAGTCCACCGTCGCACGCGTCCTGGAGCTCGTGGAGAATGCCAGCGAAAA
The DNA here is from genome assembly GCA_048326155.1 of Collinsella sp. Taxonomy (GTDB): domain Bacteria; phylum Actinomycetota; class Coriobacteriia; order Coriobacteriales; family Coriobacteriaceae; genus Collinsella. The sequence goes on from DBFEQD010000004.1 coordinate 75,018, forward strand.
GAAGGCACGCACCGAGAACTTCATCACGCGCTTTGCCCGCATCTACACGCCCGCCGTCACCGGCGCTGCCGCGGTGCTCGCGCTCGGCGGTGGCCTGGTCACCGGTGCCTGGTCCGACTGGATTCTGCGCGGCCTGACCTTCTTGGTCGTCAGCTGCCCGTGCGCGTTGGTGATCAGCGTGCCGCTTAGTTTCTTTGGCGGCATCGGCGGCGCATCCAAGCTGGGCGTTCTCATCAAGGGTTCTAACTACCTCGAGACGCTCGCCGACGTGGACACCGTCGTCTTTGACAAGACGGGCACCCTCACCAACGGCACGTTCTCGGTGGTCGCGGTACACCCCGAGGCCGGCTATACCGAGCAGTCGTTGCTCGAAGTCGCAGCCCTTGCTGAGTCGTTCTCCGATCACCCCATCGCGCAGTCCGTACGTGTCGCCTACCAGGGCGAGGTCGACCCCAAGCGCGTAAGCGACTCCACCAACGACGCGGGCCATGGCGTGACGGCAACCATCGACGGCAAGCACGTCGTCGTTGGCAACGCAAAGATGCTCGCCGCGGCCGGAGTCGAAGCGCCCGATTGCGAGGTCGTCGGAACGATTCTGCATGTGCTCGTTGACGGCGTGTACGCCGGCCACATCGTGATTGCAGACACCGTCAAGGCCGATGCTGAGCAAACGATTCGCGACCTGCACGCCGCCGGTGTCAAGCGCACCGTCATGCTCACGGGCGACCGCGAGGAGGTTGCGGCGTCTGTGGCCAAGCAACTCAGTCTCGACGAGTTCCACGCGCAGCTGCTGCCGGGCGATAAGGTCGAGCGCGTCGAGGCGCTGCTTGCAACCGAGAGTGGCAAGGGCAAGCTCGCCTTTGTGGGCGACGGCATCAACGATGCGCCCGTGCTTACGCGCGCCGATGTGGGCATTGCCATGGGCGCTATGGGTTCTGACGCTGCGATCGAGGCCGCCGATGTCGTGCTCATGGACGACAAGCCGTCCAACATTTCCCGCGCGATCCGCGTGGCACGCAAGACCATGACGATCGTCTGGCAGAACATCATCTTTGCGCTGGGCGTTAAGCTGCTGATCCTTGTGCTGGCAGCGCTGGGCATCGCCAACATGTGGCTTGCCGTGTTCGGCGACGTAGGCGTGGCGATCATCGCCATCCTGAACGCCATGCGCGCGATGGGTGTCAAGAACCTGTAGCTTGCTTGTGGTCCCTCCGGCCGGGGCCGGGCTTGGTTTTGAAAACGTCCTCGCGCATGAGGCCCGTCTTTCCTGCTCCTGCGGAGCAACGGAAAGGCGGGCCTCGCGCTGCGGAGTGTTTTCAAAACCAAGCCCGGTCCCGGCCTGCGGTGACGTTGTTGACGGTTCTTGGGCATCGCTTGCTGGCGGGGTTCCTTGTCTGAGTTGGAGTTAGTTGGTGGGGCTACTGGTCCCGATCGCTGTCCCGCGCCTTTGGCGCGGGAGGCGCGCCGCTGCGGGAATGCTAGTCGGTCATTGTTGGCGCCGAAGCGCCATCCCGCCTCAGCATCGACCTTAGCTTCTCGAAGCTCTCCTCGCTCAGGCAATGTTCCATGTGGCAGCCCTCTTGCGAGGCAACCTCAGGCGCTACGCCTGCGTCCTCGAGCAGCCCTACAAAAAAGCAATGGCGCTCCCACATTTGGCGAGCGACCTCCAGACCGCGTTCCGTCAGATGCACATCGCGTTTGCCCATCTCCACGTAGCCGTTACTCTCTAAGGTCGCCATGGCCTTGGAAACGCTCGCCTTGGTTACGCCCAGGTATTCGGCAACGTCAATCGATCGAACGATGCCTTGGTGCTTCGAGAGCACATAAATAGATTCGAGATAGTCTTCTCCGGATTCACGTAGGGCCATGGGCCGCCTTTCGCGATGATTGCTAGTTAGCCTTTGGATACTTTCCACGGCTAACTTTACCGCAAAGTTGCCCATGTCTTACTACGTTGTTTAAAAAGTTAACCGTGTTTCACAAAACGCACGGGACGAAAACAAAACGGGGACACACCCCGCAAGGAGCGTCCCCAGCTGCCGGCAGAAAAGGAACGTCCCCAAGTGCCGGGTCGCAGCTACACGAGTCCAAAGTGCTTCGCAGCGTTGTAGATGCCGTCGTCGTCCACGGCAGTCGTCACATAGGTCGCCGCAGCTTTCACCGTGTCCTGTGCGTTGCCCATGGCCACGCTCGTGCCCACGGCGGCAAACATCGACAGGTCGTTCTCGCCGTCGCCAAAGGCAATCGCCTCGCTCGCGTCGATACCAAGCCGCTCGAGCGTCGCCGCCACGCCCAGGTCCTTGCCGCCGTTAGCGGGAATAATGTCGCAGAACAGGTCGCACCAGCGCGTGGTGAGCGAATGCGACACGGCGTCGGTCACGATATGCTCGTCGGCCGGGTCCACAAAGGCGCAAAACTGGTAGACCGGTGCGTCAAAGGCGTGCTCAAACGGCTCCTCGTGGTAGACGATTCCCGCGTTGCTGCCAGCCGTCACCACGCGCTCGGACAGGCGGTTCACAAACGAGTTCTCGCCCTGCATGCACAGCGAGTCGTAGCGCCCCTGCGCCACCTGGCCCACAATCACCGCGACGTCGTCCGAATCGATCGGGCAGCTGCGGTAAACCCCCTCGGCATCAAAGCAGTGCTGGCCCGAAAGCGTAATGTACGCATCCCAGCCCAGGTCGAACAGCCAGTCCGGCATCTGGTAGGTCGGACGGCCCGTGGCGATCACGCACGCAATCCCCTGCTCGTGAAAGCTGTCGAGCACCTGCTGCGCCGACGCCGGAATCCGGTGGGTCTTAAAGCTCAGCAGCGTGCCGTCGATATCGAAAAACGCGGCTTTGATCATTCTCGCCTACTCCTCGCCCTCGAGCTTTTCGCTCGCCTCGAGCCACGCCATCTCCAGCTCGTCCATGGCAGCGTGAGCCTCGTCGATCTTTGCCTGCTGCTCGCCGAGCGCCGTGTAGTTGGTGGGATCGACTTGGGCCATTGCTGCCTCGGCCTCCTCAACGCGGGTGCGCTGCGTCTCCATCTTGCGCTCGAGCGAACTCACCTCGCGGCGGAGCTTCTGGCGCTCGGCGTTGGACAGGCCGTTGGGCTGACCGCTCGACTTGGGCTTTTCGGCCGCAGCTGCCGCGGCACCGGTGTCGAACGTGCCGGTCTTGGCGCTCGGCGCGCCCACGGGCTCGCCCTCGGCGGTAGCGTTGCACAGGCGCAGGTACTGGTCCACGCCACCGGGCATATGCGTCAGGTGGCCGTCGAGCAGCGCCCACTGCTGGTCGGTCACGCGCTCCATCAAGAAGCGGTCGTGTGTCACCAGGATCAATGTGCCGGGCCAGCCGTCGAGCAGGTCCTCGACAATCGCGAGCATGTCGGTATCCAGGTCGTTGCCGGGCTCGTCCAGGATGAGCACGTTGGGCTCGTCCAGGATCGTCAGCAGCAGCGACAGGCGACGGCGCTGGCCGCCCGAAAGATCGCCGATGCGGCTCCAGAGCTGCTGCGTCGTAAATCCCAGGCGCTCGCAGAGCTTCTCGGGCGAAGTCTCCTTGCCGTCGATGACGTAGTACTTCTTATAGTTGCTGAGCACCTCGCGGATCGTGTCGCCCATGTAGGGCTCGAGCTCCTCGAGCTGCTGCGACAGCACGCCAAAGCGTACCGTCTGGCCAATCTTCACGCGGCCGCGCGTGGGCGCAATTTTGCCCTGGATCACATCAAGCAGCGTCGACTTGCCAGCGCCATTCTCACCCAAAAGACCATAGCGGTCGCCCGCACCAATGAGCCAGGTCACATCGGAGAGCACCTGCTTGGGCGCGCCGCCGGCATCCGCATAGCCGGCGTCCACGTCGACCACGTCGATAACCTGCTTGCCTAGGCGGCTCACGGCGAGGCGCTTGAGCTCCAGCTCGTCACGCATGGGCGGCACGTCGGCGATCAGCTCGCAAGCGGCATCAACGCGAAACTTGGGCTTAGTGGAACGCGCCTGGGCGCCGCGGCTCAGCCACGCGAGCTCCTTGCGCGCCATGTTGCGACGGCGCTCCTCGGTAACCGCGGCCATGCGGTCGCGCTCCACGCGCTGAAGGATATATGCGGAGTAGCCGCCCTCGAAGGGATCGACCTGGCCGTCGTGGACCTCCCACATGCTGGTGCAGACCTCGTCCAAGAACCAACGGTCATGCGTGACCACGAGCATGGCGCCCTGGCCACGCTGCCAGCGGGCCTTTAAGTGACGCGCGAGCCAGTTGATGGTGCGCATGTCCAGGTGGTTAGTGGGCTCGTCGAGCATGAGCACGTCGTAGTCGCCGATCAGCAGGCGCGCGAGGTCCACGCGACGGCGCTGGCCGCCCGAAAGCTCGCCCACCGTGCCCTCCCAGGGCACATCGCTAATAAGGCCGGCCAGAATCTGGCGCGTGCGGGGGCTCGACGCCCACTCGTACTCGGGGACGTCACCCACAACGGCATGATGCACGGTGTCGGTATCGACCAGCTGGTCCTTTTGGCCGAGTAGACCGATCGTGGTGCCGCGACGGTGCGTCACGCGGCCGTCGTCGGGCTCCAACGTGCCGACGAGCACGCTCAGCAGCGTCGACTTACCGTCGCCGTTTTTACCGACAATACCAATACGGTCGCCCTCGCCCACGCCGAGCGTAACGCTATCGAAAATATGCTTGGTGGGAAACTCTAGGCTGACGGAATCGCATCCCAAAAGAATCGCCATATGCCCTGCTCCTTCGTAGAAATTCAACGTTGTCCATGATAGCAGCGAGCCCCACCCCAAACCACCACGAAGGCGCCTGTCCCCTTTGTGGTGGTCGTTTCGGTCGCAGAGCAAAAGGCGGGCCATCTCCCGCAAGAGATGACCCGCCTCTCCAATCAGTCCTGCGGCAACCGTGGCCGCTGCAGGCCTCAAGCATGTCCCGGACTAGGAGAACATGCCGGTGAGGTAATCATTCAGCCGCTTATCCTTGGGCCGTTGGAAAATCTCGTCAGTCTCGTCGTACTCGACCATATCGCCCATGTAGAAGAACGCCGTGCGGTTGGACACGCGCGACGCCTGCTCCATGTTGTGCGTCACGATAACGATGGCGCGGTCGGCCACGATCGATGACATGAGGTCCTCGATCGCCAGCGTCGAGATGGGGTCGAGCGCCGAGCAGGGCTCGTCGAACAGAATCACGTCGGGGTTGAGCGCCAGCGTACGCGCGATGCACAGACGCTGCTGCTGACCGCCCGAAAGCGCATAGGCGCTCTTATCGAGCTTGTCTTTGACCTCGTCCCACAGCGCCGCGCCGCGTAAGCTTTCCTCGACCATGCGGTCGAGCTCGTCACGGTCGGTGATGCCGTGGCGCTTGGGCGCAAACGTGATGTTGTCGCGAATGGACTTGCGGAACGGGTTGGGCTGCTGGAACACCATGCCAATGGAACGGCGCAGCTCGTAGGTGTTTTCGGTCTTGGTGTTCACGTTGCGCCCGCGATAGTTGATCTCGCCCTCCACGCGGCAGCCGCGAATCTCGCGATTCATGAGGTTGAGGCTACGCAAGAAGGTCGACTTACCGCAGCCCGAAGGCCCAATGAGCGCCGTGATCTCGCCCTTGTGGAAGTCGAGCGACGTATTGTGCAGTGCATGGTGGTCGCCATAGTACACGTTGACGTCCTTGGTGGAGAGCACAACCTCGTCGCTCACGGCCTTGCCGCTCACGCGCACGCGCTTCTCGCTCTCCCCCACGCTCGACAGGAAGTCCCGGGTGTCGGACGATGCCGCTTCGGTTGCGGGCGTTACATTCATCTCGCTCATTCGGCCGTCATCTTCCTTGCCAGTTGCTTGCCCACAATGCGGGCGATTACGTTAAACAGCAGCACGCAAATCATCAGCAGTGCCGCGGTACCCCAAACGATCTGCTGGGCCTCGGGGCTGCCTTCGCCATAGATCTTGTAGATATGCACGGCGAGCGACTCACCGGGGCGGAACACGTTCCAAGCGCAGGTGGGGCTCGACAGGTTAAAGCTCAAGAAGTTCAGGCGAACCGGCGAGCTCATGCCCGAGGTAAAGAGCAGCGCTGCGGCCTCGCCAAACACGCGACCGGCCGAAAGCACGATGCCCGTCACGATGGCAGGCATGGCCTCGGGGATCAGGATGTGCAGCGTGGCCTCCCAGCGAGTGAGGCCCATGGCCAGGCACGCATCGCGCTGGGCCTGCGGCACGTCCTCGAGCGCCTGCTGGATCACGCGCACCAGGATGGGGATGTTGAACATGGTGAGCGCGACGGCGCCGGAGATGATGGAGTACTTCCAGCCCAGCTGCACCGAGAACACCAGAAAACCGAACATGCCGACGACGATGGAAGGCAGCGAGGACAACGTCTCGATGGCGGTGGAGGCGATGTCGCGGATGGGTCCGTCCGGCGCGTACTCAACCAAAAAGACCGCGCCACCCAGGCTGATGGGCACCGAGATGATCAGGGTGATCAGCAGCAGGTAGAACGAGTCGAACAGCTGGTAGAGCACGCCGCCCTGCGTTCCGTTGGCGCGCGACGGCTCCGTGAGAAAGCCCGGCTGGAACAGCGTCGAGATGCCCTCGAACAGGATATAGGCCACCATGGAGACGACGATGAGCATGACGATGGCGACGATCGCCGTCAACACGCCCGTGGCGAAGCGGTCCTGCTTTTGGACACGCCCGAGCCTCGCCTCGTCGATGTGGATACGCGTGCTAGCCACGAGCCTTCGCCCCCTTGCGGCCGATAAGGTGGATAATCAGGATGAAGATGAGACTCATGCCCATCAGCAGCAGGCCGAGCGCCCACAGAACATCGTCTTGGGCCGAGCCCTCGGCATAGACTGCCATGGACGTGGTGAGCGTGGTGGTGATGGTGGACGCCGGCGACAGCAGCGACGTCGGCATGGCCTCGATGCCGCCGATGACCATGCGCACGGCGAGCGTCTCGCCAAAGGCGCGGGTCATGCCCAAGATAACCGCGGTTATGAGCGACGGCATGGCGGACTTGAGCACCACGTGCCAGATGGTCTGCCAGCGGGTGTAGCCCAGCGCGAGCGAGCCCTGGCGGTAGCCGTCGGGCACGGCGCGCAAGCCATCGACCGAAAGCGTGGTCATCGTCGGCAGAATCATGACCGCCAGCACGATGGCGCCGGGCAAGATGCCCAGGCCCGTGCTCACGTGGAAAACGCTCTTCATAAGACCGACGACCACGTGAAAACCGATCAGGCCAAAGACGACCGAGGGGATGCCGGTCAAAAGCTCAATGAGCGGCTGAAAGATCTTAGAGCCAAACTTAGGGCTAATCTCGACCGCAAAGATGGCAGAGCCGATGGCGATGGGCAGCGCGATAAGCGTGGAGAGCACCATGACCGCAAACGAGGTGACGATCAGGGGCAGGGCGCCGGTATAGGGCAGGCCGTTTTCGGCTGTGTTGGCCAGGTCCCACTTGGTGCCGGTGAAAAACTCGACGACCGAGACGCCGTCCTTGACAAAAGCCGAGAGGCCCTTTTGGGCGACCATAAAGATGAGCGCGGCAACGACAAGCGTCACGAGCGCTACGCACGCGCCCGTGACGCCCAGGCCCACGTTCTCAAGGTCGCGCTTTGGCAGCTGTTTTGCCATTGCAAACCTTTCCGGGGCGATTACTTATTTAGCAGAGACCTTGCCGCTGGCGTCCTTGACGACCTTCATGGCAGAGACGGGGATGAAGCCCTGCTCCTCGACGAGCTTGCCCTGGACGTCGTCGGAAAGCATGAACTCCAGGAAGGCCTTGGTGGCCTCGTCGGCGTCCTTGGAGCAGTACATGTGCTCGGTAGCCCAGATCTTGAAGGAGTCATCAGTGACATTCTTGCTCTTGGGCTCGACGCCCTCGACCTTGATGGCGTTGAACTTGGAGTCATCGAAGTGCGAGAAGTCGAGGTAGGAGATGGCGTTATCGGTGCTGCCCATCTGAGTCTGGACGTCGCCGGACTTGTCGAGCTCGGCGTCGCCCTTAAAGTCGACGGCCTCGTCGCCAAAGACGGCGGCCTCGAAGGTGGCGCGGGTGCCGGAGCCGGCCTTGCGGTTGAGGACGACGATGGTGGCGTCGTCGCCGCCGACCTCCTTCCAGTTGGTGATCTGGCCAGAGAAGATGCCCTTGAGCTGCTCGAGGGACAGGTCGTCGACCGTCACGTTCTTGGAGACGACGGGACCCATGCCCACGACGGCGACCTCATGGTCGACGAGGTTCTTGACCTGGTCGGCCTCGAGCTTGGTCTCGGCGAAGACGTCGGAGTTGCCGATGGTGACGGTGCCGGCGGCAACAGCGGTCAGGCCCTTGCCCGAACCGTTACCCGAGCCGGAGACGGAGACGTCCGGGTTGGCATCCATGAACTTCTCGGCAGCGGCCTCGACGAGAGCCTGGAACGAAGAGGCACCGTCGTAGGTCACCTCGCCGGAGACGGACTCGGCAGCAGCGGCGCTACCCTTGTCGGCGGCGTCGGATGCGCCGGAGCCGCCGCAACCAACGAGACCGAGACCGACGATGCTGGCAAAACCACCAGCGAGGCCGAGGAACTGACGACGAGAATAAGCCTGATCGAGCATGATCTTCCTTTCATACATGCGACTCGCGGGCACCCCGCCCGCTTTGCTGTTTGGAAAGATACGGCCCCGATCGGGCGACGACCGCCTTATCTGCGGTTTCTTACGGGCTATTGATAGACCCTTACCGCAAGCTCTGCCCAGCCTTTACAAACGGATAACAATCCAGCGCCGAACATGGCGCACCTTTTACACCAAAGGAACGTCCCCAATGACTACCCCACCGCAACAGAAAAAGCCCGGGCCGAAGCACCGGGCTCGTAATGCAAGTTTGTATCCAAGCAGGATATAGGGGTTTCCCAGGTGCCCGAGATTGCCCCGAAAGAGGAGCGCCGCGTACTTTGGTACGCAAGCGACGGTTTGAGGGGCAAGGTCGGGTGCCTGGGGAAGCCCTACAGCTCAAGTTCGTTGAGGCGCAGGATCGCCACGATATAAATCTTGAGCGCCTGCTTGAGCTGGTCCTCGTTGGCGCACTCGTTGGGGCCGTGCATCTGGCCGCCCCATGCGGGCAGCTCCAGGCCGGTCTCCTCGGGGCCAAACGAGACGGCGCGGGCAAAGTTGCGCGCGTACGTGCCGCCGCCCATGGCAAAGGGCTTGGCATGCTTGCCCGTAAACTCGTTATAGGTATCGATAAGCGCCTTCACGGCCGGATCGTCGGCAGACACCGAGAACGGCACCTTAGCGCGACCCAGCTGGCACGTCACGCCAAAACGGCCCACGAGCGGGTCGAGCTGCTCGCGGATGGTATCGGCACTCGTGCTGTCGGGGAAGCGCACGTCGATGACCTGCTCAATATGGCCATCCGCCACGCGGATGACGCCAGCGTTGCAGGTAAGCGGGCCAAACGCCGAGCTCGTCGCATCGATACCCAGGCCGCGGCCATAGGCGTCTGCATGTACAAAGGCCAGGAACTTGACGAACTCGTGCTCGGCAGGCGTCAGCAGGCGCTCGTCACGGGCACCAAACGCGTCCTCGGCCTCGCGCAGGTACGTCACGATCAGGCCGACGGCGTTGATCGTCCCCTCGGGCATCGAAGCGTGGCCGCCAATACCGTGGGCGAAAATCTGCGCACGCCCGTTATCAAGCGCCGTGATCTCCAGGCGGTCGGCGTTCTCAACGGGCGCCGGCAGCTCATCGGCGGCAATCGCAAGCTCGCAGATGGACTGCGACGGAATGGCGTTGCTCGCCTCGGCACCGCTCCAGGACACAATGCGCCCGCCGTCGATCTTGGGGCTCACAAACGTCGCCCCAAACTGGCCCTTCTCGGCATTGCAGACCGGGAACTCGGCATCGGGCGTAAACAAAAAGTCGGGGTCTGCGTGGTTCTCCAGATAATGGTGAACGTCGGACATGCCCACTTCCTCATCGCAGCCCAGCAGTGCGCGAAAGGTATAGCGCGGCACAATGCCGTGCTTGAGCAGGTAGGCACCGGCGTAGAGCGACAACACCGCCGGACCCTTGTCATCAATCACGCCACGGCCGAGCAGCCATCCCTCGCGACGCTCCATCGCAAACGGGTCGGTGTTCCAGCCGGGGCCGGCGGGCACCACGTCCACGTGGCAGATGGTCGCGAGCTGCTTGTCGCCGCGACCCGGGATATCGGCAATGCCCACATAGCCCTCGTCGTCGCTCGTCTGGTAGCCGAGCTTTTGCGCAATGCCGAGCGCGCAATCGAGCGCATCACGAACCGGGCGGCCAAACGGCGCGCTAGGCTCCGCATCGGCAGCAACGGCTACGGACGGATAACTCACCAGCTGCTCGATATCGGCGACGACGTCCTCCCAGACCTCGTCGACATACTCGGTAACGCTCTGCTCCACCTGATTCATGGACGACCTCCTTACCAATGAGCGACGGGTACGCCCGCCCCTCACATCAAATACTTATATAGCGAAAAGTTTAGCAAGCTCGGCCACCGAGTGCACCACCGCATCGGCGCCCGCAGCCTCGTGCTCCCCCGGCGCCGCCGCACCCGAATAGATGCCAATGCACGGCACGCCCATCGCGTGCGCGCCCTCGACGTCGTTAAAGCGGTCGCCAATCATCACGGCCTCGTCCGCGGTCGCGCCCAGGGCCGCCAGCGCATCGCGGACCGAATCCGCCTTGGTCTCGCGGCCCTGCGGCGGATTCATGCCAACCACGGCCTCAAACTGAGAAAGCCCCAGTTCACCCACCATGTCAACGCACTTTGCCTCCATGCGCGACGTCGCCACGGCCAAGCGCTTGCCCTGGGCGACCAACCCATCCAGCAGCTCGGGGATCCCGTCGAACACGGGATACTCCTCCGGTCCCAGCTCGTCAAAAAAGGCGCGGTACTCGTCGGCCACCACAAGCGACTCCTCGCGGGAGAAGCCATAAAAGTCGTGAAAACTCTTCCACAGGGGCGGCCCGATCATGCGACGCAGGTCACCCATCTGCGCCTCCGAAAACCCGCGTGCAGCCAGCGTCTTGCGCGTCGAGGTCATCACCGCCCGACCCGTATCGGCCACCGTGCCATCAAAATCAAACAGCACGACCGGCCGCTTGCATATCTCCAGCGCCTCCATCGGCATCCCTCTTCCCCAGTTGACGATTTCCACACCGACACTTCAAACTGTTGACTATTCAACAATTTAACCTAGCAATGTAGAGCAACTCCACTATACTTGTCGCACTTTGCTCTCAGAAGGCGGCGCCGTCGCGCCCCAACGAAAGGTGCAATTATGTCTTTTGCCATCATAACCGACTCCACGTCGGACATCTCCCCCGCCCGCGCCCAAGAGCTCGGCATTTACGTGATTCCGCTGCATGTGATTATCGAGGGCGAGGACCTGCTCGACCAGGTGCAGATTACCGCCCAGGAGTACGTCGCGCGCATGGCCGGCTCCGAGCAGCTGCCGCACACCTCGCAGCCGAGTGCCGGCGAGTTCAAGGAACTCTTTGACCGCGTGCGCGCCGACGGTCACGATAGCGCCATCTTTATCTCGCTGTGCAGCGAGTGGTCCGCCTGCTATGCCAACGCCAGCCTGACGGCCGAAACGCACGAGCTCGACGTGCGCTGCATCGACTCGCGCACCGGCTCGGGCGCCGAGGGCCTGCTGGTGGAGTACGCGCTGGCCATGCGCGAGGACGGCCGCAGCCTGGACGAGACCGAGGCGCAGATCCGCGCGACGCTGCCCGACGCCCACCTGCTGCTGATTCCCCGCACGCTCGAGAATCTCGTTAAGAACGGCCGCGCGCCCAAGCTCGCCGGCCAGCTCACGCAAATGCTCAACATTCGCCTGGCCGTTTCGCCGGAGTGGAAATCGGGCGAGATCAAGGCCATAAAAAAGGGCCGCGGTGCCAAACGCATCGTTACCAACACCATGGCCGATTGCCTCGCATTTTTGGCCGAGCATCCGGGCTCCAGCGTGCGCGTGCTCACGACCGGCGCCGCCGAGGAGCAGGAGCTCGTCAGCCAAGCGCTCGCAGGCCAAGACTATGTAGACGCCGGCACCGGCCCCATCGGCTGCACCATCGCCACCCATGTAGGCGTCGATGCCATAGCCATCAGCTACTGCCCCCGCTACCAGCCCATCCACTAGGGACGCCCACATCAGTTGCGGTGAAATAGGGACCGTTTTTGGCTTATTAGCTGTCAATCAATCCCTATTCCACCGCAACTTGGAAATCGGCGATCAGCCCAGCGGACCCTGAAACAGCTCCTGATGAGTGCCCATTCTCACCAGCCTAATCACTGGGTTAGTCTTATGGGGAAGATAAAGAACGACCACATCGACCAAGCCATCGGATAGGTGGAAATCGATGTGGCCGTTGTAGTTTCCGCCCGGGTTTGAGAGCTCGTGGGCGCCATACTCCGCCGGAAGTGACCCATGAGCCACAAGCTCTGCAACCGCCGCTTTAAACTCACTTTTTAGCTGCGGATGCATGCGCATCGTTCGTTTGTAGTCCACCTTAAATTGAGCCTCGACTTTAATCTCGAACATCGCTATTCCTCATCGAGGAATGACATAAGCTCATCAGCGTTATTGAATGACAGGCTATCGTCCGGCAAAATCCCCAACTCATGAGCCTCGGCAATCACCATGGCGCGCCTCGTCGCCTCGTTGGGCACCTCCGCCCTTCCTACAATCTCAAAAGGAATCTTTCGCTGATTTACAAGCTGCCGAACGGCAAGATTGAGATAGGAATTGAGGCTGAGGCCGACCGAATCCAAGAACTCAGTCGCCTGTTCCTTGAGCCCCTCTTCGATGCGAACCGTCGTAGGCTTAACCGTTGCAGTAGACATATGCGACCTCCTCGCCTCGTCTTTTGCATCAGTATACCCAATACGCATGGCAATCTGATGTTAGATAACATCAGATTGCCATGCGTATTCATGTCGCGTGGGCACGATTGATCTACATCAGCCCGCTCAGGGCGATGTCGACGGCTTCGTTGAGGTCGTCGGTGATGTGCACGAGCTCGGGATCGAGCGGGCTAATCATGCCGGCGTCCATCACCGGGCCGTTGAGCCAGTCGAACAGGCCCTGCCAGTACTCGGTGCCCACCAAAACGAGCGGCATACGCTTGACCTTGTGCGTTTGCACCAGCGTGAGCACCTCGAACATCTCGTCGAGCGTGCCAAACCCGCCGGGAAACACAATAGCGCCCGAGCTGTATTTGACGAACATGGTCTTGCGCACAAAGAAGTAACGGAAGTCCATGCCGAGGTTCACGTATTTGTTGAGCCCCTGCTCGTGCGGCAATTCAATGCCCAGGCCAACTGACTTACCATTGACGCTCGCCGCTCCCTTGTTGGCCGCTTCCATGATGCCGGGGCCGCCACCGGTGATAACCGCCACGCCGCGCTGGGCAATCTTACGCCCGACGGTGCGCGCCGCCTTGTAGAGCGTATCGGTCTTGGGCGTGCGGGCGCTACCGAAGATGGTCACCGCAGGTCCGAGCTCGGCAAGCGCGCCAAAACCGTCGACAAACTCGGCCTGGATGCGCAGTACGCGCCACGGATCGGCATGCAACCAGTCGGTCGACTCCTCGGGCGCCAGCAGGTTAGCGTACGTATTGTCCTTAGGAATCATCGGGCCGCGCATGACCACGGGGCCGCGGCGGTACGTCTCGTCGTAGGCAGGCTCGCCCTCGACATTCTCGTTCTTAATCATGGGTACTCCTATCGAGAAAAAGAAAACGGGCGGGGTCGACGCCATGCGTCAAACACCCGCCCGAACATCAACTATTCGGTATGGTACCCACGATGCATCATGCGCTTGCAAGGCATCGGTCAGCGGTCGCGCAGACAGTGTTAGCGAACGCGACGACCGGCCGGCGCTCGCCCCTTGCCGTTGCCCGCGCCCTGCAAGCGCCCGCGCCGCCCTTAGTAATCCACCGCCGCAGGGCTGTTCATCCAGTCACTCACGAACGCGCCGTAACGACCCTCGATAATGGCCTGGCGAGCACGCTGCATAAGGTTGAGCAAGTAGTAGATGTTGTGCATCGACAGCAGAATGCCGCCGAGCATCTCCTTCTGCGTGACCATGTGGCGAATGAGCGCGCGGCTGTAGCCGCCCGTGCACACCGGGCAGGTGCAGGTGGGATCGATGGGACCATCGTCGTGCGCAAAGCGAGCGTTGCGGAAGTTGAGGCGACCCTCGCTGGAGAACGCCGTACCCATGCGGCCCGTGCGCGTCGGCAGCACGCAGTCGAACATGTCGATACCCACGCCCACACCGCGCACGAGGGTGGTGGGGTTGCCGACGCCCATCAGGTAGCGCGGCTTGTGCTTGGGCATGTACTCGCTTACGAGCGGTGCCAGAGTCTCGAACATGGTCTCGTGGTCCTCGCCCACCGAGTAGCCGCCAATGCCGTAGCCCGGGAAGTCGCCGCACTCCTCCAGATGGCGCAGCGAGCGCAGGCGCAGGTCCAGATGCATGCCGCCCTGAACAATGCCAAAGAGTGCCTGGTCATCGCGGGTGTGAGCTTTATAGCAGCGCTCGGCCCACATGCTCGACAGCTCAACCGCGCGCTCAACGTAGGCGCGCGTGGCAGGATAGCCGGGGCACTGGTCGAGCTGCATGCAGATGTCGGAGCCGAGCTTCATGGCGATTTCCATGTTGTCCTCGGGCGTCCAGAACACGTGGCGGCCGTCGTAGTCATTGACGATAAAGCGCACGCCCTCGTCGGTGAGCTTGACGGCGTCGTTATGGCTAAAGACCTGGAATCCGCCCGAGTCGGTGAGGATGGGGCCGTGCCAGTTCATGAACTTATGCAGTCCGCCCAGCTCGGCGATGGTATCCTCGCCGGGGCGCATGGACAGGTGATAGGTATTGGCAAGCACGATCTGGGCGCCGAGCTGTTTGACGGTCTCGGTAGGAATGCCCTTGACGTTTGCCTTGGTGCCCACGGGCATGAAGATCGGTGTCTCGATGTCGCCGTGCGGGGTGTGCAGCACGCCGGCACGCGCATGCGTCGTCGGGTCCTCGGCGATCAGGTCGAATTTAAAAAGGCTCTGGTCCATAAACTGGAACTCCTTGGTTGCGGTTCATACGCAAACCATTATACGGGCAACCCGCAAGAAGCACCGACTCGACAGAAACTGATGCAAAGGGGTCATAGTCGTTTAAGAACGTCCCCAACGACTAAGTCATTACCAACAACAAAGGTAACGCCGATGTTTTGGTACCGACAGACACTATGACCCAATCCGAGGGCACTAAAAAGATAGGAGCCCCCGCTCGTGACCGCGGGTCGGGGCTGCGACAATGATGTTGAAGTGCCATAGGCGCAGCCGCGCCGCAACGAGGTTGGGAGGCTCCCATGCC
>DBFEQD010000005.1:0-49077 GCA_048326155.1 Collinsella sp.
CTCACCGTCAAGAAGACGGTCGTCGGCGGCGACAGCCAGCGCGAGTTCGGCTTTGCGGTCACGCTGACCGACGGGGACGGCGAGCCCGTCTCCGGCACCTTCGGCAAGGGCGAGCACGCCGTGACGTTCACGGACGGCAAGGCGACCTTCACGCTCAAGGACGGCGGGGAGAAGACCATCGCCGGCCTGCCCGTGGGCGCGCGCTACACCGTGACCGAGGACGCCGCCGAGGGCTACACGACCACGGTCAACGGGGCCGACGGCTCCAAGGCCGAAGGCGCCGTGACCGAGGACGGCGCGCTCGCGGCGTTCACCAACACGTACGGTACGGCCACCGAGGGCAGAGACGTCTCCACCGCGGGACTCTTCACCAAGGCGCTCAAGGGCCGCGACTGGGCGGAGGGAGACAGCTTCCAGTTCGCGCTTACGGGCGAGGGCGGCGCCCCCATGCCCGAGGGCTCTGCCGACGGCTCCAAGACCGTCAGCGTGACGGCCGCCGCCGGCACCAAGGCGGGCGATAGGGTCGCCTTCGACTTCGGCTCCATCCGCTACACGCTTGATGACATCAAGGATGCCGGGTTCGCCGAGGTCGGCGGCAAGCGCGTGCGCACCAAGACCTTCACCTACGCGGTGCGCGAGGTCAGGCCCGATGACGGCTCCGCCATCGCCGGTGTGGACTACGACGGCCACGCCGCCACGATGACGGTGACCGTGACCGACGACGGCTCCGGCAACCTCACGGCCACGACGCCCGCGATCGCGCAGGCGAGCGGCGGCGACTTCGTCAACACCTACACGACCGAGCTCGACTACTCGGCCCGCGCGGGCGTGCGCCTGTCCAAGACGCTCTCCGGCCGCGCCATGGGGGCGGGGCAGTTCGCCTTCACCGTGACCGCGGACGCCGAGACGGCCGCCAAGCTCGGCCTCAAGACCGATAAGGACGCCTACGCCGTGGCCGCTGCCGATGACGGAGAGGCCGACCTGGTCGACCTCATCGGCGGCGCCGCGGAGAGCGACGTGAAGTTCACCGACGCCGACGCGGGCAAGACCTACAGCTTCACCGTCACCGAGACCAAGCTCGGCGGCGAGGGCTACACCAACGACACCGCGCCGCGCACGGTGACCATCGCGCCCGGCTACGACGCCGCGACGGGCAAGCTCACGGTCACGACCACGGTTGCCAGGGACGGTGTCGAGGTCGCCCGCAGCGAGGTCTCCACAGCAGATGACGTCACGGCGACGCCTGCGCCCGTGACGGTCGCGTTCGAGAACTCCTACGAGGCCACCGGAACGCTCGGCGGCGAGGGCAACGTGGCAATTAACGCCACCAAGACGCTGACGGGTCGCGCCGCGGCGGCGGGCGAGTTCTCGTTCTCCGTCCGCGATGCCCGGGGCAACGTGGTCGCGACCGCGACCAACCAGGCCTCCGGCGACGGCGAGGCCGCGGGGCTCGCGTTCTCGCCCATTGCCTACACCACCGACGCTCTCGAGCAGATGGTGGCGGACGGCACCGCCACCAGGGCCGCCGACGGCTCCTGGGCCATTCCCTATACCGTATCCGAGGACGGCACGGACCGGCTGCCCGCGGGCGTGACGGCGACCGCCTCGAGCTTCGACATCACGGTCAAGGTGGCAGATGACGGCAAGGGCGGGCTGGACGTTAGCGTGGTCTACCCCGAGGGCTCCGGCGGCACGCTGTCGTTCGTGAACGGCTACGGCACCAACGAGGCGACAGTCGACCTCGCGGGCACCAAGACGCTGGCGCTTAGCCAGGCCGGACTCGGCCTCACGCAGGCCGACATCGAGGGCAAGTACACCTTTAAGATTGAGCCGCTGGACGGCGCGCCCGCGCCGGTCGACGCCTCCGGCAAGACGGTGACCGAGGCGACCAACGACGCCGCCGGCAACGTCGAGCTGGGCCACGTCACGTTTAAGCAGCCGAGCGACCTCGATGACGTCGAGATCGACCGCGACGGTCTGCGCACCAAGACGTTCGCCTACCGGGTGGGTGAGTCCGGCTCGGTCGACGGGGTGGTCAACGACGCGACGGCGACCAAGACCTTCACGGTCAGGGTGGTCGAGGACACCAACGCGGGCACGCTCGCCGCGGAGGTCCTGCCCGCAGGGGGCACGCCCGAGGGCAAGGGCGCGTTCGAGTTCACCAACACCTACGGCGTGAACCCGACGCCGAGCTCCGTCACCGACCAGATCAAGGTGGGCAAGAAGCTCGAGGGCAGTGACCTGGTCGAGGGCGAGTTCGAGTTCCAGCTGGTCGAGATTGCCGCCGACGGCAGTGAGAGCATCGCGGCGACGGGCAGGAACGCCGCCGACGGCACGGTCGCTCTCAGCCCCGTCACCTACACCGCGCCCGGCACGCACAGCTATGAGCTGCGCGAGGTCGCCGGCACGGCGGGCGGCGTGACGTACGACAGGGCGACGTACCGCGTGCGCACGACGGTTGCCGATGCCGGAAACGGCATGCTCACCGTCAGGCACGAGCTGGCGGATGCCGAGGGCAATCCCACGGGCGACGACTCGGTGACGTTCACCAACGGCTACGAGGCCGCACCCGTCACCCTCAAGCTGGGCGCCGCCAAGGTGCTCAAGGGCGCCGAGCTCAAGGCGGGCCAGTTCAGCTTTGAGCTCAAGAGCCGGGACGGCAAGGTCATGTCGACCGCCAAGAACGCCGCGGACGGCAGCGTCACGTTCGATGCGCTGACGTTCAAGCAGGCCGGCACCTACACCTTCACGGTGAGCGAGGTCGACGACGGCCAGGCGCACGTGGCCTACGACAAGGCGGTGCGCAAGATCGTCGTCACGGTGAGCGACGAGGCGGCCGACGGCACCAAGACGGGCTACCTGTCGGCGAAGGTCTCCTACGAGGGCGACGCCAACGTGCCGCCAGTCTTCACCAACAGCTACGCCGAGAATCCCGGGACCCCCGGCACCCCCGAGAACCCCGGCACGCCGGGCGGCGGCTCAGACGGCGGTTCAGATAACGGCTCCGGCAGCGGCTCTAGCGGCGACGGCTCCAAGGGCGGCATGCCCGACACCGGCGACCGCAGCCTGCCGGTCGAGGCGCTCGCGGCCATGGCCGGCATCGGCGCGCTGACCGCAGCGGGCGGCGCGGTCCTGTACCGTAGGCGCCGCTAGCGATATGGACGAGTGGGGCGAATCCATCCGATGGGTCCGCCCCACTTGCCCTGCTGGACGGGAGCAGGTAAGATATACCGAGCGCCTAGCGCGTTCGATGGGTTCGGATGACGACATGTTCCGAATCTGGTCAGGTCCGGAAGGAAGCAGCCATAAGGAGCCTCTGTCGGGCATCCGAATCCATCGAGCGCACGGGCGCTTTTTGGTGCCGCGACATGGCCCGGCCGGCGGCGAGGTATTTGGTGTCTCGCTGGTCCTCGGCTTCGCCTGCGGGATCGCTCGACTACCAAACACCTCGCCGCCGGCCGGGCCCCGTCGTCCAAAAATCACCCGTAAAGGCGCGTTTATCTAATTAAATCTATCCCTTGCGGAATGCGGCTTGCTGGTGTTGTCTGGGCATTGATGGCTATGTGGTTCAAGAGGCGGCGGTGCTGTTGCTTGAATTTTTGCAGTTAAAGAGGCCCGTTTCCCTGGGGAAACGGGCCTCTTTTGTCTCTGGGTTTGTGGATTGGCGAAGATGGTATGCTCTGGCGGCTATTTTGAGTTCTTGAGGCGGCGTACACCCGTGGCGGTTATTCCGAGGCCTGCGGCGGCGACTGCTGCGAGTGCGATTGCGCTCGGCGCTGCGTCGCCCGTGTTCGCGAGCTTGCCGGCGGTCGTATCTGCTTGCTTGCCGTTGCTCGAGTTCGCCTGCTTGGTGGAGCTTGGCGAGGTGTCTTTACCGGTCGCGGGCGAGCTGGCGGGCTGTGTTGCCTCGGCCGGTTGCGCCGAGTTGGAGGGAGGCGTCGTCTCGGTCGGTTGCGTTATCTCGGGCGAGGTGGCCTTGTCTGCCGCGGCCTTTGCCTCTTCGTATGCCTTGCAGGCGTCGTCATAGGCCGCTTGCGCCTTTTCCAAATCGCCGAGGAGCGCATCTCGCTTGGCTATGTCCTCATCGATGTGGGCTTTAGCTTCCTGCGCCTCACTTTCGGAATCCTGAACCTGTCTTTCCTGGCTTTCGAGCCGGCGTCGGTAGGAGTGAAGATCATCTTCACAAGATTTCTCTCGCCTTTCTGCCGACATGATCTCACGTCGCAACTGCTTAATATGCTCTTTAGTAGCTGTGCTGGGCTCCTCGTCGCCGAGTGCTTCAAGTGCCTTATCTAATTCTGCCTGAAGGCCGCTTGTCCGGCTGTGGGCCTCATCGTATTTGGCTTGGGCTGCATCGACGTTCGCTTGCATGGCGGGAAGGCGTTCCCTCCGTTTGGCGGCTTCCGCCGCCACCATGTCGTAGATCTCTTGAAAAGCGGCAATGTCATCATCGATTGCCGCAAGTTTCTCGGGACTTGCGGCAACTTTTGCGGCCTCGAGGTTTTTGAGCGCTTCCTGCATGGCTGCATACGCTTTTTCTTTTGCGGTGGCCGCATCTTCCGCCTGCAAGGCAACTGCACCGGTGGGGGAACTGGTTTCCGCCGCGATCGCCGTTGCGGGGGCGATTCCCGCGACAAGTGCCGCGGAAAGGGCGATGCCCACGGTTGCGCGTCTTGCACTTCTTGCGAGAATGTCGTTCATCTCGGCACCTCATTTCAAGGGTCGGCGACTAACTTGGTAGCACTAATGTAAGTATATCAGGCGGTTTGCCCGCCATTGATCGGGCGTGCGCGTATACCCCTTGATTAACAGCCATTAAATCTATCCCTTAAGGAACGCGGCTTGCTAGTGTTGTCTGGGCATTGATGGCTGCGCGGTTCAAGAGACGGCGGCATTACCATCTGTTTTTTCAAGTAAAGAGGCCCGTTTCCCTGGGTTGGGGAAACGGGCCTCTTTTTGTCTCTTGGCTTGTGGATTGGCGAAGACAATAACCGCTGGCGGCTATTTTGAGTTCTTGATGCGGCGTGTGGCTGTGGCGGTTATTCCGAGGCCTGCGGCGGCGATTCCTGCGAGTGCGATTGCGCTCGGTGCTGTGTCGCCCGTGTTTGCGAGCTTGCCGGCGGTCGTATTTGCTTGCTTGCTGCTGCTCGAGTTCGCCTGCTTGGTGGAGCTTGGTAGGGCGTCTTTGCCGGTTGCAGGTGAGGCAACGGGCGGTGTCGCCTCGGCGGGTTGCGTTGAGCCGGAGGGAGGCACTGTCTCGGCGGGTTTCGTTATCTCGGGCGAGGTGGCCTTGTCTGCCGCGGCCTTTGCCTCTTCGTATGCCTTGCAGGCGTCGTCATAGGCCGCCTGCGCCTTATGCAAATTGTCGAGGAGCGCATCTCGCTTGGCTGTTTCCTCGTCGATGTGGGCTTTGGCTTCCTCCGCCTTACTTCCGAAATACTGAACCCGTCTTTCCTGACTTTCGAGGCGGTGACGGTAGCTGTCAAGCACCGTTTCGCAAGATTCTTCTTGCGCTTCCGCTGCGATTATTTCCTGCCGCAGCTGCTTAAGAGCTTCGTAGGAAGCCCCGTTGCTGCGTGCCTTTTCATATTCTGCCTCAAGCTCGCTTACCCGGTTGTGAGCCTCATCGTATTTGGCTTGGGCTGCATCGACGTTCGCTTGCATGGCGGGAAGGGGCTCTCTCCATTCGGCAGCTCGCGCCACCATCGTGTCATAGAGCTCTCGAAAAGCGGCAATGTTATCATTGATTCCCGCAATTCTCTCGGGACTTGCGGCGTTTTGTGCGGCCTCGAGTTTTTTGAGCGCTTCCTGCATGGCTGCATACGCTTTTTCTTTTGCGGCGGCCGCATCTCCCGTCTGCAAGGCAACTGCACCGGTGGGGGAACTGGTTTCTGCCGCGATCGCCGTTGCGGGGGCGATTCCCGCGACAAGTGCCGCGGAAAGGGCGATGCCCGCAGTTGCTCGTCTTGCTCTTCTTGCGAGAATGTCGTTCATCTCGGCACCTCATTTCAAGGGTCGGCGACTAACTTGGTAGCACTAAGGTAAGTATACCAAGTGGTCGACCCGATACTGGCTGGGTACGCGCCTCTCCGCTTCTTTGGAAACCGAATCCCATTAGAAATGAAGAGTTGTTTACGCTTCTTTTGGGCTCACCGTACTATCATGATTCGAATTGAATGTGGATGATGATAGGGAGCGCCTATACATGATTGAGCTGCTCAGGCGTTTTGGTGGCAAGTTTCGCCGCTATATGGTGATTGGCCCTGCGTGCAAGCTGATCGAAGTGATCTTTGACCTGCTGACGCCGCTGGTGATTGCCCAGATGATCGATAAGGGTATTGGCGCACACGATGTCAACGCCGTCGTCCACTACGGTATGCTACTTGCCGCCATGGCCGTGATCGGCATCTCGTTTACGCTCGTCTGCCAAAAGATGGCGGCGCTCACCTCGCAGGGCATGGGCACCGATATCCGTGGTGCGCTCTACGAGCACATCAACAAGCTGAGCTATGCCGAGCTCGACCGCTTTGGCACGCCGTCGCTCATCACGCGTATCACCAACGACGTCAACCAGGTGCAGCTCGCTGTAGCGCTGGGCGTGCGCATGCTCATCCGCTGGCCCTTCCTGGCGGTGGGCTCCATGGTCGCGGCCCTTGCCATCGACCTTAAGCTCGGCATCATCTTTTTGATCTGCACGCCCGCTATCGGCCTGGTGTTTTGGTTTGTCATGGCGCGCTGCATCCCGTACTACAAGCAGCTGCAGGCAAAGCTCGACCGCATCGCGCTTATCTGCCGCGAAGGCCTTTCAGGCGCTCGCGTGGTTCGCGCCTTCGTGCGCGAAGATCACGAGCGTGAGCGTTTTGCCCAAGCCGCCGATGACCAGGCCCATACCGCCATTGCGGTGGGCAAGCTCTCGTCGATTCTCAACCCCGTCACGTTTTTGGTGATGAACCTGGGCGTGTGCGCCATCCTGTGGGTGGGCGGCATCCAGGTCAACGTGGGTGAGCTTACGCAGGGCCAGGTCATGGCGTTTGTGAACTATATGACGCAGACCCTCACCTCCATCGTGTACGTCGCCAACCTGGTCGTGGTCTTTACCAAGGCGAGCGCCAGTGCGTCGCGTATCAACGAGGTGCTCAATTGCGTGCCGAGCATCACCGACGAGGGCAACCAGCCGGTCGCGCTGCCCAAGCCGGGCAATGTCGCTCCAGTTCCCGCGCTGAGCTTGAGCCATGCGAGCTTCTCGTTTGGCGCTGGCGCGGCCAATGCTGTCAACGATGTGACGCTGGAACTCCCGCTGGGCAAGACGCTCGGCATTATCGGCGGTACGGGTAGCGGCAAGTCCACGCTCGTCTCGCTCATCCCGCGCCTGTACGATGCGAGCACCGGCAGCGTGAGCGTGATGGGCGCCGACGTGCGCACCTGGCCGCTCGACCAGCTGCGCCGTGTGGTCGCGACCGTTCCGCAGCGCGCATCGCTGGTGAGCGGCTCCATCCGCAGCAACCTGACCTGGCGCGATGAAGCTGCGACCGACGAGGAGCTCTGGGCGGCACTCGACATGGCGCAGGCCAGCGAGTTCGTGCGCAACAAGCCGCAGGGCTTAGACGCCCCGGTCGAGGCGGGCGGCAAGAACTTTAGCGGTGGCCAGCGCCAGCGTCTGACCATCGCACGTGCTCTGGTGGGCTCTCCGCAGGTCCTAATCATGGATGACTCTGCCTCGGCGCTCGACTTTAAGACCGATGCGGCGCTTCGTCATGCCATTCGCGAGCGCAGCGTGCGCGGTGCCGCCGAGGGCGGTCTGCCGCTGACTACGGTCATTGTGAGCCAGCGCGTCTCGACCGTGCGCGACGCCGACATGATCTGCGTGCTCAATCACGGCTCGGTCGCGGGCCTGGGCACGCACGATGAGCTGTACGCGGCCTGTCAGCTCTATCGCGAGATTTGCCAGTCGCAGCTGCGCCGCGAGGAGCTCGAGGGCCAGCAGGGGAGTACGACGCCCGTGTCCACCCCGATCGCCTCCGCATCCGTCTGCGCAAAGGAGGGCTGCTAAATGAATCCGTACACTTCCTCCGGTTCGGTCGCCACGATGACGGCCAACGTGTCCGGTAACGATAACCTCAACGACCTGGGCGACGGTCCGCGCCAGCCCGGCGACCCCGAGCGCTATCCCGTGGGTGCGGTGACTCGCCGTCTGATGGGCTACGTTCGTCCGCATCGCATTTCGTTTGTTGCGTCGTTTGTGAGTGCCGCCATCTCCGTGATTCTGCAGCTCTACACGCCGATTCTCATCGGCGAGGGCATCGACCTTATCGTCGCCGCCGGGCAGGTGGACTTCGACGCGCTGCTGCCGCTCGTTACCAAACTCGCGCTCGTCGTGGTAGGTGCCGCGGCCTTCCAGTGGCTGCAGGGCTACTGCGTCAACCGCCTGTCCTACGAAACGGTGCGCGACATGCGCGTGGAGGCGAGCGATAAGCTCAGCCGCATGCCGCTCAGCTTTATCGACAGCCATGCCCACGGCGACCTCATGAGCCGCGTGGTCAACGACGTCGACCAGGTGGGCGACGGTCTGCTGCAGGGCTTCACGCAGCTCTTCACCGGTGTTATTACCATCGTGGGCACGCTCGCGTTTATGCTTTCCATCAACCTGACCATGACGCTCGTGGTGGTACTCGTCACGCCGCTTTCCATTTTTGCAGCCGGTGCTATCGCCAAGCTCTCCAACAAGAGCTTTACGGCACAGCAGCGTATTCAAGGGCGGCTCGGTGGTCATATCGAGGAGTACGTAGGCGAGCAAAAGCTTGTCGACGCCTTTGCCTATGGCCCGAACGCCCAGCAGCGCTTCGATGCCCTCAATGCCGAGCTCTACACCGCGGGCGAGCGCGCGCAGTTTATGGGTTCGCTCTCCAACCCCGGTACGCGTTTTATCAATAACATCATCTACGCCGTGGTCGCCGTGATTGGCTGCGTGGGCGTGATTACGGGCGTGCCCGCGGCGCTTACGGTGGGCGGCGTGCAGATTTTCCTGTCCTATGCTAACCAGTACACCAAGCCGTTCAACGAGGTCACCAACGTCATTACGCAGATCCAGACCGCGTATGCCTCGGCACGTCGTATGTTTGCACTGCTCGATGCCCGCGAGCAGGAGCCCGATGCGCCAGATGCCGTGGAGCTTGCCGCCCCGCGGGGCGAGGTGACCTTTGAACACGTGGACTTTAGCTACGTGCCCGACCGCAAGCTGCTGCAGGATATCTGCATCGAGGCCAAGCCCGGCATGCGCTTTGCCCTTGTTGGCCCCACGGGCTGCGGAAAGACGACGCTCATCAACCTGCTGCTGCGCTTTTACGATATCGATGCCGGACGCATCATGGTCGATGGCCGGTCTTCGCGTGACTACACGCGCGCAAGCCTGCGCCGTGCCTTTGGCATGGTGCTGCAGGACACTTGGCTGTTCGAGGGCACGGTGGCGGAAAACATCGCCTACGGCTGTCCTGACGCCACGCGCGAGCAGGTTATCGAAGCTGCCAAGCGCGCGCATGCGCACAAGTTTATCGTGCAGCTGCCAGGCGGCTACGATACGGTCATCGGCGAGGACGGCGGCACGTTTAGCCAGGGTCAAAAACAGCTGCTGTGCATTGCGCGCGTTATGCTCACCGATCCGGCGATTCTGCTGCTGGACGAGGCAACGTCGAGCATCGATACCCGAACCGAGCTGCAGGTGCAGGCGGCATTCGACGAGCTCATGGCCGGTCGCACAAGCTTTGTCGTGGCGCACCGCCTGAGCACCATCCGCAACGCCGACTGCATTCTGGTGATGCGCGACGGCCAGATTATCGAGCGCGGCACGCACGACGAGCTGCTAGCGGCAGGCGGCTTCTACGCCGAACTCTACCGCAGCCAGTTTGCCCAGTAGGGGCTACCGATTAGCGGCAGATGGTTTACATCTGCGTTGTTAGTACTAAGATATTCATCTAATAAATTGCATTAGTGGCTTTAGTTTTGGGGGAAACGAGGCAACGTGACTATGACGTGCTCTTTGGTGGTTAACAGCAAGAGCGGTAATACCAGGATGGTTTCGGGCGCGATCAAGCGCGCTCTGCAGGCTGCGGGTGTTGAGTTTGTCCATGCCGCGGCGTTGAGCGACGATGCGGATGCAGATCAGGTTGCGCTCGAGGCGCAGGGCGCCCGCGCGGCCGACACAGTGCTCGTCGGTTTTTGGTGCGACAAGGGCGCGTGCACGCCTTCGGTCGCGGCGTTGCTCTCCGCCTTGCACGGCAAGCGCGTGTTCCTGTTTGGCACCTGCGGTTTTGGGGCCGACCAGAGCTATTATCAGCAGATTATCGATCGTGTGACCTCCAATTTGGCTGAGGATGCCGAGCTTGTAGGCTGGGCTATGTGCCAGGGCAAGATGGGTCCCGCCGTAAAGCAGCGCTACGAGGCCATGCTCGAGCAAGATCCCGAAAACGCGCGCTATAAGATGCTGCTCGACAACTGGGTTGCCGCAAAGGATCACCCCACCAAGGAGGATCTGGATAACATGGCTGCAGCCGCCAAAAAGGCCGTGCTGGGGGAGTAGCTCCCATCGCTGACGGCGGTCGGTCCATCTTTCTAAATGAAACGTCCTCCCGGGCGTCGGGGCACGAAGTTCCCTGCTCTACAGTCCTGCGCAAGACGAAGGCCACATTAAGTGGCCTTCTTTGCGTGCGGAACTCGCGATGAACTTCGTGCCCCGCCGTCCGGGAGGACGCCTCTTTATTGATGGGAGGCCTGATAGGTCGATGGTTCCGTGCCCGGATGCGTCCAAAGTGGGACGGGCTTTCCGGATGGGCAGGCTTTCGAAAAATGCGTCCCGGAATTTGCCTTTGGAATGGGACGTAGTTTCCCGTTGAGGTGCTTTGCGGAAAGTGCATCCCACTCTGGGCGGTCGAAGTGGGACACACTTTCCCAAAGGCGCTCCAACGGGAAATTGCGTCCCATTATTCGGTCAAGAAACGGGATGCATTTTCCCAATGAGAGCAAAACCGGAAAATGCATCCCACAATCAGCCCTCAAAGTGGGACGCCGTTTCCCAATGAGGCTCAAGCGGAAAATGCGTCCCGGAATTTGCGCTCAAAGCGGGATGCGGTTTCCGGTTGAGGGTCTAAGGGGAAAGTGCGTCCCAGAATTGACGCTTGAAATGGGATGCAGTTTCCCGATGAGGCACTCGACGGAAAATACATCCCAGAAATGGCCTTTGAGCTGGGATAAGATTTCCGCGGCATCTCCGATTCTCAAAAATGAGACACGCCGTTGGCGAAAATGAGACACGTGATATCGGGCATCGGATGTATCATTTGCAAAAATGAGTCCACTCCACTCGAATAAAGCGAGGTCCCTCATGTACGTTCCACACCCCCGTATCCGTAGGCTGTCGAAAATCCCGCTTGTTGGGACGGCGGCGCTTGCTGCGTTGATCGCCACGAGCGTCGCCTGCTTCACGGCCACGCCCCAGGTTGCCCAGGCGGCAGACGCGCCCGCAATCACCGATATGACCGAGCAGGATTATCAAGCCCTGGGTCTGGGCACGAGCGAGGACATTCCGGCCGATACCGTTGGCCCCTATTCCACTGATACCCCCACGACGTTTGCCACGCGCAGCGAGGTCTATATGGCAGCTAACGGTAGCCATGGCAATCGCTACACTCTGCGCGACAAGCTCGAGAACGTCGAGCGCGGTGACATTGGCGGCAGCAGCAAACTCACCGATGGCTATGGAAGTGTGTGGGGCGCCGCAAAGTTCTGGCAAAACGTCAACAACTTCGATACGAACAGCGATCTCTACAAGCATAGCGACTACGGTGGCGGCACCTGGTCGTACCTAAGCAACAATGAGTCCTCAACAGTACTCGCCAACGACAACAACGGTTTCTCGGGCATTCACGCCACGAGTGTTGAGTTCTGCAGCGACGCCAGCACGGGCAAAAAGAGCCGCGTTGCCGAGCTCCGTGCCTACGGCGACAGTTCCTCCACGACGATTGACGGCAAGTCATACGCCGGAAAGGTTGAGCTGGTCCTCTACTCGTTTAGCAACGGGCGTACGCGCACTCTCGACACACACCTGCCGGTGACGGTCAACACTAATATGATGTACGAAGGCCGTTTTAAGTACCTGGATGCCGGTTACCTGCAAGAGCACGACGCCGTCTTTGATGTCGAGGCGGGCGATGTCGATGGCGACGGCGTCGACGAGCTTTTTGTCTACGCGGGCTGCTATGTCGACGAGAACGGCGTGCGCAAGGCTGTAGTCGACATGTATGACTTGGAGGGCGGCAACTGGAAGCAAAGCGTCGTCAAGATCGATGCCGGTAACGCCGCGGACTACACCACGCACAACAAGGGCGGGAACGACTCCTGGACGCAGCTTCAGTCAGCTCCTGTCGTTTCGCTAGCGGCCGGCGACCTCGATCGCGATTTTTGCGATGACCTCGCCATCGTGGTCTCGGCACCCTACGGCAAGAAGAATATTGATAAGTCGACGCATTGCGAGCTGTTTTCGTGGGATGCATCCAAGGGTGCGCTCGTCCATGTCGATGCTCTGGGCGACGCGGGCGCAATCTCCCTCTCCGCGAACGGCAAGACCATGGTCGCTGCGAATGCGACGTTCGGCACGTTTGCCGCCTACGATGAAGAAGGAAAGAAGACGGGTGAAACCGTCACGGGCCTTATTCTTGCGGGCTATGACTGGCAACGCAGCGCTTTTGATTACGGCGCTTCTGACGGCAGCAAGGGGCTGTACGGCGCGCTGTACCGCTACGCGTATTTTGACTCGGAGTCTGGCGAGTTCAAGCTTTCCGATTGCAAGGAATACAGAGACGGGCTCCTCGCCTCCTATGGGCTGATGCATGTGCCCAACAGCGCATGGAAGGATAGCGCTCAGGATAAGCGCTATCCGTGCACCTTGGCGCCTATTGCCCTTGCCACTGCCAACCTTGACGGCCTGTCCGAGCAGCTGGCGGTCGACGAGGTGCTCGTGGGCGGCGATGTGTTCCGCGACTTTGCCTGCAACACGGCACAGAGCGGGGCTCAGGGCTTGGGGTCCATGGTCGGAACCATGAGCATGAGCGGTCAGCAATACAACAGCAGCAACAAGCATGACCACAAGGGTATAGAGCAGGTGTGGATCAGCGACGTCAAGGCGGGCAGCGTCTCGGGTTCGGACCGCTATAACGAGAGCTTTATCGCCGTGGTGGGCAAGCACCGCGACGAGGACCTGCGCAAGAACGATGACTACTATTGGATGACCGCCTCGCATTTTTCGCTCGACGAGAACGGAAAGGTGCGCCGCGGCGAGGAGCAGGTGATTAGCGAGAGCAACCGTCGCGGCACTACCTACGGCACATTTATCTCGCTCGCGCTGCCCGATGTCGACAACGACAGCGTCAAGATCACGTACAAGGACCGCTACAAGGTCTATACCAACCCGCGCGTGCTTGCCGTGCTGCAGGATGCGCCCTATGTTGAGGATCTGGAGCAGGCATACGGCTATCTGGTGTTGGGCGGCACGTCATACGGAGAGGAAAAGGGCACGGGGACATCCCAGGGCTATACCATTGGCGCCGAGTTGGGCGTTGCCGTCGAGGTGCAGACCGGTCCGCCCCTGGTCGCGATGAATGCTTCAGTCGATTTTGCCGCCGAGGGATGCTATGACTACCGGAGCGAGCGCACGGTCAGCGCAAGCGTAAGCTATGAGTCGCATGCCGGCGAGAGTGACAAGGCCGTGCTCTACACGATTCCGATGGTCTATTACGAGTATGAGATCGAAAATGAGGAAACTGGTGGCAAGGGCGTGATGGCGGCGCCCGTGTCGCTCGGCGCGCAGACCTCGGTCGTTAATGTCGAGGCCTATGACCGCATTGCCAAACAGCACAATATGACGCCGCTCAGCTACTTTTTGACCAACCGGTCGGGAGAACCCGGAACCTATCAAACGACGCTCAACGGCGAGACTCCCGTTGGGGATTCCTTTGGCCTGGGCAAGCCTGGCGTAACGCGCGCCTACACGCACGATGGGTTTAACGGCGCCGCCGCGCAGTCGGGGGCGAGCATTGAGCAGACCATCGAAGTCGAGGAGGGCAAGGAGCAGGAGCTCGAGCTCGGCTTGACGCTGAACGGCAGCGTTGTCATGGGCGCGAAGCTCGCAAAGCACGAGTTGTTTGGCGGCCTGTGCTTTGGTGCCAACGCCGGCTTTACTACGGGTAACTCCTCGAGTGAATCGACCGAATACGGCGGCACCGTCGACAACCTGCCCGAGGCCGCGCAGGGCAAGTACGGTTTTGTGTGGCGTCTGGGCGTCAACGCGGTGGATGTCGACAAGTTCGAGGCAGACTCGGGCGACAAGCTCGGCACCAAGGACACCGACCAGTTCTGGATCGTGGGCTATGACGTTAAGGACGTCGAGATGCCCGACGCGCCGGCCGTGACGGGCTTTACGGCAAACGTCGCCGATTCGACCAGCGTTACGTTTAGCTGGGACGATGTACTCGCAAACAAGAGTGGCTTTAGCTACGGCGTGGGCATGCTGCAGAGCAATGCGGCGGATGCGGTCGTCAATAGCTGGAAGATTGCCGACAACACGCAGACCTCGCTCAAGTGGGATGGGCTGCAGCCCAATACGGAGTATCGATTCGCCATCGCCGCCGTTAAGAATGGATCCACGACCGAAACAGGTATTCGCTCGGCAATCATCACGGTCAAGACCATGCCCGATGGCATGACGATGACCGTGAACGGACCTGCGGCGGATGCTGCGGAGGGGTCGGATCTTGGATACGACTCTTCGGTTGAGCGCACGGCGGGAAGCCACCTGACGCTCTCGGCGATTGGCCATGTGAAGCAACTCGGTGCCGACGATAGCGAAACAGGGCTGGCACCGACCTATATGTGGTACCGCAAGGGCCGCGGCGAGACAGAGTTTAAGCTCGTGGGTGCCGATGGCAACCTCGCGGCTGGAACGGCCTCAAAGCTCGAGATTGACCTGACCGCAGACGATGACGGTGCGCAGTATTACTGCCACGTGGGATACAACGACGTGGGCCTCGACACCGGCACGACGCTCGTGAATATCGAGGCCGAGGAGACGGCGCCCACAACGGTGAACGCCACCCCGATCCGCACGCGCCGCCTGTTCTCACAGGCAAGTGCGGGCGCCAAGAAGTTCCTGGACCATACGCTGGTAAACACCGCCGGCCCAACCGATTCCGAAGGCTCAAAGGACCCCGAGACTCCTGAGACCCCGACGAACCCGGACAAGCCCAAGTCCGACAACGGAGCTAAGACCGACACCAAGGTCAAGACTACGACCACAGCGAAGAACCTCGCAAACACCGGCGACCAAACATTCGCCCTAGTCGCCACCGCAGCAGCAGCGGGAGCAACGCTCGTAGTGATAGCCCTCATCATGCTGATCAAGCGCCGCAAGACCCACTAGTAGCCAGTCGAACATATCGACAACCCAAAAACCCGGGTAGCCAAAAAACAGGCCACCCGGGTTTTCTGTTGAGTGGAGACTTCGCAAGCGGAAACTGCATCCCATTCCAGACAAGAATTCCGGGACACACTTTCCGCAAACAAAGAAGGCCACATAACGTGGCCTTCAACTTATATATGTTCGGCGATACACCCAAGACAAGCCACGCCCCAACATCAGGGCGTCTGTCCAGGCGGAGGCATATAAGGTTCATCGCGAGTTTCGCACGCAAAGAAGGCCACTTAATGTGGCCTTCGTCTTGCGCAGGACTGTCCGAGCAGGGAACCTTATATGCCTCCGCCTGGACAGACGTTTTAGTTGTGGCTCAGCAGCTAGCAGCTACTTAATCTTGGTCGTACCCGGTGCCAGGTTGGGGTCGGTTTCGTTGGCCTCGGTCTGGAAGTGCTCGGTGTAGACGTTCTTGCCGTCGCGGAACATCTCGTAGTACTGCATCTTGGCGTAATCCTCGCGCGCCTTGGTGGCGGCTGCTGCGGCGGCGTCGTCACCGGTGACGTTGGAGGAGAGTGCCCAGCGCAGGCTGGCGTCCTCGTAGCCCACGGAGTTGATAGCAGGCAGCGACTCGCGCAGCGTCATGTGCGCCTTCTGGTAGTCGGTCAGCGGTGCGCCGATCAGCTGCATCAGCTGGGTGGACAGGTAGTTGGTGGACAGGTCATCGACCTCGCTCGTCTGGTCGCAGCCGGCGACGTCGTAGTTAGCCCAGATGATGTAGTCGGTCTGCCACAAGCGCTCCTGATGCGTGGCGTCGTCCTCGCCGGTAAACCACTTGTCGTTGAACTTGGACGGGAAGAACGGCTGATGGTCGCCCCAGAACACCACGACCACCTTGCGGTCGAGCTTGCTCAGGGCGTTGAGGAAGTAGCGCAGTGCCTGGTCGGACTGCTCGATGCACGAGACATACTCGTCGACATCGGACAGCGTGCCGTCCTCGACGGTCTTAGCGTCCAGGTCGGTCGTGTCGATGTTCAGGTGCATCTGCTTGTCGACCGGCAGCAGACCCGTATCGTAGCCCGAGTGGTTCTGCATGGTCACGTCGAAGATAAACTGCGGATCGGCGTTCTGGTCGAGCAGCTCAAGAATCTTGTCGTAGGTAGCCTGGTCGGTCACCATGCCGCGCAGGGTGTCGGCTCCCTGGAAATCGTTGATGGACAGGAACTGGTCAAAGCCAAAGTCCTTGTAGACGTTCTCGCGGTTCCAGTTGGTTGCGTGATTGGGGTGCATGGCCGTGGTGGAATAGCCGAGCGATTTGAACTGCTCTGCCAGATTCCCGGTCGTTTCCATGTTGTAGATGGTGTAGGGGTACACGCCCGAGCCCAGGTTGGCCATGGAGTTGCCGGTCATAAACTCAAACTCGGTATTGGCGGTGCCGCCGCCGTAGGCGCTCACATAGAGCTTGCCGCGGCTGAGGCAGTTGGACAGGCTCTTAAAGTACTGCGGGCCCTCGTAGCCGGCGCGCATGTTCTGGTAGATCGACAGATCCGAGAAGGTCTCGTTCATGATGGCGATGACCGTGGGCTTCTCGCTGTCGAACTGCTCCTTTGCGGCGGCGCGCTCGTCGCTCTTGGCCGCGTCGGACTTGTCGTAGGCCTTGGCGTACTTTTTGAGCGTGGCCTTGGCATCGTCGACGGAGTAGTCGGCGGGTTTGGGCGGCTTGATGGACTGCGCCGCACTAATAAAGGCAGGCAGGTAGCCCTCGCGCCAGTAGCTCTCGAGCGGGCGCCAGGTGTAGACGGTGATGCCGAGGGTGTTGTAGTAGTCGATGAGGGTGACATGCGCGGTCACGCCGCCCAGGCACAGTACGGCGACGAGCAGGTTGGTGAGCAGCATGCGCTTGGCGTTGGCGGCACCCTTCTGACGGTGCGGCGCCACCAGGCCGGCGTACTCGCATAGCAGCATGGCGATGGCGGTAAAGCCCATGGACAGCACACAGAACAGCGAGATCGAGAAGGTATAGCCGTTGCCGGCGACCGCGGCGGCGGTGGAGATAGCCGAAAGGTCGCCCGGTTGGATGGGCATGGATTTAAACGTGATAACGAAGAACTCGGCAATGCCCAGGACAAAGAGGGCAAAGGCCAGGACCGCGGGAGCTGCGCCGTGGCGCTGGAATAGGAAGAACAAGCCGGTCATGAGCACGGTGATGATGGCCCACTCGAGCAGGATGCACAGGGGGTAGACCCAGGTAAAGTCGTGGTTGGACGAGACCTCCATGCCAAGCAGCGCAAAGACGCCGGCGAGCAGCAGGCACAAGACGGCGGCGACGAGCGGTTTGCCCACAAAGGCGCCGCGCAGGCGGGCGAGCTTGCCGGTGGGGGCGGGGGCGTCGGGCTCGGCGAATGCAAAGACGCGCGGGGCGATGCGGTCGCGGGCGATGCTGGCCCAGGCGCAACCGGTGAGAATGGCATTGGTCAGGATGAGCATCACAAAGGCGAGCGGCTCGTTTTGGGCGACGAGGCCCACGGCGCCCCAAATGGTCAAAAAGACCTGGAAAAGGCCGAAGGCGACGCTCCATCCAAGAGCGCTTTTGGCAACGGTGCCCGACTGAGCGCGAATGGCCTTGGCCTCGCGCAAGACAAGGTAGACGGTCGCCGCAAGACCGACGAGCGAGATGGCGGCAGCGAACATGCTGAGACTCCTCACAAACTAAAACCTACGAAAGCGGGGGTTTACCCGATTGTTACCAAGATATGCGCTGCAATTGGTGGCTGCGCACAACAACCAGCCATATTAACGCGCACGTGTGGCGGTGTGGCGCAATGTAGTGGCGACCTGCGCGATAATGGACGGGAATTACACGGAAACGTAAAGGCTTCTTAAAGAATTAGCGAGGATGAGGCGATGAACGAGCAGGTTTGCACCAAGGTTGTGGATGCGTGCGGCTATCCGGTCGAGACGACGGGCAATGCGGTGCTGGACACGTTGGAGCACCGTTCCTCCACGCGTGCCTTCGCGCGTGATGACGACGACCGTCCCGTGGCGGTGACCGACGAGCAGCGTGCGGCGATTTTGCATGCGGCGAGTCGCGCGCCGTCGGCGGGTGCCATGATGATGTATTCCATCGTGAGCATTCGCGAGCAGGCAACGCTCGACCGCCTGGCCGACCTGTGCGACCACCAGCCCATGATCGCCAAGGCGCCCTGGGCACTTATATTTGTGGTCGATTATGCCAAGTGGATCGATCTGTTTGAGCACGTGGGCTGCTTTGAGCCCGAGTTTGTCGAGCGCACGGGCAAGGCGCCCCGCCGCGCGCCGGGTCTGGGCGACTTTGCCATCGCAGCTCAGGACGCCGTGATCGCCGCGCAAAACGCCGTGGTTGCCGCCGAGGCCCTGGGCCTGGGGAGCTGCTATATCGGTGATATCGTCGAGAATGCCGAGGAAGTTGCCGAGCTGCTCGATCTGCCGCCCTATACCATGCCGCTGTCGATGCTCATCATCGGCACGCCTCGTAAGGAGCGCCCGGCAATCGCACACCCCGTGGTGAACCTGGTGCACGAGGAGCGCTACTGCCGCGCCGATGCTGCGACCATGGACGCGCAGGTGGCCGAGATGGACGCGATGTTTCGCCCGCATGCCCGCGAGGTGGGCGAGCGCGTGGTGGATATCTACGCCCGCAAACACACCAGTCCCTTTATGGCCGAGATGAGCCGCTCCATGGAGTGGTGGTTCAAAAATTGGCTTGGAAAATGACGAATGTGACAAAGGGACAGTCCCTTTGCCGCATTCCATATCGCCGCGGTAGCCTAAAGACTGTATAAATCTTTATCTAGCTGGGAAAACAGTGCATTAAAACATGGGCCGATTACCTATAATCCCTTCGAACATTAAAGTTGGGAGGAAACCGGCTTATGGAACAAAAGGCCAAGGAGGCAGCCTCGCACGCTGCGATTCCTGTGAGCATCTCGGCGATGCTCGTCACGCTGGGCGTGGTGTATGGTGATATCGGCACCAGCCCCATGTATGTAACCAAGGCGCTCGTTGCCGGCAACGGCGGCATCGGAAGCGTCACGGAGGAGTTCGTGCTCGGCGCGCTCTCCCTTGTCGTGTGGACGGTCACGCTGCTGACCACCATCAAGTATGTGCTCATCTCGCTGCGCGCCGATAACCATGGTGAGGGCGGCATCTTTGCCCTGTACAGCCTGGTCAAGCGCTGCGGCAAGTGGCTTATCATCCCCGCCATGCTGGGTGGCGCCGCGCTGCTCGCCGACGGCATCCTGACGCCGGCCGTTACCGTTACCACGGCCATCGAGGGCCTGCGCACTATCCCGGCGGTCCATGCCGTGCTGGGCGATGATCAGGGCCGCGTCGTCGCCATTACGCTCGCCATCATCATCGCGCTCTTCTTGGTACAGCGCATCGGTACGGCCAAGATCGGTCACGCCTTTGGCCCCATCATGACGCTGTGGTTCCTGTTCCTGGGCGGCACGGGTCTGTTCTTTGTCTTCCAGCACCCCGCCGTGCTGCTGTGCCTCAACCCGGTGCGCGGCATCGCCTTTTTGCTGAGCCCCAACAACCACGCGGGCATCATGATTCTGGGCAGCTGCTTCCTCGCCACCACCGGTGCCGAGGCGCTCTACTCCGACATGGGCCACGTCGGCCGCGGCAACATCTACGCTACCTGGCCGTTCGTTAAGTGCTGCCTGCTGCTTTCCTATATGGGCCAGGGCGCTTGGCTTATGAACAACGCTGCCAACCCCGAGCTCATGGGCATTGCCGATCTCAACCCGTTCTACCAGATGCTCGCCCCGGGCCTGCGCCCGTTTGCCGTAGGCCTTTCCACCGTCGCGGCCATCATTGCCTCGCAGGCGCTCATCACCGGCGCATTCTCGCTGGTGTCCGAGGCCAGCCGCCTGGACCTCATGCCGCACATGCAGGTCTTCTACCCTGCCGAGACCAAGGGCCAGCTCTACATCCCCATGGTCAACAACGTCATGCTTGTCGGCTGCGTCATCGTGGTGCTGCTGTTCCAGAACTCGGCGCATATGGAAGCCGCCTACGGCCTTGCCATTACGCTGACTATGATGTGCACCACGCTGCTGCTCTTCTTCTACCTGCACGAGGAGCGCAAGCTCAAGGTTGCTCCGTGGATCTTCGCGGCCTTCTTCCTTTTGCTCGAAGGCTTCTTCTTCGTGAGCTCGCTCACCAAGTTCTTCCACGGCGGCTACTTCACCATCCTCATGGCTGCACTCATCATGGGCATTATGGTGTGCTGGTACAACGGCACGGCGGTCGAGCAGCGCCAGTTTACGCTGCTGCCGCTGCGCAGCTACCTGCCGCAGCTCAAGCGCCTGCGCGACGACGATCGCTATGAGCGCATGAGCGACAACATCGTGTACCTGACCAAGGACACCCATACCGATTACATTGACCGTGATATCGTCTACTCGATCTTGGACAAGCATCCCAAGCGCGCTCGTGCCTGGTGGTTCGTGAATGTCGAGACCATGGATGAGCCGCATACCTTTGCCTATTCGGTCGAGACGTTCGGCACCGACTACGTGTTCCGCGTGCATCTGTACCTGGGCTACAAGATCAACCAGCGCGTCAATGCCTATCTGCGTCAGGTCGTTCAGGACCTGGCTGCCACCGGCGAGCTGCCGGCGCAGACGCATGACTACTCGGTCTACAAGGATCCGGGCAACATCGGTACGTTCAAGTTCGTCCTGATCCGTAAGCTTCTGGCGCCCGAAAGCGATGTGGAGCCGAGCGAGCGTACGGCCATCACGCTCAAGTACATCATCCGCCGCGCCGCCGGCACGCCTGCACGCTGGTACGGCCTGGAGAACTCCAACGTGAGCTTTGAGTACGTGCCGCTGTTCACCAAGTTCAAGGCCGTGAACAAGATGCAGCGCCTGGCCCCCAACGAGCGGCCGTAGGCGCCGACGGGTTGCACGGAGTTGGTTTTCGATGGACAAGATTGAGACCGGGGAGGCAAACATGGATGCAAAGATGCTTGATGGCCGCGAGGTGGTTGCCGAGCTGGTACGTGAGGCACGCGCTGACGCCGCCGAAGATCGGTTTTTGACGAACCGTGCCAACATGGATATGGCCGATCGCGTAATTTCGATCGTGGCACTGGTATTTGGAGCGGTGTGCGTGTGTGCCCTGCTCGCGCACGTGCTGTTTGTCTAGCGACCGTCGGTTGCAAAGGCTATACACTTGGAACCACCACAAGGGAAACCACCACAAAGGTGCCTGTCCCTTTGTGGTGGTTTTTGTTTTTGAGAGAGGGGCGGGGCACTGATGGACGTCCGTACGGACGGCGATATTGCCGATAGCTTTTGGTGGCGGCGCACAACGCTGACGCGCCGCACTCCTCTGTATGACGCCTGCGTATCGGTGGGGCTGCTGGTCGCGGCGACGATTGTGGGCGCGCTGCTCGACCATCCGGGTCTCGCGCCGAGCATCATGATCGTCTATGTGTTCGCCGTTCAGCTGTGCGCATTCTTTACCTGGAGTCGCCTGTATTGCTTGCTGAGCTCGGCTGCCGCCGTGGCGCTCTACAACTTCTTGTTTGTCGACCCGCGCTACTCGCTGTCGCTTATCGACCGCGGCTATCCCGGCATGTTCTTCATCATGTTCGTGGTCTCGCTTGTGTCGAGCTCGATTGCGTTGGCCCTGCGCCGTGCCTTGGCACAGGCTGCCGCCAGC
Source organism: Collinsella sp. (assembly GCA_048326155.1). Lineage (GTDB taxonomy): Bacteria > Actinomycetota > Coriobacteriia > Coriobacteriales > Coriobacteriaceae > Collinsella. The sequence continues at coordinate 22,166 of DBFEQD010000005.1, forward strand.
GACCGCCGCACGCATATGGTGCTCGAGACCAACCGCATGCTGCAGCGGTGCGCCGATCAGCAGCAGATTGTCCATGCCATGGCCACGCAGCTGGCGCGTCTTTCGGGCTGTCCGGTCGTGTGGTACAGCGCCGACGCCGAGGGCGATGACCTGCTGCCGCGTGCGACATACACGGCCGTGGGCGATGCCGCACCGGTGCACGAACTGGCGCCGCAGATGCCGCCGCGGCTCTCGGCATCCGCCTATGTGGGAACGCCGCTCGACGCCACGTTTGGCGGCTCGGCGTTTTATGGCATCTACCTGACGGTTCGCACAGGCGACGGCTTCGCGCGCTCGGGCGACCCCGCCTCGGTGGTGGGCGTGCTGGCTATCGTTGCCGAGCCCGACGTGCTGACGCACGAGGAGCGAACACTTGCCGATGCCATCGTGAGCGAAGGCGAGCTGGCACTCGATCGCGCCCGCGCCATGGAGGCCCGCGAGGAGGCGGCGGTGCTCGCCAAAAACGAACAGCTGCGCGCCAACCTGCTGCGCTCCATCTCGCACGATCTGCGTACGCCGCTCACCAGTATTTCGGGCAACGCCGATGTCCTGCTCGATCAGGGCTCGACCGGCACCGCGGTGCTCGATGCCCAGACGCGCCGCGGCCTGCTCCTTTCCATTCGCTCGGATGCGCAATGGCTCAACGCCACCGTCGAGAACCTGCTCGCCATCACCAAGCTCGAGGGTGGCGGTATGCGCCTGTCGACCACACTCGAGCTCATGGACGATATCGTCGAGGAGGCGCTGCGCCACGTGAACCCTGCCGTGCGCGAGCACGACCTTAAGGTGGTGGCGTGCGATGAGCCGGCGCTCGTCAACGTCGATGCGCGCCTGATGGTGCAGCTGGTGGTCAATCTGGTGAACAACGCCATCACCTATACGCCCGCGGGCTCGCATATCATGATTTCGATTAGCGTCGACGATGGACGCGTGGCGTGCTCGGTGGCCGACGATGGTCCGGGCATCGCATCCGAGGACCGCGAGCGGATCTTCGAGTCGTTCTATACCGCCAACCATGGTCTGGCCGACAGCCACCGCAGCGTTGGCCTGGGTCTTTCGCTCTGCCGTTCCATTGCGTTGGCGCATGGCGGTAGCATAGAGGTTGCCGCGGCGGACCCGCACGGTTCGGTCTTTACGATTGAACTTCCCGCCGCCGACGTTTCGTTTGATAAGGAGTAGCGCCGTGCCGAACTCTGCCGTAAAACCGCTCATCTTGGTCGTTGAGGACGACCCCGCTGTCCGCAACCTTATCGTTGCCGCGCTCGAGGCGCACGGCTTGCGTCATATGGCCGTGGAGACCGCCCATGCCGCCATCGCCGCCGCCTCATCGCAGGCGCCGAGCATCGTGCTGCTCGATCTGGGCCTGCCCGATATGGACGGCGTCAAGGTGGTGGAATCGGTGCGCGCATGGTCGGGTATGCCGATTATTGTGGTCTCGGCGCGCAGCGAGGATGCGGACAAGATTCGCGCGCTCGATGCCGGCGCCGACGACTACCTGACCAAGCCGTTTTCGGTCGAGGAGCTGCTCGCGCGCATTCGCACGACGCTCAGACGCCTTTCGTATGCGCAAACGGGCGGTGTTTCCTCTGAGGGCTCGTTCGATGCCGGTGAGCTGCATATCGATTTTGATGCCGGCATCGCCACGATGGATGGCGAGGAGCTGCATCTGACGCCGATTGAGTACAAATTGTTATGCCTGCTAGCGCACAACGCCGACAAGGTGCTGACGCACCAGTTTATCCTGCACGAGATTTGGGGCACGGCAACCAAGAGCGACCTGGCGAGCCTGCGTGTCTTTATGGGCACGCTGCGTAAGAAGATTGAGTCCGACCCCGCGCATCCGCGCTATATCCAAACGCACGTGGGTATCGGCTATCGCCTGGTCACCCAAGGGTAGGACGGCGTCCGCCATCCCACTATGAGTTGCGGTGAAATACGGTCTATATTTGCCTAATTCCAGGTAAAACAGTCCGTATTCCACCGCAACTTTGTTATTTGCCCTTGGGCTTGCTGGCGTAGAACTTCTTCTTTTTGGACTTGCCGGCAGGGGAGGGTTTGCCAGCAAAGTTGGACTTGCCGTTGCCGTGCGGCCCCTGGTCGCCTGCCTGCGCGTGCGCAGGCACTGCCGCGCGAGGCTTGCGGGCCTCGGGGTTGCGCAGCTCCTCGACACGCTCGGCAATCTCCTCGGCGCTAAAGCCGACCTCTGCCATGGCGTCCTCGATGGGCAGGCGGCGCACGATATAGCAATGGTGCACCTTCTGGTTGCGCGCGAAGTCCTCGGGGATGGTCTGTGCCGTAATGTCCTCCAGCACCACGCCCGCACGCGCGAGCTTGCGCGTCTCGGGACGGAAGCCGCGCAGGTTGCAGCTAAAGATGGCATGTCCGCCCTGTGCGAGCAGGCGCGATACGCCGGCCAAAAGCTCAACATGGTCGCGCTGGACGTCCCAGGTGCGGCGGCCCATCTTGGACGAGTTCGAAAACGTGGGTGGGTCGACAAAGATCAGGTCCCAGCGGTTGCGCGTCTGGCGCTGGTCGCGAATCCAGGCAAGCACGTCGTCGCGCACAAAGTGATGCTGCGGACCCACAAAGCCGTTCTGGCGCATGTTGCGCTCGGCCCAGTCTAGGTAGGTGTTCGAGAGGTCGACTGTCACGGTTTCCTCGACGCCGCCGTCGGCCGCATAGCAGGTGGCGGTGCCGGTGTAGGCGAACAGGTTGAGGAAGCGGCGCGCCTGTTTGGCGTGCTCGCGCACTAGGTTGCGGGTGACGCGGTGATCCAAGAAGATGCCCACATCCAGGTAGTCGTCAAAGTTGACGGCAAAGGTGAGCCCGCCTTCCTCGATGAGCGGCAGGCGACGGCGCGCGATGTTGGCGCGCTCGCCCGAGCCGCCCTTGCCGGCGCCCTGCTTACCGTACTGCGAGCCGCCGCGCGAACGCATGCGGGCCTTGGCGTGCACATGCTCGGCCGGAACATCTAGGATACGCGGCGCGATAGCCAAGATGTCGAGCATGCGGGCCTGGGCTAGCGCGGGATCGATGGTCTTGGGTGCGGCGTATTCGGCGATGACGAGCCAACGCCCCGGCGTCTGCGGGCAGCCCTCGTACAGGTCGATGGCGGCGGAGTAGTCGGGTAGGTCGGCATCGTAGACGCGGTAGCAGCTCACGCCCTCGCGCTTGGCCCACTTGCGGCGCAGACGGGCATTCTTGCGCAGGCGATTGGCGAACTGCTCGGACTCCGGGATGAGCACGGGCAGCGGCTTGCCGTCGCCCAAGTCGAGCATGGCGGCAGGCGCGGGCATGGCGGAAGCGGCGGCTTCATCGTTGACTTCGTTGGCATCCGCAACCTCGGCCTCGACATCCGCACTGGTCGCAGCTTCGAATGCTGCGGCGGCGTGGTCGAGCGAGGGCCAAACCTCAATAGCCGCCTCCTCGTTATTGGGCATGACGGCGATCGAGTGCTCGGGCTCGGCGTGGAGCGCGCGGGCCAGCAATCCGTCGCGGGTGAGCGCGGCGACCGGCGCGGCGGTGAGCTCAGGCGCGCGGCGCAGTTCGCCGATCAGCGTCATGGCGTCGTGCATGAGCGAAAACGGGGTCTCAGTGGTGTCTGCGACCACGGCGGCGCCGGCGACAGTGCCCGCGTGGTCCAGCACGGTGGCGGACTTAGCGGCGCAAAAATCGACAAAGCGCTTGTAGCCGGCACACTTGACCATGCGCTCGGCGGTCTTGCGGGCGGCGGGGTCGATGTCTGCGGCCACGATGCGCGCCTGGCGCTCGCGCGCTGCCGCCTCGCGCGAGCGCGCCTCGGCAAGCAGCTGCTCCCACAGGGCGGCGTCGTGTAGCTGCCAGCCCTCAAAGCCCCAGCGCTCGCGTGCGGCGCCCGGGGCGCGGTCGGTCAGAATGTTCACGGCCTCCAGCAGCAGACCGCCGCCGGCGCACGAGGCATCGATCAGCGTGGGAAGGGCTTCATTCTCGTAATCGTCAGCCGTTAACTCGCGCTCGCACAGTGCGGTCCAGCCGACCTGCGCCAGCACCAGGGCGGCGTAGTCGGGGCGCAGCACGTGCGTACCCTCGCCGGCGCGGGTCGCTGCGGGCGGCAGACGCTTGAACAGCGGATCGCCCGAAAGGTCCAGGCTGATGCTCGCGCGGCGCTGACGCAGCGAAAGCAGCAGGTGAACATCGGGATCGGTGGCGTTGACATCGGCGCGACGGCCCGTGGTTTCGGCCAAGCGGTCGCACAATGCGTCCTTGGCGCGCAGGGCCGAGAAGCGCGTGTTGCGCAGCTGCTCGGTCACGCCGCGGGCGGTGATGGCGATGGTGGCGCCGGGGCGGATGACGGTCTCCCAGGCGATGTCGTAAACGCTGTCGTACAGTTCATCGGCATCCTGCGCCTCAAAGCGCCCGAGTACCACGAACACACGGCTCGCCAGGCGCGACCACAGACAGGCGCGGTAGCCTTCTTCGAGCTCGCCCTCAAATGTAGCGCGGCCCTTCAGCCGGCGAACATGCGAAAGCCCGAGGCGTTTAAGCTCATCGGCGAGTGCGGACTCAAAGCCCTCGGGGCAGCTTGCGTAAAATTCCATGGGTGACCTCTCTGGTTGCGTCGCTCCATTATATGATGGATACTTCGTTTACTCTCGCCCCCGAAAGGAACCCATATGATTGATGTGTGCCCCGATTCCGCCGTGCTCTTTTTTGACGTGGACGGCACGCTGACGTCGTTCGATCCCGACAACATGACCGACAAGGACTTTTCGGCGGTTCACCCCTCGCAGGCGGTCGTCGAGGCGTTTCATCGTCTGCGCGACGCGGGGCACCAGGCATTTATCTGCACGGGTCGTCCCTTGTGGCTGATTGCCGATGGCCTGCGCGCGCTGAACCCGGCGGGTGTCGTTGCCATGGCGGGAGCGACGCTCGAGGTCGAGGGCCGCGTGGTACACGAGGACTGCTTTGATGAGGACGTTATCGAGGAGCTGGCACGCCGTATGGCCGCGGCAGGGATTGAGGCCTTTTTCGAGACCAACGTGGCTACTTTTGCCCTGGAACCCGCGGGTGTTGAGCAGTCGTCTCTGATCGGCACTTCTGTGGTGCACAGCACCGAGGAAATGCGCGTCGACGGCCGTCTGCGCGTGGGCAAGGTGGGCATCGTCGCGAGCGACCTGGCTCGCGTAGCCAACGATGATGGCTTTATCGATCGCGAGTTTGAGCTGTGCAACACCGGTGGTCAGAATCGCGAGCTGAGCCCCAAGGGCATCGACAAGGGCGTGGGCGTGGCGCGAGCGCTGGAATACCTGGGTCGCACCGGCAACGCGCGCACCTTTGGCTTCGGCGATTCGGGTAACGACCTGGGCATGCTCGCTGCGGTCGAGACGGCCGTGGCCATGGGCAACGCCATGCCTGAGGTCAAGGCGGTCGCCGACTACGTGACCGACGATGTCGCACACGACGGCACCGTCACAGCGATGCAGCATTTCGGCCTCATCTAATGAATCCCGCGTTCTGACGTTTGCTCAAACTGCGACTCTTTGCTTTTGCATGCTCAATCGATTTATCAATCCAAACACTGAGGTGTTTATACCGTTCGCCGAGAAGATAAAAAACCGCAGTTCACGCCTTGATAAACGTAGGTAAAGTGTTTAGCAGTTTATCGGCCGTATGCTAACGAAAGGAATCAGGCAGATGGCAATCAAGGTGTTCGCTGACGGTGCAAACCTCGAAGGCATGCTCGACATGTACGAGAACGGCAACGTTCAGGGTTTCACGACCAACCCGTCCCTTATGAAGAAGGGCGGCGTGATGGATTACCGCGCGTTTGCCAAGGAGGTCCTGACCCATATCACCGATGTGTCCGTCTCGTTTGAGGTCTTTGCCGACGACGTCGAGACCATGGAGGTCGAGGCGCGCGAGATCGCTACCTGGGCCGAGAACGTCTACGTCAAGATTCCGTGCGTGACCACCAAGGGCGAGTCCACCGCCGAGCTGGTCCGCAAGCTTTCGGCCGACGGCATCAAGGTCAACGTCACCACCATCTTTACGCCTACGCAGGTTGATGAGATGGTCGAGGCCGTCGACGCCGAGACGCCGTCCATCATCTCGCTCTTTGCCGGCCGCATCGCCGATACCGGCGTCGATCCCATTCCGTTTATGACGGAGTCGGTCAAGAAGGCCGCCGCCAAGCCCAACTGTGAGGTCCTGTGGGCGTCCACGCGCGAGCTCATTAACATTTACCAGGCAGAAGCCTGCGGTTGCCAGATCATCACGGTGCCCAACAGCATCCTGGCCAAGCGCAAGAACATCGGTCGCGACCCGTACGAGGTCTCGCTCGACACCGTGCGCGGCTTTGCCAAGGATATCGCCTCGCTCGGCTTTCATATTCTGCCGTAAGCAAGGGTACCCCCTGTAGCGACGTGCAAAATCGCGAGTATTCAGCAAGGTAAAGGTCTTTATCAGTTAACCGAAGCATGGAACGGCCCCCGTTCTGGCTCTAATGTCGCTAAAACGGGGGCTGTTTTTGACGTTATTGTCTCTGTGGGGCGTTCGGAACGGCGGAAATTGCAGAATACTCGCGATTTTGCACGTCGCTGCAGGGGGTACCTTTGCTTTGGCGGTTTACTTGCCCTGCACCATGGTGAGGGAGATCTTCTTGCGGTCGCGATCGACCTTTTCAATCCACACCTTGACCGTGTCACCGACGCGCACCACGTCGCTCGGGTGCTTGACAAAGCGGTTGGCCAGTTTGGAGATGTGCACGAGGCCGTCCTGGTGCACGCCCACGTCGACGAACGCGCCAAAGTCGACGACGTTGCGCACCGTGCCCTTGAGTTCCATGCCGGGCTCCAGGTCATCGATGGAAAGTGCTGAGCGGCTAAAGACCACCTCGGGCGCGTCGTCGCGCGGGTCGCGACCGGGCTTCTTGAGCTCGTTGACAATGTCGATGAGCGTCAGGGTACCGCAGTCTAGGTCGCTGGCCAGCGCCGAGATGCTGCCCAGACGGCGCTCGATGTCGGGCACGCCGCCGCGGCTGAGCTCGCTTGCCGCAACGCCGGCGCGCTCCAGGACGGCCGTTGCCACCTCGTAGCTCTCGGGGTGGACGCTTGTCGCGTCGAGCGGGTTCTTGCCACCGCTGATGCGCAGGAAGCCCGCGGCGTTGAGATATGCCTTGGGTCCCAGTTTGGGGACCTTCTTAAGCTGGCGGCGATCGGTAAAGGCACCGTTTTCCTCGCGGTAGGCCACGATATTCTTGGCCACGCTCGGCGTGATGCCCGATACGTATCCCAGCAGGCTCGCGCTTGCGGTGTTGACGTCGACGCCCACGCGGTTGACGACGTCCTCCACCACGTGGCCCAGGGTGCGCGAAAGCTCGGCCTGGTCAAGGTCGTGCTGGTACTGGCCAACGCCGATGGACTGGGGCGGAATCTTGACGAGCTCTGCCAGCGGGTCTTGCAGGCGGCGGCCCAGGCTCATGGCGCCGCGCACGGTGACGTCCAGGTCGGGGTATTCCTGACTGGCGAGCTCGGAGGCGGAGTATACCGATGCGCCGGCCTCGTTGACGATGGTGTATCGCAGTCCAGGCGCCTGCTCGGCGATGAATTCGGAGACGACTTCCTCGGTCTCACGGCTAGCGGTGCCGTTGCCAATGACGATGGTGTTGACGCCGTCCTTCTTGACGAGGCGGGCGAGCTCGTGCTTGGTGCCGGCGACGTCGTGGCGCGGCTTGGTGGGATAGACCACGCCGTGGTCGAGCAGCTTGCCGGTCTCGTCCATGACGGCGACCTTGCAGCCGGTGCGGTAGCCCGGATCGAGCGCGAGCACGCGGGCGCCGCGCACGGGGCGTGCCGAGAGCAGGCCCTCGAGATTCTTGGCAAAGACGTTGATGGCCTCGGTCTGGGCGCGAACGGTGAGTTTGGCGCGGGCCTCGCGCTCCAGCGAGGGGGCCATGAGGCGCTTGTAGCCGTCGGCGATGGCGGCATCGAAGACGGGCGCGAATACGCCCTGGCGTCGGGGCCAACGGCTGCCGAGGCGTGCCGTGGCGGCGGCGCCGTCGACGTTCACGCGCACGCGGAGCTTGCCCTCGCGCTCGCCGCGGTCGATAGCCAGCACGCGGTGGTTGGGTATACGGCGCAGCGGCTCGTCAAAGTTGTAGTAGGGCTCGTAGGGGGTCTTCTCGGCGGGGTCTGTGGCTTCGACGACGATATCGGCGGTGTTCTGCGTAAAGGCGCGCAGGTCGGCGACGTTCTCGGGGTCCTCGGCCACCGTCTCGGCCACGATGTCCGCCGCCCCGGCGAGCGCCTTTTCGGGCGTGTTGAAGCCGGCGTCCTCGTTGACGTAGGCCGCGGCGGCATCGAGCGCGCTGCCCTTGGCCGAGGCCTGCATGATGATCATGTTGGCAAGCGGCTCCAGGCCGGCCTCGCGGGCCTTCTGCGCGCGAGTCATACGCTTTTTGCGGTAGGGCTTGTAGAGGTCCTCGACACGCTGGAGCTGCGTGGCCTCGCGAATTTGCTGCTCAAGCTCTGGCGTGAGTTTGCCCTGGGCGTCGATGAGCAGAATGACGTCCTCTTTGCGCTGCTCAAGATTGCGCAGGTAAGACAGACGCTCGTCGAGTGCGCGCAGGGCGACGTCGTCCATGCCGCCCGTGGCTTCCTTGCGGTAGCGCGAGATAAAGGGGATGGTGTTGCCCTCGTCGATGAGTTTGACGGCCGCCTCGATGTTGGCGGCCTTAAGGTTGAGCTCGCGGGCGAGCTGGGCGATAAGATCCATGGGACTCCTTGCGTTTAAGGTGCGTTTGCAACACAGGGCTACCAAGGATACCACCCGTCCCAAAAGGCTGTTTTGGGGCCGCGCCACGAAAACGGCCTATCTACTACGTTTTACCCGTAGGGGCTGACCATACCTGGGTTTTCCGAAAGTCGGCAAGCCGTTTACCTGCGGTTTTTATCTCGCGAAATTCGGCATGCTTGAGGGTGATCGGTTAAACGTAGTAGATAGGCCCATTTCGTGACGAACGAACCAAGCTGAGGCGCAAAATAGCCTCGCTCCAGAATAATCGTCGGCAAGGTAGCAAAATGCCCCGCGGGCAGGAGGCTGCTCGCGGGGCAAAGAAGAGGGGCTTGTTGGCGGCGGGCCAAGGCGCTCGGCGGGGAGTTTGCCGCGACCCGCTCTTAAGGCATTACAGCTCGACGAGCTGGCCGGTCTCGGCGGCCTCCTTGATGGCGTTGAGAAGCGTGAGCGTCTTGACGTTATCGGCGGGGGTCACGACGGGCTCGACCTCGCGGCGGACGACCTTCACAAAGTGCTTGAGCTGCATCTTGTGCGGCAGCGCCGGGTCCACGGCCGGAATCTCCATCTGCAGCGGCTTGTGCCAGTTGGAGGCGCCGTCGTAGGAGAACTGGTGCAGGCGGGGCAGCGACAGGGCGCCCTTGGTGCCACCGATAAAGTAGGCGTCGGCGTCGAAGGGACGGTACTGCGGGTCCTCGCGGGCGGTGGCCTCCCAGTTCCAGGGGCTGGCGGTGGCGTCGGAGATGGTCATGCTTGCGAGCGCGCCATCGGCAAAACGGACGTTGACCACGGCGGAGTCCTCGGTCTCAAAACCGCGGGCGGCGCTGGACTGCATACCCTGGACGGCAACGGGCTCGCCCAGCAGGTAGCGGAGCAGGTCGACGTCGTGCACCAGGTTGACCAGGATCGGGCCGGCACCCTTCTTGCGGCGCCACTCGACATCGAAATACTCGTCATTCTTATAGATCATGTAGTGGAAGCTCGACACGGTGAGCTTGCCCAGCTCGCCGGACTCGATGATCTCCTTGGCCTTGTTGACGAAGGGGTTGTGGCGACGGTGCTGGCCCACGAGTACGGGCACGCCGGCGGTCTCGGCCTCGGCGGCGAAGGCCTGGGCATCTTCCAGGTCGTTGGAGATCGGCTTTTCGACCAGCGGAACGATGTTGCGCTTTACGGCCTCGCGGGCAACGCCCAGGTGCAGGTCGTTGGGGGTGGCGATAATGACGGCCTCGGGCTTGACCTCGTCCATCATCTGGGCGGGATCGGTGTAAAACGGCACGCCGGCGGTCTCGGCCGTGGCGCGGGCGCCCTCAAAGGCGTCGGCGATGGCGACGAGCTCGGCCTCGGGCTCTTCGGTGACAAAGCGGATGTGGTTGCGGCCCATGGCGCCGGCGCCGATAACGGCAATGCGGACGGGGTTGAGCTCAGACATTTCGACTCCTTAATACTGGTGACCGGTGGAATGCGACAAAGGGGCTGTCCCTTTGTCGCATCGGTAAAACTAGGCGGACTTCTTCTTGCTGTCGGAGACCATCATGTAGACGGTGAGCACGACGGCGATGGCGGCGATCACAATGGCACCGTAGAAGGACTGCTGGTAGGCGGCGCTGCCGGCCTCGGCGTGATACAGCACGGCGGTGATGGGCTGGCTGATCCAGGTGGAAGCGGCGTAGCCCAAAAACATGATGCCGTAGTTGACGCCGATGTTGCTGGTGCCAAAGGCGCCACCGGTGAGCGGCGGGTAGATGACGAGCAGAGCGCCAAAGCTAAAGCCGAGCAGGGCGAGCGCCACAAAGAACATGCTCTGCGTAAAGCTCATCGACATGATAACGAGGGCGACGATGGTGACGACAAGGCTGATGAGCAGCGACTTATAGGCGCCGAGCTTGTCGATGATCTGGCCAAAGGAGAGGCGACCGACCAGGTTGGCGCAGGTGTTGACGGAGACCACCACGCCGCCGAGGGCGACGGCAGCGGCGCTCGTGGGGTCGGCGAAGAGCTGAACGGCGGCGATGGAGGCAACCTTGCCCACGAGCAGGGTGCCCGCGGTGGCGGCAAAGGCGAAGGTGACGATGAGGACCCAGAAGCGCGGGGTCTTGACCATCTCGCCCGGGGTGAGGTCACCGAAGGTGCCGGCGTGCGCGCCGCCCTTGGGGGCCTCGAAGCCCTCGGGCAGCCAACCGGCCTCGGGGGCCTTCAGGAACAGGGCGGAGGCGGCGATCGTCACAAAGAAGATGACGCCGAGCGCCTTAAGGGCGCCGAAGATGCCCAGGCTCGGGATGAGCAGCGAGGCGAGCACCGGGGACAGCACGGCGGGGCCGGCGGTCGAAGCGGCGAGCGTAATGCCGGAGGCGAGACCCTTCTTGTCGATGAACCACTTCTGACCCGTGGTGAGCGCCGGGTTGTAGCCCAGGCCGTTGCCAACGGCGGCGACGAGCGAGAACCACAGGTAGAACTGCCACGGCTCGGTGACGGTGCCGGACATGAACCAGCCCACGCCGTAGCACACGGCGGCGGCGATCACGACGTTGCGCGGGCCGATCTTGTCGGAGATGCGGCCGGCGAAGATGCCCGTCACGGCCATGATGGTCTGAAAGACCGGGAAGGCCCAGGTAAGAGCGCTGGACCACTCGGGGTAGACGGCGAGCAGGTTCTTGCTCACGACGGAATACAGCGCAATGGAGCTGATGAAGAACATGGTGACGCACGCGGCGGAAAGCACGACGGCGCGACCCTTGTTGGAGTTGGTGGAAGCCATTGGACTCTTTCTAATCGATACGGGGGAGGAACGGGCGTGTCCGCGGGTCCTCCCTGTCAGGTTGGTTTACTGGTCGGTCGGCTTGGCAACGCCGGACTCATCGGACCAGAGTTCGACACCCTTGTTCTTAAGGTAGTTGTCGGCATAGACGCGACGGCCGCCGGGCTTGGCGGTAAGGTCGCCCATCATGTTGGAGAAGCCGCCGTCGACCTTGATGGCGTCGCCGGTGGTAAAGTCCGAGCGCTTGGATGCCAGGAACATGACGGCGTTGGCGATATCGCTGACCTCGCCGATGCGGCGCGTGGCGATCAGGCGGCTGCGGCTCTTCTCGACCTCGGGGTCGGCGTAGAAGTTGGCCGACATCGGGGTCTTAACGAAGCAGGGCTCGACGCAGTTGGAGCGGACGCCGTAGGGGCCCCACTCGGCGGCGAGCATCTTGGACATCATGTTGACGCCGGCCTTGGTGGAGCTGTACACGCCCGAGAACGTCTCGGGGGAGTGGCTGGCGACGGTCGAGATGTGCACCAGGCGACCTTGGCCGGCCTTGATCATCTCGCGACCAAAGCGCTGCGAGGTGATGAAGTAACCGGTGAGGTTGACGTTGAGCACCTGCTCCCAGTCGCTCAGCGGCAGGTCCTCCATGGCGGCGAAACGCAGGATGCCGGCGGTGTTGACGAGGACGTCGACGCGGCCGAAGTTGGCGATGGTGGCGTCGACGGCAGCCTGAACCTCGGCCTCGTCGGTGGCGTTCATCTTGTAACCCTCGGCGTGGATGCCAAACTCGGCAGCGAGGTCGGCGGCAGCGGTCTTGACCTTCTCCTCGTCCAGGTCGAGCAGGACGACGTTGGCGCCATTGCGGGCGAACTCGCGGCAGATCTCGGCGCCCATACCGCCGAGCGCACCAGTCACGGCGCAAACATCGCCCTCGAGCTTAAGCCAATTGCTCATAGGAACTTCCCTTCTTGTGCCTCCCTGTGGGTCGCTCCCATTAATCGACCCACGTGGTTTTCGCAGGTTATCGTATGCTTTGCATTTGCGCAGGTGAATTGCATATTTGTTAGAATGGCGTTAACCGTAGGTTTACACTGTGCGATGCAGTTTATGCTCAATTGAGCGCGTGACCTGCGAAAACAACCCCCTGTGGCACCATGTGGCCACGGGCGCGAAAACGGGAGATTGACGTGTACGATCGACGACTAGAGGCCATATCGGCCGCCGCGGAGCTGGGAAGCTTTTCGCGTGCGGCGGCAAAATTGCGCGTGTCGACTCCGGCGCTCGTCAAGCAGGTGTCGGGCTTCGAGACCGAGTTCGGCATCACGCTGTTCGAACGCTCGCACTCGGGCGTCAAGGTGACGCCGGCGGGTGCTCTGCTGGTGGACGATGCACGCTCGATCATGCGGCAGTCCGAGGACGCGTTGCGCCGTGCCCGACGCGCGGCGGGCGATGGCGGCGCCGTGCGCCTGGGCGTGTCGATGATGTGCCCGGGGCGCCAAACGCTGTCGATGTGGTCGGGCATCCACGATTTGGAACCGTCGCTGCGATTTGAGATCGTGCCGGTAAGCGACCTCTACGACGCGCGCGAGACCGTTATGCGCAGCTTGGGCCGCGAGGTCGATGTGGTGCAGTCGAGTTTTTCGACCCCACGCTGGGGCGATGCCTGCCAAAAGCTCCGCATTGTCAACGTGCCGTTTTATATCGACCTGCCGCGCACGAGCCCGCTGGCGCGCAAGACGCGCATCACGGTTGCCGACCTGGAGGGCATGCGCCTGCGCGTACTGCGCCACGGCAACGACGCCATGGACAGCCTGCGCATCGACCTTTTGGCCGACGGCGGCGTGGACGTGATCGATGTGGATAGCTTCGACTTTGCGCTCTTTAACGAGGCAGAGGAAAAGGGCGACGCGGTGCTCACCTGCGGCGCATGGTCGGGGGTGCACCCGGCCTTTGTGGGCGTGCCGTTCCTGTGCGGGCGAGAGGTGCCGGTCTTTTTGCACTATCCGCTCGAGCCCACCCTCCAAGTACAAAAATTCGTCAACGCCATGGCCCAACTCCTCAAGTAGCTCATCCTTACAAAACGAGGCCCTGGCCAAACGGCCAGGGCCTCGCAAACTTTTATTCCGTTTTAAATGACGGGCTGATCGCGCGCAGGAGGGCGCCCCCGGGGCGCCCTCCGTCAGTAACCGGTCCTACTCCAGCTCAAACGCTCCGGTATAGAGCTGATAGTAGTAGCCGCGCTTGGCGATCAACTCGTCGTGGTTGCCGCGCTCGATGATGCGGCCGTGGTCCAGGCAGATAATCGCGTCGGAGTTGCGCACGGTGGACAGGCGGTGCGCGATGACAAACGTCGTGCGGCCTTCCATGAGCTTGTCCATGCCCGCCTGCACGATGGCCTCGGTGCGGGTGTCAATGCTCGACGTGGCCTCGTCCAGAATCATTGCCGGCGGATCGGCGACGGCGGCACGTGCGATCGAGATCAGCTGGCGCTGACCCTGCGACAGCTGCGCGCCGTTGCCGGTGAGCATGGTGTCGTAGCCGTCGGGCAGGCGGGTGATAAAGTCGTCCGCACCGGCGAGCTTGGCCGCCGCGATGCACTCCTCGTCGGTGGCGTCCAGGTTGCCGTAGCGGATGTTATCCATCACGGTGCCGGTGAACAGGTTCACGTCCTGCAGCACGACGCCCAGCGAGCGGCGCAGATCAGCCTTGCGGATCTTGTTGACGTTGATGCCGTCGTAGCGGATCTTGCCGTCGGCGATGTCATAGAAGCGGTTGATGAGGTTGGTGATGGTCGTCTTACCGGCACCGGTGGCGCCGACAAACGCGACCTTCTGACCCGGCTTGGCAAACACGGACACGCCGTGCAGCACCTCGTGGTCGGGCGTGTAGCCAAAGTCCACGTTGTCCATGACCAGGTCGCCGCGCAGCGGTACGTACTCGATCTCGCCGGTTGCGCGGTGCGGGTGTTTCCATGCCCACATGCCGGTGTGGTGGTCGGCCTCCTCGAACTCCCAGGTATCGGGGTTCACCTGCGCGTTGACAAGCGTCACGTAGCCTTCATCGGCCTCGGGCTTCTCGTCGATGAGCTCAAAGATACGGTCGGCGCCGGCGAGGCCCATGACCACGGCGTTGATCTGCTGCGAGATCTGGCCGATCTGTCCGCAGAACTGCTTGGTCATGTTGAGGAACGGCACCACGACGGCGATGGACAACGCCATGCCCGAGATGCTCAGGTTAGGCACGCCCAGCGCCAGGAAAATGCCGCCGGCCAGTGCGACCAGCACGTAGAGCAGGTTGCCCAGGTTCATAAGGATGGGCATGAGGATGTTGGCGTACATGTTGGCCTTCTGCGAGACCTCGAAGAGCTTTTCGTTGCGCTCGTCAAAATCGGCCTCGGCGGCAGACTCGTGGCAGAATGCCTTGACGACCTTCTGGCCGTTCATGACTTCCTCGATATGGCCCTCGACCACGCCGAGCTCGGTCTGCTGCGCAATAAAGAAGCGCGCGGAGTTGGAGCCGAGCAGCTTGGTCATAAAGATCATAAAGGCGACGCCGGCCACAATGACCAGGCACATCCACACGCTGTAGTACAGCATGATGAAGAACACCGTGACGATGACGATGGTCGTCATGAGCAGGTTGGGCAGCGACTGGCTGATCATCTGGCGCAGCGTGTCGATGTCGTTGGTGTAGTGGCTCATGATGTCGCCGCGCTGGTGCGTGTCGAAGTAGCGAATCGGCAGGTCCTGCATGCGGTTGAACATCTTCTCGCGCAGCTTCTCGAGCGAGCCCTGCGTGACGATGGCCATGGCGCGGTTCCAGAACAGCGAGGACAGGATGCCGACGCCGTAGATGCAGGCGAGGGTGGTCACGAGCTGTGCGATCTTGGGCTGTGCGGCTTCCCAATCGCCCGACTGCCACGATTCGCTAATGATCTGCAGAGCGCTCTGAAGGAAGGTCGCGCCGATGGAGTTGATGATGGCGCAGAGCACCACGCCGACGACGACGAGGGGCAAAAGCACGGGGTAGAAGCCAAAGAGCGCCTTGATGAGGCGCGACATGGTGCCGCCCTTGCGGTTGAGCGCGCGCTCGGCGGTCGTTGCCTTACTCATGTGCCTCGCCTCCTTCCTGGGTCTGAGCTTGCGTTGCAGATGCCTCGGTGTCGGCCTCGACGGCCCCTTCGCCCTCGGCAGACATCTTGCTTTGCGAGGTAAAGGTCTCGCGGTAGATCTCGCTCGTCTTAAGCAGCTCATCGTGGTTGCCGATCTGCGCGATGCGGCCACCCTCCATGACGATGATGCGATCGGCGTCCTGCACGGAGCTGATGCGCTGGGCGATGATGAGCTTGGTCGTGTTGGGCAGATAGCTTGCCAGCCCCGCGCGGATCTTGGCGTCGGTCTTGGTGTCGACGGCGCTGGTGGAGTCGTCCAGGATCAAGATCTTGGGGCGACGCAGCAGGGCACGCGCAATGCACAGACGCTGCTTCTGACCGCCGGAGACATTGGAGCCGCCCTGTTCGATCCAGGTGTCATAGCCCTTGGGGAAGCCGTCGACAAACTCGTCGGCGCAGGCCAGATGTGCTGCCTCGCGGACTTCCTCGTCGGTGGCGTTCGGGTCGCCCCAACGCAGGTTCTCGGCAATCGTGCCGCTAAACAGCACGTTTTTCTGCAGCACCATGGCCACCTGGTGGCGCAGGGCGTCCAAGTCGTAGTCGCGCACATCCACGCCGCCCACGCGCACGGTACCCTCGGTGGTGTCGTACAGACGGGCGATGAGGTTTACAAGCGTGGACTTGGCCGAGCCGGTGCCGCCGATGATGCCGATGGTCTCGCCGCTCTTAATGTGCAGGTCGATATCGTCGAGCGCCTGGCGCTTTGCATGCGCGGAATACTTAAAGCTCACGTGGTCAAAGTCGATGGAGCCGTCGGCAACCTCGAGCACGGGCTCAGCGGGATCGGCGATCGTGGGCTCGGCGGCCAGCACCTCGGTAATGCGGTGTGCCGATTCGTCGGCCATGGTCACCATGACAAAGATCATCGACAGCTGCATCAGGCTCATGAGGATCTGGAAGCCATAGGTAAAGATCGAGGAGAGCTGGCCCACGTCGAACAGCGTGCCCTGGCTCGTGATGATGAGCTTGGAGCCCAGGTAGATGATGACGACAAACGCGCCGTTGACGCAGATATTCATCATGGGGTTGTTAAAGGCGAGCAGCTTCTCGGCGCGGGTGAAGTCCATCTGGACGTCGCGCGCGGCGGTCGCGAACTTCTCCTTCTCAAAGTCTTCGCGCACGTAGCTCTTAACCACGCGCATGCCGGTGACGTTTTCCTCGACGGACTCGTTAAGGGCATCGTACTTGTGGAACACGCGCGAGAAGATGGGGCGCACCTTAAAGATGATAAAGAACAGTCCAAAGCCCAGCAGCGGAATGATGACCAGGTAGACCATGGCAACGCTGCCGCCCATGATAAATGCCATGGTAAAGGCGAAGATCAATACCAGCGGCGCGCGCACGGCGATGCGGATGATCATCATAAAGGCCTGCTGCACGTTGTTGATGTCGGTGGTCAGGCGCGTGACGAGCGAGGAGCTCGAGAACTCATCGATGTTGGCAAAGCTGAACGTCTGGATCTTGTAGAACAGGTCGTGACGCAGGTTCTTGGCGAAGCCGCAACTCGCATTGCTGCAGGTGACGCCGGCAGCGGCACCGAAAGCAAGCGACGTCAGCGCGATGAGCACCAAAAAGCCTGCGGTGGGAAGCATCTCGGCTACGGTGGCGCCGTCTTTGATGGCGTCGATCAGGTTGGCGGTGATAAATGGAATCAGCATCTCGCAGAGCACCTCGCCAAGTACGAGCAACGGCGTGGCAACGGTGACTTTCATATAGTCGCGGATGCTGCCCATGAGGGTTTTAATCATCCAGTTCCTCCCAAGTTTTGCGGATTTTTTCGAGCATTTCGGCGAGCTGCTCACGCTCGTCGTGGGTGAGGGCGCTAAAGGCCTGCTCTCTAAAGCGAATGCGGGCGGCCTGGTCGATGCGGGCGTTTTCCCGGCCGGTTTCGGTCAGGCGAATGGTGAGTTGCCGTCGATCCTTGGGGTTACGGCTGCGCTCAATGAGGCCGTTGACCTCGAGCTTGGACAGGATCTCGGAAAGCGACCCCGGCTTGAGGTCAAAGTGCATGCCGAGTTCCTGCTGCGACATCTCGCCGCCGGGCTGCTTGGCCAGCAGGCAGATGATGGGCGCCTTGCCGGATACGCCTCCGCCATGAAAGTGCATGTAATGGCCGCAAAAGCCCAGACCGCTCAGGATGCGCTTGGCGAGTTTGTCTTCGGCGCTGACCGCTTCGGGTATGTCTACCGGTTGCGACGGGTCACCGCCGGGCTCATGTGGAAGGACGAGTGGTTCAACACACATATCTAAGCTTCGCTCCTTTCTTTAGTTAGGTAGCGGAATTGTTTTGTGCCTAACTAATCTAGGAGCATAAGAAATCAATGTCAAGGTACCAAACTAGTGGTTACGCGGTTTTACCAAACCGCGTAACGGCTCGACGCTGCAAATCCGCCAGAGCGGCAATCTGCCTTTCAACTTCGGCGGCATGACCAGAAGGTCAATGCCGCCTTGTTTCAAGGCACCTTGCTCGCTCTGACGGGTTTTCGCTGACTTCGCCAAAACATCGGCGTTGCCCTTGTTGGGATAGTCGTTGGGGACGCTCTTGTTGAGTGATCCGTGGGGGACGGAGGAAAACGAATCATTTTGGGCTGCGGTGACACCCTTTCGAAGTTGCTTTGTCCAAAACTATGCCGGATTACTACGATGAATTCGAAATATCAGACTTCGGCATTGTTTTTCGTAAAATCACAAGCTGTCTACCTGCGGTTTTGCTGGAGTGCAATTTGTTGTGGTTGGAGACTGGCGGTTTATCGTAGTAATCCGGCATAGTTTTGGAATGGTAGTAAATAGGTGGCAGCTACTGTGCCGCTACTGCCGTGATTTGCCTCCCATTTCCGAAACCTTTCCGCAACAATGCGCTCTTCGCGACCCTAGTGACTGCTCACGACGCCTCCTGCGCTACACTTAGTCGCACTGTGGCGCTGCTGCGCCGTGCCCGAACCAAGGGAGACCCTCATGAAGAACACTCAGCTGCTGCTGATCAACGATATGTGCGGCTACGGCAAGGTCGCGCTTTCCGCCATGCTGCCGGTGCTGTCGCATATGGGCTACCGTATCCACAACCTGCCGACGGCGCTGGTGTCCGATACGCTCAACTATCCCAAGTTCTACATCCACGACACCACGGAGTACGTGCGCCAAAGCCTCGCCATCTGGGAGGAGCTCGGCTTTGAGTTCGACGCCATTTCGACCGGCTTTATCGTGACCGAGGAAGAGACGCGCATCATTTCGGACTTCTGCCACCGTCGCGCGCAAAAGGGTACCAAGGTGTTCGTCGACCCCATCATGGGCGACAACGGCAAGCTCTATGCGGGCGTGCCCGAGTCCACGATTGGCCTTATGCGGCATCTGCTGGAGTGCGCAGACTACGCGGTGCCCAACTATACCGAGGCATGCCTGCTCACCGATACGCCTATCGCCGAGCAAATCACGCCCGACGAGGCCCGCGCCCTTGTGGACGCCGTGCGCGAGCTGGGTGCCAAGTCGGTGGTCATTACGAGCGCCGTAGTCAATGGCACGAACGCGGTTATCGGTTACGACCATGTGGCGGGGGAGTACTTTACGATTCCCTTTGAGCTCATTCCGGTTTATTTCCCGGGCACGGGCGACACGTTCTCGGCGGTGCTCGTCGGCCGCGTTATGGCAGGTTGGAGCCTTCAGCGCGCGACGTCCGATGCCATGCGTGTGGTGGCTGAGCTTATCGAGCGCAATGCCGACCAAGAGGACAAGTCGGCCGGCCTTCCCATCGAGGCCTGCCTGGATGTGATTGACCATGAGTAATGCTGGCGAGGGCGGCGTCAAGCCTGTGGGCGAGAACAAGCCGCTCGGTGCCCCGCGCGGCAAGCGCCCACGTATCCGCGTGAGTTGCGTGGACCAGCTGGGCACATGCCGCTGCCATCACGGGCACAAGCCGGGTGACGTCTTCGACTTCGACCAAGACCGCGGCAAGATGTGCGCCATGGCCTGCCACGTGGGCTTTCCCTATATCGATATCCTACGCTATGGCGGAACCGTGCCTGGCAACGAGCCCGGCACGGCAAAGTTCTGCTGCCCCGAGGTCGATACGCTGAACGTCTGGCTTGCCGAGATCGTCGACGAGTAATCGAATGTGACAAAAGGACAGTCCCTTTGTCACATCCGCCGGGGCTGCCCCTTCTTTTTGCTTATAATCCTAAATCTCTGCATTTCATCCGATTTTAGGTTCTAAAAACTCTGCATTTCATCGATAATCAAGCATATAAACTCTGCATTTCATTCGATGATATTGAGGGGAGAGCCTATGCTGCGTAGGAAAATAGCGGCAGAGCTGGAGCGTTGGCTGAAGTCTACCGAGCAAAAGGCCTTATTCATCACGGGTTCTCGCCAGATCGGCAAAAGCTATTCGATTCGCGCGTTTGGCAAAGCCAACCACGCAACCTACATCGAACTCAACCTCATGGAAAATCGCCAGGCAAAAGATGCTCTTCTCGAGGCGCGAGATGCCGATGATTTCATCAGCAGGGTGACGCTTCTTTCGGGAAAGCCGATAGCGCCAGGCAAAACGCTCGTGTTTATCGATGAGGTCCAAGAGGCCCCCGACATCATGACGATGGCAAAGTTCCTTGTTGAGGATGGGCGCTGCCACTGGGCGTTTTCGGGGTCAATGCTCGGGACTCAGTTCAAGGGCGTCAGATCCTATCCCGTGGGATATGTTCACGAGCTTAGGATGTTCCCGCTCGATTTCGAGGAGTTTTGCTGGGCAATCGGGGTGAGCGAAGGGGCTCGCCAAACGATACGCGACGCGTGCATCAACGAGAAGCCCATTCCTGGTTACATTCATGACGCGATGATGGCAAACTTCAGGACCTATACCGTTGTCGGCGGAATGCCGGAGGTCGTGCAGCGTTTCCTTGACACGCAGGGCGACCTTGCCTCTGTTCGTCAGCTACAGTCAGAGCTCAACGAACAGTACCGGCGGGATATCTCCAAGTACGCAAGCGGGCGAGCCCTTCAGGTGCAGAACATCTACGATCAGCTCCCTATTATGCTCGAGGGCGAAAACAAGCGCTTCGTGCTCAATTCCATTGACCCCAAGGCTCACTACGAGAAGTATCAGCGAGATTTTGTATGGCTTGTCGATGCCGGCGTTGCTCTCAAAGCCGATATCGTAACCGAGCCAAAATCGCCCCTGCTCAAGACGGCACGGCCATCGCAGTTCAAGCTATATCAATCGGATACGGGCATGTTGATGGCGCGCTACCCCGTTGGAGTCGTCCAAGCGGCGTATCTTGATAGCAAGGAGCCCAATCTGGGCGGCATTTACGAAAACGTGGTGGCCCAGCAGCTGGCTGCCCAAAATCGCCAGCTTTACTACTATCAGACAAAAAAGCGCGGTGAAGTGGACTTTGTGGTCGATGGGCCGGATGGGACGGCTGTTCCGATCGAGGTTAAATCGGGCTCCTATTACCACGCGCACGCTGCGCTCGGTCATGTGCTTGATACGGCTGAATATGGCGTAAGGCTCGGGATTGT
The DNA here is from genome assembly GCA_048326155.1 of Collinsella sp. Lineage (GTDB taxonomy): Bacteria > Actinomycetota > Coriobacteriia > Coriobacteriales > Coriobacteriaceae > Collinsella. The sequence continues at coordinate 43,408 of DBFEQD010000005.1, forward strand.
TTTCTCGAGAGGCAACGTTGAGCGCAACGGAGCGGTTCTCTATTTGCCGCTATATGCGACCTGGGCCCTTTCGGATGTTTTGGGCGACTCCTGTGCCGAGGGGATAAAGCTGGAGGTCAAGCCGGTCTAGGGCCAGTCCCGGATGTGACAAAGGGACAGTCCCTTTGTCACATTCATGAGTGTGGATTTTCTCCCACGCTCGTTTTATGCCGATGGCGTGGCCCGTGTGCCCGCGCCGCCCGAGCGCCTACAGCTGCTCGAGCATAGCGGTGCAACCGGCGAGTACATCGCGGTAGGTGGCGTCGAAATTGCCGGTGTACCAGGGGTCGGCCACGTCGCCGGGGCGATCGGTCCAATCGAGCAGGCGCGAGATCTTGCCATCGGGGTCCTTCCCAAAAATTCGGTACAGGCCGCGGGCGTTCTCGTCGTCCATATAGACAATGTGGTCCCAGTCGCCATACTCCGCGCGACGCACCTGGCGGGCACGGTGTGCAACGACGGGAATCCCGACTTCGCGCAGCTTGGCAACGGTACCGTGGTGTGGCGGGTTGCCGATCTCCTCGGTCGAGGTCGCAGCGGAGTCAATGACAAACTCGCCCGCGCGCCCAGCGCGGCGCACCAGCTCGGTAAACACCGACTCAGCCATCGTCGAGCGGCAGATGTTTCCATAGCAGATAAACAGTACACGTTGCATATGCGGTTTCCTTTCGATCGCCATCATCGAGCTCGAGTATCGCATCTACGCCTGCGCCATCGCCCTCTTGCGTTCCCAGCGAGCCAACTTAATCGTCACCAGCGTAAGCACCCAGGCCACAAGCGAGAACGCGGCACCCACTGCGCCTACATATGCAATGCCAGCTCCGCTTACCACGGCACCGCCCACCGCGGTGCCAAACGAAATGCCGACATTAAACGCCATGGGTTCTACCGAGCTCGCGAGCACCATCGATTTGGGATGGCGGCTGCGAGCCACGTCCATAAAGTGCGTGATGCACGACACCGAGAACAGGTACATGAGCATCGCCAGGCTAAAGACAAAGACAAGTGCGAGCGGCATGGCAGCGCCCACGGCAAACAGCCCAAACAATGCCGCTGCCTGCAGCACAAACGTAACCAGCAATGCCTTCATGCCAAAGCGCGCGTCAATCCATCCGCCCAGGATGTTCGAAACCAGGCAGAACACGCCGTAGGCCATGAGCGTGGTGCTGGCTTCGACCGTGCCCATACCCAACACCTGCTCCAGATAGGGCGTCACGTAGCCGTAGAACACATAGACCGACCCCACGCCAAACAAGAAGATGAGCATACCGGTGATGATGCTCGGCTCGCGTAGCAGCCCCGCCTGCTCGCGAAAGGTGGCGGGCTCGTCGGTTTGCCCAGCGCGCGGCATAAACATCACGAGCGCTCCGCAGATCAGAACGGCAAAGGTCAGCGTGCCGTACATGGCCACGTGCCAGTCGAGCGTGTCGGCCACAAACTTGCCGATCGAAGTGACAAAGACCATTGCCACGGAAAACGCGCCGTACACCACCGAGATGGCGAGTGAGGTCTGCTGCGGGGACAGCAGCTCGGGGATATACGTCACGCCCACGGCGAGCAGTGCGCCCGAGACGGAGCCCAAGATGATGCGCGAGGCGAACAGCACTTGAAAGTTGGGTGCCAGCGTCATGACCAGATTGCCGAGCACAAAGACGATGCTGTAGCACACGAGCAACTGGTAGCGGCGAAAACGTCCCGTGCTGAGCGCAAGCACCGGCGTTGCGATGGCGTAGACAAGCGCAAACACGCTGATGAGCTGGCCCGCGGTGGCAAGCGAGATGCCGAGCTCCGTCGCCAGGTCGCTCTCGATGCCGATGACCACGAACTCCGAGCAGCCGAGCGAAAAGCCTAACAACACGAGCAGCGCCAGGCAAAGATTGGTGCGCGCAGGTGAAAGCGCGGCAGCGGTTGATGCTGTTGTGGACGAAGTTGCGGTGGTCAAGGCAGTTGCTCCCATGTTGCGCTATATGAGCTGGATTCAATCCCTGCAACTCTAACAGAATGTGACAAAGGGACAGTCCCTTTGTCACATTCGCGGCGTGGCTGCCGCCTAAACCGTCACAACATTCGATGAAAATCTCGAAAACGAGGAAAAGCGTCGAATGTTGTGATGGTTTTCCTATCTGTGCCGGCGAGCCGCCGTGCCGTCTGGGGGTATAAGACTAGCGAGTGTTTATTTGCGAGGCCTAAGGGGCGCCCCGTATGGATATCGATAACTTTGAATGGTGGTATAGCGAGGGTGAGGCTCCGGACGAGGAGTGGGACGAGCCCACGCCGCGTGACGTGTCGAGCGACGAGGACGAGGCCGGCAACGACGTCGCCGCCGACTCGGACGCTGCCTCCGACCCTGTCGAGCCCCTGACCTTCGAACAAGCTTGGGCCCAGGCCGAGGCAGACGAGGCCAAGGCTGACGCTACGGCCACGCTCGGCGAGCCGGCCGACATGTCAATCTCGCCGGCCAAGACCCCGCAGCCGCGTCACACCATCGATCCCGACAGTACGGCATCCTTCAGTATTCTCGACGTGCCCTCGCAGGGTGCCCAGGCGCCCGCGCCCACACGTCGCCCCAATCTGTCTCTCGAGGAAGATGCAGGACGCCGCTCGCCGCTCGGCCCCATCCTTATCGCCTTTATGGCCGGCGTTATCGCATGCTCGGTAATCGGAAACGTCTGGAGCCATGTCGAGCAGCAGCGAAAAGACGCCGCCAAGGTCGAGATGTCTGTCGAGCAATCGCTCGGCCGCACGCGCTCGGTTCATGTGTCGGTCGAGGTCAAGGACGGCGCGACGTGGGACACCGCGCGCGGCGACAGCCAAATGCTCATCCACATCGTGGGGCGCACGCTCAAAGGACAGATGATTGACGAGTATCAATACGTCAACTCCGCTGGCGACGGTATCGAACTCAAGCCCGGTGACTACGAGCTCACGGTCGACGAGCCGCCCGTCGCCACCGACGGCACGCGCTTCCGTGCCTCAAAGCGCATGGTCCCCGTGAGCTTTAACTCACAGGCGCCCGACACGGTCGACACCACACCGCAGGGTGGGTTCGACCTTTACGTGGATGCCCAGTAGGCGTTCACCACTCATTCCGCTATGGCTACTCAATAATCGCCTGCCGTCCCGTCTCGCCGCCAAGAGTGGGACAATAGCCCTCGACACTATTGTTTACTTTTGGAGGAAGTAGCATGTCTACTGTCACTACCATCAAGCGCGGTGGCCTCACCGCGGCCATCGATTCCATGGGTGCCCAGCTCACGAGCCTTGCCCTCAACGGCAACGAGTATCTGTGGCAGGGTAACCCCGCCTTTTGGGGCAAGCATGCGCCCATCCTGTTCCCCATTGTGGGCTCGCTGCGCAACAACACGGCGACGTCTGCGGCCGGCACCTGCGAGATGCCGCGCCACGGACTCGCACGCATCGTCGAGCACAAGCTGGTCGAGGTTTCGGAGGACGGCTCCTCGGTAACGTACGAGATCACCGACACGCCCGAGTCGCTCAAGGCCTTTCCGTTCCACTTTAAGCTCAACATGACCTATGCCCTGACCGGCGACGCCACCCTCACGCAGACCTTTGCCGTCACCAACACCGGCGACGTGGACCTGCCGTTCTCGGTGGGCGGCCACCCCGCGTTTAACGTACCGGCTCCCGGTGCCGAGGACGAGGCATTCGAGGATTACGAGTTGGCGTTTACCGAGGCTTGGACTAATGAGGCTCCCATCATCACGCCCGACGGTCTTATGACGTTCGAGGGTAGCTACAAGGCTCCCGATAACTCGGACGTGCTGCCCATCACGCACCGCAGCTTCGATAACGACGCCATCATGTTCACCGATACCCCGGGCTCCACGCTCACGCTGCGCGGCCGCAAGTCGGGCCACGGCGTCAAGATCGACTTTGAGGGCTTTAAGTACATCGGCGTGTGGTCTGCCGCCAACGACGCCCCGTTTGTGGCGCTCGAGCCCTGGACCGGTCACACCACCATGGACACCGAGGACGACGTCTTTGAGCACAAGGTCAACACCATCACCTTGGCTCCCGGCGCTACCGATAAACGTAGCTTTAGCGTCACCCTGCTCTAGAGGTTCCGCCGTTCTAATGAACGGCGGGCCGGTCGACGCTGCGCGCCGCCCAGGGCGACAATTTGTCATTCAAAAGGCAGGGCATGACCAGAAGGTCTATGCCTTGCCTTTTTCATGCCTAGTCGTTGGGTGTTCCTATAGTTTTGTCAACCGTCGGGGCTACTCCCGGTAGGGCACCCGGTCGCGCATCACGGCGTATATCGCCCTGAGCCGCTTCCTCGCGACGGCCTTGAGCGCCCGCCCGTGCCCCATGCCCCGCGCCCTGCAGGCCCGGTAGTACTCGCCGTAGCGCCCCGAGGACCTCACCAGGCTGTTGCACGAGAAGATCAGCAGGGACTTGAGCCTCGCGTCGCCGCGCCTGGACGCCCTGACCGACCTCACCGACGTGCCGGAGCTCCTCACCCTCGGGGCTATGCCGCAGTACGAGGCCAGGTGGTCGTGGTCCGGGAACCTCCCGATGTCGACCGACACCGCGAGCTGCGCCGCGGTCCTCGGGCCGATGCCGGGCACGGTGAGCAGGCACGCGTAGGTCTCGTCGCCCTCGAGCAGCGCCGCCGTCTCGGCTTCGAGGGCCCCGGCCTCGTCGAGGGCCTCCGATATCCGGGCGGCCAGGAACCTGACCTGCCTGTTCTCGGCCTCGACGAGCGCCGGCGGGGGTGCGGTGGAGGCGGCCGCGGCCTCCCCGGCGGCCTCGGCCCGCGGGCCCTCGGCCCCGGAGCGGGCGATCCCCCACGCCCCGCCGAACCCGGCGAGCAGCTCCAGCCACCGCCGGTCCGACAGGTCGACCGCGGCCTCGAGGGCCGGGCAGGACTCGAGCAGCACCGCGCGCAGGCGGTTCTTGTCCCTGGTCGCGCAGGCGACGACGTGGTCGCGCTGCGACGAGAGGGCGCGGGCGGCCTCGAGGGCCTCGCCGCGGCCCGGGACCCCCGACAGGGAGTCCGGCACGCCCAGGGCGGTCCGCGCGATCACCGCGGCGTCGCGCTCGTCGGTCTTGGCCTCGCCGGCGAACAGGCCCGCGGCGCGGCTGGCGGCAAGCCCGGGCAGGTGGGCGACCCCGAGCCCCGCGGCGCGGGCCCGCCTCACGGCGAGGGACCCTATGTTGCGGAACTGGTCGACGACGACGAGCGTGCCGGCGGGCGCGGAGGCGAACAGCGCGTCGAGCTCGGCCTCCCTGTTGCGGACGGGGGCGCTGGCCAGCACCTCCCCGTCGCGGTCGATCAGGCAGGCCCAGTGCGACGACTTGCCGACGTCCAGGCCGAGCACGGCCGCGGGTCTGGTGGATGGCGCTTTCACGGTGGTATCCTTCCGGTAGTCGTTCGACCGGATGGCCTCCCCCTCGGCACTCACATTACCAGCCGCGGCGCCTGCCCGGCACTTTCCTATCAGCCGTCGGGGGCGGCGCGCCCCGCGCCGGCAGCACCCAACAGGCCCTCTCGGGGGCAGGGACGTTCGGCCGTGCGCGGGCGCCCGGTCGGCGGCCCGTTCTGGGCGCGCCTCAATCGTAGCCCGAGACGGTCCCGGGCTGACAATTTCGACTGTAATGGACGTTCTT
>DBFEQD010000006.1:0-2369 GCA_048326155.1 Collinsella sp.
GGAATTTCTCGGGGCCGCCTCTCGGCGGCCTTGCGAAAAACAAATCCAAGTTAGACCATTTCAAATGGTTCGATGTCTGCCCGGATGCGACACAGCTTGTGTGTCCATCCTCGCAGTATCCGGTTCTCAAGGTGCACGCCCTCGCGGCTGATCCGGTTCCACCGGGCCGCGCGGCAAGGAGATATATTGCCAGACCGGAGGGGCCCCGGGGGCGGGAATCTGGGCGTACACATTTCCTACACATATAAGTAGTCTCGGCTGGCTGGTTAAAAACAGGAGGGGATCTCGCATCCGAGATCCCCTCTTTCGCCCATCTATAGCAATAGACTCTTAAATACCTTATGCCAGCAGCTTGCGACCGGACTCCTCGATCGCGTCAAGTGCTGCATCTGCCTCGGCGGCATCCGCGCCCTTAGCGAAGATGTACAGCTTAATCTTGGGCTCGGTGCCGGAAGGACGAACAATACCCTTGTTGCCACCCTCAAGATCGAACTCAATAACATTAGCCTTCGGCAGGCCGTTCACGCAGGTGTTGTAATCAACGACGGCCTCAATCTTGGAACCGGCGAGCTCCGCGGGCGGGTTCTCGCGCAGACCGGCCATGATGCCGGCCATCTTTGCCGCACCCTCAGCACCCGGATAGCTCAGCGAAATCGTCTTGTTGTGATAGTAGCCATACTTCTCGTACAGCTCGTGCATCGCGTCGGCAAGGTTCTTTCCCTGGAGCTTGTAATACTGCGCCATCTGGCAAATCAAAAGCGAAGTGCTCACGGCGTCCTTGTCGCGCACGTGGTCGCCGGCCAGATAGCCGTAGCTCTCCTCAAAACCGAAGATAAAGCGATCGACCTCGCCAGCATCGGAAAGAGAAGTAATGATGTCGCCGATGTACTTGAAGCCCGTCAGGCAGCGACGGAGCTCAAAACCGTACTCGTCGGCCAGAGCGTCAACCATGGCGGAAGAAACGATAGTAGTGACAGCAACCTTCTTAGTGAGGTCCTCACCGCGAGCAGCGCGGGTCTTGCAGATATAGTCGAGCAGCAGAACGCCCATCTCATTGCCGGTCAGCAGCAGATAGTCATCGCTATTCTTAACGGCAACGCCAACGCGATCGGCGTCAGGATCGGTTGCAAGCAGCAGATCAGGGTGAACCTGCTCGCACAGGTCAATGCCCTTCTGCATGGCCTGGCGAATCTCGGGGTTAGGATACGGGCAGGTCGGGAAATCGCCGTTAGGCTCCTTCTGCTCGGGAACAACCGTGACATCGGTGATGCCAGCGCGCTCGAGCACCGTCGTGACGGGAATGAGGCCGGTGCCGTTGAGCGGAGTGTAGACGAGCTTAAGCGGAGCGCCAGCGATCTCCTCGGCAGAAAGGTTGGTCACGCCGCGGGCGAGAACGGCGTCATAATAACGCTCGAGGCACGAGTCATCGATCCATTTGACCAGACCCTGCTCAAGAGCCTCATCGAAGTCCATGGACTTCACGCCGGTAAACGTATCGGTCTCGGCGATAGCCTTAGAAATTGCATCGGCAGCCTCGCTGGTAATCTGGCAGCCGTCGGGGCCATAGGCCTTATAGCCGTTATAAGGCGCTGGATTATGACTAGCGGTCATGCAAATGCCACCGGAGCACTTAAGGTCACGGACGGCCCAGGAAAGCGTCGGCACGGGAGAAATCTTAGGATACACGAGAGCAGTCACGCCGTTTGCGGCAAGAATGGCAGCCGTCGTCTTAACGAACAGTTCACCCTTATTGCGGCTATCGCGAGCGATGGCAACCGTCGGATGCTCGAAGGTCGCATTGAGATAGTCAGCAAAACCCTGCGTCGCGCGACCAACCGTATAGATATTCATACGGTTAGTGCCTGCACCGATAGTGCCACGTAGACCGGCGGTACCGAAGGCGAGATCCTGGAAGAAAGCGTCGGTGATGGCGTCCTCATCACCCTGCTCCTTCATCGTGTTAAGCTCAGCGAGGAGCTCCTCGTCCTTGACATTGGCAATCCAAGTATCAAGCAGCTCATGAACATCTGCCATGTGAGTCCTTCCGTCACATTCAATAAAACGACCCGTGTAAAACAGGACAAGCGCATCAGCGCGCTAAAGCAAATATTAGTCCATTGAGAACAGAGAACCGGCCACAGAACGGTGAACGTTTATATTCACCGGTGGATGATTGGATTGATTTAATTGCTTAGTGAATGCCGCCTTTAACGCAAAAAAGGGGGAGGCCGCGAGGCCTCCCCCTTCTAAGTTCGATGACGGCTCGGTGCCGTCCACCGGTCAGCGGCGCCCTGGCCTCCCACGGGCTGACCCCGCAGTACTCTCGGCGCGATGGGGCTTAGCTTCCGGGTTCGGAACGGGACCGGGCG
>DBFEQD010000007.1:0-4370 GCA_048326155.1 Collinsella sp.
GGCCTGGACGACGACTTCCGCGTCATCGTGTCGCCGTGGATCCTGTCCGTGCTGACCACCGACCGCCTCGCGCGCAACTACGAGCTGGTCACCAAGCACAACCTCAAGTACCGCCGCTACTACCACCAGTTCGACTACTAATTCCATTTGGGGGAAACCGCAATGAGGCAATACATCTTTGCCAGCCACGCGCATTTTGCGACCGGCATCAAAGAGAGCACCGAGCTGCTCTCGGGCGCGCGCGATAACGTCCACGACCTGTCGATGTTTGTCGACGGCCGCACCGACGTCGCCGAGGAGGCCGCCAAGCTCCTGGCGACCTTCGACCCCGCCGACGACGTAATCGTGTGCACCGACCTGTTTGGCGGCAGCGTCAACAACGAGTTCACCAAGATCGTCCAGACGCGCCCCAACACCTACCTGGTTGCCAACATGAATCTGCCGCTGCTGATCCAGCTGCTCTTTTCGGACCAGGAGGCTCCCGCCGATCAGGTTATCCGCGAGATCCTCGCGGCTGACGACACGCGCGTCAAGTTTGTCAACGATCTGCTGACCGATGCGGATGACGAGGAAGAGTTCTAGTCACCGCCTGCTATTAATGGGGCCGGGTTTCCGGCATGAGACCTTTGGGGGTCAATCATGATTCAACTGCTTCGCGTCGACCATCGTCTGCTTCATGGCCAGGTGGCCGTCTCTTGGGTCCAGGGCTTGGGCTCCGACTGCATCTTCTGCGTTGGCGACAAGGTTGCCAACGATCCCGTCTGGAAGACTACGCTCAAGATGGGAAAGCCGGCCAACGTCAAGCTCGTCATCAAGGACATGGAGCACGCCATCGAGGCCATCAACTCCGGTGTTACCGATAAGTACAAGATGATCATCTGCGTCGCCAGCATCGCCGAGGCCAAGCAGCTTGTCGACGGCTGCCCGCAGATCACCTCCATCAACCTGGGCAACACCAAGTCCAAGGACGAGCAGCGTCCCGATGCCCGTAAGATCTCCCGCCAGATCTTTGTGACTGCTGCCGAGGAAGAGGACATTCGTGAGCTCGTCGGCCGCGGTGTCGAGGTCGAGATTCGCGCTCTGGCCGACGACCCCAAGGTCGATGCCCTAAGCGCCCTCTAATTGGGAACCACGGGCGGCGCGCACGGCGCCGCCCCTATTCGTGGGCGTACCGGATAAACGCTTTACCCGTTACCCCATCTACCGTTCACCGGGAGTACACGCCCGTTGAGCGATTGGTATTAAATAGTTTTCTCATGACTATATAATTGGTATCAAATCATTTGCACCGGTTTAGGTGTTAACAGCACACCGGTACAAGCTGGATCTGTCTAGGCGATTGTCGGCATGGAAAAGGGCGCGCTGACAAGTCGGGAATCGCCGCGCGGATCCAAGAGGGATCAAAGGGAGGAACAATGCTTGTTCAAGCGATCCTCATCGGACTTATCGCTGCCTTCGGTAAGCTCGATTATCAGCTCGGTACGCTCTATGCGTTCCGCCCGATCGTTCTGTGCCCGCTCGTCGGCATAGTCCTCGGGGACCTGCAGTCCGGCCTCGCCATCGGTGCGAGCCTCGAGCTGCTCTTCATGGGTTCTATCTCCATCGGCGCTTACGTGCCGCCCGATGAGTGTATTGGCGGTGTGCTCGCCTGCGCCTTCGCTATTCAGCTGGGCCAGAGCACCGAGGCCGCTATCGCGCTCGCGATGCCCATCGCCACTCTGTGCCTGGCCATTAAGAACGTCGTCAACGCCGGTATGCCCCTTCTGGTCGACCGTGCCGACGTCTTTGCCAGCAAGGGTAACCTCAAGGGTATCTACGCTATGCACTGGATTATCGGTCTCGTGATTGTCGTCCTGGCCTTTATCCTGTGCTCGGTCTCCTTCTATCTGGGTGCCGACGCTGTTCAGGGCCTGCTCGACTTCATCCCGACGTTCGTCCTCGATGGCTTTGGCGTCGCAGCCAACATCCTGCCTGCCATGGGCTTCGCCATGCTCGGCCGTCTGGTGCTTACCAAGCAGCTCGTGCCGTTCTACTTCCTGGGCTTCCTGCTGTGCTCCTATGCCAACGTGCCCGTCCTCGGCGTCGCCCTGATCGCAATCATCATCGGCATCGACAAGTACGACCTGCTGGGCCTTGGTGGCGCCCAGTCCCAGCTTTCTGTGGAAGGGGATGAGGACGATGACTTCTAATTCCGAGAACCAGATTACTCGCTCCGACCTCATTAAGAGCGCCGTGAACACCGGCGCCCTGGGCATGGAATTCTCCTGGACCTACTACAAGCAGATGAACATTGCCTTCTGCCTGATGGTCGCCAACATGCTCAAGAAGATCTATGCCGGCCGTCCCGATGATTACGCCGAGGCCTTGCACCGTCACAGCGCATTCTTCAACATCACCCCGCAGCTCGCTCCCTTCGTGGGTGGCATCGCGATGGCCATGGAAGAAAAGGTCGCTCGTGGCGAGGTTGAGCCCGAGAGCGTCAACGACATCAAGGCCGCCCTCATGGGTCCGCTTTCCGGCCTGGGTGACTCCTTCTTCCTGTCCACCCTGCGCGTCGTCGCCGCTGCCGTGGGCATCAGCCTGTGCCAGGCCGGCAACGTCTTTGGCCCCATCGCCTTCCTGCTCGTCTACAACATCCCGGCGTTCCTGATTCGTATCTTTGGCGCTATCAAGGGTTATGAGCTAGGCATTGGCTTCCTCGACGAGGCTCAGAAGACCGGCCTGATGCAAAAGATCATGGCCTGCGTCGGCATTGTCGGCGTTATGGTCGTCGGCGCCATGAGCAAGGACATGTTCTGGGCTTCGTTGCCCATCGCCATTGGTCAGGGCGACTCCGCCCAGACTCTCCAGGACATCCTGGACGGCATCATGCCCGGTATGCTCGGTATGGCCGCCTTCTGGCTCTACTACTGGCTGCTCTCCAAGAAGATCAACCCGATGGTCCTGATCCTCTGCACCATGGTCGTAGGCATCATCGGCGCTTACTTTGGCGTGCTTGCCTAATATGTTCGAATCGCGCTTCCATCGCGTCTAACGGTTGCGTCGATCTTTGGGGGGGCTTGTCGCATCTGCGGCGGCCCCCTGTTTTTTAAAACTCCGTACGAAAGGGGAGGGCTATGGTCGTACCCGAGCTTTCGCTCATGAACATCAACCATCGTTACTACAGCATCGAGACGTTTTTTAAGGCTGCAGGTGAGGCCGGCTATCGCAATATCGAGCTGTGGACCGGCTCGATGCACCTGTATGTGGATTGCCATGAGCACGATTCGGTGGATAAGATTCGCGATCTTGCCGCCCAATACGGTATCAAGATCGTGTGCGTGTGCCCCGAGCAGAACAATCCCAAGCCGTGGAACGTCGCGGTGCGCGGTGAGGCGGGCCAAAAACGCATCCTCTCGTACTTTAAGAATGTGATCGACGTTGCCGTTGAGTTGGGCGTGCCGCAGATTCTGGTGACGAGTGGTTGGGCCTATCTGGACGAGCCGGCTGAGGACGCCTGGGCCCGCAGCGTTGCCATGCTGCGCTCGGTGTGCGACTACGCCGATACGCGCGGTATTCGCGTCGCGCTCGAGGCCCTGCAGCCGTCGGAGTCCGTGTTGGTCAACACCGCACAGGATGTCGCGCGCATCCTCGAGGCGGTCGATCGTCCCAACCTGAAGGCCTGTATCGACTTTGGCGCCATGGAAGTTGCCGGCGACACAATCGACGGCTACTTTGAGGTTTTGGGCGACAAGATCGTTCACACCCACTTTGTCGATGTGGGCGGTGGCACGACGCATCTTGCCTGGGGCGACGGCGAGCGTGATATGCGTGCCGACCTCGAGGCACTCATGCGCCACGGCTATACGGGCTATGTCTCGGCCGAGACGTGTGACGGCCGCTACTATCAGGATCCGTCCAAGGCGACGACTCAGGTTATCGAGATGTATCGCCGTGTGACAGCGGAGATGGAAGCCGAATAACTAAACTGCGCGGTTGCGCCGGAAACGCTTGGGCGGGTCTGGCGCAACGCTTTTATAGCTGGCGAGTTGTGGGGAGCCCGTTGGCAGTAGCGCTCGAAATAGACAACTATTGGCGTTGTAATACCACTCGGGCGAGGAAACCGACCGTTCGCCGCAAATCTCCGTGAGTTTGGATTGGTATTAAATAACAAGCAATCGTATGGCTATAATTGGTATCAGCAAGAAGCGCGATGTATAGAATTGCGCACATGTGATGGGAGGACACACATGAAGGAGACCGAGAAGATCGAGATCATGCACTTCGACCAGGAGGGCTACCTCGAGGACGGCAGGAACGTCTACGAGGCCGGCAAGCGGATGACCGCCCTGGCCGACCGCGTGCACGAGGAGGGCTACGACGCCGTCTTC
>DBFEQD010000008.1:0-3476 GCA_048326155.1 Collinsella sp.
ATGAGACTGAGCCGAAGGCGTCGATGACATGCCGGGGGCGGACCGGGACGGGTTAACGGCAGGCCCCGCCGACCGATTGCAAGCGGTCGGCGGGGCCATTGTGGCTCTTGACAGCGGATTGGGTCATATGAGCGAAAACCCGCCAGAGCGAGCAAGGTGACGTGAAACGAAAGGGCGCTGACCTTCTGGTCGCGCCCTTGAAGTTGAACGTCAGATTGCCGCTCTGGCGGGTTTGCAGCGTCAACTGGTTACGCGGTTCGTAGAACCGCGTAACTGTTAGGGCCGCTGACCCATGCCACCCTCGAGGGTGACGGTCTCACCGTTCATGTACTTAAAGTCGGGACCGCAGAGCTGAACGACCACACGGCCGATTTCCTTCTCGACGTCGCCGTAGTGACCCGCCGGCGGCATGTGGACGTTGGCCTTGAACGCCTCGGGATAGGCATCCTGGAAGTTCTCGAGCGCAGCGGTCCAAGCAAGCGGGCAAACGATATTGACGTTGATGCCGTCCTTGCCCCACTCGTTGGCGGCAACGCGGGTCAGGCCGCGGATGCCCTCCTTGGCGGCAGCATAGCTGCACTGGCCATAGTTGCCAAACAGGCCGGCGCCCGAGGCAAAGTTGACCACGGAGCCCTTGGTCTCCTTCAGGTGCGGATAGGCCTTCTGCATGTACAGATAGGTAGCATACAGACCGGAGTAAATGGCCAGGTTAAACTGGTCCATGGTGTGATCGGCGATGGTCACGCCCGAGGCGCTGGCCTGAGCATTGTTGACGACGGCGTCGATGCGGCCGAACTCCTCAATGGCCTTGTCGATGACGTTCTGGACGACGGCCTCGTTGTCCTGACCAGCCGAGACATCGGCCTGAACAGGCAGAACCTTGACGCCGTACTCGGCCTCGAGAGACTCCTTGGCGGCCTCGAGCTTGGCAACGTTGCGGCCGGTGATGACGAGGTTCGCGCCCTCCTTGGCAAATGCGATATCGATGCCGTAGCCGATGGAGCCAGCGGAACCGTCCTTGAGCGTGGCCTTGCCGCCGCCGGTGACGATCACGGTCTTACCAGTGAAAAGTCCCATACAAAGTCCTTTCAAATCGCGACGGGCACGCCCGCCGACTGCGCGTGTCCAACTTCACGCGCCAAAAGCTGAGATGCAACTTTAGCGTGTTCAAGCGAAAATAAAAGACCGCGGTAGGCGAACGGCACCACGTCGTTCGGCGAAGGGATTGTCAAGTGCAAACTGGATAAAGCGGCCGAGTTATTGTTATCAGATCGAGCCATCGAACACGTTTTGAAACTTTGCTGCGGCGCGCGGGATGTCGGCGCGAGACTTTATCATAGGGTGACAAACAACGATGAGGAGCACATGCCTATGACAGACGAGCTGGACCCCCAGACTCAACAGCATATTGATGATTCCGCAGACGTCACCGCAGATACTGACGCTGTGACCTGCGATGGTATCGACATCGACGACCCCATCTTGGACGAAAGCGCTACGGCGGAAACCCCCGAAACAGAAAACGCCGATGAGCAAAACGACGATGCGCCCGCTCAGGACGACGTCCCGCAAGCAGCGGGCCCCATCGAGGTGTCTTCGGAAGAAGAGCTCGATGCCGTCATGGACTCCATGATGGATGCTGTCAAAGCGATGAAAGACGCCGTCGCCGATGCCGATATTGATGCCGAGGAAGAGGAGGCCGCCGAGGCGGCCTCGACCTTTGTGCCCGGCGAGACTCCGGTTGCCGACCAGGGCAGCACCATGCCCTCGTTTCTGCAGCTCGAGCACCCCACGATTGGCGCCGATGCGGTCGATCCGCACGCAGCAGGCTTTTCTGTGGTCGAGGGCGGTACCGGCAATATCGCCGCGCCGCAGGCTGCCGATGCGGACGCTGCCGACACCGCTCGCCCGACCGCCCCGCACTCCCCCGCCGCGAGCCGCGATCTGGGGACCGCTGTCTCGAACACTGCGAACGCCGTGGGCACCTTTATCGCCCAGGGTGCCTCGGCCATGCGCGAGATGAACGCCGCGAAAAAGGCACTTGCCGATGCCCGCGCCCACCTGGCCGAACTTGAGCAGCGCATTGCCGATCAGGCCGAGGAACTCGAGACGCGCCAGGATATCGCAGGCCGCTACGAGCAGATCGTCGCCGACCAGCGTCAGGCGATCGCCACAGCGCAAAAGACCGCTGCGGCAGCCGAAATCGATCGCGATGTCCATGCTTCCAAAGTAGCAGAGCTCAAGGGTCAGCTCGAACAAATGAAGACAGAGGATGACGCGACCGAGCTCCGCCTGAAGGCCGCGCTCGATGCCGTGGAGGCCCGCGAGGCGAGCTCGCGCGAGACCGGCAACCGCCTCGTTCGCCGTCTTGAGGATTCCAAGCGCATCCGCGACAAGGTGCAGGCCGAGCGAGACGCCGGCATTGCCGCCGCACAACAAACCGTCGACGCCACGCGCGCCCAGCTCGAGACACTGCGTCATGAGTATGCCGAGCTGCAACGCAATCCCTCGGCAAATCCCGCCAACTATACGGTGCGCACTAGCGAGCTCTCGATGCAGATCTCCGACACGGCAGATGCCCTGCGTAAAGCCGAAGAAGATGTCCCGCGTATCACCGCCGACCTTGAACACTCGCTTGCCGCAGCCGAGCAGGCCGTCGAACAGGCGCAGGCCCCCATTGCCGAAGCCAAACGCGCGCACCAAGCCGTGACGGCAGAGGCCGATGCCGCGCGCGACGAGCTGCAGACCGCAAAAACCGCCGCTGCAACGCGCCAGCGCGAACTGCGCGAGAAGATCGCCGCCGAGGACAAGGCACGCCGCGACCAAGAGCAGAGCATCGCCAACGCCCAAGCAGATGCCGCACATGCGCAGTCGATCATCGAACAGGCGAACGAAGTACACGACCACCCAGAGATTACTGAGTCGCTTGCAGGGTCCTTGGCCCGAGACAAAGCCGAACACGCCGAGACCGAGCGCGAAGTCGCCCAGCTCGAGGCCACCGAGGACGCGGTGCGCGAGCGTACCCGCGACTCACGCATCAAATTCACCGGCGCCATCGTCTGCATCGTCGCCGCAATCCTGGTGATCATCCTAGTCTGGCTGTTCGCGAGCAAGTAAACCAGCTGCCAAAAAACGCTCAACGCAGTTGCGGTGAGATAGTTCCTGTTTAGCCCTCAAAAAGCCAATTTAAGAACTATCTCACCGCAACTTATTAGATTGATGCAAGGCAATCTATCCCTCTTGCACCAATCTCTTGACATAAGGAGTGTCCCCAGGTGCCGGCACAAAAGGAACGTCCCCAAGTGCCAACAACGGCGGCGCCGATGTTTTGGCGAAGTCAGACACTATGACCCAATCCGAGGGCACTAAAAAGATAGGAGCCCCCGCTCGTGACCGCGGGTCGGGGCTGCGACAATGATGTTGAAGTGCCATAGGCGCAGCCGCGCCGCAACGAGGTTGGGAGGCTCCCATGCCAA
>DBFEQD010000009.1:0-32250 GCA_048326155.1 Collinsella sp.
TCTACCTGCGGGAACGATAGGCAACCGGACACACATTCTGTCCGAGCGGTTAAAAGCGGGCACGGAATTTAAACGGCTGAAAAAGGGGCATCGACCTGCGCCGATGCCCCCAACGTGGACACACATTTTGTCCTATAAGCCCATTTTGTCCTATAAGCCTAAAAGAAAAACCCCACAGCCCATATGAGCTGCGGGGTTTTCCTTTGTGCCTCCGATGCGAAATGAATCGCTCAGATATTACTGATAATCGACGACGTCGATCCAGTTCTTCAGGAACTCATCGTTCACGTTGCGCTTACGAGCGAGCTCGGATGCGGCGACGATGCTCGTCCACTGACGCACGACCTGCATGGGCATGTCGGCGCGGTCGCAGTAGAGCTCCAGATAGGCCTCGGCCTGATCCTTGCTGTTAAGGGCAAAGAGCAGGTAGGTGGTGGCAACGTCGGCAGCAGGGGAGCCCTGGGTAGCGTGTGCCCAGTCGCACACATAGAGCTGGCCGTCGTCGCCGACGATGACGTTGGAGGGGTTGAAGTCGCCGTGGCAGACCTTGAACTCCTTGGTCATGCCGTCCAGACGCTCCTGAAGGTTGTAGCGCGTGGTGGCATTGAGCTGATCAAGGCTGTCGATCATGCGGGCGAACTTGTCGCGCTGACGGTTGAGCAGCGGGGAGGTGTAGCCGTGGATCTCGATCTGGAGGTCGACGAACATCTCGAGGTACTCACCAAAGCGCTGGGGCTCGGCAGTCATCTTCTCGGCAAGGGTAGTGCCCGGAACCTTCTCGGTCACGAGCGCCCAGCCGTTGGCGTTCTCGAGCTGGGAAACCTCGAGAGCCTTGGGGCTGCGGATGCCGCACTCATTGATGCGGGCAAGATTCAAAGCCTCGTTGAACACGTCGGAGACGGGCTTGGTCTCGTTAAAGACCTTGACGATCTTGTCGCCCAGGTCGTAAACGACCTTGTTGCCACGGCGGACGAGCTCGGTCTTGGAATCGGGTAGCAGCATGGTTGCATCCTTTCAACGATGCGATAGAAGCGACGGCGGGGGTGTGTGAAACACCCGTGCACCCCCGCCGTTAAAAACCGTGCTAAAACTAGCAGACGGCGTAGTCCTGAGGCTCGCGGCCGTAGTAGGCGTCAAGGTAGAGCTCCTTGATCTCGCTCATCAGCGGGTAACGGGGGTTAGCGCCGGTGCACTGGTCGTTGAATGCCTGCTCGGTCATCTCGTCGAGGGTGTCGAGGAAGTACTTCTCGTCAACGCCGTACTCAGCGATGGTGTGCTTGACACCGATGAAGTCGCAGAGCTCGGTGAGCTTGGTGATGAAGTTCTCGAAGACCTCACGGTCGTCCTTGCCGTCGATGCCGCAGTAACGAGCCATCTCGGCGTAGTTGTGCAGCGCGTTGGGGTAAGGATACTGAGAGAAGGTTCCCATCTTGACAGGAGCCTCGGCGGCGTTGTAACGCATGACGCGGGTCAGGATGACTGCGTTTGCGAGGCCGTGGGGCAGATGGTGGAAAGCGCCGAGCTTGTGGGCCATGGAGTGGTTGAGGCCCAGGAAGGCGTTACCGAATGCCATACCGGCCATGCAGGATGCGTTGTGCATCTCCTCGCGAGCGTGCGGATCCTTGGCACCGTTGGTGAAGGAGCTCGGGAGGTTCTCGAAGACGAGCTTTGCGGCGCGCTCGGAGAGGCCCTTGGTGTAGTCGGAAGCCATGATGGAGACGTAGGACTCGATGGCGTGGGTCATGACGTCGATGCCGGAGGCAGCGGTCAGGCCGCGCGGGGCGGTCATGCAGTTGTCGGCGTCGACGATAGCCATGTTGGGGAGCAGCGCGTAGTCGGCGAGCGGCCACTTGATGCCGGTCTCCTTGTCGGTGATGATGGCGAACGGCGTGCACTCGGAGCCGGTACCCGAAGAGGTCGGGACGGCGACGAAGTAGGCCTTCTTGCCCATCTCGGGGAAGGTGAAGATACGCTTGCGGATGTCCATGAAGTCCATGGCCATGTCCTCGAAGTTCGCCTCGGGGTGCTCGTACATCATCCACATGATCTTGCCGGCGTCCATTGCGGAACCGCCGCCGACGGCGATGATGACATCCGGCTCGAAGAGCGTCATCTGCTTGGCGCCGCGACGTGCGCACTGCAGGGAGGGATCGGGCTCAACGTCGTAGAAGCAGTCGTGAGCGATGCCCATCTCATCGAGCTTGGCCTCGATGGCACGCGTGTTGCCATTCTTGAAGAGGAACTGGTCGGTAACGATGAAGGCGCGCTTCTTGCCCATTACGGTGCCGAGCTCGTCGAGTGCGACGGGCGTGCAGCCCTTCTTGAAGTAGACCTTCTCGGGTGCGCGGAACCACAGCATGTTCTCGCGGCGCTCTGCCACGGTCTTGACGTTGATCAAGTGCTTCACCCCAACGTTCTCGGAGACGGAGTTGCCACCCCAGGAGCCGCAGCCCAGGGTCAGAGACGGCTTCATGCCGAAGTTGTAGAGGTCACCGATGCCGCCGTGCGAGGACGGGGTGTTGATGACGATGCGGCAGGCCTTCATGACGTGCTGGAACTTAGCGATCTTCTCGCTCTGTGCCGGGTGCACGTAGAGAGAGGCGGTGTGGCCCGGGCCACCTGCGAGGACGAGGTGCTCTGCCTTGTCAACGGCCTCCTGGAAGTCCTTGGCGTGATACATAGCGAGGACCGGGGAGAGCTTCTCGTGGGAGAACTCTTCCTTCTCGGGATCGGTGGAGGTGACCTCGGCGATCAGGATCTTGGTCTTGGCGGGAACCTCGATGCCGGCGAGCTCGGCGATCTTGGCGGCAGCCATGCCGGGGATGCGGTGATCGAGAGCGCCGTTCTTGAACATGGCGGCACGCAGGGCCTCCATCTCGGCACCCTGCTTGACGAAGTAGCAGCCGCGCTTCTGGAACTCGGCCTTGACCTGGTCATAGATGGTGTCGATGACGGTCACGGACTGCTCGGAAGCGCAGATCATGCCGTTGTCGAAGGTCTTGGAGTGGATGATGGAGTTGACGGCGAGCTTGATGTCCGCGGTATCGTCGATGATGACCGGGGTGTTGCCGGCGCCGACGCCGAGTGCGGGCTTACCGGAGGAGTAAGCAGCCTTGACCATGCCCGGGCCACCGGTTGCGAGAATGATGTCGACGTCGCGCATGACCATGTTGGTCAGCTCGATGGACGGCTTGTCGACCCAGCCGATGATGCCCTCAGGAGCACCGGCCTTGACAGCTGCGTCGAGAACGAGCTTGGCGGCGGCGATGGTGCACTTGGCGGCTGCCGGGTGCGGGGAGATGATGATGGCGTTACGGGTCTTCAGGCAGATGAGCGTCTTGAAGATGGCCGTGGAGGTCGGGTTGGTGGTCGGGATGACTGCGCCAACGATACCGATCGGCTCGGCGACCTTGGTGATGCCGTAAGCGTCGTCGCGCTCGATGACACCGCAGGTCTTGGTGTTCTTGTAAGCGTTGTAGATGTACTCAGCGGCGTAGTGGTTCTTGATGACCTTGTCCTCGAGAACGCCACGGCCGGTCTCCTCGATGGCGAGCTTGGCCAAAGGAATACGAGCCTTGTTGGCGGCCATAGCAGCCTCGTAGAAGATCTTGTCTACCTGCTCCTGAGTGTACTCAGCGAATTTAGCCTGGGCCTCACGCATAGATTTGAGTTTGGCCTCAAGCGCCTCCACGTTGTCCACGATGGCGGGAGTAGTGTTTTCCGGTGACTTTTTCACCATTTGTGTCTCCTTGCGATCGGAGATTTACCCTACAAGATGCATGATAGCAAGAAATAATTCGGTGAACGGGCAGATTCCCGTAAAAGACAAACTAAAACGCTTCAATCAAATGAACCGTTTCAACTAAATCTATCTGCCTGCTGCATCGCCCCGCTCATTGAGGACAGACTCTCATGAGTATTTCAATGGGAAAACGGGACATCTGTTTGATAATCGCTATTCGCGGGTCGCGGTTGAGTCGGACACACAGGCGGTGCAGCTACTCGATTACATCCATTTCAATCCCGTGTAAGGTGCGTCCGACTCGCTCGAGGCGTACCGTTAGTTACAAGGCATACCAGCTGCGCTATGATCCCTTTGACATCTGCAAACCCTCATATAAGTCTGTCCCCAATGAGTGCAAAAAGGCGCCCTCCGTAGGGGAGGGCGCCTTTGGTAAGTTCTATATGAACGCGAGGTCTTTGACCCGGAGAGTCCGAGGTACTTGTTGGTAAGACCTTATTTAGGAGCGCGCAACCTTGCCGGACTTGAGGCAGGTGGAGCAAACGTTCATCTTGCGACGGTGACCATCGACGACGACGTAGACGCGCTGGATGTTGGGGCGGAACTTACGGTTGGTGACGCGGTGAGAGTGGCTGATGGAGCGACCGGCAACGGGGTGCTTACCGCAAACTTCGCAAACTTTGGACATAACTGACCCTCCTTGGGCGACAAACGAACATGTCGCGTTAACAAACAAGCCTGAACTATAGCACAGAAGCAGATCCCTGTGCGTAATCTACACAGAGATATTTCTCTTTTGGCGATAGTGCCCACGCCACGGCCCTGGACGTAGATCCGATTTGCGTGCGGCAGAGGGGATTATGCCAGCTCGCAACAAGGTTTTCAAGCTCGTCCCACAAATATATATAGCTTTATGGTGCGTTGGGCTCCGTTTTCGGATTGCTTTGTATTTATGCTCGCAATTAGGCTCGAGGTTGGCTACACTATCCCTTGACCATTAAAGGGGTACGAGATACCCACATGGAATTACATAGCTGCCAAAGAGCAGTCCTTCCTGTGGGTGTCTGGTCCGCTTTAAGCGGTCGGGCATCTATTTTTTTGACTGTGTCAGCAGTCAAGACATGTGAGGAAGGAGATCGATGGGCACGACTTCCCCCAAGGCGGTCATCATGGACGAGACCGCCGTCAATCGAGCGATGACCCGCATCGCGCACGAGATTCTCGAGCGCAACGAGGGCTGTGAAGACCTCGCTCTGGTCGGCATCGTCACGCGCGGCGACCTTCTGGCAAAGAAGCTCGCCGAGGAGATCAAGGAGATCGAGGGCGTCGAAGTTCCGCTCGGCAGCCTGGACATCAGCTTCTACCGCGATGACTATGCGACCAATTTCGCTCCCGCGATCCACGCCACCAACATTCCCTTTAGCGTCGACGGCAAGCGCGTCGTGCTGGTGGACGACATCCTGTACACGGGTCGTACCATCCGCGCTGCTCTGGACGCCGTCATGGACCTGGGCCGTCCGAGCCGTATTGAGCTGGCAGTTCTCGTTGACCGCGGTCACCGCGAGCTCCCCATCTCGCCGGACTTTGTCGGCAAGAACGTTCCCTCGTCGCATGAGGAGAACGTGCACCTATATATGAAGGAAGTCGACGGCCACACCGCCGTCGAGATTAACGACGTCGCGCCGGGTTCCCACGTGGGCTCCGCGCCGCTGGGAGGTGAGTAGTACCGTGGCGTTCAACCATAGGCACCTGATCGACATTACCGAGTACTCCGAAGAGGACATCAAGCTCATCCTCGAGACCGCCAAGGCGTTCTCCGAGGTCAACGAGCGTGCGATCAAGAAGGTCCCCACGCTCAAGGGTAAGACCATCGTCAACATGTTCAACGAGCCCTCGACGCGCACCCGAAGCTCCTTCGAGCTCGCCGAGAAGCGCCTTTCGGCCGACAGCCTCAACTTTGGCGGTTCCTCGACTTCTACGGTCAAGGGCGAGAGCCTCGTCGACACCGTCGAGACCCTCAACGCCTACAAGATCGACTGCATCGTCGTGCGCGACAAGCACGCCGGCGCGCCCTATATCGTCACGCAGAATTCGCCCGCGAGCGTTATCTGCGCCGGCGACGGCAAGCACAACCACCCCACGCAGGCCCTGCTGGACCTGTACACCATTTGGCAGCACAAGGGTGACTTCCACGGTCTGAAGGTCGCTGTCGTCGGCGACATCTCCCACTCCCGTGTCTGCGGCTCGCTGATCCCCGCCCTTAAGATCATGGGCTGCGAGACCTACGCCGTCGCCCCCGGCACGCTGCTGCCTCCGGCACCCGAGGTCCTGGGCTGTGACCACGTGACGAGCGATCTCGATTCCGTCCTGCCCGAGCTGGACGTCGTCTACATGCTGCGCGTGCAGCAGGAGCGCCTCGAGGGTGCCCCGTTCCCGACCATTCGCGAGTACCACAAGCTCTTCGGCCTGACCAAGGACCGCGAGAAGCTCATGAAGCCCG
Organism: Collinsella sp.; assembly: GCA_048326155.1. Lineage (GTDB taxonomy): Bacteria > Actinomycetota > Coriobacteriia > Coriobacteriales > Coriobacteriaceae > Collinsella. The sequence continues at coordinate 6,243 of DBFEQD010000009.1, forward strand.
ACGCGATCATCTGCCACCCGGGCCCCATCAACCGCGGTGTCGAGTTCGACTCTTATATGGCCGACCACCCGCAACGCTCCGTCATCCTGGAGCAGGTCTACGCCGGTATCTGCGTGCGTATGGCTATCCTGTATCTGCTGCTTGGAGGTGCCGATAATGGCCTTGCTTCTTAAGAATGCCCACGTCGTCGACCCGTCCGTCGAGCTTGACTGTGTCGTTGACGTCCTGATTGACGGCGACAAGATCGCCGAGGTCGGTGAGAATCTCGCTGCCGAGGGAGCCGAGGTCCGCGACCTTTCCGGCAAGTACCTCGTCCCCGGCCTGGTGGATATGCACGTTCACCTTCGCGAGCCCGGCTACGAGGTCAAAGAGGACATCGAGAGCGGCACCCGCGCAGCTGCCAAGGGCGGCTTTACCGGCGTGTGCTCCATGCCCAATACCGATCCCGTCACCGATAACGGCACCGTTGTGGAGTTCGTCAAGTCCCGTGCTGCCGAGGTCGGTCACTGCCGCGTCTATCCGTCGGGCGCCATGACCCGCGGTCTTAAGGGCGAGGCCATGTCCGAGATGGGCGATATGGTCGCCCACGGCGCCGTCGCCTTCACCGACGACGGTCGTGGCGTGCAGGGCGCGGGCATGCTCCGTCGCTGCATGGACTACGGCAAGATGTTCGGCAAGGTCTTTATGAGCCACTGCCAGGACGAGGACCTGGTCGGCCACGGCCAGATCAACGAGGGCAAGGTTTCGACCCGTCTGGCTCTCGAGGGCTGGCCGGCTGCCGGCGAGGAGCTCCAGATCGCCCGTGACATTGAGATCGCCAAGCTGACCGGTGCCAAGCTGCACATCCAGCACATCTCCACCTCTCACGGTCTCGAGCTCGTGCGTGCCGGTAAGGCCGCCGGCGTTCAGGTTACCTGCGAGGCCACCCCGCACCACATGTTCCTGACCGAGAACGACCTGGACGAGACCTACAACACCTCGCTCAAGGTCAACCCGCCGCTGCGTACCGAGGAGGATGCCGAGGCCATCCGTCAGGGCGTCATCGACGGCACCGTCGACGCTATCGTCACCGATCACGCTCCCCACACCCCGTGGGAGAAGGCCCGCGAGTTCGAGCTTGCGCCCTTTGGTATGATCGGCCTCGAGACCTCGCTGTCGCTCGTACTCACCGAGCTGGTCAACACGGGCAAGATGAGCATGGGCCGCATGGTCGAGCTCATGGCCATCAAACCGCGTGAGATCCTGGGTCTCGACCAGGTTCAGGTCAAGGCGGGCTCCGTTGCCGACCTGACCGTGTTCGACGCGTCCGCCACCTGGACGGTTGGCGAGGACGGTTACGAGTCGCGCGCCGAAAACTCCGGTTTCGCCGGCCGCACGCTTACCGGCCGTGCCACCGATGTGTTTGTCGGCGGTAAGCAGACGCTCGCCGACGGCTGCATCTGCTAGCATAGCCTTATCGCTTTTGTGCGCGGTGCCCTTGCGGTGCCGCGCTTTCTGTTCGTTTTGACCATGCAACCGCATGGGGGATTGGAGCGTCTATGCCCACACCTTCCACTGCACGCATGCACGACTTCGAGGTCGTCTCGAACCGGGAGATTGCCGACGGCATCTTCTCGCTCGTCATCTCGGCCCCCAAGCTTGCAAGTGCGCTCAAGCCCGGTCAGTTTGTGAACATCGCCGTACCCGGCGATGCGTCCTCGCTGCTTCGCGTGCCCCTGAGCTACTACCGCGCCGACGCCGAGGCCGGCACCGTCGAGCTGTGGTACGCCGTCGTGGGCGACGATACTCGTCGTTTGTCCCAGATGGGCCCTGGCTCCACCTCTAACCTGCTGGGCCCCGGTGGCCGTGGCTGGATGGTACCCGAGGGCACCAGGAAGGCCCTGCTCGTCGCCGGTGGCATCGGTGTTCCGCCCGTGCTGTGCCTTGCCGACAAGCTTTCCGAGCAGGGTGTGGCCGTCGACGTGTGCTTGGGCTTTGGCACCGCTTCCAAGGCCGTGGGTGTCGATGAGTTCCGCGCGCTGGGCGCCACAGTTAACGTGTGCACCGATGATGGCACGCTGGGCACGCACGGTTTTTGCACCGACCCGGCAGCTGAGCTGCTCGGCGAGGGCGGCTACGACTATGTGGCCAGCTGTGGCCCCTCTGTCATGATGAAGAAAGTCGCCGCCGCTGCCGCCGAGGCCGGTGCGTACTGCGAGGTGTCGCTTGAGCGCATGATGAGCTGTGGCTTTGGCGCCTGCAACACCTGCAATGTCGAGACGGTCGACGGTATGAAGGGTGCTTGCATGTGCGGCCCTGTGTTCGATGCTTCCAAGGTGGTGGTCTTCTAGTGGGTACCGTGAACATGGCCGTCGATTTCGGCGGCGTCAAGATGCAGAACCCCATCAATACCGCAGCCGGTACTTTTGGTTACGGTTGGCAGTTCCAGAACTTCTTTGATGTTTCCCAGCTGGGCGCCATCACCACCAAGGGTTGCGCAGCCGAGCCCTGGCCCGGCAACCCCGCGCCCCGCATGGCCGAGATCCCCGGCGGTATGATCAACTCCGTGGGCCTTCAGAACCCCGGCGTGGCCGCCTTTGCCCGCGAGTCCGGCCCGTGGCTCGAGCAGCTCTCCAAGGACGGCTGCCAGGTTATCTGTCAGGTTGCCGGCCACTCCGTTGACGAGTTTGTCCGCGCACTCGAGATGTATGTCGAGCTTTGCCCCTGGGCTGCCGGCTACGAGATCAACGTGAGCTGCCCCAATATCGCCGCCGGCGGTGCCGCCATGGGCTCCACGCCCGATGGCGCCTCTTCCGTTATGGCTGCCTGCCGCAAGGTGACCGATAAGCCGCTGTTCGTGAAGATGGCGCCGGTCAACGTCGCCGAGATCGCCAAGGCCCTCGAGGCTGCCGGCGCCGACGGCCTTTCGGTCATCAACTCCATCCAGGGCATGGCCATCGACGTCCATACCCGCAAGTCCCGCGTGGCAAAGCCCAAGGGCGGCCTTTCGGGCCCGCTGTGCCACCACATCGCCGTGCGCATGGTCTGGGAGGTTGCCCAGGCCGTCGATATCCCCATCAACGGTGTCGGCGGTGTCATGACCGGCGAGGATGCGGCCGAGTTTATCCTGGCCGGCGCCACCTGCGTGTCGGTCGGCATGGCCAACTTCGTCGATCCGTGCGCTTCGCTCAAGATCGCGCACGAGCTCGAGGCCTGGGCCGAGTCCCAGGGCGTGAAGGACATCAACGAGCTGGTAGGTGCTTTCGAATGCTAGAGACCGATGCCCGCGACCGCGTAATCGTCGCCCTCGACTGCGATCGTGAGCGTGCACTCGAGCTCGCCCACGAGCTTTCGGGCCATGCCGCCTGGCTCAAGGTTGGCATGACGCTCTATTACGCTGAGGGCCCCGAGATCGTCAAGACCTTTAAGGACTTGGGCTTTAAGGTCTTCCTTGACCTTAAGTTCCATGATATTCCGCATCAGGTTCGCGGTGCCGCCCGCTCGGCCTCGCTTGCCGGTGCCGACCTGCTTTCGGTCCACGGCTTGGGTTCGGGCGCCATGCTCGCTGCCTGCCGCGAGGGTGCCGAGGAGGCGCGCGAGGACCGCGCCAAGCTCGTCGCCATCACCGTGCTCACGAGCATGAATCAGGATGCCTTGAGCGAGATCGGCGTCGAGTCGCCCGTGGCCGAGGAGGCCGCCCGCCTGGCAAAGCTCGCTCAGGCCAACGGCATCGATGGCATCGTGTGCTCGCCGATGGAGGCTCACGACATGCGTGAACTGCTGGGTCCTGATGCTCTGATCGTGACTCCGGGTGTGCGTCCGGTGGGTGCCGCCCTTGGTGACCAGTCCCGCGTGGCGACGCCTTCCCAGGCTATCGAGCGTGGCGCAAGCCACATTGTGGTGGGCCGTCCCATCACCGGTGCCGACGATCCGGTTGCCGCCTTTGACGCCATCGTCGCCGAGCTGGTCGAAAACGTCGCGTAAAAGATTCCCCTAAGTCACCACTTTTGGGTCTCATTAGCACAAAATAGCCCCTGTGCCTGCGTAAACTTTCCCATCCTTTGTGTGGAATCGCAGGCCAGGGGCTTAACTTTGGGCGCAGTATATTGCACTTTTTGCGGGTATCGTCTAACCTATGGAGCCGCGATTGGGCATTTTGTACGTTCTACGTGCTAAAATGCCAATTATTGAATCAGATATAACCCAACTATTTGGAGGTTCGAATGGCACTCCCTCAGCTTACCGATGAGCAGCGCAAGCAGGCTCTTGAGAAGGCTGCTGCCGCACGTCACGCCCGCGCTGAGCTTCGCGAGCAGATCAAGAAGGGCGAGAAGTCCCTCGAGTCCGTGCTCAACTCCGATGACCCCATCGCTTCCCGCATGAAGGTTTCCACCCTCATCGAGTCTCTCCCTGGTTATGGCAAGGCCAAGGCCGCCAAGATCATGGAGGAGCTCGGTATCTCCGCTACGCGTCGCGTCCAGGGCCTCGGCGTCCGTCAGCGCGAGCAGCTCCTCGAGCAGCTGACCAAATAAGTGAGCGTTCAGGATTCCAAGCTCTTTGTGATTTCTGGACCGTCAGGCGCAGGGAAGGGTACGCTCGTCACTCGTGTGCGCGAGCGCCGTTCGAACCTGGGCCTGACGGTTTCGGCTACCACGCGAGCACCACGCAAAGGTGAGGTCGACGGCGTCAACTACTTTTTTCTGACGCGCGAGGAGTTCGACCGCCGCGTGGCAAACGGCGAGTTTGTTGAGTGGGCCGAGGTCCACGGTAACTGCTACGGCACGTTGGTGAGCGAGGTCACATCCAAGCTCGCCTCGGGCGCTTCTCTGATTTTGGAGATCGATGTCCAGGGCGCCCTGCAGGTGAAGGAGCGTTTCCCCGAGGCCGTGCTGATCTTTATCAAGCCGCCTTCGCTTGAGGTGCTCCGCGAGCGTCTAGTCGGTCGCGGTACCGAGACGCCCGAGACGATTGAGCTGCGTATGGCAAACGCCGCCGATGAGCTTGCCCTTGCCGACCGCTACGACGACGTCGTGGTAAATGACGATCTCGACCGCGCGACCGATGAGCTCGTTCGCGTTCTCGATATGCATGAAAGGATCTGAGGTCCGTGTCCGTTGTAAAGCCTTGCATTGACGATCTTCTGGAGAAGACCGATCACAACCGCTTCCTGCTCGCTTCGCTTGCCTCCAAGCGCGCCTGCGACATCAATAGCATGCTGCGTGGCCAGCACAACCGCGTGCTTGCCGTCCAGGATGTCGATGACATCACCATCGGGCTTTCCGGTGCCGATACCATTTCGATGGCTATGGATGAGATTGTCGACGGCGACATCTCTTACGACGAGGCCCGTTATGAGAAGGCGCTCGGCCACAAGGTTGCTGAAGCCTAAATGGCGGCTCGCGTCTGCCTGGTCCACTATCACGAGGTTGGACTTAAGGGTAAGAACCGCGCACATTTTGAGCATATCCTCATGGATAACATCAAGGCGGCTTTGGCCGCCTTTTCCGTGAATGCCGTGTCTCGAATTTCCGGTTATATCCTCGTGACCTTTAACGAGCATCAGGCCGACGAGGCGGCACGTGTCATTCGCACCGTTCCCGGCGTTGCTCGCGTGTCTTTGGCGTATCACACCAATCGCGACCCTCAGGAGTACTGTGCCGCCGCCGTGAAGGCGCTGCGTGAGTTTGGCCCCTTCGATTCGTTTAAGGTGCACGCCAAGCGCTCCAATACCGACTATGAGCTCACCTCGATTGATATCAATCGTCAGGTGGGCGAGGTGCTGTGCGAGGCCTTCCCCGATAAAAAGGTTCAAATGCACGACCCCGATGCGATGGTGCACGTACTGGTGGTCCAGGGTAGCGTTTATGTGTACGCGCGCTCCGAGCGCGGCGTGGGCGGTTTGCCGGTGGGTTCTGCCGGCAAGGTCGTGACGCTGCTGTCGTCGGGTATCGATTCTCCGGTGGCGACCTGGATGCTCGCGCGTCGCGGCGCGGTGTGCGTGCCGGTACATTTCTCCGGTCGTCCGCAGACACCCGATACGAGCGAGTATCTGGTACAGGACATCATCCGTGCGCTTGAGCCGGGTGTCCAGATCGGCCGCCTGTACGTGGTGCCGTTTGGCGATTGTCAGCGCGAGATTTCGGTGACTTGTCCCAGCAACCTGCGCGTGATCATGTACCGTCGCATTATGTATTCGGTTGCCGAGCGCATTGCGCATATCGAGGGCGCCAAGGCTATCGTGACCGGTGAATCGCTCGGTCAGGTTGCTTCCCAGACGCTCGAGAACATCATGGCCGTCAACGAGGCCATCAAGATCCCCGTGTTCCGCCCGCTGATCGGTTCGGACAAGCAGGAGATCATTGCACGTGCTGAGGAGATCGGTACGTTCGATATCTCGACCGAGGCCGCTCCCGACTGCTGCACTCTCTTTATGCCGCGCCGTCCCGAGACGCACGCCAAACCCGATGCCGTGCATGAGGCCTGGGAGTTGTTCGATCACGAGGAGATAATCGAGCGCCTACTCAAGCTGACCGAGTACATCGACTTCGAAAGCAACACGTATAAGGCCCCTAAGACCTTAAAACGCAAACATTCGGAGCTTGCTCCGCGTGAGATTTACCAAGATCACGAGTAAATTTGTGCATAGACCGACGATGCGCCTGCATCGTCGGTCTTTTGCTATCTGGGCATTTTGCGGCTATGTGTTCATTTGCTGACGTGTGCCTGAATAAATGGACAGATTTGTGCAAGGTTTTGGTCGGTTTTTGGTTTGACCGCTAAAACCGGTTTTGGGGCGTGGCTGTTGCGGGACTCCTTTCCTGACACGATGGTGTTGGGAGGTTTTGCTATGGCGCAGCGCGAACAACACGAACGGGTCAAAAAGATGGACCACTGGGCGGACAAGCTGTTCGGTCATAAGACAGTGGTGATGGCGATACTGGTCGTCATTGCGATGGCGAGCGGCTTGGCGATGGCGAACCTTGGCGGCGGTGCCGGCGGCGTGTCGTTTGAGCGCACTGATGGTACGGGCTCGTTAGTGGAGCCGGGATCCGGCGATGCTTCGAGCGGAAAGACATCCGAAGGCTCTTCGACTAAGGCTTCTGCCGCGGCAGAGGTCTATGTCGATGTCGATGGCGCCGTTGTGTCGCCTGGTGTATACAGGCTCAAAGACGGGGCACGGGTATCCCAGGCGATCGATGCCGCCGGCGGGCTGGCGCCCGAGGCTGACGTTACGGGGCTTAATCGGGCATCTAAGGTCACTGATGGACAAAAAATCCATGTTCCAACGGTAGGGGAGCAGCAGGCGTCCATTGCGGAAGCCGGTGTTGATGGTGGGGCTTCCACATCATCGGGCGTGAGTGGCGCAACGGGCCTAGTAAACATCAATACGGCAAGCGCGGCAGAGCTGCAGACGCTCTCGGGCATCGGTCCCTCCATGGCCCAGTCGATTATCGATGAACGGACAAAGAACGGTGCTTTTGCCTCGGTTGACGACCTGATGCGTGTGTCGGGAATCGGCGAGAAGAAGCTTGCCAAAATCAAAGATTGCATCTGCGTATGAGTGCGACCGAGCGCGAGCGTGTTATGCCTCCGCGGCCCCTGCTTCCGTGGACGATGGCCCTGTGTGCCGGCATGTGCATGAGCTGTGTCCTCGTGCTCAACATGGCCGCTGATGCGCTGCTGAGGGAGCGGGCGCCGGCGGTCGGGCCGCTATGGACCATTCCCTTTGCGGCGGCGGTATTCGTTGTGCTGGCTCTATCATGTGCGCGGCTTGCCCCTTTGAAGCGGTGGTTGTATGCCGCGTCCGTTGGTCTCGTGGCGGGAGCGGTCGTCTCGGCCTGGTGGGCTGTGGGCGCGCTAAGCGTCTCGAAGGCGCTCGACGGTCGAGCGGCAAGCAGCCTCGAGTTTGTCGTGCAGGGTGATCCATCCATAAACGACGACGTGTATTCCTATACCTGCGAGGCACACGCGGACGGTAAGAACTTGACAACGGTTCGCCTATCGTGCGACCGCGAGCTCAAGGTCGGGGCGCACGTGCGTGTTATCGGTCGCGTTTCGCGTTTTGAGAACGATGCGTATGGACGATCGCGCGTGCTCCGAGGCGAGGTATGCAAGGTAAAAGCCGTTCGGATTGTGTCGGTCGATGAGGGCTCTCCGGGGCCGCTGCTTCGGCTGCGAAATGGGCTGCTTGCGTCCATCGCGCCTGCGACCGACCCGGCGCGTGCACTCATAGCCGGTGTCGTCTGCGGTCGTTCGGCCGAGCTGCGCGCCCAGTCGGCGGGCGATTGGTTTTCGGTGACGGGAACGGCGCATCTTATAGCCGTCTCCGGCAGCCATTTGGCTATCGTGGGGTTTGTAATCGAGGGTGTATTGCAAAAGACTCGCTGCTCACGTGGTCTTCAGCGGGCGATATTGGCGATAACGCTTGTGGGCTACGCTGTCTTTACGGGCGCCTCTCCCTCGGCCGTGCGCGCGTGCTGCATGGTGTTCGCGACGCTTGTCGTAAACGGCGCGGGGCGTCGCCGGCACGGCGCATCGGCTCTCTTCGTAACCATGTCCATCTTTGTGCTACTGCGGCCGACGGTGCTGTTCGAGATGGGCTTTCAGCTCTCGTGTGCAAGCGTCTTTTCGATCCTGTGCTTTTGCTCCTATGCGACCTACGCTTTGGGTGAGCTGGGTGTGCCATCGGGCGTTGCCAACATATTTTCCGTCACGCTGTGCTCGCAACTGGCGACACTTCCCATTACCATTCCCGCCTTTGGTGCGTTCTCGCTCATTGCTCCGCTGGCAAATGCGGTCATTGGTCCGGTGGTGAGCGTACTGTTTGCTGTGTCGATCGTGATGGTTCCCTTTTCGCTCGTGGCACCGTTGCGGACTTGGGCGCTCGTAGTGCCCATGGTTACCGCCCGTTGCACACTGTTCTTCGAGCAGCTGTTTGCCGCCGTGCCTGGTGCATCTGTGAGTGTGCCGCCCGATAGCATGTGGATTTACCTAGTGCCGTGTTTGCTGGCGGTTCTGTTGGTCTGGTGGCCGCGTCCCCGTGCACGTCCTATGGCGGTGGGGCTTTCATGCCTGGTGCTCTTGGCTGCGATTCCGTACGTCTACTGGGATCGATTCGCTCCGCCTTCGGTGACGGTGCTCGATGTGGGCCAGGCGGATGCGATTCTTATCCGCCAGGGCAGCGCATTAGCACTCGTCGACTGCGGGCACGATGCGCGCGTGGTAGCGGCGTTGGTTCGCAATAACGTGCACCATATCGATGCCGTCTTTGTGACGCATTGGGATGAGGACCACTGGGGTGGTCTACCTGCCGTGCTCGAACAGTTTTCGGTCGGAACGATTGCCGTGGCGGCGGATGCGTTGGAGGATGCTCCTGCCGAGGTATTGAATCGACCTGGCGTTGAGTATCGGCAGGTGCGCCGTGGGGATACGGTCGACATCGGCTCATTTTGTGCCCGCGTGATGTGGCCGTTCGAGTCCGTAGATGGCGAGGGAAATGAGGACTCGCTTGTCCTGCTACTCTCTTATGTTCAGGAAGGCAAGAGCCTGCGTATGCTCCTCACTGGTGATGCCGAGCTCGACCAAGAACGGGAATTCGTGCAGGAGGTGGGGGATATCGATGTTCTTAAACTTGGGCATCACGGCTCCAAGGTTTCAGTCGATGGTGAGTTGCTGGACGTCCTGAGACCCGAGCTTTCCCTCGCGAGCGCCGGCAAGGGGAATCGATACGGTCATCCGTCGGATGCCTGCATCGATGCCGTTCAGGAAGCGGGCGGTGCGTTCGCATGCACCATCGAACACGGTGATATCACCATCAGCCCGACCGCAAAGGGCTTTGCGATGCGATGCCAGCGACCGTGACGACGTCGTTGGCGTGTGGTGGGCCCCTGGGCTAGAATGGCACGGAACGAATACGAAGGCCTGCGGGAGGGGAGCGTAATGTCCGAAACCGGTCTGCTGCCGGCATATCTGATCGTCGGTACCGACGGCGTCAAGCGCGATCACGCCGTCTCGCGTATGAAGGCGCGTCTGGAAAAGTCGGGCATGGTCGAGTTCAACCTCGACGAGCGCGACATGACCAAAGACCCCGATATCGAGTCCATTATCGGATCGCTTAACACCTTTCCGATGGGCAGCGAGTTTCGCTTGGTAATCCTTGATGGCTGCTCAAAGCTCGCTAAGGCGGTCTCGGAGCCGCTTGTCGACTATCTGGCGAGTCCCAGCCCCACGACGGTCTGCCTCATCATCGCCGACTCGCTTGCCAAGAACACGCGCCTGTATAAGGCGATCGCCAAAATCGACAAGAAGGCCGTGATCGATTGCTCCGGCACCAAGCGCTGGGAGTTACCGCGCCGCGTGCAGCAGATGGCGACGCAGCGCGGCAAGTCGATCTCGACGGCGGCTGCCGAGGAGCTTGTCTCGCGTTCGGGTGAAAACACTCGCATGCTCGATAACGACTTGGCTAAGCTTGTCCAGATGGTCGAGGCGCCCCAGATTGAGCTTGCCGACGTTGAGCGCTGGATTGTACGTACGGCCGAGGTTCAACCCTGGGACTTTCTCAATGCAGTCTCGGCCCGTGACATGCGCCGCTCGCTCGAGCTCTTCAATCTACTGCCCGCCAAGAGCTACGTGTGGACTTACACATTGTTGTGCGGCCGCATTCGCGAGCTTATCGTTGCCAAGGCGCTCGATGCGCGCGGACAGGGTCGTGAGCTGGCCGCAACGCTCAAGCTCCAGTCCTGGCAGGTCAAGAATCACCTGACCTGGGCACGTCGCTTTTCGATGGCAGAGCTCGTCGCAGCGCTCGAGGGTGCGGTCGATGTGGAGCTCGCGCTCAAGGGTTCGGCCGATTCTCAGACCGCGCTTTTGCTCTGGATTACGAACATCTTGAGAAAATCGTGATGATACCTGCCTATTTGACAAATTCGTTCTATCCCTTTGAGGGGGAGCGTGCTATAGTAGGCGCTTGCATGACCTCACCGTGTCTCAGAGGTGTCATACATTTTTTGCAAGGAACTCGAAAGGAACTCCAGAAGTGGCAAACATCAAGTCTCAGAAGAAGCGTATCCGCACCAATGAGGCAGCTCGCATGCGTAACAAGGCTGTCAAGTCCGAGCTCAAGACGCTGACCAAGCACGTCCAGTCCGCCGTCGCCGAGGGCGACGCCGAGAAGGCCCAGGCTGCCCTCAAGACCGTCACCAAGCGTCTCGACATGGCTGCCGCCAAGCATGTTATCCACAAGAACCAGGCTTCCAACCGCAAGTCCGGTCTTGCCAAGCTCGTGAACAGCATCAACGCTTAAGTTGTAAATTTCACACCACACAGATTACGCGCATAAATGGAGCCTGTTTTATGGAACAGGCTCCATTTTTTGTACCGCTCGGGTAAGATAGTCCGCATGAATACTTCAATTGACATTTCCCACATCCGCAACTTCTCAATCGTTGCGCACATCGACCATGGCAAGTCCACGATCAGCGATCGCATTCTCGAGCTCACCCATACCGTCGACGAACGCGACATGGAGTCGCAGCTGCTCGACACCATGGATATCGAGCGCGAGCGCGGCATCACGATCAAGTCCAATGCCGTTCGCGTTTCCTATGACGCCGACGATGGTGAGACGTATCAGTTCAACCTAATCGATACGCCGGGCCACGTGGACTTTACCTATGAGGTCTCGCGTTCGCTGGCCGCCTGTGAGGGCGCGGTGCTCGTCGTCGACGCCACGCAGGGCGTCGAGGCGCAGACCGTCTCCAACGCGACGCTCGCCATGAACGCCAATCTGGACATTGTGCCGGCCATCAACAAGATCGACCTGCCCTCGGCCCATCCCGACGAGGTTAAGACCGAGATCGAGGATGACCTGGCGATTCCTGCCGATGATGCCGTGTGTGTCTCGGGCAAGACCGGCGAGGGCATCCACGATCTGCTGGAGTCCATTGTCTTTTTGATCTCTCCGCCCAAGGGCGATGCGAACGCTCCGCTCAAGGCACTCATTCTGGATTCATACTTCGACGAGTATCGTGGCGTCGTCGCCACGGTCCGCGTCTTTGACGGTTCCATCAAAAAGGGCGATACCCTGCGCATGATGCAGGCAAAGGGCGACTTTTTGGTCGATGGCGTGGGCGTCAAGCGTCCCGCCGAGACCCCGGTCGATGCGCTGACGGTCGGCGAGGTGGGCTACGTGGTCACGGGCCTGAAGGACCCCGAGGCCGTTCGCGTCGGCGATACCCTTACGTGGGCGTCGAATCCCTGTCCCGAGCCGCTTCCCGGCTACCGCGAGGCCAAGCCCATGGTCTATACGGGCCTGTTCCCGATCGATAACAAGGACTACGAGAACCTGCGTGACGCGCTCGATAAGCTGCACGTCAACGACCCGTCGTTGGTGTGGGAGCCCGAGACCTCGGTGGCGCTCGGCTTTGGCTTCCGCGTGGGCTTCCTGGGTCTGCTGCACATGGAAGTCGTCAAGGAACGCCTGGAGCGCGAGTTCAACCTGGACCTCATTGCCACGAGTCCCTCGGTCGACTATCACGTCTACAAGACCGACGGCGAAATGATCGATGTCCGCAGCCCGCAGGATCTTCCCGAGGCCACGCGCATCGAGCGCATCGAGGAACCCTACCTCAAGGCAAAGATCATCTGCCCGCCTGAGTACACGGGTGCCGTCATGCAGCTCGCCATCGAGCACCGCGGCATTACGACCGACATGATCCATCTCACGAGCAAGTCGGTTGAGATGCGCTTCGATATGCCGCTTGCCGAGCTCATTTTGGACTTCTTTGACCAGCTCAAGAGTCGCACCAAGGGGTATGCCTCGCTCGACTACGAGTTCAACGAGTACCGTCCCTCCGAGCTCGTTAAGCTCGATATCTTGCTTTCGGGCGACGAGGTGGACGCGCTGTCGTTTATCGTCCATAAGGACAAGGCCTATGGCCTGGCTCGTGGTCTGTGCGACAAACTTAAGGAGATCATCCCGCGTCAGCTGTTCGAGGTTCCCATCCAGGGTGCTATCGGCAACAAGATCATCGCCCGTTCTACCGTCAAAGCGCGTCGCAAGGACGTTCTTGCAAAGTGCTACGGCGGCGATATCTCGCGTAAGCGCAAGCTGCTCGAGAAGCAGAAAGAGGGCAAGAAGCGCATGAAGGCCATCGGCTCGGTCGAGGTCCCGCAGGAGGCCTTTATGGCGATCCTCAAGGTGGACGAGTAGGTCTATGGCGCTTTCCGAATACAGCAAGCGGCTGCTGGGCGCCTATGCCGAGCAGCCGTTCCTTATGGCTCCCATGGCGGGCGTAACCGACCCCGCTTATCGCATCATGTGCCGCCGCCGCGGTGCCAACCTTGCCTACAGCGAGATGGTGAGCGTGGCGGGCCTTGCCTATGCCAGCAACAAGACCTGGCGCCTGGTGCTGCCGGCCGACGAGGAGCAGCAGATCTGCGTGCAGCTCTTTGGCTCCAAGCCCGAGCAGTTTGCGAGTGCCGTCGCCGCCGTCGAGGAGCGTGTGGGCGATCGCCTGTCGCTCATCGATATCAACATGGCCTGTCCTGCCCGAAAGGTTGTCACCAAGGGCGAGGGCTCTGCCCTTATGCGCACGCCCGATTTGGCCGAGAAGATCGTCGAGGCGGCGGTGGGCGCGGCGCATGTGCCCGTGACCGTAAAGATCCGCAAGGGTTTTTATGCCGAGGACCGTAATGCCGCGACGTTTGCCCAGATGCTCGAAGGCGCCGGTGCCGCCGCAGTCGCCGTGCATGGTCGTTGCGCCACGCAGCTCTACACGGGCCAGGCCGATTGGTCGGTCGTTGATGAGGTGGCCGACGCCGTCGAGATTCCCGTTATCGGTTCGGGCGATGTGTTCTCGGCCAAGGACGCTGCTGAGCATCTGCAAGGCTCGGGTGCCAGCGCGGTGTTTATCGCGCGCGGTATCTATGGCAACCCCTGGGTGTTCGGTGATGCTCGCGCTCTTGCGCTCGATGGCATACCGGTGCTGCCGCGCAGCTCCGTCGAGCGCCTGGACGCCCTGCGTGAGCACCTTACGCTGACGCATGAACTCTTACCGCTCATGTCGCGTGCCCGCACGTACGCAAGCTGGTACTTAAAAGGCATGCCCCATGCCGCCGCTTGGCGTGCCCATGTGGTGCGCTGCTCCACGTATGAGGAGTTTATGGCGCTGGTCGATGAGATCGAGCGCGATGTGGTGGCCTGCGAGGCCGCCCTTGCCGCTGGCGAATCGGTGCCCCCTCATCCGCTGGAGGCTTAAGGGTGGCCGTTACCGCGCTGTACGTGCACGTGCCGTTTTGCGCTCAAAAATGCCGCTATTGCGACTTTGACTCGAGCAGTTTTGCTCCGTGCGACCTGAGCGCTGCGCTCGATGCCTATTTTGAGCAGTTGTTCGCGCGCCTCGATGCTTTTGGCAAGGCTGGTGCCCTTGACCAGATCCGCACCGTCTATGTTGGTGGCGGTACGCCGTCGCTGGCGGGGGAGCGCCTGGTGGAGCTGGCGCGGCGTATTCGTGCGTGGTGTGCCCCCGTTGAGTTTACCTGCGAGGCCAATCCCGAGTCGCTGACCGCCGAGCTTGCTACTGCACTTGTCAAGGTTGGTGTCACACGCGTCTCTCTGGGCGTGCAAACGCTCGATAACACCGAACTTACTGCCATCGGCCGTATTCACGATGCCGATCGGGCGCTCGCCGCCATCGCGACGGTCAAGAACGCTGGGCTTGATGTGTCGTGCGACCTTATGTGCGGACTTCCCGGGCAGACCGCAGCGAGTTGGAAGCGCACGCTCGATGGCGTGCTGGCGGCGGCCCCGCATCATGTGTCGGTCTACCCGCTCACGCTCGAGGAGGGCACATCGCTCTATCGCATGGCGTGCCGCGACGAGTCACTCGAGCCTGATGAGGATTTTCAGGCCGCCTGCATGGACGTGGCACGCGTGTTCCTGGGTGCTGCCGGCTATCACCCGTATGAGGTGGCGAGCTACGCGCTCGACGGCCATGAGTGTGCCCATAACATTGCCTACTGGACCGGACGGGGCTACCTCGGCCTTGGTCGTTCTGCCGCGGGCATGCTCGACGCCGAGGATTTCGACCGTCTTGCAGGTTTGTTCCCCAGTGTTTCTTCTCGAGGCGATGCGTACCGCGTGCGTCTGGTGCAACGTGACGATGACGCGACGGCGTTTGAGGCCGAATATCTGTCGCAGCGTGAGGCTGCGGCTGAAGACCTGATGCTCGCTTGTCGCATGACGCGTGGTGTTGCGTCCGACCTGTTGGTTCGTGCAGCTTGCGTCATCCCAGCGGGTGAGTTGGCAGCTGCCTGCGATCGTGCGCTCGAATTGGGTCTTGCCACTTGGGTGCCCGAGACGCTCGGGGACCATGGGGGACCCTTCACTTCGGCAGATGTCGTCGCGGGCCATGTTCGAGCTCGTCTGGCACCTACCCACTTGGGCTGGCTCGATGGAAATGTTCTGTTCGAGCTGTTTTGGGATCTAGCTTAGGCCGCTCGGGTAGAATTACCAGAATATATACGCTGCTGTGAGCAGGAGGTTGCCGCGCATGGCGACGATGAACGAAAAAGATTACTACGAGATTCTGGGTGTCTCCAAGGACGCCACCTCGCGTGATATTCAAAAGGCCTTCCAGCAAAAGGCTCGCAAGCTCCATCCGGACGTTAACAAAGAGCCGGATGCCGAGGAAAAGTTTAAAGAGGTTTCCGAGGCCTACGCCGTGCTTTCGGATGAGCAAAAACGTGCGCGCTACGACGCCATGCGTTCGGGCAACCCCTTTGCCGGTGCTCCTACGGCTTCGCCCTATGGTGGCGGCTACGCCGGTAGCGCGGGTTATGGCAATCCCTTTGAGGGCGGCTTTCCTTTTGGCGGCGCTTGGGGCCAGCAGCGTCGTGGGCAGGCTGCCTATAATCCCGAGAACGGCGCCAACGTGGTCGTCGATATCAAACTCGACGCCAAGGAGGCCAAGGGCGGTACCCGCAAGACCGTCCGCTACACGCGTTTCGATACGTGCGGACATTGCGGCGGCTCGGGTTCTGTCTCCTCCGAGCATGCCCATACCTGCCCAAGCTGTGGCGGCCGCGGCCACATCGACGTCGACCTGTCCTTCCTGTTTGGCGCGGGCACGTTCCAGTCGGTCTGCCCCGAGTGCGGCGGTTCCGGTAAGGTCGTGGCGGACCCTTGTCCCGATTGCGGCGGCAGCGGTCGTACTCGCGTAACCTCCGAGCAGACGATTGAGTTTCCCGCCGGCACGCATGATGGCGACGAGGTCCGCATTAGCGGCATGGGTCATGCCGGCACTAACGGTGCCCCGGGTGGCGACCTGGTCGGCCGCGCCCATGTTGAGGCCGAGCGCTTGGAAGGCAAAGCTCGTACCGGTTTTTACCTGATGGGCATCGTGGCGCCGTTTTTGGTACTCTCGGCCATTTCGGGCGTGTTCTCGGCCTTTGCCGTGATGTGCTTTATTCCGTTTGCCATGGGCCTGTTTATGGTGCTTTCGGACGGTGTGCTTCATCGTAGCCTACTGTGGTGGAAGCGTGGCGCGATGCAGTTTGCCAACGGTTTTGCCAACGGCTTCATGTTCGCGCTCGTGTCGGTGTGGTTTGCGAGCTGCTCGCAGCGCGCGATGCTTTCGCCCTACGGGATGCAATAACATCAAACCCTCTGTTTGCGGTCGGCCCAGCTTGGGTATAGGACGCACTGTGACAATAATGAAAGTCGGAAGGATTCGGTCGTGTCGGAAAATAGGGATTACTACGAGGTACTTGGCGTCGACAAGGATGCCGACGCGCGGACGATTAAGCGCGCGTTTCTAAAGAAGGCCCGTACCGTACACCCGGATGTTTCGGACGACCCCGAGGCCGAGGCCAAGTTCAAGGAACTTAACGAGGCCTATTCCGTTCTTTCCGACGAGCAGAAGCGTGCTAACTACGACCGTTACGGCACCGCCGACGGCCCTGGTGGTTCGGGCTACGTCGATATCAACGATATCTTTGGTGGCATGGGCATGGACGACTTGTTCTCGTCGTTCTTTGGCGGCGGTGCCGGCGGTGGCGCCCGCAGCCGTCGTGAGCGTCGTCGCGGACGTGACATGGCCATCTCGCTTTCGGTGACCCTTGAGGAGGCGGCGCTCGGCTGCAAAAAGACGATCAGCTATGACCGCCTTGCTCCTTGCGAGGACTGCAATGGAACCGGTAGGGCAGAGGGCGCACAGGAAAAGCAGTGCGGCCGCTGCCACGGTACGGGCTACGTCACGACGGTTCAGCGTTCGTTCTTGGGCCAGGTTCAGTCTTCCTCGCCTTGTCCCGACTGCCATGGAGAGGGCACGGTTATCGACCATCCCTGTGAGACCTGCGACGGTCAGGGTCGCACGCCTTCGCACGAAAAGATCGACATCGATATTCCCGCCGGCGTTTCGACCGGTCGCCAGCTGCGTGTGGGCGGCTTTGGCGAGGCCGGCCTTCGCGGCGAGCCCTCGGGCGACCTGATTGTCAACGTGCGTGTTGCCGACCATGAGCGCTTTAAGCGCAACGGTGACGACCTGTACCTGGTGAGCGATATCTCGATTGCGCAGGCTGCGCTCGGCTGCGAGATCGAGGTCGAGGGCATTATGCCCGACGAGGTCGTTAAGGTGACGGTTCCCGCCGGCGCCCAGTACGGCGACACCGTGAGCGTCAATAATTACGGCATGCCGCGCATTGGCGGTGGCGGTTCGCGTGGCCGCCTGATCGTGCAGCTGCGCGTGGTCGTTCCCACCAATCTTTCCAATAAGCAACGCGAGCTGCTCCGTGCTTTTGCCGATGAGATGGGCGATGACGTCGCTTCCGGTAAGAAGTCGGTGACCGACCGTATCAAGAGTGCCCTCGACGATATCCTCGATTAAGGAGCCCGCGTGCTCGCACCCCATATTTCCGTTGTCAACCTCGGCTGCCGCGTCAACCGGGTTGAGTCTGACCGTATCACTGCCGATCTTATGCGCCTGGGATTTGCTATTGTGGAGCCCCAGGATGCCGATCTGATCGTCATTAACACCTGTGCCGTTACGGGCGAGGCCGAGGCCAAGACCCGTAAGGCCGTCCGTCATGCGCTGGCCTATCCGGGCGAGCCTTACGTGGTCGTAACCGGCTGCGTCGTCAACCTGCATCCCGAGGAGTTGCTGGAGCTCTCCGATCGCGTGATCGCCGAGCCGTCCAAGATTGACGTCGCCGAGCGCGTCTGCGAGGTGCTGGGTGTCGAATCCGATAGCGTTCCCGCCTGCAGCGATGGCGAGGTGGTCGATGCGCTCGGTCGCTCTCGCCTGGGCGTGAAGATTCAGGACGGCTGCAACCATCGCTGCACCTATTGCATTGTGTGGAAGGCACGCGGCCCCGAGCGCTCCGTGCCCGTCGAGTCCGTGCTCGAGCAAGTTCGCGAGGCCCAGGAGGCCGGCGTGCCCGAGGTGGTGCTGACCGGTGTGAACCTGGGTGCCTACGATGGCAAGAGCGCGACCGACGAGCACGTCGAAATCGATGAGCTGCTCGAGGCCATCATGGAGCGCACGTCTATTCCGCATGTGCGCATTTCCTCGGTCGAGCCCATGGATATCTCCGAGCGCCTGCTTAAGGTTATGGCGCGCTATCCGCAGCGTATCGCCCCGTTTTTGCACCTGCCCGTGCAGTCCGGTTGCACGGCGACCCTGCATCGCATGGGCCGTCCCTATAGCGCCGAGGCCTTTGAGGACACGGTGCGTATGATTCGTGCCATCTTGCCCCAGGCGTCCCTTTCGTGCGATGTCATCGTCGGTTTTCCTGGTGAGACGGACGAGGAGTTCGAGGAATCGCTGGCGCTGTGCCGCCGTGTGGGTTTCTCGCGTATGCACGTGTTCCGCTACAGCAAGCGTCCCGGTACCCTTGCTGCCGACATGCCCGACCAGGTGCCACCCGAGGTTATGGCCGAGCGCAGCCGCCGTATGCGGGCCGCCGCACAGGAGCTCGCTATTGCCGACGCTCGTCGTCGCGTGGGCACGGTCGAGCGTGCCGTGCTCGAGTATGGTGACAACCTGACGCTCGGCTCGTTCCATCATGCCCGTCTTGACGATACCTGTGGACTTACAGCCCCGTGCCTGCTCGATGTTGCTATCATCGGAGTCGATGATTCCGGCTTGGTCCATGCACGCAGGGAGGTTCATGGAAGCCTCGAAGATTAGACTTACCGTTCCCGAGGGAATTGATCCCTCGCGCGTTTTGGGCGCCGGCGACGGCGTCCTTCGTGCGCTTGAGAGCTTGGTTCGCGCCCATGTGGTCGCCCGTGGCGATAGCATCTCCGTGAGCGGCGACCCGGACGAGGTCGAACTCGTGGCGCGCTTTTTCGAGCACGCTTTTCGCGAGGCGGCCGCCGGGCGCACGCTGTCTGCCGACGATGTCTCTCGCTGCCTGGCCGTCTTGCGCGACGGTGAGCACGAGGCTACGTCGCTTCGCGATGACGTGCTGCTTTCGTATCGCGGCCGCGTCATTCGCCCCAAGACGCTCGGGCAAAAGCGCTATGTGGATGCCATCCGCTCGCATACCATCACGTTTGGCTTGGGTCCTGCCGGTACCGGTAAGACCTATCTGGCTATGGCGCTCGCCGTTGCCGCGCTCAAGCGTCACGAGGTGGGCCGTCTGATCTTGACGCGTCCGGTTGTCGAGGCGGGGGAGAATCTGGGCTTTTTGCCCGGCACCCTTGAGGAAAAGATCGATCCCTACATGCGTCCGCTCTACGACGCCCTTTTTGACATGATGGATCGCGAGCGCACCGATGAGCTTATGGAGCGCTGCGTGATCGAGATCGCCCCGCTTGCCTACATGCGCGGCCGCACGCTGAGCGATGCCTTTGTGGTGCTCGACGAGGCGCAAAATACCACGCCCGAGCAGATGAAGATGTTCCTGACGCGCTTGGGCTTCAACTCCAAGTTCGTGATTACCGGCGACCTGAGCCAGCGTGACCTGGTGGGTCGTCGTGGTGGTCTTGCCGACGTTGAGCAGATTTTGGGCCGTGTCGACGATGTGGCGTTTTCTCACCTGGAGCGCGCCGATGTGGTGCGCCATGCCCTGGTGGGACGTATCGTCGAGGCATACGATACTTATGATGATGTGCGCGAGAAGCGCGTACGTGACCGAAAGGAGTCCCGTTGAGTGTATTGATCAGCAACGATGCCGAGCTCGATACGCTGCTCGACGCGCAGGAGGTGGAGCACATCTGCGAGGTTGTGCTTGCCGCCGAGGGCGTTGAGCGTGAAGTCGAGATTTCCCTTTCGTATGTCGACGAGGACGAGATGCACGAGCTCAACCACGAGTGGCGCGGTATCGACCGCACCACCGATGTGCTCTCGTTTGAATGCGACTCGGCCTTTGACGAGGATATTCCCGCCGACGAGGCGCTCGAGCTCGGCGATATCATCTTGGCCCCGCAGGTTATTGCCCGTCAGGCCCCCGGTTTTGGCAATAGCCCCGCTGACGAGTGTCGTCTGATGCTCGTACACGGCATGCTGCACCTGCTGGGCTATGACCATATCGAGGACGACGAGGCCGAGGTTATGGAGGCCCGCGAGGACGCCATCCTGCGCGATCTGGCGCTCGAGCGCGGCGAGGACCCCAAGCTAGTCCACGTCGGCCCCATCACCAACCACGCCCACGACTAGGAGCCGTCTATGATTCCCGGATCGAACAAGGACCATCCGTCCTTCTTAAAGTCGTTTTCCTACGCCATGGAGGGCTTCGTTACCGCCGTCAAGACCGAGCGCAACATTAAGGTCATGCTTGTGGCGGGCGTGTGCACCGTCATTGCCGGCTGTATCGTGGGCCTCGACATTGCCGAGTGGGCCACGATTATCATCTGTTGTGGCCTGGTGATTCACGGCGAGCTGTGCAACACCGCTATGGAGGCTATCGTCGACCTAGCGACCCAGGAGCTCCATCCGCTGGCCAAGCGTGCGAAGGACATCGCCGCCGCCTCTGTTTACATTCTTTCCATCACCGCCGCGATTGTGGGCGTGCTGGTATTTGCCCACGCGCTCGGCTTTATTTAGAAAGGGATTCCCATGTCCGACAATATGCAGCCTACCGATGAGATCCTGGACGACGAGACTTTGGACGCAGTGGATACCGAGGGGCTCGAGGATGTCGAGGAGTTCGACCCGTTTGAGGGCATGAGCGATGAGGAGCTCGACGCCCTGTGCGACGAGGACGACAACCTCGCGGGCTTTGGCGACGTTGAGCCTGGTTTCCGCAGCGGCTTCGTGGCCCTGGTCGGACGCCCCAACGCAGGCAAGTCCACATTGCTTAATGCCTGCTATGGCAAAAAGGTCGCCATCACCTCGCCGGTGGCCCAGACGACCCGTCGCCGCATGCGCGCCGTCGTCAACCGTCCCGGCTACCAGCTGGTCTTTGTCGATACCCCGGGTATTCATAAACCCAAGGACGGCCTGGGCTCCGAGCTTAACAAGAGTGCCCTTTTTGAGCTCAATGACGTAGACGTCGTTGCGTTTTTGATTGATGCCACCAAGCCGATCGGCAGGGGAGACGCCTGGGTCGCTGATCGCGTCAAGAATGCCCGCTGCAAGAAGGTTCTGGTTCTCACGAAGGCCGATGAGGCCGATCCCGCCCAGGTTATGGAACAGCTCAAGGCCGCCCACGAGCTCATGGAATATGACGACGAGATCGTGACGTCGTCGGTCAAGAACTTCAACGTCGATGCCTTTATCGATACCGTTGCGCACTTTTTGCCCGAGGGTCCGCGTTGGTTCCCCGAGGACATGGGTACCGACGCTTCCGACGAGACCCTTGTGGCCGAGTTTGTGCGCGAGAAGGTTCTGCGCCGCACCCGTGACGAGATCCCGCACTCCGTGGGCGTGATCTGCGATGCGCTCGAGCAGACCAAGAAGGTGCTGCGCGTGCACGCCACCATTTACGTCGAGCGTGAGGGCCAAAAGGGCATCATCATTGGAAAGGGCGGCGAGATGATCAAACATATCGGCATCGACGCCCGTCGCGACCTTGAACGCATCTTTGGCACGCAGGTCTTTTTGGAGCTGGACGTGAAGGTCAAGGCCGGCTGGCGTGACGACGAGGCCCAGATTCGCCGCTTCGGCTACAACGCCGAAGATTAGGGACACGCGGCGCGAATGGCAGGTTCTCGCACATATCGCACGAAAGTGCTCGTCCTGGACAAGACGAAGCTCAAAGAGACCGACCTGATCCTGACGATGCTTGACGAGCGGGGTCGGCAGGTTCGTGCCGTGGCAAAGGGTGCCCGCAAACCCGGCGGGCGGTTGGCGGCGCGCTGCGAGCTGTTCTGTACCGTCGATATGCTGCTCGCACATGGACGCTCGCTCGACGTGGTTTCTCAGGCCGAGCTTATGGAAGCGCCGCTCGGCGCTGCGCCCGATTACGAGACGACTTGCGCCGCAAGCGCGATTGCCGAGGTCGCGCGCGTGTGCTCGTTCGAGGACGCCGAGGACCCGTTTACCTTTGCCATCACGCAGCGGGCGCTCACACTTGTCGGCAGCGGGCTCGACGCGGCGCATATGGACCTGCTCGTGGCGGCATATGTCTTTAAGCTGTTGTCGCACGTTGGCTATCGACCCGATTTTTCGGCCTGCGTGCTGTGCGGAGACCCCATGCTGTCGTATTTTTCACCCCAGGCGGGCGGTCTCATGTGCGGGTCGTGCGCGTCGAGCGTTCCGGGTGCCGAGCTGGTGTCGACCGGTGAGGTCGCGTGGCTGCGCGCCCTCATGTCCATGACCTTCGATGCGCTCATGGTCGAGCAAATCGACCCGCATACGGCGGCGTTCTTGCTCGGGCTTTCGCATGTTTGGGCTGCGACGCACACCGATCAGCGCCTCCCTGCGATGGAATTCATGTTGGGTCGGTGATGATGCGCAGGCGCGGGTTGCTTGTGGTAACATACCGAACTGTTGGTACCTCGACCTTGGTTGCTCGCTCCACCGGCGGCTTCCCAGTCCGAGGCGAATCGAGTCGCCCGAGGGCGACGTAAAACGAAAGGTGAAACAATGACTGTTTCCAAAGAGCGCAAGGCGGAGCTGACTGCCCAGTTCGGTAACACCCCGGTCGACACCGGCAACCCCAAGGTTCAGGTCGCCATCCTGACCGAGCGCATCAAGGAGCTGACCGAGCACATGAAGTCCCACCAGAAGGACTTCCACACCCGTCGTGGTCTGCTCATGCTCGTCGGCCGTCGTCGTCGTCTTCTCTCCTACATCAAGAAGAGCGACATCGTCGAGTACCGTGAGCTCATCAAGGCTCTGGGCATCCGTGACAACATCCAGTAAGGATTTGTACATGCTAAGAGCGTCCTGCGCAGCGGGGCGCTCTTTTTGTGTAAGGGCGTGAACAATCACGCTCTGAAGCGTGGCGGGGGCAGGGGGCCCACGTCACATGAGAAGCCCGCAGGCAAGGGGCCTGTGGGGTAAAGGAGAACAATGACACTCGTATCCAAGACCTTTGAGCTGTACGGCAAGACCTACACCTTTGAGTCCGGCGAGCTTGCCAAGCAGGCCACCGGCGCCTGTCTGGTCAAGCAGGGCGACACCACGATGCTCGACACCGTGGTCGTCTCCAAGGAGCGCAAGAACTACGACTTCTTCCCGCTGACCGTCGACTTCAACGAGAAGATGTACGCCGCCGGCCGCATCCCGGGTGGCTACCTCAAGCGTGAGGGCCGTCCCAGCGAGAAGGCCACGCTCACCGCTCGCATGATCGACCGTCCGATTCGCCCGAGCTTCCCGGACGGCTTCCGCAACGAGGTGCACATCGTCGCCACCTCGCTCGTCGCCGACCAGGTCAACCCCTTCGATGTCATCAACGTCATGGGTGCTTCCCTGGCCATGACGCTCGGCGGCGTGCCCTTCGAGGGCCCGCTTGCCTGCGTGCGCATCGGCCGCAACGTGGAGACCGGCGAGTTTATCGTCAACCCCACCTATGAGGAGCGCGAGAACTCCGATCTGGACCTGGAGCTGGGCGGATCCGCCGACTTCATCTCGATGGTCGAGGCCGGCGCCGAGGAGATCTCCGAGGACGACATGCTCGCCGCCATGAAGTTTGGCCAGGAGGCCCTTGCTGCTTTCTGCCAGGCTCAGGACGAGTTTGTCGCCGAGTGGGAGCAGGTCAACGGCCCCATCGTCAAGAAGGAGTACCCGCTCGACCAGCCCGTCGAGGAGGTCCAGGAGCGCATCTTCGCTCACTATGACGAGATGGCAGCTGCCCTTCGCGACGCCGACAAGCTCTCCCGTATCGGTAAGGTCGAGGCTCTGAAGGAGTCCATCCGCGCCGAGTTCACCGAGGAGGAGCAGGCCGCTTGGGAGCGCGAGATCCCCGTGGCGCTCAAGAAGCTCGAGAAGAAGGCCATGCGCACCATGGTCGTCGAGACCGGCGAGCGCGTCGACGGCCGTGCCGCCGACGAGATCCGTCCCATCATGGTGAAGGACAACTACCTGCCGCTCGTTCACGGCTCCGGCCTGTTCCAGCGTGGCCAGACGCAGGTGCTTTCCGTCCTGTCGCTCGGCATGCTCAACGAGGGCCAGCGTCTGGATACCATCGAGCCCACCGAGGGCAAGCGCTACATGCACCACTACAACTTCCCGCCGTTCTGCACCGGCGAGACCGGCCGCATGGGCAGCCCCAAGCGCCGCGAGATCGGTCACGGCAACCTGGCCGAGCGCGCTCTGCTTCCGGTGCTTCCCGACGAGAACGAGTTCCCCTACGCCATCCGCGTCGTCTCCGAGGTCATGGAGTCCAACGGCTCCTCTTCGATGGCTTCGACTTGCGGCTCCACGCTCGCCCTTATGGATGGCGGCGTGCCCATTAAGCGCCCGGTCTCCGGTATCGCCATGGGCCTGATCCAGGAGGAGGGCAAGACCGTGGTTCTGTCCGACATCCAGGGTCTCGAGGACTTCCTGGGCGACATGGACTTTAAGGTCACCGGCACCACCGAGGGCATCACCGCCCTGCAGATGGACAACAAGGCCACCGGCCTCACCTTCGACATCCTGGCCCGCGCCCTGCAGCAGGCCAAGGAGGGTCGCGCCTTCATTCTGCAGAAGATGCTCGATGTGATCCCCGAGCCGCGTCACACCACGCGCAGCACCGCTCCGCGTATCGTCTCCATCCAGGTTCCGACCGACAAGATCCGCGACGTCATCGGTTCCGGCGGTAAGGTCATTCGCGGCATCCAGGACGAGACCGGCGCTTCGGTCGACATCCAGGAGGACGGCACCGTCTTTGTCGGCGGCACCGGCGAGTCCGTGGACCAGGCTGTCGAGCGCATCAAGCTCATCATCAAGGTTCCCGAGCCGGGCGAGGAGTACACCGGTCGCGTGGTCTCCATCCAGCCCTTCGGCGCCTTCGTCAACCTGCTGCCCGGTAAGGACGGTCTGCTGCACATCTCCCGCGTTGCCAAGGGCCGCGTGGAGAAGGTCGAGGACGTCCTCAACGTCGGCGACGAGGTCAAGGTCGTTGTCATCGAGGTCGACGATCGCGGCAAGATCTCGCTCGATCGTCTTGACAAGCCCGAGGCCCCTGCTCGTGCCGAGGGTGCCTCCGAAGGCGACGGCGAGCACTTCCAGCGCCGTGAGCGTCCGCGTCGCGAGCGCTCCGAGCGCAACGACCGTCCGCGCCGTCCCGGCGACAACGGAGGCCGCAAGCCCCGCCGTCACCACGACGCCGAGTAACAGCTACACATAAACAGCTCAACAAGGGCGACCCCGGACAGGGGTCGCCCTTTTGCTATTCCCGGCGGGGGCCGCGGGTAAAGTTTCCTGCTCTACAGTCCTGCTCACGACGGAGGCCACATTAAGTGGCCTCCTGTTCGTGCGGAACTCGCGATAAACTTTACCCGCGGCCCCCGCCGGGAATAGCAAAAGGGCTGGTAGGTGCGGGTTTCGAATTTGTCAGACAGTCTATTCGGTTATCTGAATTCAGATCTTTAGATAAACGCATGTGCGGCATTATCCTA
This sequence comes from Collinsella sp., assembly GCA_048326155.1. Taxonomy (GTDB): domain Bacteria; phylum Actinomycetota; class Coriobacteriia; order Coriobacteriales; family Coriobacteriaceae; genus Collinsella. Next base: position 32,212 of record DBFEQD010000009.1, read on the forward strand.
GATAAAACCGACCAAAATAAACCTGTCCCTATTTGTCAG
>DBFEQD010000010.1:0-59005 GCA_048326155.1 Collinsella sp.
GAGTATATCCGAAGCGATGTGGACGGTTTTCAGGAGGAATGGCTGCAATGCCGCAGGACTGACCAGGAGCGCAGCATCCGGGATGACAAAAAGAAGCTGGAACAGGCAAAGAAACGCCTTGCCGATCTGGATGTCATCATCTCCCGGCTGTACGAGGACTATGTTCTTGGAAATCTCAATCAGGACAGATACAGAAAGATGTCTGCGGACTATGAAGCCGAACAGGAACGGTTAAAGCTCGAAATTGAAGTTATCGAAGAATGGGTGGAACAGCGGGAAGAAATGAATGACGGTCTGGATGCCTTTATCGCCCTGACACAGAAATATGTGGATGTGGAGGAACTGACACAGACCATCGTGAACGAGTATATCAAGAAGATCGTTGTCTATGCCCCGGACAAGTCCAGCGGCAAGCGCAAGCAGAAAGTGAAGATTTTTTTCAACTTTGTGGACGATGTGGATATTCCCGTTATTTCCGAGCCTATTGTCACACAAACAACCTATGAACGCAGAAAAACGGCGTGACCTTCGGGTCACACCGTTCTCTGCGACAAAATAGTTACTTGTCACTATTAAGCCTTCGCATGCGGCCCTTTTTGTTTTTGGTGAGCCCGAGCGAATCATTCGTCTCGATCTGTAACATCTAGCAGGGGTTTTCGGCCCTAGCTGTTATAGATTTAGACGAACGGGCGACCAGGGCTGAAAGATCTCAATCTGTAACACGTAGCCCACTTTCGACCGTCTACCTGTTACAGATCGAGACAATAAGATAGTCAAATCCGAACTTTCCAAGCAGTTATGAAGCATGGTTTCTAGTTTTCGGTATCACGAACATACTTTCGGTATCATTTAATGGTATTATGATATCGAAAGTATGTTCGTGATACCGTAAGGAGCCGCATGCGCCAGTTCGATTACACCACAGTCCCAGCGGAACTCGAAGCAACTCCAATCACCAACCTCCTCCTCTCGATACGCGAGCATAAAGGCCGTCAGCTTGCTCTGAGTCAAGTCAAACCCGAGCTTCTATCGTCCCTAATGGAGGAGGCTAAGATCCAAAGCACCCGATCCTCCAACGGACTTGAAGGAATTGTTACCACCCAAAAAAGACTCAAAGCGATCATGGCGTATTCCGCCAAGCCAAGCTCCCGCGCAGAGGAAGAAATTGCTGGATACCGAGATGTGCTGTCGCTTATTCACGAGCAACACGATTCCATTCCCGTAACGCCATCGGTCATTCTGCAGTTGCATCGTGACCTCATGGCGCACACGGCAATCTCGTATGGAGGCCATTGGAAAGATGGCGATAACGAAATCGTCTCCATTGACGATCAAGGAAATCGATTTGTGCGCTTTAGGCCCCCTTCGGCCCTAGCAACCCCGGGACTTATTAAAGAAGCCTGCCAGTCCCTCAACGATGCTTTATCTCGCCAAGTTTGCGATCCCCTCCTTATATCGCTCCGCTTTATCTTCGATTTTGTTAGCATTCATCCCTTCAACGATGGCAATGGCAGGATGAGCCGGCTCCTTACAACGCTGCTGCTCGAAAAGACTGGATACGACGTTGCGCGTTACATCAGCATCGAACGACTTATTGAAGACAACAAAGCGCTTTACTACAACGCTCTCGCTGCAAGCTCCACTGGATGGAATGAAAATCAAAACACCGAAGCACCCTTTATCCGTTTCATGCTCGGAACAACCCTGGCCGCCTACCGACAGCTCGAGCAGCGTACCTTAATTGAATCAAGCACTCGTCCCATGTCGAAGCAAGCGCGCATCGCCGTTCTATTTCAACAGAGACCCGGCGTCATTAAGAAATCCGACATCCGATCCAACTGCCCCGATATCAGCGAGGTTACCGTTAAACGAACCCTCGGTCAGCTTGTTAGTTGCAGCGCAATCGAAAAAACAGGAGCGGGTCGTTCGACGGGCTACATACTCAAAGACGTCCATGCTCTAGAACTATTCTTGCAATCCACATTACCCGATAGCGAGGCCGCAATAACAAAAGAGGCTCCAAAGGATAAGCTCCTTGAACGTGTAAACCACGCCGAGGATGAAAGCAGAGAGGGGCTCTATGAAGACTACGATTCATTCTCAAGGGACATAAAGACGAAATACGGAGTCTAGTCATATCCCAGAATAGCCTCATCCTTGTTGCCCAAAGTTATTTACGCGTCATTGTAAAGCGGTACCCCCGCGCCGGCAGGGGGCAGATGTATCGCTTGCAGCGCTAGCTAGCAAATGACCTGCGTGAGTTCCTCGATGGCGGCGCGATCCTCGGCGGTAATACCCGGCTCGCACACCACGGCGTCCAGACTGTCCAAGCGGCAGAAGGTGTAGAAGTCGCGCTTGCCAATCTTGCTGGAGTCGGCGATCAGATAGCGCGAGTCCGCTTTGCTAAAAGCGAGCTGCTGGATACGGCCCTCATCCATATTGGACGTAGACACGTCGCCATCCAAAATGCCGTTGGCACCGATAAACGCCGCGTCGATGCCCAGCGCACGCAGGGTATCCTCGGCCGTTGGTCCCACAAAAGCGGCGGTGCGGCGACGGTACATACCGCCCACGAGGCACAGGTCGCAGTCTTCGCGCGCCTCAAGCAAGTTAAACACCGAAAGCGAATTGGTCACGATGCGCAGGCGGCACGCCGGCAGCATCGAGGCCATCTGCTCAACCGTGGTGCCCGTACCCAAAAAGATGGTCGAGCCTTCCTCGATAAGCTCCACGGCGCGGCGCGCGATCTGCAGCTTTTCCTCGGCATGCTTGGTGCGCTTTTCGCTGTGCGAATACTCATGGCGCAACATAGCATGTGGACGGCCCTGCGCACTGCGGGCTCCACCGTGTACGCGTTCGATCTCGCCCAGGCTTGCAAGTTCCTCAAGGTCGCGGCGGATCGTCATATCTGAGACACCTAACGCATCAGAAATCTCTTTAACCGAGACCGTGCCCTGTTCCTCGAGCAGCTGACGAACCTTATCCTGTCGCTCTGCCTTAATCACGATGAATCCTCGCCATTCTTTGCGCGCATATCATTCAAACAGTAACGAACAAATTGTATCAGACTCGTACGCGTCAAAAATGAACGCCCGCGCAGCTCCAATCATCACTTTTTTGAGAAAAATACCCCCTGCTTTAGTGGGGTGTAGTGATAATCTCGCCTGTTCGCGCTACAGTTTGTCCGAAATATCTCGATGTTAGGAACCAAATGATCACTTCCGAGCTTTTCGGCACCGCGCCGTGCGGTACCCCCGTTCATCGTTACACCCTCAACGGGTCCGAGATCTGCGTTCGCATTATGGACTATGGCGCCACCGTGTTGGGCATCGACGTGCCCGACATTCCCGGCAACGTGCGCGATGTGGTGCTGGGCTTCGATAAGCTCGAGGATTACTTTGACAACCCCGCTTGCTTTGGCGCGACCATCGGCCCCGTGGCCAACCGCACCGCGGGCGCCACGATCACCATCGACGGCACGGACTGGCATATGCCCGCCAACGAGGGCGTCAACAACCTGCACAGCGATCTTGAGCATGGTCTGCACAAGCGCGTATGGGATGTTGAACTCGACGAGGCCCACAATGCCGTGCGCATGACCACCTCGCTTAAGGATGGCGAGCTTGGCCTGCCCGGCAACCGAACCTTTACGGCCGTGTTTGCCGTTACACGCACCGGCGTCTTTCGCATCGAGTATGGCTGCGAGAGCGACCGCGCCACTTACGTGTCCATGACCAACCACACGTACTTTAACCTTGCCGGCCATAACGCCGGAATGGACTGTGAGCACTTCTTTGTTGCTAACGCTGCCCACTACCTGCCCATCAACGAGCAGAACATCCCCACCGGCGAGATTGCTCCGGTCGAGGGCACGCCGTTTGACTTCCGTGAGCTGCGCCCCGTCGCGCCTGGCATGGAGGCCGACGATCCGCAGATTAAGCAGGCACGCGGCTACGACCACTGCCTGTGCATCGATGACTATCAATACGGTCGCAACCTGCGCCGCGCCCTGCATGTCGAGGAGATGTGGACCGGCCGCGAGCTGGACTACTACACCACCGCCCCGGGTGTGCAGCTCTACACTGGCAATTGGCTGGGCGACGAGCACGCCAAGGACGATGCCAACTATAGCTGGGGCGCCGGCTTTGCCCTCGAGGCAGAGATGTACCCCGACACGCCGCACCAGCCGCTGTTCCCGCAGGGCATTGTGGGCCCGGGTCACCCATACAGCAATGTGATCGAATACCACTTTATGAGGCACTAGGCCCACAACGCGACATATTGCACAGCAACGCCCGCCGGCACCACCGCCGACGGGCGTTTTTTCATCTTTTGGGCTCAATTTCGCTGTGACTGTATGAGTGACATATCAAAACTATGCCCATTTACTACGTTTAGCCCGGGATGCTCGACCATGCACCGGTTTTTGCTAAATTCGCGAGCCGCCTACCTGCGGTTTTGTTTTTCTCAAATTCGACATGCTCGGCGATAGCCGATCAAACGTAGTAAATGGGCATTGTTTTTGACAGGCAGCATCGCACGCGTCCCTCGCAAGGGCAAAATGATTCGTTTTTCTCCGTCCCCAAGGGATCAGTTGAACAGATTGCCGATGGGGTCGGGATTGGAGCTGGGGAGATAGCGGATTTCTAGTTCTATGCCGAGCTTTTGCAGCTCTTTGAAGGTGGCGACATCTTCGCCGTCTACGGCGACTGCGGGCGTTATGGGGTGCTTGCCCTCCCCTGCCTGCATATGGCCAATGCTGATCTTGGTGATCGGCACGCCACCCTTAACCAGCGCGAGTGCATCGGCGGGTGAGGCCACCATGATCAGAATCAATTGGCGCGGCGTTGCGGTATGAATGATGTCGATGGCCCTTTGCACCGAGAAAAACCGTGTCCACACGCCCTCGGGCACCGCGACCCTCATAGGCGCCCACTTGCGCGAATCCGCCGCAATCTCGTCGTTAACGATCAGGACGAGGTTGGAACCAACCGCCTCATTCCACAGCTCAACGTCTTGCCCGTAAATAAACCGATCATCGATGCGCGTGAGAAGAATCTTGGGTTGAATCATCACTGCCCCATTCTGCTTGAGACCCGTAAGAGCAAGACATCACGTCTCCAATATTAGTGCATTTAAAGTGAGAAAAGCCGTCAGAACACTTGCGCGGATGTGCGATGTCCCGTATCATAGACAGCCGTTGACGCCTCAGTTGCGTCACCACATGGCCGCCAGCGTAGCTCAGTTGGTAGAGCACCGCTCTCGTAAAGCGGGGGTCACCGGTTCGAACCCGGTCGCTGGCTCCATTGCACAAGATAGCCGCCTTCGGGCGGCTTTTTTGTTGCCGATTTCTTGCGAACATCCGCCAAACCAAGCACAACGCCGCCGGCAACTCCCCTGCTCAACGAAAAGCCCCGCTAACCGCAATCCTCAAAGGAACCGCGATCAGCGGGGCTTAAACGCGCCCCCCCCAAGGGGAATCACGCTAGCTCACGAGCAGCGCGCTACTCTTCCCAGTAAGCGTCTGCAAGCAGCTTAAAGCAGATCTTCTTGACCGGCTGTGCGCCATCGCCCGGGAACTCGAGTGTGGGCATGTGAGGCTCGCCGGCAACGAACAGCGCAAACTTGTCGTCAGCAAGATCGCCGGCGATCGAAGCGTCGGAATCGACCAGATCGTAGTCGTCCTTCTCGTCAAACTCCTGGACCAGCGTCAGGCTGCCCGTGGCAACCTTAAAGGCCTCGCGACCCTCGACGTCGATCTGCAGGTCGTGATAGCGCTGATGCGTCTCGTAGTGGGCCTCGGCCTCGGGACGCGTCGTGGGAGCCATGACGTTCGCAAAGACCTTGTCGCCCAGAATCGAATGGCTGCCGACCTCGAGCTTCGCCGGATCGTTCTCCTCGAGCCAGTCGATCAGCACGTCGAGGCCCTTGAGCATTCCACGGTACTCCTCGATATCGCCCAATGCACCGTAAATCATCTAAATCCCCTCTCGGATCGTTTCTTTGGCGGCTACTCGGCAAACGCATTACCGACGCTGTTGCCACCCACATGCGTCTCGACCAGGGTAAGGTCGGGATTGAACACGACAGTGTCGGCGTCGCGCCCCGGCATAATGCTACTGCACTTGTCGTCGACATGAGCTGGCAACCGATGCCGGGGCAGACGCCCAAGCTCTTACAGCTCGGTCACGACAACGCCGTTGTAGACCTCGTCCCAACGGTCCATGACCAGATGGCCGGTCATGGGATCCATGGCATTGAGTTTGCCGCAGGTGTTGGCGGTACGCAGCACCGTCTCGTCGTCGGCGCCGGCAGCAATCGCATGTGCGAAGCCGGCAATGGTCGAATCGCCAGAGCCCGTAGCGTTAACGGCGGGGATATCGGGGGTCTTGGCGCGGAACGCACGGCCATTGTGGAAGCCAACTGAGCCGGCAGCGCCCATGGATACGACGACCCAGGGGATATCGGAGAAGCGGGCGTCAGAGGCGAGCGCGGAACGGAGCTCGTCCACATCGTCGGTGGTAAAGCTCGTGCCCAGAAGGCCGTTAATTTCGGTCAGGTTAGGCTTAACCAGCTCAGGCTTGACCTCGGACTTGAGCGCAGCCTCGAGCGAGGCGCCCGAGGTATCGAGCAGCACCTTGGCGCCGGCGTTCTCTGCAATGCCCGTGATCTTGGCGTAGTAGTCCGCCTCGACGCCGCGGGGCAGCGAACCCGAGATGGTAACGACATCGGCCTTGCTCGCAAGCTCGGCGAACTTGGCGGTAAAGGCATCGAGTTCCTCGGGGGCAATCGTCGGGCCGCTCTCGAGCAACTCGGTCTGGTTGCCAGCATGAAGGATATTGAGACAGATGCGAGTCTCGCCCTTGATGGGCACAAAATCATTCTTAATGCCGTTGGCATCCATGAGCTCGGCCATATAGGCGCCCATATGACCACCAAGCAGGCCGGTTGCCACGACATCGTCGCCCAGCTGGCCCAGGACGCGGGCCACGTTGAGGCCCTTACCGCCGGCGGTCTTTTCGGGCGTCACGCGGTTGACGTCGTCGATAATGAGCTCATCGAGCTGATAGCGCGTATCGACGGACGGGTTCATCGTAACGGTGAGGATCATTTCTAGCTCCTTATCTCGCAGGCTCCTTATGCCTTGCAAAACGAATTGGCTACATGCGACTACAGAATCTCGATTGTGAACGAGCGCACGATGGTTTCTTTGGGCTTGGCGATAAGGCAGCCGCGCTTGTGCTCAAGCACGTCGTCCTCATCGGAGCAGGTCGAAAGACCGCCCCAGGGCTCAACTGCCACAAAATCACCCTCGGGCTTGCTCCACACAATGAGGTACGGGAAGCCCTCAAAGCTCAGGCGAACACCCTTGTCCTCGCCCTTTTTGGAAAGCGTGACCTGACGGCTCTCGAGCACGTCAAAGATGGTCTCCGCAAAATCGAAGAGCTCATGTGACAGAGGCAGCGTCTTTCCCACCATGGGGTTCTTGGAGCGGTTGGTCACGTCAATCAAGCCAGTCGAGGGGACGGCAGTGCAAAGCTCAGCAGCCTCGTCTTTCTCAAAACGCAACTCGTAGTCCGTATAGGCCTCGCCCTCATCGAGCGGGCACCTAAAGCCGGGGTGTCCACCGATAAAGAAAGGCATGTCCTCGGTGCCCTCGTTGGTAACCTCATAGGAGACGCGCACGGCGGCGTCCTCGAGCGTATAGCGGGCGACAAGCTTAAACGGATACGGATAATCGCTCAGCAGCGCGGCGTTATCCTCCGAAGCCAGGCACATCGCCAGCTCGTTCTCGCTCTGGCTCAGCAGCTTCCACTCCTGTTTGCGCGCAAACCCATGGCGGGCGAGCTTCACATGATGTCCGGCAAACGTCATGGCGCTGTTATCGCGCAAACCTCCGCAAATCGGGAAGCAAATCGGTGCCTGGCCGGACCACACGGCGGGATCGCCCTGCCACAAGTACTCGCGACCTCCAGCCTCAATCGAGGTAAACGAACCACCGGTCGTGGAGACCTTGATAGAAATCGAATCGTTGGAGAGAGCGTATTCCATTGTTCATCCTTTCGAACAACTGCTTTTTGCTCGCAAGAACCCGTCTCGGCCCTGACCAAAGGACAAACCCGCACGTTCATCGATGCGTCCGGTTTCCCAGCCATGCAACGGGGTACCATACAGACATTGATGCAATTACAGCTGAAAGGCCTTCTTATGCGAACCATCATCCTTTATGCCTCACGCCACCACGGCAATACGAAAAAGCTCGTGGACGCCATCGTCGAGGCGCACCCCGAAATCGATACCCTCGACGTGAAGTCACTCGGTAAAAACGAGTACCCCGACCTGCACGAATATCATCTGATCGGCGTCGCCACGGGCATCTATTACTCCGAGATCGACAAAGATATGGCGCGCGTGCTCACTAACGTGCTGCAGCCGCAGGACAAGGTGTTTGGCCTTATGACCTACGGTGGCAAAAACAAGTGGTACGGCAAGGATATCGATGGCATCTGCCGCATGAGGCAGGCTATCTTTATGGGCGTCTACGGCTGCCCCGGCTTTGATACGTGGGGGCCGTTCAAACTCGCCGGCGGTGTCCAAAAGGGACACCCGACCGCTGAGGAAATTAAGGGCGCCGTCGACTTCTTCGACAAGATCGAAGACGAGTATGGCGACATCATCGTCGAAGAGTATGCCAAGCGCGAGAAGCGCCTAGCATACGAGAAGGAACATCCTGCGGGAGGCCTGGTGGCCGGCGTTAAGCGCACGGCAAAGAAAATCGCTAACAAGCTGTAACTGTGAAGGTGCTTTTGAGCGTTTAACCCATACGGCGGGTCCGAGCAGATTCGGGCCCGCCGTCTTTTTCTATCGTTACTCGGTAAAGGCGTTGCCGACGCTCTGGCCGCCAACATACGTCTCGACGAGGGTGAGCTCATGGTCGAACACGACAAAGTCGGCGTCGCGACCCGGCATGATGCTGCCGCACTTACCCTCGATGTGCGCGGAGCGTGCCGGCACCTCGGTTGCCATGCGAATGGCGATATCGGCGCTGGCGATGCCCCAGTCGACGATGTTCTTGACGCCCTGGGCAAGCGTGAGCACCGAGCCGGCAATGCTCTTGCCGTCGGCGAGCCAGCACAGGTTGTCCTTCATGATGACGTCCATGCCACCACTGGTGTAGCTGCCTTCGGGCATGCCGCCGCAACCCAGGCAGTCGGTGATGAGCACCGTGTGCTGCCAGCCCTTTGCCTGCAGCAGTGCCTTGATGGCGGCAGGGTTTACGTGCTTGCCGTCGCAGATGATCTCGGCGTAGGTCTCGGGCGTGGACATGGCTGCACCCACGACACCGGGCTCGCGGTGATGCAGCCCGCGCTGGCCGTTATAGGTATGCGTAAAGCAGCTGGCACCGGCGTTGATGGCGGCGATGCACTCATCGTAGGTGGCGTCGGAGTGACCGATGCTGGTCACCACACCCTTGGCGTTCAGAGCAGCCGCATAAGCAGCGGCACCGTCGCGCTCGGCCGCCATGGCGCTCTTAACGATGCGACCACCCGCAGCCTCCTGCCACTGATCGAAGACCTCCTCGGAGGGGTCGATAAGATAAGCGGGGTTCTGCGCGCCCACGTGCTTCATGGTAAAGAAGGGGCCCTCCAGGTAGATGCCCTGAATGCGAGCACCGCAGAAGTCGGGGCCGCGACCCTCGTCCGCCTGAGCGATAGCGGCGCAGGCGTCCTTGATCTGCTCGACGCCATCGGTGAACGTCGTGGGCAGCCAGCTGGTGGTACCGCGACGGGCGAGCTCGGTCGAGCTGATATCGATACCCTCGGGATCGTTATCGGTAGTTGAGTGGTTGTAGAAGCCATGGATGTGAGTATCGACCATACCCGGTGCGATCCACGATCCCGTGTAGTCCTTAATCTCACAAGAGGGCTCGTCGGCCTGCCAGGCGCCAAAGACGCCTTCCTCGACCATAAGATAGCCGCCCAGTTGCGGGCCTGCCGGCAAGAAGAACTTGTCAGCCTTAATTGCGTACGTGCTCATATGCACTCCTTGCTTCTAAAGCAGTTGACTGTGGTGATGCTTATACCCAGCTCACGTAAAACAAAAAGCGCCCGCCCGCCGTTATGAGCGGACGGGCGCCCTTACAGGGGGACGCGATTAAGCGGTGAAGGGGTGAATCGTCACGCCCTTAACCACGCGGTTGACCGTGCCGGTGGGGCTCGGCGTATCGGGCGTGTTGCCCACGCGCACGGAGTTGAGCAGGCTGATAGCCTGGGCAAACATCACGAACGGCAGAGCAAGGTAGCCCTCGGGAAGTGCCTCGTAGCCCTTAAAGGTGAAGGACTCACCCTCATAGACGGTGGCACCTTCTTGCTGAACGGCGATGGTGTGCTGAGCGATCTCGTCGCCACCGATCTCGTTGAGGATGTCGATGTCGTACTGACGGGTGTAGGCGTCGTTGTTGACGAACACGAAGACGAGCGTCTTATCGTCGACGAAGGACTTAGGTCCGTGACGATAGCCCATGGAGGTGTCGTAGGAAGTAGCGACCAGACCGTGAGCGAGCTCGAGGATCTTGAGCTGGCTCTCCTGGGCAAGGCCACCGAAGGAGCCAGAACCCAAGTAGGTCACACGGTTGAAGTCGCCAGCCAGGTAATCGGCGATCTCGGGCTCACGGGAGATGACCTCCTCGCCCATCTTGGCGATGGTCTCGACCCACTCGGCCTTCTGCTCGTCAGAGGCAGTGTCGAAAATAAGGGTGGAGAGCAGGGTCATGCAGGAATAAGAACCGGTCATGGCGAAGCCCTTGTCGTTGGCGCGCGGAATGAGCAGCGTCAGCGCGTTGGGATCATCGGCAGACTCGACGGCGAGCTTGCCCTCGGGAGCGCAGGTGATGTTGAGGAACTTGACGTTGTGGACGAGCTCCTTAGCAACGGCAACGGCAGCAAGGCTCTCGGGGCTGTTGCCAGAGCGGGCAAAGGAAACCACGAGCGTGGGATCCTCGGCGCGCAGGAAGTCGCGCGGGGCGCTCACGATGTCGGTCGTGGCGATGGGCTTAAAGTCGTAGAGATCAGTGTTGCCAGCGTGACGCAGGTACGGGGCGCAGGTATCGCCAACGTAGTCGGACGTACCGGCACCGGTGAAGACAACGGACAGACGGCCCTCGCCCATAGCGCGAGCCTCGGCCAGGAAGGCCTCGATGGCCTCCTTGTTCTCGCGATAGATGTTGAGCGTATCACGCCAAAGCTCGGGCTGCTGAGCAATCTCGGCCGTGGTGATCTGGGCGCCGAGCTCGGTGAGCTCCTCGACACTCTTCTCGAACATTTCTAATACCTCTCTCTAGAAGTAATCCTCTGACGTGCAATTATACACTTCAGTTGGTTATCTGGTAGTAACCAGTTAAATGCAAAGAATCATCATATGGATACGATGCGAACACTAGTCGCTACGCTGGTGGTAAACCTTGTATTTAAACTGATCGGCACGAGCAACCGAGAGTGTATACTCCACAACCTCGTTTGACTCGTTATACGTAGTCCTGACCAAATCGAGCACAGGCGAGCCCTCGACAATTCCCAAAAGGTGGGCGTCGGTGGGACGGGCTATGCTCGCATAGAACTCCTCTTCGGCCACGCGTATCTTTTGCTGAAAGTCTTGCTCAATCACATCGTAAAGCGGCTTACGCTCCAGCAGCGGTCGCTTTAGGGACAGAAATTGACGAACTGGTAGATAGCTGCGTTCGACCATCATGGGCATGTTGTCGGCAGAACGAAGGCGCTTAAGCTTAAAAATGCGATCACCGATACGCAATCCCATATGCTCGGCCAGATTTTTATCGGCCTCCATCTCGCAAAACTCGAGAATCGTGGTCTCGGGGTCGCGACCCATCGCGCGCATCTGCTCGGTAAAGCTGTAGGACTGCATAAGATTGGTTGCTTTTGCCGAACGGTCGGTCACAAAGGTACCGCGACCGTGCTGCCGAACCACCAGTCCTAAACGCTCCAGTTCCTGCAAAGCCAGGCGCACCGTGGTGCGCGAGAGACCATAGCGCTCCGAAAGTTCGCGCTCGGAAGGAATCATGTCACCGGCGCGATATTCATGGTCGATCTTTTCGGTCAGAATATCGACCAGCTGATCGTACAGCGGTTGCTTACGCGCTCCGATCGCCATCCTATCCTCCCTTTTGCTCGAATTCGGCTAACTACCTAGGGTGTTAAGCATTATCTGTCTGCAACACCCGACTCATCAAGAAAACAAAAGCCGCGCGCTCATTCGAGCACGCGGCTTTTAACATACACATGGCTTAAGGGGTCGGGGTGTGAGCCGCGTAGGGACACACCCCTCAAGCTAGAGCCTTACCAGATGCTCGGCCAGAGACCAAGCGGGCCAGCGCCCAGGATGCCGAGGACGAAGAGCAGCAGAATGCCCTTGGTCGGGGTCCAGCTGTGCTTAGCGAACATGTAGTAAAGCAGCAGCGTAAGCATAAGCGGGACGAGCTTCGGGACGATGGTGTTGAGGGTGTCGGCAACAGAGAAGTTGACCGGATCCTCGGTGACGGTAGCGTAGGTCACGGACTCCATGCCGTTGCCCAGATCGGCGACGCCGCACTTGACCTCGTTGCCGTCGGCATCGACGGCGGTGAGGGCGTTGCCGTCCTCATCGGTCATGGCGATGGTACCGGCCTCAGCGGTCTCGGTATCGATGCCCTCCATACCGGTGAAGTTCTCGGCCTCCTTCTCGGAGACGATCACGGTAGTAGGGGCAAGGCCACGGGTGGTGCCGTTGGGGATCTGGAGGTTGATCTGGGTGCCACCCATGGTGACGACCAGGCAACCGACGACGAAGACGCCCATGATGGAAGCGGCACGCGTGAAGGCCTGCATGTTGGCGGTCAGAGCGTCAATAGCGCTGGTGCCAAGCTTGTAGGACCAGTTCATGAGCCAGAAGCGCAGAGCGAACTGGACGGCGTTGAAGATCACCAGGAAGATGATCGGCGCAGCGGCGTTGCCGTTGATGGCCATGTTGGAGGTGATGCCGGCCGTGATAGGCACGAGCGTCAGCCAGAACAGGGCGTCACCGATACCACCGAGCGGGCCCATTGCGGCGACGCGGACGGCGCGGATCGTGGGGATGTCAACCTTGTTCTGCTCGAGCGAAAGCACGATGCCCATAACAAAGGTGACGAGGAACGGGTGGGTGTTGAAGAACTCCAGGTTGTGGCTCATGGAAGCCGCGAGGTCGTTCTTGTTGGTGTGGATCTTCTCCAGACCGGGGATGATGGAGTAGAGCCAGCCAGCGGCCTGCATACGCTCGTAGTTGAACGAGGCCTGCAGGAAGCAGGAGCGCCAAGCCATCTTGTTGAGGGTCTTCTGGTCGAGCTGCGGAGCAGGAGTGAGATCCTCGTAGTGCTCCGGGATCACATACTCATTAGATGCCATCTTCGAAGTCACCTCCGTCAGAAACAGCTGCACCCTTCAGCTCGGTCTGCTGCTGGAAGTCCCAGAAAGCGATGCCGAAGCCGATGAGAGCGAGGATGAGCAGAGCAGGGGTTGCCAGAGAATCGTTGGCAACGGTGATGAGCGCGAGGCCAAAGCCCATGAGGAAGAAGCCCCACATATCGCGGTTCATCATAACCTTGAGCAGGACGGCGAAGCCGACGAAGCGCATCATGCCGCCTGCAGCGGACAGACCGGTCTGCAGCCAAGTCGGGATGGCGGAAGCGATGGTCTGACCGATGGTAGCGCCAGCGATGAAGAACAGGGTGACGACGACAGCGAAGATCAGGCCGAGCAGAGCCATGGCGAAGTAGTTCAGGCGCTCGATGCCCTTGGTGTCCGCGTTGTGAGCCATGTTATCGGCCGTGGACATAAGCGGGGACATAAGCGTGAAGACCAGGGTAACGCCAAGCTGGCCAAGCAGAGCGAACGGAATGGCGAGGCCGACTGCCGCGTTGGGCTCGAGGCCCGTGGCGATAGCGAGAATGGCTGCCATGATGCCGCCGATGACGGCGTTAGGCGGCTGAGCGCCTCCGATCGGCATGTTGCCGATCGTCATGAGCTGATAAGTACCACCCACGAGAAGACCGGTGTTGAGGTCGCCAAGGATAAGACCGATGACGGCGCCGGTGACGATGGGCTGATAGAGAGACTCGAGGAAGTCAAACTGGTCGATTGCCGCGATGAACGTGACGACGAAGACCAGAGCGATCTGAATGATCGAGTATTCCATCTTGCTCCTCCTTTCAAAATGTATGTACGCACTTTGGATATCACGTACAGAACGTCAGGGTTTCACTCCTGACAACGTGGATCACGAGGATTACGAGAAGAGCTTGCTCGTGTCCTCAACAGGCGTGCTCGGAACGCGCCTGATCTCCAACTCCACCCCCAATTCCTGCAGCTCTTTAAACGCAGCGACATCCTCGTCGTTAACTGCGACGGAGGTGGCGACTTGGCGCTTTCCTTCCGACATGTGCATGTTGCCGATGTTTACCTTCTTTATAGGCACACCGCCCTTGACGAGCGTAAGCACGTCTTCCGGTGTTTCGGCCACGATGAAGATCTTCTGGCGCGGGCTCGCCTTGCCAATGACGTCGATGGTCTTCTGCAGGGAGAAGAAACGCGTAGCGACGCCGGCGGGAGCGGCCATCTTCATGAGGTTCTGGCGCATGGTGTTGGACGCCACGTCGTCGTTGGCGACGAGGATGAGGTTGGAGCCCAGAGTGGAGTTCCACTGGGTGGCAACCTGACCATGAACCAGTCGGTTATCGATGCGGGTAAGAAGAATGTTGGGTTCTGCCATGTTGATCAGCTTCCTTTCGTTATTTGCTGACGACAGTTACTTGATCTCCTGAATCGCGTAACGCGAAACATCTACGACGGCTCCGGATCGGACTTTGATCTGGACCTTCTCGCCTTCGATGCCTTTGACGGTTCCGTAGATACCGCCGGCGAAAAGAACCTCCTGACCCGGCTTGAGCTCGGTGTGCAGCTCCTTGAAGTACTTTTGCTTCTTCTTCATGTTGATTTGCGACCAGATGGTGTAAATCAAGCCCATGATGGCAAGCAGGCCTAAAAGGGCGACCGAGGAGCTCAGGACGTTGGCTCCGAAATCGGCCATTAGATGCCGTCCTCGTCGCCGAAGATATCCTCTTCCTCGGAGCCGGCAACGGATGCGACCGTCTGGGCGGTGACGCCCGTCTGGCCAACGGTCACGGCCTGCTCGCCAAGCTCGGCGAGCGTGGCATTGCCGCGGAGGAACAGAAGCTCAATAACCATGGGAAGGTTGGTGCCAGTCAGAACCTCGACGTTGTCGACATCCTGGGCAATCATCATCGACTGGTTGAACGGGGTGCCACCAAGCAGGTCGGTAAAGACGAGCACGCCATCGCACTCCTCGCGCATGGCGGTAATAGCGGCGCGGAGATCCTCACCGTAGGAAGCAGCCTGGTCGCCCTCAAAAGGAACGACGGTAAAAGCGGGCTGGTCGCCAGCAACCATAGCGATAGCGCTTGCGAGGCCGGGTGCGAACTGTCCATGACCGGTAAGAATAAAGCCAACCATTCAAATTTCCCTTCCGAAGGTGTGTACGATCTGAGTCCGATGATTTTCGGAAGCCAGCGGGCTCTCGCCCTTAAAGCTTCTTAGAAAGCGTACTTTGAAGACCAGTGGTTTCTAAACTGGTAGTAACCACGTGACGTGTTGTTGTCACTATATCACCCCAGAAGAGGTCGCTTTCGTTGATTCATACGGTAAAACGTTTTTGCACCGCTCACGGTGATAAATCGACCGTTTACCGCTCGTTAATACTTCTACCTGCGGGTTTGAAACCGTTTCGAAATGCTTTGGCAAAAGATCAGAACTTTTTTTGTGTCTAAACAACGCAGGGCGGCAAAAAATAGCGTGTTGAAAAATTGCAGGTCATTGTGAAGATATGTGAATTGGTCTTTTTGACTTAATACCAGTTAGAACCAGTTTTGAGATTATCGGTGAACGGTAGTTTTCGACCGCTCACCGGTTACTTGCAATCGTTTGCAGTTATTTTCCCAGATGAATCGGGAAACCCGATGAAGCACTTGTGCGATCACGGGAAGTTTTGGCATTTGTCCTCATCCCCCGCGCGCCAAACTCCGACACCCAAAACGAGCTAATAGTTCATGCTAATCGTTTTCAATCATTACTTAGTCAGTATCCGTAATTATTTATCGTTTGTCATTAATTATGATATAAGATACAAGTATCATCCAAGAGATTGGTTGGAGGGACTATGATCCGCCGGAACGTATCCGCATCGAATGAAGCCATCGGTCGCGAACAGACAATAGCCGAGCTGAGGAGGCTCACCCGCATCTGCAAATGGGCCACAATCTGCGCCACTGCGGCACTCGCTCTGGGACTCTTCGCAGTCATTGCAATCGACCTTCTACTCATATTGCCCAGTCTCTCCCAAGGATTCTGTCTCCAATCCGTAGAACTTCAAGCCGGCGAAGGACCGTGCCTCGCTCTCGTCGGTGCCAATGCACAGACCCCACTTATGCTCATCGCGCACGACGGTCACACCGCCATGGGGAGCGTCATGATGACATTCCTCGCGCTCGCTATCGCACTGAGCGCATACAAGCTTTTCTCCATCATTGAAAAGGCGGGCAGGCCCTTTGACCTTGAATGCAGCCGTATGCTACATCGAGTTGGGCTTTTGTTCCTTATCGGCGGCGCTGCCGTGAGACTCCTTGGTGCCATAGTCACGGGATTGATGCTTTCGGGATTTGGCGGCAGCTTTACAGATGCCTTCGGCGGCCAGCTGTTCGAGCCCTCTATGCTCTTTGCAGGCCTGATTATTATCCTGATTGCCAGCATCTTCCGCTACGGGTGTATCCTGCAAAAACAAGATGACGAGTTGCTCTAGGGGGAATCCATGATCATTCTGCGGCTCGACCGCATGCTCGCCGAACGCAAGATCTCATCCAAAGAACTTGCGGAACGCGTGGGCATCTCCCAAGTCAATATGTCACGCATTAAGACGGGCAAGGTTTCTGCCATACGTTTTTCAACTCTTGACGCGATATGTCGGGCACTCGACTGCCAACCGGGCGATGTACTGGAATATATATCCGACGATGAAGCCGATAGCCTTTTTGGACTTAAAGATGAATAGCCATAATTAAGCCGCCAATCACGCCTCAACGCAAAAAGTCCGCCAGAACGACTTCCGTACTGGCGGACTTTCTGCTGTCTATCGGCTAGATGCTCGATGAGCCGTGCGACTCTTTACGCAAACAGGCCGTAGATGCTGATGTTGGCCTTGGCGTAGAGGCCGTTAGCATACTCGGTCCACTTGGAGCTGGCGCTCGAAGCCTGCGAGGAATACTGCTGGTAGGCGGTGTAATAGGCGGTCATGGCCTGCTTATAGGTAGCGCTATCGGCCGTAAAGGCATCGTCGGCAAAGGCCTTAGCGTAGGTGCTGCTCTCGTCCTTCCAAGTGCCCTTTGAGCTATCCCACTCATCGCCGGCAAGGTTGATGATGTAGTCGGCGTAATCCTTGCTCGCGGTCTCCTCGTTGCCGTCAGAAGGCTCGGTCGGAGCGGTCGGCATGCTTGCGGAGCTATCGCCCACCTTCTTCTTGTAGAGCTTCTGCAGCGTCGCGGACTGGCGGACGATCTGCTTGGCCTGGTCCTTGGACACGCCATACTGCGTGGCCATGGTCTTGTAGTCAGAAGTGCCGATGGAATCCTCGGCGTACTGCTTCATCTCCTTGGAAGAGACGGTAATGCCCTCGTCCTCGGCAGCATCGAGCAGGATCTTGTTGCGCACGTAGGACAGGATGACGTCGGCAGAAGGAGCGGTGTAGTTGCCATCACTATCCTTGACGGTATCGAGGCTGTACTGGCTCTCGATGGCCTCGCGCGCGGTGATATCACTCTTCTTGCCGTTGTAGCTATAGCTTGCCACGGTCGAATCGAGCTGGTCCTCGGTCAGGGTCGCCGAGCCGACACCCTTGCCGCCAAAGCCGCCATTGCCAATAAAGAAGCCAATCACGGCAGCAATCACGACTGCAACCACAAAGGCGGCAATCATCGTCTTCTTGTGCTTGCAAGCGTGGTCATCCACGTCGGAGTCGTCGTCCTCGTCCTGCTCCTCAGGCATCAGATTCTCGTCAGCGGCATCCGCGGCAACCTGAGCCTCCAGACGGGCGTCCTCCTCCTCGGCCGTCGTACCGGCAGCAATGTGCTCGGCAGACGTACCGGCGACCAGGTCGATCTTCTCGTCCTCGTCACCGTCGGGGCCTTCGCCGCGCTCGATGATCTGGATGCCGTCGATCTCGTCCTTCTCGTCCTTCTTTTGAATCAGACCCATATCGGTTACTCCTTGTTAGGAAACATAGTCCTCAATAGAATACGCCCGACAGAGCGCCGGGCGTATTGATTCTTAGGTTATACGCAAACACTTAAGTACTATTTAGGCGTTTGCAACGTGCCTACCTTAGGCCAGGTGCGCGATAACGGCATCGGCAAAGGCCTGCGTGCCCACGGCCCCCTCGACGGAGCCGGTCTGGGCACGACGCACGTCACCGGTAACCTGCTCGCCCTCGTCGAGCGTGGCAGATACGGCGGCGCGAATGCGATTGGCAGCGTCGTTCTCGCCCAGGTGATCGAGCATCATCGCAGCAGAAAGGATCTCGGCCGTGGGGTTGGCGATATCCTGGCCAGCGATATCGGGCGCGGAGCCGTGCGTTGCCTCGAAGATGGCGCAGTCGGCACCGATGTTGGAGCCGGGGGCCATCCCTAAGCCACCCACCAGGCCGGCGCACAGGTCGCTCACGATGTCGCCGTACAGGTTGGGCAGCACCAGGACATCGAAGTCGTTGGGGTTCTGGACCAGGCCCATGCAAGTGGCGTCGACAATCTTGTCGTTGAACTCGATATCGGGATAGTTGGCGGCCACCTCGCGCGCAACGCGCAGGAACAGGCCGTCGGTCGCCTTCATGATGTTGGCCTTATGCACGGCCGTCACCTTTTTGCGGCCGCAGCGGCGGGCATACTCAAAGGCATACTCCACAATGCGGCGGCTCTTGGCGATGGAGATGGGCTTGATCGAGATGGCGGAATCGGCGGGGAAGGCCTTCTGACCCGACCGCTCGACAAGCTGCGAGAGCTCCTCGACCTCGGCAGCGCCCTCATCGAACTCGATGCCGGCGTAGAGGTCCTCGGTGTTCTCGCGCACGATGACCAGGTCGACATCGCGAAAGCGCGATCCGTCGCCCGGCTGCGACAGGCAGGGGCGCACGCAGGCGTACAGGTCGAAGTGCTTGCGCAGGGCGACGTTAACGCTGCGGAAACCCGTGCCGACCGGCGTGGTGATGGGACCCTTGATGGCAACCTTGGTCTCGGCGACCGCATCGAGCACGTGCTGGGGCAGTGGCGTGCCAAACTCGTCCATGACGCCGGCACCGGCCTCCTGGACATTCCAATTGATCTGGACACCGGTGGCCTCGACCACGCGGCGCATGGCCTGCGTAATCTCGGGACCGATACCGTCACCGGGAATCAGGACTACATCGTGCGCCATAATCTGTTACTCCTCGTTTTCGGCGTCGTCAGATTTTTTAACGCTAGCACGCTTCTTCTTTTTGGAGAGATCAAGGTCAAAGCGTTTAACAAGCATTTCGCAAATCTCGCTCGAACGGGCTTTGAGATAGCTGCCCTTGCCGTTCTCGGCATCGAACTTAAGGCGCAGCGCGAGCTTCTCGGCGACCTCGGCGTCGATCTCGCCCTGGCCAAACTCGTACAGGCAACCGAGCATGTCGCGATACTCGAGGTCGCCGTGGTAGCACTGGATAGCCTCGTCCAGGATGGGCCAAGCCTCGCGCGAACGCTCGACGCTCGTGGCGCCCCACACGCACAGCAGGCGGAAGGCGGCATAGCGCAGCGTGGAGGAAATCTCGTCGAACAGTGCGGTCTCGGCGCCCTCAAAGGCATCGCCCAGCTGCTCGGGGCAGGTGGTGGCGAGCGTCGTCAGGGCATCGAGGGCCTCCCAGCGGGTCTGCGCCTCGGGGCGGTCGAGTGCCTCGATCAGCGCGGGTACGCAGGGCACGACGCGCTGCGGATCGCGCTCGGCAAGCAGGTGCAGCACGCGGGCGGCAAACTGGCGGATGCGGCGCGTGGGGCAGCCGAGCTCCTTGACCAGACGGTCGACGGCGTTCTCGTTCTCCTCTGCCAGCTGAAGCTGTGCCAGCTCCTCGTCGGTGAGCTGTTCGTCTTTGTTTTCTGCCATAGTTACCTCTTCTTACTATTTCTTAGCGTGCTTGCCAGCACCCTTGCTGTCATCGGTGACCGAGATGAGCTGTCGGTCGGCCGCGCCATTGCGACGCGCACGGCGGCGTTCCTCAGCGTCGCCCGCGTCGGCGGCGGCACGGTGAGCCTTGTTGACGTTAAAGACCTCGTCGTGCTTGCGCCACGGACCGACGGACTCGCCAAAGCTCATCTTAAGGCCGGCGATAAAGCCGCCGAGCCAGCCGATCGGCGCAAACTGCACCAGCGGGAACAGTGAGAACACCCAGGTCAGCAGGACGACTGCCGCCGCTCCCGCAAAGTTGGCAATCCAGTAGTCGCGCTTGGTGATGACACGCTTTTCGCACGCCCACTGGCCGCACAAAAAGCCAATGTAGATCGCAAAGAGAAAGAGCACCAGCGCAAGCACCACGAACGTCCAGCTCATGGGCGCTACTCCCCGTGATGGTGGCCGCAGCAGCACTCGTGGCCGTCATCATGGCCGTGGCCGCCGCAGCACTCGTGGTCCTCGCCGTGATGGTGGCCGCAACCGCACTCATGGTCGTCGCCGTGCTCGCCGCAACCGCAGCCGTCCTCGTGAGCGCCATGCTCCTCGGGACGATACTGCGACCAGTCCAGACCGGCGGCGATGGCGTCGGCCTCCTCCTTGTAGAGGACCGTGATGGCCTGGGTGCCCAGCTTGGCGCCACCGATGGCGTCGAGCATGTCGTAGAGCGTAAAGGCCACGTCGGCGCCGGGCAGCGCAAGCTCGCGGTCGTCGGCATAGGCGAGCGCCAAGCGCAGGTCCTTAATGAAGTGCTCGACCATAAAGCCGGGCTTGTAGTCGCCGTCGAGCGCCTTGGGGGCCAGGCTCTCCATAGCACCGGACTTACCGGTGCCGCCCAGGATCATCTGACGGGTCTTCTCCAGGTCAAGGCCGCTCAGCTCGGCAAATGCCATGGCGTCTGCCATGCCGACCATGCAGGCGCCCAGCGACACCTGGTTAGCGAGCTTGGCAGCCTGGCCCTTGCCGGCGCCGTCGAAGCAGCAGATGGTTGCCGCAAAGGTGGCAAGGATGTCGCGGACCGACGCGATGTCGTTCTCGGTAGCGCCCACGATAGCCGTAAGCGTGCCGGCGATAGCACCCGACTCGCCGCCGGTAACGGGGCAGTCAAACGCCATGCGACCGGAAACCTGGGCGGCCTCGGCAATGTCGCGCGCCAGCTCGGGCGAGCTCGTAGTGAGGTCGATCAGGACCGCGCCGGGCTTAGTGCACGCGAGCAGGCCGTCGCCCGCCAGGTAGAGCTCCTCGACCTCGGAGGGATAGCCCACCATGGTAAAGACGACATCGGCGTTAGCCACGGCATCGGCCGGCGTATCGGCCCAAGCGGCACCGCGCTCGATAAGCGCGGCAGCCTTGGACTTGGTGCGGTTGTTGACCGTGACGGGATAGCCGGCATCCAGGATGTGACCGGCGATGGGGGCACCCATGATTCCGGTGCCGATAAATGCGACGGAGAGCTTGTTTGCCATGAAACCTTTCCTTTTGGGTTGGGTGTTGTTACCAGGTTGAATACTCGATGCCAGCGTTTGGGCAGTGAGCTGGGATCGATTACGGCCGCGTTACTTGCCTACTGACCGCGCACGCGACGGGCGATGCGGTCGGAAAGCGACGCCTTGTCGGCGCGGTTCTTACCCCAAAACGCGCAGCCCACCATGCCGGGGCCCACGTGCGAGCCGATGGTGGGACCCACGGAGCCGCGAATGATCGTGACGTCGGCGCAACCCTCCTCCTTGCGGATGGCAGCTTCGAGCCAGTCGCCGTCCTTCTCGGCATCGGCCGTCATGATGGCGATGGGCATGGTGCGATCGGGCACGTAGTTCTCGCGGAACGACTTGAGAATGGACTTGAGCGCCTTCTTGCGGCCGCGGTTGACGCCAATCAGCGACAGCGAGCCGGCCAGATCGTAGGAGAGCTCGGGCTTGACGTCGAGCTTTGCCGTGAGCTGCGCCGCCGCGGGAGGAATGCGGCCGCCGGCAGCCAGTGCGTCGAAGCTCTCGAGCGTAAAGTAGCCGTGCACGTAGGTTTTTGCCTCGTTTGCCCAATCGACCAGCTGCTTGGCGGTCAGTCCCGCCGAACGCTGGCGCACGGCCTCGAGCGCCAAGAGCGCGCCGGTCGCACAGGGCAGAGCGTTGTCGACCACGTAAAGCTCAAAATCGGGATACTCGGCGCGCACGGCATCTGCCGCCTGGCACGCGGAGTTGTAGCTCGACGACAGCGCCGAGGTAAAGCACAGGTAGACCGTGGGCGTGCCCTCTTTGGCGCACTCGGTAAAGAACTCGATATAGCGACCGAGCGACACAGCCGAGGTGGACACGCGGGCACCGGCGCGCATCCGGTCGTAGAACTCCTTGGGTGTGATGCTCGACCAGATGTCGTCCGTGCGCTCTTCGCCATCGATAATGAAGGGGAAACCCAGGATATCGACATCGAGGTTCGCAGCGACCTCGGGGCTAAAGTCGCAGCAGGTATCGACGACGATGCGGCAACGGTTCGAATGACCGGCGGATGCGGCCTTGTCCATCAAAGCGACTCCTTACGTAAAAAGGCGGCCACCCGCATGGGATGGCCGCCAACCGTTAACTCATGCAAGTTAACGTATTTTACTCGTCAAGTGTTTCGATGCGGGGCTTGATGATGCCATATCCACCATTCTTACGGTGATACACCACATTGATGAGACCGGTCGTAGCGTTCTCGAACACGTAGAAGTCGTGACCGAGCAGATCGGTCTGCACCAGCGCCTGCTCCTCAGTCATCGGGGTGACGTCGATAACCTTCTCGCGGACGAGCAGGTCGTCCTCTTCCTCGGGCAGCAGCAGGTCGGCCAGATCCTCGACGCGCTCGACCGGCGCAACATCCGCGGCGCTGGCACCGCCCTGGCGGTTGTCCACGACCTTGGTCTTGAACTTACGCAGCTGGCGGGTGACCTTATCGGCGGAGAGGTCGATGGCGGCGTACATATCTGCACCGTGCTCGGCAACGCGAATCACCGAACCGCGGGCACGAACCGTAACCTCGACGATTGCCGGGTTGGGGTTCGAGGGGTTCTTCTCATAGCGAAGTACAACGTCGACCGTCATGGGCTCGATATCGAAAACCTTGAGCGCCTCGCCGATCTTCTCATCCACATGCGCACGCAGAGCATCGGTTACCGTCGTCTTGCGTCCAGAAACCTTGATATCCATACGTGGCTCCAATCTGCCTCGGGGACTTACTGTACTGGCTATGTACCCATTGCCGTGCATTTAATCACGCGGATTCCTAAAGACCCGAATAACGATTGCTTGATACCGCATACCGAAGTCTCGTACTTTTCCATGGCAAAGTGCGCTATAGGAGGAAGTCGACAGATTTGTATTTGGTCCCGAAAATTGCCTTTGACCTGCTGGTTTTATAGGGATGAAAAAGCCGGGCTCCCCTATTGGGGAAGCCCGGCAGTGCGTGTTGAAACCGTGAAGAGGTGTCCTTTCCAACGTATAGGAGACACCACCCCTAGCAATAACTAGCTATTGAGTTTGTTAATGTCGTCGTCAGTGATGGTGCCTTCCTGGCTGGACGATTTGTCCTCGGAGGATGCGGTCTCATTGTTGGAATCGGAAGACTCGCTGCCGGAGGATGTGGTCTCACTGGACTCAGAGTCGCCCGGCTGCACGTTAGCGCCCGAAACCGTCTTAGTGGTGAGGTCGTAGGGCATCCTGCCATACCAGACGCAGTGGACTGCCTCGAGCGTGCCGTCGGCCGTAATACCGTCGAGGGCATCGCTCACGGCACGGCACAGTTCGTCATTGGACGAGAGGCCCGCAACGCCAAGCGTCGAGGGCGCCTCGAGCGAACCGACATAGGAGACCTCGCTCATCAGGCGTGCAAGATAGCCGCCGGCTGTGGAGTCGCAGATCACATAGTCGACCTCGCCGGACTCGAGCGCCTCAAAGCACTCGTTGATGTTGGAGTAGGTCTTTTGGTTGGCGGTGATGCTCTGCTTAGCAAGCGCCTCCTGCGAGGCCGAGGACATCTGGACACCCAGAGTAGATGTGTTAAGGGTATCGGTGGAAACGCTTAGCGACCCACCATCGCTGGTTTTACCGAACACGGAAGCGGCATCGTACAGGCAGGTGCCGAGCGAGCTAACGTCCCCGTCTGTGGAGTTGATCTCGCCGATAAAGATATCGGCCTTTTTGTCGCCGAGCGCGGAACCTGCCGAAGACGCATCGACAAAGGCGACCTTAAGGCCCATGCGGCTTGCGAGGGCACGGGCGGCGTCAACCGCATACCCCGTGAGCTCGCCGTCGGCGTCCTGCATGGCCTGCGGCGCATCGGAAGTATCGAGGGCAACCGTCAGGGTTCCGGGAGTGACCAGGGCATCGTCCGACACCGCCGGCGTGACCGTCTCGTACTCGATCTGGTCGATCGTGGGAGTCGTGAACGTAGACAGCGGGTTGAACGCGCATCCGCTCAGGCCCAAAACGGCAATGACCGCTGCGGTCCCAGCACCTAACCGAGCCGCGTGCATCAAGCTGCCCCTCACCATGTCCACTACCCTGCCTTCTGTGTCGTATACAATCCGTGCGTTGCGCGGAATATCAGGTTGTTCCCACCAGCTGACCTGGTATTTGACCCCACACTTGCGCACCGGGGTGTTTGCTCGGGAGGCCGCAGCCACCTTCACGACTGACCCGCTCGCCCGCGAGGCGGTATTGCCCCAAAGAAAGTAGAACGGACGGTGCGGCTTACATCTAGGACGCGCCATGATCGCGCCGCGCGCACGCGGTCGCTTACGTGGATCCCTTTGACCGCGTCTGTCTTGGACTAGAACGGGCATTTCGTCCGTCCGCAACCACAGCCTGGTAGGAACGAAGCGCATTATAGCTAAGTTCAAGCTAAAGTTTAAGGTTAAGGGCGTCATTCGCATCGTGCGCACAGATTTTGCAGGTCGGAGTGGGCTATTCGTGCCCCTATGAAGCCCGGAGCTCCCCTACGGGGAGCTCCGGGGCGTCCTTCTTAGGGTGCCCCGGCCAAAATATGGCAAATATGAGTACTGCCACCAATTTAGTAACAGGCAATTTTGGCCTCTCGGACAGATTTTGCGCTCAGTGTCGCCAACCTGATGCTTAGTTATTCTACATTTGTTTATTATCTTCTTACTTTACGCCGCCTCCGAGTCCTAAATTCCTTGATTTTGCTGTTACTGATTTAGTGACAGTACTCATATTTGCCATATTATGGCCAGGGCATATGATTAACCCTCTATTTTCGACGCGAATTAGACCGGCTTAAGCCCAAAACACGCCCGCAGCGTGTTAAGCAACGCCTCTTGCTTCTTCCTGCGGGCATCGACACGATTCCGGTACCGCTTTCGCATACGCTGGTGCATGCGCCATGCGAGTGCTTCCATCGCTTCCATGTCACAGAGCATTTCGTTGTTGACCGTCGCGACCTCGATTCCCATAGTAATCAAGCCCGTGTTGCGCTTTTCATCATGGATACGTCCCCTCCGAGAGGAATGGCCCAGCTCACCGTTGTATTCCAGGTCAAACCAGGCTGCTTCCTGATACGCATCGCAAACTGCATGCGGCATCCCCGAGATTGCCTGCGCACGGTCATCGAACTCAATCTTATAGTCGGTCTTAAAAGGTCCGCAGGCAAACCCGCCATAGGAAAACGGAAGCGAAAACAGGGCGAGCATGATGCACTCCATGGGTGAGCGCAGGTTTTCCGAAAGATAGGGACACAGACGCTGCAGCTGCTTGGCTGCGTTCCCCTTGCATACCGCGAGGTAATCTGCCAGACGATTGGGCGTCAGCACCGGCTCGACTTCAAAGTAGCCCACATCTGCTGGCTGGTCCTTGTCCTTTGCAAGTTTATTCGTAACAGGCGAGGTGTAGGGAGGCAGATACTTCCCGCGGTCACTCAGCGAAATCTTAGAGCACAGCTCCTGAGCCAGGGCAAATGCCTGGATGCAGCCGACCTCGCGCGCAACGGCAACACAAAGGGCCTCGGGAGATAGACTGTACACCCCCGGTTCCACCTCTAGAATCGAGCCGGCAGGCAACCCGGAGCATACGGACCAGCCCACGCCAGGCATGCGGCGGCGCTGCGCCGCAGATCCCACCAGCAAGCAAAGATCTTCTTGCACCTCGCCGCTTGCGGCCCCAATCCGCACCAAGTCGGGAAGATAGATGTCCTCGATCGAGGGCGACGACGTGCGCAGCACACGGCGCTCTTCATCGGGATCGAGGTCTTTCCAGCTTATGTAGCCCATCTGCCGGCGCTCGGCGCGCATCATGCGTAGCGCCGAGGCGCCTGTTAGGATTACGGAAGCCGCTAGCTGTTCGTCTGTCGGCTCGTTGCGCCGCTCAATCTTCACTGCCACAAAACCACCCCTACCAAACGCGTGCGATAGCGAGGCCATCGACTGCTGCGGCGCCGGCGCGCTTGAGTTCCGCCGAAGCCGCGGCCATCGTCGCGCCCGTGGTAATAACGTCATCGATAAGCAGCAGGCGGCGGCCGCGCACGTCCTCAACCGTCTCGTACATGCCTTGGGCACGCTCGCGGCGCTCCTCACGACCGAGTTCGCGCTGGTCGCCATGCCCGTACTTGACGAGAGCATCGAGCAGGGGAACACCCGACAGCTCGCAAAATGGGCGCGCGATAGCCTCCATATGATCAAAACCACGCCGCCGAAACGCTGCCGCCGTCGCAGGCACAAACACCACCGCATCCGCACCGGACAGCACACCTCCTAAGCGTTCGGGCGCTACGACCTGGGCATGCAGGGCAGTGTCGTAGAGCAGCTCCGCCAGATACGGAGCCAGACGTCGCTCGCCCGCATCCTTGTACGCTTTAATGATGCGCGGCAGCGGATGCGCATAGACGGCGCACGCCAGGCAGCGGTCGAGCGCCTCCGCCATTGCCGAGGACGTGCCCTCGACCGAGCACTCAGTGCACAGCAAATCCCCAAACGGGGCGCCGCATCGGGTACAGCTATGACGTGGGTCGATGAGCGTGAGCGCGGCTAGACAGTCTTGGCAAATAAGCGCACCGGCGCGCTCGCAGCCGGCACATCGTGTTGGCGACAATGCCTCGAGTGCCTCGCGTGCCACCCACTCGGCAAACGGTAGCAATTCGTCCGCAAACGGTAGGGCGCCGGCGCCCAGCAGACGGCTCAATATGTTCAGATGGCTCTTCAAGACACAACCCTCCCTACGTTCGGTCGCAGGGAGGGTTGTTGATTCGGCGCTATGATACCCCGATGCGCTCGGGGCAAGGCGGGCTAAATCCGCTCGCGGGCGTTATTCGCCGGCGGGCGGTTGTGGTGCGGACGAAGACGGGGTCGAGCCCTCGCCACCATCCTGGCGCGGCTTGCGGGAACGACGACGGCGACGGCGCTTTTGACCCTGGTCGGCCGAGCCCTCGCCACCACGATCTTCGCGCGACTCGCGTTCGTCGCGAGCAGTGCCGCGCGCGGCCTTGGCGGCCGCCCCTCCGCCATCTCCGGGGCGACGGCGCGTGACCTTGACCTCGCCATCCGAGACCTGATCGGCCACGGAGGGCACCGAGGGCTTTTGCTGCGTGCCCGAAGAATGGCGACGACGCGGACGCGGGGCGCGCTCGTCATCGTTGCGCTGCTTGCCACCCTTGTCGGCAGGCGTATCGGAACCCGAACCACCCTTGGAAGCGGCACCAGCCTCGCGAGCAGCTGCGGCGCGGAAGGCGTCCTCGCGCTCCTCGCTCGACAGATGACGGCGGCGACGACGTGTGGGGTTCATGCCACCGCCGCGATTCTGCTGCTGGGGCTGCTGAACCTCGCGCTCGCGAGAGGCGTTCTTGCCCGCGGCTGCAGCCTCGCCGGCATCGCCCGAACCCGAGCGCTTGCGACGACGACGGCCACCGGCGGCCTCCTCGGCCTCGGGCGCCTCGGCCTTGCCGCGGCCCTTTCCGCGGCCACGGCCCTCGCCCTGGCTCTGAGCAGCGCGGGCATCGGAATCGACGTCGCGACGACGGCGCTTGGGCATCGACGTGCCGGCCAGACGGTCGGCACTCGACAGGCCATCGCCCACGTCGACGCCGTTCTCGCGGTCGAGCTCCATGAGCGCCAGGCGCATCTCGGGCGACTCGATGCGCTCGAGCACGTCGCGCGTCACGCAGTCGGGGCGGCAGCTGCAGCCCTGCTCGGCGGCCTTCTTTTTGCAGCCCTCCGAGCACGTCATATCGGCCAGGTTGACCTTAAAGACTTTACCGTTCTCCAGGCGCAGCACCAGCTGCTCACGCGGCGTGTCATACTCCTGAATACGCGCCTTGCCAAGCGGCGTATCGATGAGCGTCTTCTTTTTGGGCGCACGGCTCTTAAAGTCCTTGTACGCCTCGAACTCATAGCGCAGGCAGCACATCAGGCGGCCGCATACGCCGCTGATCTTGGACGAGTTGAGCGGCAGGTCCTGCTCTTTTGCCATGCGGATCGAGACGGGCTCAAACTGTCCGCCAAAGCGCGTGCAGCAGAGCTCCTGTCCGCACTGGGCATAGCCGCCCACCAGGCGGGTCTCGTCGCGCACGCCGATCTGGCGCATGTCGACGCGAATGTGCAGCGTCGAGGACAGGTCCTTGACGAGCTGACGAAAATCGACGCGCTCCTCGGCCGCAAAGTAGAACACGGCCTTCTCGCCGCCAAACAGGTACTCGACGCCGACCGGCTTCATCTCGAGGTCGAGCTCCTTGACCAGGCGGCGGAAGTCGACCATGGCCTCGTCGCCCTGGATGGCCAGGTCGTCGGCAAGCTGCAGGTCGATGTCGCTCGCCACGCGCAGCACGGGCTTGAGCGGCTGACCGATCTCGTCTTGCGGCACCTCGAAAGGATCGGCCGTGACCAGGCCGATCTCGGTTCCGCGCTCGGTGGAGCAGATGGCATAATCGGCCTCGAGGATATCCAAATCCTGCGGATCGAACCACAGGTCGCGCGAGGCGTAGGTAAACTTAACGGGTACGACTAACGGCATTTCAGTGCCTTCCTGATATCGAACAGCATGACCTCGATGGCCAGCTGGGGAGTAACGTTTCTGGCGATGTTGCGCTCGGCGGTCGCGACTGCCTCGAGCGCCCGGGTGGCACCCGCAACATTGGTCGCGGCGGCAAGCCGACCGATCGTGTCGCGCACGTCTTCGTTCACCACGTCGGCTACCTCGTCCTGAAGCATCAGCAGCACGTCGCGCATGAGCGTCCGCGCGCTCGCCAGCGCTTCCATGATACCCGAACGCTCGCGCGCGTTGAGTTCGCGCTTGTTGCGGTCCTCAAGCTGCTTCAATGCTCCACGCGACAGGTAGTCGGCGTTTTGCTCGAGCACCTTTTCCTGCGTGGACTTGACCTCGGCTAACGGCGCCTTAACGGCGACGATGAGTGACTTGGCACGGCTGAGCACGTCGGCCTCGTCGGCGGCAATGAGCGAATCGATGGCACGGACCATCTGACGGCGGGCGTCCTGGCGCTCGGCGCTCTTGAGGAACTCGATGCCACGCGTGGGGCTTCCCGCTACGGCGACGGCCATGCGGCAACGCGCAGGGTCCTGACCGGTGGCGCGGCTCACGACCTGCGCGGCGACGGCGGGCGACACCAGCCGAAACGGCACGCACTGGCAGCGGCTCACGATGGTGGGCAACATCACGTCTGCCGAGGTTCCCAGCAAGATGAACATAACGCCCTCGGGCGGCTCCTCGAGTGTTTTGAGCAGTGCGTTGGCGGTGTTGGCGCGCAGTTGCTCGGCACGGTCGATGATGTAGACCTTGGCCTTGGCACGGATGGGCGCCAGAGGCACGTCATCGAGCAGCTCGCGGGTCTGGGCGATGAGGTAGCCCGTGGCGCTCTCGGGCGTGTAATAGTGCACGTCGGGGTGCGTATGGCGGGCGACGCGCACGCAGCTATCGCATGAGCCGCAGCCATCCTGCTCGCACAGGAAGGCTTGGGCGAGCGCCCACGCGGCGTCGAGCTTGCCCGCGCCGGGCGCGCCCAAAAACAGGTAGGCGTGCGATGCGCGACCGCTGGCGACGGCATTGGTCAAAAAGTCGCGCACGCGCTCTTGGGTGTCGAGCTTGGCCAGCAGGCTTGCCTGAGCGGGGGCCATGTTACTCGGCCTCCTGGGCAAGCGCGGCGGTGACGGCGTCCTGGGAAATATCGAGGCCGTAGGCGCGAACCTGCTCGACCGTCTTCTCGAAGACTTCCTCGATGGACGCGGTGGCGTCGATGAGCTTTACGCGGTTTGGCTCCTCGGCGGCAATTGCGCAAAAGCCCTGGTAGACACGCTCTTGGAATGCCATGCCCTTTGCCTCCATGCGATCTGCCGCACCACGGGCTGCCATGCGCAGCGCCGCCTGCTCGGGCGTGATGTGATAGACGAGCGTGAGCGCCGGGTGCGTCCCCGCGACGGCCAGGTTGTTGGCATCGCGCACTATCTGGCGATCGAGGCCATCGGCAAACGCCTGATAGCAAGTTGTGGAATCGTAGAAGCGGTCGCACAGGACCACCTTGCCGGCAGCAAGAGCAGGCGCGATGACCCCGTGCACCAACTGGGCGCGCGCGGCCTCGTAGAGCAACAACTCGCAGGTGTCGCCCATCGCCGTATTGGCGGGGTCGAGCAGCAGAGCACGGATCTTTTCGCTGATGGCGGTGCCGCCCGGCTCGCGCAGGCTCACAACCTGGTAGCCAGCGAGCTCGAGCGCACGGGCAAGCAGGCGCGCCTGCGTGGACTTGCCGGCACCGTCGACGCCCTCGAGCGTGATAAAGCTATGTTGAGCGGGCTCAAAAGCCATGAGCGCAGCCCCTTCCTACAAGGCGCGTAAATGCAGATATATCAACCAAGCCATGATACCCCAGCGTCCGGCGCGTCCCCAATGGCTAATGGTGCCTTTCCAAAGTTGCGGTGAAATAGGGACTGATTGAAGCTCTGAGACCGCCAAACAGTCCCTATTTCACCGCAACTTATGATGGGGAATTTTTTGCGCTGGGTATAATCGTCGTATTGCATTGAAATGTGGCGAAAGGAGTGGCAATGTCTCGGTATTGCGCCTCGTGCGGCAAGCTTCTTGCAGATAATGCCAAGTTCTGCACCTCGTGCGGTGCACCCGTTGAGCAAACAACCGCGAGCGATAGCCAGCCCGCTTTTGAGCAGACCGGCTCCCTTGATACGCCGCAAGCCAAGGCGGACGACCCCCTCGCCTATCGCCCCGACCCCGCCGCAAGCCCTGCGGCCGTCGAGACCACGCAGCGCATACCCGTCGCGAGCGGCTCGCCCCAACAGCAGCCGGCTCCCGCATACGCGCCCGCTTCGCCACAGACCCCCACTCCCAAAAAGAGCGGCACCGGACCGCTTATCGCCGTTATCGTTGTGCTGGTGGCGATCATCATCGCCCTGGTCGTTTTCTTTGTGATCAAGCCTTTCGACAACGCCGACACGCAGACGACTGCCGAGGTAGCTAAGCTGCACCATGACGTCGACGACGATGACCTAAAGCCTCTCGGCGATCCCAACAGCCTGTACGACGATGATGACGATGACGATGACGACGAGGATGGCGGCGAAGCAACGCTCTCCGAGCAGAATCTCTACCGCCGACTGAGCGAATACTACGACTTGCTCGAAGACCTCGACAACTACGTCCGTGGCTGCGCGCAGAACTTCAACGGCAGCTATCTGGAAGAGGATCGAACCACCCGTCAAAATCTCGCCGACGTCGCCGAGCGCACGGAGGACACCATCGAGCAGTATTACGACATCGTCGAGGACCTAGACGTCCCGACGAGCTCCAAGAACTACAGCTCCTGGAAAGACATCGTTGCCCTGTACGACGACCTGGATCACCGCATTGACGCAATCTGTGATGCCTGGGAGATCAGCCTGAAATACGCCAAGCCTGCGGACCACAAGAATGAGATCGTGGCGCCACTGTCGCGCGACAACGTGGCGGGCACCAATGACAATAAGTACCGTCTAGACTTTGAGGAGCGCTATCCCGGCGCCAAACCCGTCGAAGTGAACTAGCGCTTTGTCGTTCCCTAACTGCCAGATAAAAAACGAGCGAGGATTTTGAGGTCCTCGCTCGTTTTTGTTTTAGGTGATGTTTCGACCGTGCGGCTACTTATCGGCAGCGGTCTTTTTGGTAGTCGACTTCTTGGCCGCCGTTGTCTTCTTGGCCGTGCTCGCCTTGGTCGCAGTCTTGCGGCCGCGGGCGGGCTTCTTCTCCTTGGTCGGGCAGTCCATGTTCACGCAGATGCGCCACGGACCGCGCGCCGTGTTGACCACCACGATGGGGGCGCCGCACTCGGGACAGGTCTCGCCCGTCGCCTCGAGCTTACCGCGCGCCGGCAGAGGATAGCTCACACCGCAGTCATCGTAGTTGGTGCAGCGGATAAAGCGCTTGCCGCTCTTCTCACTCTTGTGCGCGATCAGGTCGCCATGGCGTCCGGCCTCGGCGCACACCTTGCACTCGCCCACCTTAAGGTCAGGCTCGTAGTTGGTGGGACACGTAGGGTTCACGCAAATCTCGAAGGCCTTCTGGCGGAACGGCTGGCACTTAATTCGCGGCGCGCCGCACTCGGGGCACACGGCTGCCTCGCCCTCGAGCGGGCTTACCTTGACGCCGCTCGGCACCGGATAGGTCACGTCGCAGTCGGGCCAGCCCATGCAGCCGATAAAGCTGCCACGGGTCTTGGCACTCGTCTTCATAACCAGGTCCTTGCCGCACTTGGGGCAGGCGCCCACGCGCGCATCGGCCGTGACGGCGTCGCTGATGGCGTCGCCCAGCTCCTGCGTATGCTTGAGCAGCTCGTCGAGCACGCCAGCCAGCAGCGCGCGCGAGTGCGTCACGACATGCTCTTCGGTATCCTCGCCGCGCTCGACGCGGGTCATATCGCCATCAAGCTCCCTGGTCATATCGGGGCTCGTGATGCGCGGGGCAAATTGCGTCAGTGCGTCGATGATGGCGATGCCCAGCTGGCTCGGCTCAACGGGATCATTTTTGAGATAGCGCACGGCATACAGGCGCTCGATGATGCTCGCACGCGTGGACTTGGTACCCAGGCCGCGCTTTTCCATCTCCTGCACGAGCTTGCCCTGGCTGTAGCGCGCGGGCGGCTCGGTCTGCTTGGCCTCGAGTTTAATGTCGAACACGTCGACCATATCGCCCTGCTCCAGCGGCGGCATCTGCTCATCGCGCTTAAGTCCATACGGATACGCCTCGCGGAAGCCCGGAGTCACGAGCACATCGCCCGAAGCCACGAACGGCTCACCGTTCACGTCGAGCTCGAGCTTGGTGTTCTCGATGGTCGCGGGACCCATAAGCGTCGCCAGGAAGCGACGGGCGATCAGGTCATAGAGCTTGCGCTGGCCGCCGTCGAGCGTGGACGGATCGCCCTCGCCCGTGGGGTAGATAGGCGGGTGGTCGGTGGTCTCGACTTTACCGCGCGTGGGCTTCATGGGACCAGCGAGTACCTTTTTGCACACGGGCGCCAGCGCCGGGTTGATCTTTGCCAGGTCGCGCACCACGGCGCCCAAATCGAGCGTCGCGGGATACACGGTGTTGTCGACACGCGGGTAGCTGATGAGGCCCGCCATGTAGAGGGACTCGGCGATGCGCATGGTACGCGCAGGCGAGATGCCCTCGGCCGCGGCGGCGGCCTGCAGCGAGGTCGTCGCAAACGGCGTGGGCGGCTGCTGCTTGCGGGAGCGCTTGGTCACCGCGGCGACGGTTGCCGTCGTAGCGCCGTCAACGTGGCCGTACGCCGCCTCGGCAGCATCTTTGTCGGTAAAACGCGCCGTCTTGTGCGCGATCTTAAAGCGGTCGTCCTCGGCAGCGCCCTGAGCGGCACCCATGCCGCGAATCTGCCAATAGTCCTCGGGCACAAACGCCATGCGCTCGCGCTCGCGCTCGACCACCAGGGCGAGTGTCGGCGTCTGCACGCGGCCGGCAGAGCGCACGTTACCAAAGCCGCCAAACTTGGCGAGCGTCAGATAGCGCGTGAGCACCGCTCCCCAAATGAGGTCGATGTGCTGACGGCTCTCGCCGGCGTCGGCCAGGTTCTGGTCGAGCGAGACAAGGTTATCGAAGGCCTGCGTGATCTCGGCCTTGGTAAATGAAGAGTATTGGGCGCGGGCAACCGGCAAGTCGGGCGCCACCTCACGCACCTTGTTGAGAGCGTCCGAACCGATCAGCTCGCCCTCGCGATCGAAGTCCGTGGCGATGATGACGCTGTCGGACTTCTTGGCAAGGTTCTTGAGCGAGCGAATGAGCTCCTTCTCGGCCGGTAGCTTAATGACGGGCGCCCAGGTGAGGTAGGGCAGGCTCTCGAGCTTCCAGCCCTTGATAGAGATACCGTCGGCAAGAAACGGCTTGCGCTTGGTGTCGTAGGGCGGACGAGCCAGGCCATCGGGCATGTCGGCCGGCAGCATCTCGCCGTCCTCGGTGACCGAATACCAGCCCAGCTTTTTATCGAACAGCACGCTGTCGCAAAAATCGGGCGCAAGGATGTGACCGGCCAGGCCGATGGTCACGCACTCCTCGCCCTTCCACTCAAAACGGTAGATGGCGGTGTTGTACACCTTGTCCTTTTTGGGTTTACCCGTGGACAGACGCTCGGCGATCTGACGCGCAGCGTCGTTTTTCTCGGCGATGATGAGCTTCAAAAGAGGCTCCTATCTCGTGTCTCTGCGGCTACGCCCGCCCGTATGGCGGCCGATTTACGCCCTTGCTTGCTCGATCTGCCCGATGAGCCAATCGCACCAGGCATCCATGCCCTCGCCCTTGCGCGCGCTCACGGCAAACCGCGGCGCCTGCGGATTGAGGTCATCGAGTGTCTTAGTATACCTATCCATGTCAAAATCGAAAGCCGGGGCCACGTCAACCTTGTTGAGCAGCTGTGCGCCGGCGTGCTGGAAGATGCCCGGGTACTTGATGGGCTTGTCGTCGCCCTCGGGCACCGAGAGAATCATGATGGACAGGTTCTCGCCCAGGTCAAAGTCGACCGGACAGACCAAGTTACCCACGTTTTCGATAAAGATGACGTCGATGTTCTCCAGACCGACGGCCTGGTCGAACGCGTCAACGGCCTCCATGATCATGTTGCCCTCGAGGTGGCACAGGCCGCCCGTGTTGATCTGGATGGCGGGCATGCCGGCTTCCTTCATGGTGATGGCATCGACATCCGAGGCGATATCGCCCTCGATGACGGCACAGCGCAGGCCAGCCTTGTCGCGCAGGCGCTCGTTAGTGCCCAGGATCGTGGTGGTCTTGCCCGAACCGGGGCTCGACAAGACGTTGATCACATAGGTGTTTGTCTCATTAAATCGCTGACGCAGCTGATCTGCCAGGCGCTCGTTGCGCGACAGAATCGGCGATGCGATATCAATCGTTTTCTCGGCCATACTTAGCGCTCCTTACTTTGGCCCCTTTATACCCCATCACCAGATGGCTAGCGGGCTAATCGTCGGGGGTTTCGATTTCGATACTCGCGATATCGAGCTCGCGGCCGTGCAGTAGGCGCACGTTGGCACCACCACACTGGGGACAGCGACAGTGGAAGCGATCGTGGTCGAAAACCTCGCCGCAGTCCAAGCATTCACTTTGCGGATGGACCTCCTCCACGGCAAGCTCGCAGCCTCGCGTGAGCGGGTCCTCGTCGCGAAATGTCTCCCATGCAAAGTCAAGCGCCTCGCGCACAACTTCGGTCATATCCCCGATACGCAGCGTTACCAAAACGGCGCGCGAGGCCCCCGCCCCACGCGCCGCGCGAATCACTGTATCGAGTATGCCGTTGACAATGCCAACCTCGTGCATACCGATTTACTCCTCGTCGTCCTCATCGTCCGAGAACAGGTCCAGACGGCTCACAAACAAGCCCTCCTTGCCCTCGCGCGCGGTAATGACCACGCGGGCGATGGCGAGCGAAATCTCGTAGAGCGAGAGCAGGGCGCCATACATGAGGCCCAGCGTAACGGGCGAGCCGTCGGGCGTAATCACAGCCGAGCCCACAAGCAGGCCAACGTATACATAACGCCAGGCACTGCGGAAAGCAGCGTAGGACACGATGTGGAAGACGGACAGGTAGAAGATGATGAGCGGCAGCTCGAACGCCACACCAAAGCCGATCATAAAGAGCAGCTCCATGTTGACGTAGTTCTCCAGGTCGGGCAGCGCGGTTGCGACGGCAGAGGTCTCGCCGATGAGCCACTCAAAGCCTGCCGGGATGATGATGAAATAGCAGAAGATGGCGCCCAGGAAGAACAGCACCGTCGAGGCGAGTACCGTGGGCACGACCCATTTGCGCTCGTTGGGACGCAGTGCCGGCAGGAAAAATGCCAGAATCTGCCAGATGATCATGGGCGTGCACATGACCACGGCCATCTTGATGGCCAGCGAGAAGCGCAGGCCAAAGCCGCCGAGCGTGGTGGTGATGTAGAACTTACCGTCCGGCACAAAGGAGCGGATGGGGTCTTCCAAGATGTCGAGCACCACGGGCGTGGCGAAATACAGCACGATGGCGGCGGCAAACACCGACACGACCACGATGGTCAGGCGGCGACGGAGCTCTCCCAGGTGATCGAAGAGCGGCATGCGCGCAGGTCCGATAGGCATTACTCATCGCCTCCCTTCGGGGCATCGGCAGCAGCGGCGTCGTCCTCGGCCTCGAGCTCGCGAGCGAGCTGGTCGACGACGGCCTTGCGCTTGCGGGGACGACGGGCGTAGAGGTCAGCCGTCGTGGGCTCTGCCGGCTCGGGCTCGGGCTCCGGCTCTGCAGCAGGCTCGGGCTCGACGACAGGCTCGGCGGCAGCGGCAGGCTCGGCACCCTCGCCCTCGGCGGCAGCCTCGCTCGCGGCCTTCTCGGCGGCAAGGCGGGCACGGCGCTCGGCAAAGGTCTCCTTCTTTGCGGGCGCAGCCGTCTCGACGGCATCCTCGTCTGCATCGGAATCGTCATCGACGGCAGCCTTCTTGGGCTTGACCGGGGCCGACGCGGCCTCGCTCACCGGATCGATTATCTCGGACTGAACAACGGCCGTCATCTTTTCCTGCGTCTCGCGGAACTGACGGATGGCACGGCCGATCGTGCGGCCCATCTGTGGGAGCTTATCCGGGCCAAACAGCAAAAAGCCGAAGACCACGATGATCGCGAGCTCACCCTCTCCAATACCAAACACACATACCTCCAAGGCTCGATGTGAGTCGAGCCCGCACCGCGCCATTCGGCCGGAACTCGTCTATTCATTCGGTCAAGTATAGCGCCCGGACGCCAAAACGTCCGAGCGCATCACAAACATATGCCAAACGGCATGCCCCTTTGGGGGCAAAGATTATGCCGCCGTGATCGAAATCTCCTGGTCGACGCCCAGCAGCTGAACCACGCGCATCACCTGGGGCTGCACATTAGTGCAGCTAAAGCGCTTACCGTGGTCGACCGCGTGGTGCGCGGCGCCCACGAGCACGCCAATGCCCGTCGAATCGATGTAGCTCACCTGGGCAAAATCGAGCTCAACGGCCTCAGTGGGCTGCTCGAGCGCCAGGTCGATAGCATTGCGCAGGCTATCGGCGTTAGAGATATCGATCTCGCCGGTTACCTTAATGGTGTAGATCTCCGGCGTGGGGTTGGTGGAAATACCCAAATCCATGTATACGCTCCTTTACGTATCGAAAGTGCGGATAGTACGGGAAGCCGCGCGTTAGGCGCGCTCGGCACGCGCAAGCTCGGCAGCGACAAGCTTGACGGCCAGCACCAGCACATCGAGCGCGGCCTCCAGGTCCTCGACCGTGGGATAGCTCGGCGCGATGCGGATGTTGGTGTCGCGCGGGTCCTTGCCATAAGGCCAGGTGGCACCAGCCGGCGTGAGCTTGACGCCCAGGTCGGCGCAGAGCGCGGCGACCTTCTGGGCTGAACCCTCGGGACCATCGAAGCTTACAAAGTAGCCGCCGCGGGGGTGCGTCCAGGTGGCGCAGCCCGTCTCGCCCAGGCCCTCGGTGAGCTTGCGCTCAACGGCCTCAAAGCGCGGGCGCAGAAACTCGGCATGCTTTTTCATGTGCTCCTTGACCGCCTCGATGGTGGGAAGGAAACGCACGTGACGTAGCTGGTTGAGCTTGTCGGCGCTGATGAGGCCGGCCTTCAGGCGCTTGGAGAACTCGGCGATGACCGCGGGGCTCGCACCGATAAAGCCGATACCGGCGCCCGGGAAGGTGATCTTGGACGTCGAGGCAAATGCCACCACGCGGTCCTCGGTGCCCGCCGCGCGAGCGAGGTCAAAGATGTTTGCGAGCTCGTCGGTCTCGTCGTACAGGTCGTGCACGCAGTAGGCGTTGTCCCAGAAGATGCGGAAATCGGGTGCGGCCGTGGGCATCTCAACCAGGCGGCGCACAGTGTCCTCGCTAAAGGTGATGCCCGTGGGGTTGGAATACTTGGGCACGCACCAGATGCCCTTGATGGAATCGTCGGCGGCGACGAGGCGCTCGACCTCGTCCATGTCGGGGCCGTTGTCGGTCATCGCGACGGGGACGTTCTCGATACCCAGATCGGCGGTGATGCCAAAGTGGCGGTCGTAGCCGGGAACAGGGCACAGGAACTTGACCTTCTTGCCGTCGTGGGCAGCCTCGTAGGCATCCCAGGGCTCGCTG
This sequence comes from Collinsella sp., assembly GCA_048326155.1. Lineage (GTDB taxonomy): Bacteria > Actinomycetota > Coriobacteriia > Coriobacteriales > Coriobacteriaceae > Collinsella. Next base: position 38,960 of record DBFEQD010000010.1, read on the forward strand.
CCGCACGAGCCGCAGCGCCAGAACATACCGGCGATGTCGTGCTCGATCAGCAGGCTCGACGAACCCAGCACGAGCGTCTGCTCGGCGGGGCAGCCCAGGAACTCCCCCGCCAGCTTGCGTGCCGAGGGAATGCCCTCAAAGCAGCCGTAGTTGGAACAGTCGACGTTGCCGTCGTGCAGGTCGGCATCGGCATTGAGGATATCGAGCATGGGTCGAGAGATGTCCACCTGGGAGGGCGACGGCTTGCCGCGGGCCATGTCGAGCGCCAGGCCCTTGGCCTTGACCTCGGCGACCTCGGCTTTGAGCGCCTCGATGGCGGCATCGAGTTCGGTGGTTTCCATCTTCTGGTAGATCGTCTGCATGGGTGCGACCTTTCACGAAGCGGTACGTTGCAATTCTTCTAAGTATAGACCGCCACCGTCACAACGTTATGAAGCCGTGATAGATTAAGTCCATCGCAATAAATTACGAATCGCCGCGCATGCCGGCGTGAAGCGCCCAAGGAGGCACTATGGAGTACGGATCGTTCCAGGCCGAGGAATTCGGCGACCTGCAGCGCCTGGTCGACGGACTGTTTTACGACCGCCACACCATCGACCGCCTGGATCTCATCGTGCAGGCCGAGATCTTGGACCTCGCGCCCGATCTCATGGAAATCGTCAACCTGCTACCGCCCGGCTATTACGACCGCCAGTCACTTTGCGACCAGCTCAACTCCGCCTTGGCCGCCCACGGCTGGGGCGCCATCTACGGCACCGTGGAATAAGCCTAGTCATTTAAGAACGTCCCCAATGACTAAAACGCCGCTTGTGATGGTGTTCACAGGCGGCGTTTTCAAACTTGTATGTGCTCTTACTCGTCCTTGGGCGCGGGGTGTTTGCAGACCACGCTCATGTAGATCATGCCAAGCACGGCCGCGGTGACCGAACCGGCAAGGATGGCGGCCTTGGCAGCCAGAACCTCAAACTGGGCCGTCGGGAAAGCAAGACCGCTGATGAGAATCGACATCGTAAAGCCGATGCCGCCCAGAATGCCCACACCGGCAATCATGTGCCAGTTGACATTGCGCGGCAGCTCGGAAATCTTGAGCTTAACCAGGGCAAACGTCATGCCAAAGATTCCGATCGGCTTGCCCAGCAGCATGCCAAAGTACACGCCGAGCGTCACCGGGTCGGTGAGCAGCGTGCTCATGTCCACGCCCACTAGGCGAACCTGCGCGTTCACGAACGCAAAGATCGGCAGAATCACAAAGTTGACCGGCGTGGAGATCAGACGCTCCATGCGGATGAGCGGCGGGGTCACGCGGTGCATGACGCGCTCGACCTTGGTGGTCGAGACGGTAAAGTCATGCTGACCCAGGATGTGCGCCTCGTCATCGTAGCGGTCATCGAGCAGCGGCAGGCACTCCCCCAACCAATCGGTGAGGCTATCGAGCTTGACGCCGCACTTGGCCGGGATGGTGAAGGCCAGGATGACGCCGGCAAGCGTAGCGTGCACGCCGCTCTTGAACATGCAGAACCACAGCAGCAGGCCCAGCACCGAGTACGGGGCAAGGCGGTAATGCTGCGTCCTGTTGAGCCACACGAGCGCGCAGGTCACAAGCGCGGCGGCGCCCAACCAAAACGGATTGGGGCTCTGACCGTAGAAGATGGCGATGGCGGCGATGGAGATGAGGTCGTCGGCGATGGCGAGCGTCGAGAAGAACACACGCACGCCGTTGGGCACGCGATTGCCCAAAAGCGACAGCACGCCCAGCGCAAAGGCAATATCGGTTGCCATGGGAATGGCCCAGCCGTTGTGCGCGCCGGCATGGTTAAAGATCAGATAGATGCAGGCGGGAACGACGACGCCGCCCACGGCCGCCAGCATGGGAAGCATAGCCTGGCGCGGGTTTTTGAGCTCGCCGACCGTCATTTCATACTTGAGCTCAATGCCCACCAGCAAAAAGAAAATCGCCATGAGGAAGTCGTTGACGAAAAGCTCAACGGTGAGACCGGCCGTAAGGTTGCCCAGACCCACATACAGCGGGGTCTCCAAAAAGTGATGGATGGCCTCGTAGGCATCGGTATTGGCGCAAATGACGGCGGCGATGGCGGCGAAGACCATGACGGCGGCGGAAATCGTGCCGTTCTCGGCGATGCGCTCCCAGATGTCGTGGCGCTCAAAACGCTTGCGCTCACGAACGTTGAACAGCTGCTCAGTTGCTGCCATGGGCGGCTCCTTTCACGGGAAAGCTCCCGTCTTAAAAAAGCACGGCCCGCCCAAGTGGCGGCGCCGCGCTCTAACGTATTACGCTTGCATCTAGCCTACCCTGCACGACAAGCACGCAGGCGTGACCGAAAAGCGGAACCACAGGTTGAACATTATTTGCTCAACGGCACGGGCACGCCTGTCCAAGAGACAACGCGGCGCCGCGCACAAAAAACGACCGGAGCGCGGGGCGTCCGCGATCCGGTCGTGGCGTTTGGTCAACTAAACCTAGCAGGCGGCCATGATGGGGGCAGCGACCTGCTTCTTACGGGAGAGGACGCCCGGCATCCAGACGCCGTCGTGCTCGTCGGCAATGCCCAGACCCTTCTGAGCAGCCTCGGTCTCGCCCTCGAGCAGGACCTGCGAGCCCTCCTCCATGATGTCGGTAATGCACAGGACAATGCCGTCGGCACCCTTCTCGGCGGCGTAGGCGCGCATGGCCTCGCGGATCTCGTCAATCATGCCAAGCGCACGGCTCTTGTCGACGGTCTCGTACTGGCCGATGAGCAGCTTCTTGCCGGCGGGCTCGAACATCTTGATGTCGTTGCCGACCATCTCGGCTGCAGTGAAGGAGCCGGACGGACGGGTGAGGAAGACCTCCATGCCAAACTTGACCGGATCGACGCCCACCTGCTCGCCGAGCTTGGCGGCGACGGCGCGGTCGACATCGGTGGTGGTGGGGCTCTTGAGCATGAGCGTGTCGGTCATCATGGCCGAGAGCAGCAGCTTGGCCTGGACGTCGGAAAGCTCAACGCCGAGCACGCCGGCAAGCTTGGTGACGATGGTGCAGCTGGAGCCCCAGGGCAGGCAGATGTAGTGCAGCGGACCGGCGGTCTCGAAGTCGCCGATGCGGTGATGGTCGATGACGCCAAAGACCGTGGCGTCCTTAAGGCCGGCGACGGACTGGGCAGACTCGTTGTGGTCGGTGAGGACGACGAGCTGACCGGCCTCGACGGAATCAATCACGCGGGGCTCGGCAATGCCAGCGTCGGCGAGCAGCTTGGCGGACTCGGCCGGAAGCTGACCAAGGGCGCAGGCCTCGTAGGTGTTGCCGGCATACTCAACCTGGTTGAGCAACTGGGACAGGACGACGGCGCTCATGATGGCGTCGTTATCGGGGTTCTGGTGACCAAAGACAAGAACGTTTGCCATGGATATCCTCCACTTGATATGTGTACTTGGACGTAGCTATGGTAGCACGCCGATGCCGAGCCTTCGCAGACGGAAGGGCCACGGCATATTTTGGGGCGCAGCCTTGGCCTCCTTGCACCAGCTATTTGCCGGCGGCGCGCAGGGCTACGTAGGCGGCACCGATGATACCGGCGTCGTTTCCGAGCGAAGCGACCTTAATGGGCGTCTCGCGCGAGGCGGAAAGCGCGTACTGCTTAAAGTGCTCGCGAACCTTGTCGAGGTAGACATCGGCCGAGGCGGAGGCGCCGCCGCCGATGAGGAACATCTCGGGATCAACCACGTTGGCAATAAGCGCCAGTGCGCGGCCGAGATAGTCGGCCATGGTATCGGCCGCGGCAAGCGCGAGCTTGTCACCCTCGCGGCAGGCCTGGAACACGTCCTTGGAATCTGAGGGGCCGGTGAGCTCGATGGGCTCGACACCCGCCTTCTTGCACTCGGCAAGGTAGTTGCTCACCACACCGGTGGCGCTAGAATACTGCTCCAGGTGGCCATGGCCGCCGCAGCCGCAGGTACGCTCCTCAGCCGGATTCAGGCACATGTGGCCAATCTCGCCGCCGGCGCCCACAACGCCCGATACCACGTCGCCGTTAACGATAACACCGCCGCCCACGCCGGTACCAATGGTGACCATCACCACGTTCTGTACGCCCTTGGCAGAGCCGAGCCAGGCCTCGCCCATGGCAGCGGCGTTGGCATCGTTCTCGTACTTAACGACCGCGTCGGGGCAGTGCTCCTGAATGGCGACTCTCAGCTCGGGCAGGTTAATGGCAATGTTGGCCTTGACCTTGGCATCGCCCGATGCCGGGATGGGGCACGGAACGGCCAGGCCAATACCCGCCACAAAGGCGCGCGGAATCTGGGCCTTGGCGACCACCTGGTCGATAGCCTCGGTCACCGCGGCAAAGCCCGCAGCGTCAACGATGGGAGGCGTGGGCACGCTGGCCTTGGCAAGCAGGTTTCCGTCCTCATCGAACAGACCCTCCTTGACCGAGGTGCCGCCGACGTCGATGCCGATGTAATACTGCTTAGGTTCCATGGGAGCCCGCCTTTCTCGTTTAAACATTGCCTGTATGGTACCGCTCCCAAGGCAAAAACCTACCAAAAAGGGACAGGTTTGTTTTGGCAGGTTTTATCTGGGGTAACGCAATTGGCTGCCCAACAGGCCGCGCAAGACCATCCCCAAAAATAAAGGCGCCGGGAGGCGGAGGCTCCCGGCGCCCGTCAAAGGGACTATGTTGTCTGTTGGACCGCACGGTCCGTCGCGGCGATAACGCCGACTAGGCCTGAAGTGCCTGCAGCTGCTTGTGAACCTCGATGAGCTCCGTCGCCATGACGCGCATGGTCTCGGTGCCGGCCATCTGGTCCTCGGCATGCAGCAAAATCAACGGGGCCTCGCCGTTACGCTCGCCGTTGGCCTCCTTCTTCAGAAGCCCCATGTGAACATCGTGGCCACCGTTATAGGCCTCGTCGCCCTGCTTGATAAGCTCCTCGGCGGCGTCAAAATCGCCCTCCTTGGCCTTTTGCACGGCATTGATGTACATGCTCTTGGCGGTACCGACGTAGCTGATGATCTCAAAGCAGGTCATCTGCAGTTCGTTCATATCCTCCATGCAGAGCACCTAGCCCATCACGCTGACGCAGTGGTCGATGATGCCGGCAGCGTTCATGCGGCCGTAGTCGACCATGTTGATAACCTCGACCGGGAAGCGGCCGGCGGCCTCCTTCTCAAAATCGCCCTTGGTGTAGCCGATCTGCGGACCAAGCAGCAACATGTCGCACTCGTCCAGGTGATCGTGGGCCTCGTTCATGGGACGAGCCTCGACCTCAATATCCAGACCACGGTTTGCAACCTCGGCCTGCATCTTCTGGACCAGCAGGCTCGTGGACATACCGGCATTGCAGCAGAGCATGATCTTCTTCATGGTTTCCTCCTTATAACTGCGCGGCGCGCAGACGACAACTGGTTTTATTCCTTGCGGCTATTGTGCCCACCCCCCTGCATCTTTACACAAGGGAGAGAGCTGCGGGCACCGGCACCGCGTACCGGCGCCCGCAAAGGTGAAAGGGACGAACGTTAGGCGTTCTACTCGGCGAAAGCCTCCTGCTTGGCGATTGCCTTCTCGGAAATCTTCATAAAGGGCAGGTAGACGGCCATGCCAATGACAATCTCGATAGCCTGCCACACGCCGGCGCGCCAGTCAAAGCCCGTAGCGAGCAGGGCATTGATGACGGGAGGCATGGTCCAGGGCACCTGGGCGATGCAGGGGCTGATGATGCCTGCGCAGGTAAGGCCATAGGTGATGCCGATGAACAGATCGGGAAGAAGAACGAACGGGATCATGAGCGGCAGGTTGTACACGATGGGGTAACCGTAGATAACCGGCTCGTTGATGTTGAACAGACCAGGCAGGATAGCCATCTTGGAAACGGTCTCGGAAGCCTTGTTCTTGGAGAACAGGAGCGTGTCGAGCAGGAGCATGAGGGTGCAGCCCGAGCCGCCGATAAGGGCGAAGCTGTTAACGATCTGCATGTTCATGTAGTGATCGGGCTGGATGGTGCCACCGGCGGCAAAGGTAGCCATGTTGTCGACGATGAGCATGGTCAGGATCGGCTCGACGGTAGCGCCAGAGATGGTGGACTGGTGAATACCGACGCAGAACAGCAGGTTAGCAAGGGTGTAGATGAGGATAACAGCCCACGGACCGGCGTTCATGATGCTCTTGAGCGGGTTGGAGATGCACGTGGAGATGATGGTGCACAGATCGGTGCCGGCGCACACGGCGAGCAGGGCTGCGGCAAGAGCGAAGACCGCGAGGTTAAGCAGCATCGGAATCATGACGTTGAAGGAGTTGGAGACCGCGGGAGGCACGCCCTCGCCCAGCTTAACCTTGAGCTTCTCGACGCCAGAAATCTTGATGAAGAGCGAGACGGAAAGCAGGGCGATGATAATAGCCGAGAACAGACCGTTGGTGCCGGTGTTGGCAGTCGAAAGGGCGCCCGTGACCTCGGCGGAGGTGATCTTGTCGGTGAGCAGTGGGCTCGTGGCGGCAAGCGAGGCGGTGATCTGCTGCGGCATCATGATGACGAAGGCAGAGATGGCGACGACCACGCAAGCGAGCGGGTTATCGAAACGCTTGTTCTTGGCGAGGCTGTAGCCAATCAATCCGGCCAAGATAATGGCAGAGACGTTGAGGGTGCCCAGCGTAATTGCCGAGCCCCACGTCTGAAGGTTGGCAAGGCCCGCCGCATCGAGCGGGAACAGAGGGAACACGACGTTGTTAATAAGAACCGCGATACCCGCAAGGATATAGAGCGGCGTGATGGTCGCGAAGGCGTCACGCAGGGAACGCAGGTGAACCTGGTTTCCCACCTTCGCAGAGACCTCGGCAAACTTGTCGAGGAAGCTCTTTCCGTTGTCACTGGCCATGATTGCTCCTAACTTTCAAATCCGGCCTTTTCCTATGCGCACGGTGGTCTGTCGCCCTCTGCCACCAGATGTGCCATGTGTTGCGCGCGGCGGCGCGCGGTCTGGGCGTTCGCCCGGTCGCTAATCAACCACGTGGGTCGTGGCGACCTGTTTGAGCCAGGCCGCCGACTTCTTAAGGCGGCGCTTGTAGCCGTCCATGAGATCGACCTCGACAAAGCCGTAACGATTCTTAAAGGCATTGGCCCAAGACCAGTTATCGATGACGGCCCAGTAGTGATAGCCCCGGCACTTGGCGCCCTCGTCGATGGCCTTGGCCACCCACTCCAGGTGCTGACGTACAAAGTCGACGCGGTAGTCATCCTGGATGGTTCCTTCGGCGTCACGGTTCTTGTATTCGTCCATGATGCCGATGCCGTTCTCGGAAACGAACCACTCAAGATCGGGGTAGTTCTTAGCGCAGTCCATGCCAAAGTCGTAGAGGCCCTGCGGGTAGATCTCCCAGCCGCGGCTCTCGTTCATAACGGCGTCGGGCCATACGTACTCGTCGGCAAAGTGCGGCAGGCCGTACTGGTCGACCTTGCTCGCCGGCGCCTGAACACGCGTGGGGTGGTAGTAGTTGCAGCCGAGCCAGTCGACAACACCCTGCTTGAGGATCTCTTGGTCGCCGGCGCGGAACGGGAGCTTAACGCCGCCCTCGGCCAGGCTGTCGAGCACGTCGGCAGGAAGCTCGCCCTTGGTGATGAGGTCGAGCCACCAGCGGTTGTTGATGCCGCTGGTCATGCGCACGGCCTCGAGGTCCGCCTCGCTGGGGTTCTCCTTGGTGTAGACCGGGGTAAAGCAGTTGATCATGCCGATCTTGGCATCGGCGCGAATAGCGCCCTCGTCATAGGCGCGACGATAGTTGGCCACGGCCAGCGCGTGCGCCAGCGAGATGTGATACTGCACGGTGCGGGCGCGGTTGAAGTCGTGGAGCTGCGGGAACCACACGCCCTCCTGATAGCGCTGCTCGGGCTCGACGATGGGCTCGTTAAAGGTGAACCAGTACTTAATCTCCTGGCCAAACTCGTGGAAGGCGACGTCGGCGTAATGTGCGTAAGCCTCGACAACCTCACGGCTCTCCCAGCCGCCACGGTTAAAGAGGTAGGTGGGCATGTCAAAGTGGTACAAGTTGACAAACGGCTCCAAGCCGGCTTCGCGAGAGGCGCGGAACAACTCGTGATACCACGCGGCACCTTCCTCGTTGAGGTTGCCGTCGGCATCGAGCAGACGGCTCCACTGGATGGAAGTGCGATAGGTATCCAGACCCAAGTCCTTCAAAATGCGAAGGTCTTCCTGGTACTTGGCCATAAAGTCATTGCCGGCGTAAGAGCCAACGCGGTTGTAGAACGAACCCAGATCCTGGATGGACCAGGTGTCCCACAGGTTCTCGAGCTTGCCGCCCTGGTTCCACTGACCCTCAGTCTGCGGGCCGGACATAGCAGCGCCAAAGAAGAAGTCGTTGGGCAGCTGATACTGTGCCATCAAAGTCCTCGCTTTCGTGTTCTAGAGCTTCCGGTTGGAGACGGGTTTGCTTTGGCAGGTTATCCGGCGCGGGCGCGCACCGGCCATACCGATATCCAACCCGCCAAAACAAAACCGTCCCCAAACGGTCGATCCTGTTGTGCGGAAGGATTCCGTTCGTTGCTTAAACTATAGCGCTCTAATTTTAAAAGTAAAGCGTCTTTTTCTTTTTTCTTTCTCGAACTTCTTAGATAAAAGTAATATGGATGCCCTGTTGAGGGTTATACTTACTTTTTGTATTCATATATGTCGGAAAGGAGGTTCCATGATTCCCAAATACGAGGCGATAGCTGCAGATATTCGTCGGAGTATTGAGGATGGCGCTCTTAAACCGGGCGACAAGCTTCCCACCGTCGTTGAGTTCTGTGAGCTCTATAGCGTTTCCAAAATCACCGTCAAACGAGCTATCGAGCAAATCACCGAGGAAGGTCTTATTACCAGCCGGCGCGGATCGGGTACCTACGTTAAGGACACGGCGGGACTTCCCGGCCAGGCGTTTTTCCAGGGCAAAAACGACCGTGCCCAGGGTTTTTCGTATGAGCACCGCGGGGAGAAGGTGACCTCGGTGGTCTACGATTTCTCGATTGTTAATCCACCAGCGGACATCGCAGCCCAGCTGGGAATTGCCGAGGATGACTTTGCCTATCACATCGTGCGCGTGCGTCAGGCCGATGAGAAGCCCATCGTTATCGAGTACACCTACATGCCGCTCGAGCTGATTCCGGGCCTTAAAAAGAAGGACCTGTACGGATCGGTCTACCATTTCATCCGCGAGCAATGCGGGCTGAAAATTTCGAGCTTCCACCGTACCATTCGCGCCGTGGCAGCAACCAAGGAAGAAGCTGAGCGCCTGGACACCAAACCTGGCTCTCCCCTGCTCGAGCTCAAGCAGATTGGCTTTTTGGACAGCGGCGCCGCCTTTGAGTATTCGGTCTCGCGCAACGTTGGCGACCGCTTTGAGTTGCACAACGTAACATTGGCATAGGTTTTTGTAGTCATACAGGCGCTCGTTTTGAACAGTTTTACGCGGCGCCCACGCAGCACAATGGGGGTATGAACATGTCCGATTTGATTAAACTGACGCCGATCTTCCACGAGAAAATCTGGGGCGGCCGTCAACTCGAAACCGTATTTGGCTACGACATTCCCGAGGGTCCCATCGGCGAGTGCTGGGCCATCTCGGCCCATCCCAACGGCGACTGCCAGATTGCGGAGGGCCCGTATGCCGGCCACACCCTATCGTGGCTGTGGGCCGAGCACCGTGAGCTTTTTGGCAACTGCGAGGGCAAGGAGTTCCCGCTGCTCGTTAAGATTCTGGACGCCAAGGACGACCTTTCAATCCAGATTCACCCCAACGACGAGTACGCCGCCGAGCACGAAAACGGCAGCCTGGGCAAAACCGAGTGCTGGTATGTACTAGACTGCGAGCCCGACGCCACGATCATCGTCGGCCAGCGTGCTAAAGACCGCACCGAGGCCGCACAGATGATCAAGGACGGCCGCTGGGACGACATGCTCAACGTACTACCGATCCACAAGGGCGACTTTTTCCAGATTGATTCCGGTACCGTGCACGCCATCAAGACCGGCACGCTCATTTTGGAGACGCAGCAGTCGAGCGACGTGACATATCGCCTGTACGACTACGACCGCCCCGGCACCGACGGCAAGCTACGCCCGCTGCACATTGAGCAGAGCCTCGACTGCATCGACTTTGATGCTCAGGCTCCGACCGACGGCACGGTGACCGCGCCCGAAGTGGACGGCGTGACCGAGCTCGAGTCTAACTCCTGCTACACCGTCGATCGCGTGCGCGTCGACGGCAGCAAGACCCTCGACCAGCGCTGGCCCTTCATGTGCCTGTCGGTCATCAACGGCGAAGGCACCGTCTGCGGCGACCCCGTCCACAAGGGAAGCCACCTGCTGGCCCCGAACACCGTCAGCTCCATCGACCTCGAAGGCAAGATGGAACTGATCATCAGCCACCTCTAGGTCGCAGCAACAACCAAAACGCAACAAGGGGCTCCCCCGTCCACCAACGGAGGAGCCCCTTATCCATATATATCAGCCCACCCGGCTCTCCAGATCAAAAAAGCGGACGAGCAGAGCGACGTTCGCAAGCAACGTTATCTAAGGACCTGGGCGGGCGTATGGGGCAACATCGATCGCGAGTTCCGCACGAGCCGGAGAGCACTTAATGTGCTCTCCGTGCGAGCAGGACTGCCCGAGCAGGCGATGTTGCCCCATACGCCCGCCCAGGTCCGCCGGGATCACGACAGCTTGACGATCGGAGCAAAGCCCTTCATAAGCTTTTTGGTCTGGCCGGTCTTTTCGAATTGGACCTCGATCATGTCTCCGACGACCGAGAGCACGGTACCCGTGCCAAAAGTCTTGTGGCTCACGGTATCGCCCGCGGCAAAGTCCTGCGATGCGCTGGCACGATCGACCTTGCGCTCCACCGTCGGGGACACCTTGGACGACGGCTTTTTGGCTCGCGGCGCACCCGAACCAAAGGTCGAGGCAACACGGCCGGCATCGGGCGAAACCCCACGATGGCGCTCGGTCCCGTAGCTGCTGCCGCCAAAGAAATCGTCAAAGCTCGATCCACCACGTGAACCAGAACCGCCGGTCGAGCGCGTATGCGAACCAAACACCTTGCCGCCATACATGTCCGAGCCCATACCCGATCCAAAGGTGCCGTGTCGGTCGCCGCGTTTCTCCCAGCCCGTGCCCTCAAAACCGGCAGAACCGATGCCGCTAAACTCGATATCCTCAAACGGAATCTCGTTGAGGAAGCGCGAGCGCGGGTTGGCAGAGGTCGAGCCGTAGGTGCGACGCGTGGCCGCATAGGTCAGGAACAGGCGCTTGCGAGCACGCGTGATGGCGACGTAGGCCAAGCGACGCTCCTCCTCGAGCTTGCCCGGATCGTCACTACCGCCAAAGTCGTGCACGTGCGGGAAGATACCCTCCTCCATGCCGGCCACGAACACCGCCGGGAACTCCAGGCCCTTGGCGGAGTGGATGGTCATCATGGTAATGGCATGCGTCTCGCCGGCCAGGGAATCCAAGTCGGAGCGCAGGGCCAGCCACTCCATGAGCGCCGGCAGCGCCTTACAGGTGAGCGGACCGTAGGTGCGCTCGATCTCGTCGGCATGCACGGCACCCGCCGGCATCTCCGTCGGCGCGGCATACGCGTTGCCCGCGATGGCGGCGGCCAGGGCATCCTGCGGAGACAGCGCCGGAGCGGCCAAGCTATCGAGCGGATTGGAGCCCGCGGCGTCACGCGCGCCAACGAGCGCCTCAAACGAGGATACCGGGGCAGATGGCCCCGGTTCGGGCGCAGGCGCGCTCACCACGACAGGCTCGGGCTCGGCGCTAGCAGGCACATCGGCAACACCGGCAGCGCGCAGCTCTTCCAAGCTCTCGAGCGTACCTTCGATATCCTCGTGCGTCTCCTCAAATTCGGCGGCGACGCCCAGGAATTCCTGGATGTTCTCGGCGCGGCTCTCGGACTCCATGGTGCCCTCGGCGCGGAAAGCCTGCAGTAGGCCCGTCTTATCGACAATCATCTCGACAACGTCCTTGAGCTCGCCGTCCATGCGGCGACCCTCGCGCACCAGCGACACAAAGCTCGACAGGCCATTGCGCACCTTGGCGCTAAACATACCGGTCTCGGCGCACGCGATCTCGCAGGCCTGGAAGAACGAGCAGCGGTTGTCGCGCGCCAGCTGCTCGATCTTTTGGATCGAGGTGGAGCCGATACCACGGCGAGGTGTGTTGATGACGCGCTTGACGCTCATCTCGTCGGCCGGGTTCACGATCATCTTGAGGTAGGCCATGACGTCGCGGATCTCGGCACGGTCGAAGAATCGCGTGCCGCCCACAATCTTGTAGGGCACGCCCGCGCGCAGGAACATATCTTCGAGAATACGCGACTGGGCGTTGGTACGGTAGAACACGGCGATGTCGTCGTAGCTCGTGCCCTTGGAGTGCAGCTTCTCGATCTCACCGGCAATCCAGCGGCCCTCGTCGCGCTCATCGCTCGCCTGGAAGGCCTGGATCTTCTCGCCATCGCCCTCGGCCGTAAACAGGCGCTTGTCCTTGCGCTGCGAGTTGTGGCGCACCACGGCGTTGGCGGCGCTCAGGATGTGACCCGTGGAACGATAGTTCTGCTCCAGCTTGACGGTCTTGCAGTTTTTAAAGTCCTTCTCAAAGTCCAAGATGTTGGTGATGTCGGCGCCACGCCAGCTATAAATGGACTGGTCATCGTCGCCTACGACCATGAGGTTTTGGTACTTGGCGGCCAGCAGGTTGGCGATCTCGTACTGGACGTGGTTGGTGTCCTGATACTCGTCGACGCTAATGTAGCGGAAGCGCTCTTGGTACTTATCGAGCACCTCGGGACGGGTGCGCAGCAGCTCGAGCGCGCGCACGAGCAGGTCGTCGAAGTCCATCGCATTGGCGGCGCGCAGGCGGCGCTCCAGCTCTAGGTAGACCTGCGCGGCCTTTTTGTCGTTGGGGCTATCGGCGCTCTTGAGCATGTCCTCGGGGCCGATCATGGCGTTTTTGGCCGAGCTGATCTTGCTGCGGATCATGTTGATGGGGAACTGCTTTTGCTCGATGCCGAGCGCCTGCATAATGTCACGCACCATGCGCTTTGAGTCATCGTCATCGTAGATGGTGAACTGGCCGGTGTAGCCCAGCAGGTCGGCGTCCTCGCGCAGCATGCGCACACACATGGCATGGAAGGTGCACACCCACATACCGCGGGTGCCGCTGGGGATGAGCGCTGCCAGACGCTCGCGCATCTCTGCCGCGGCCTTGTTGGTAAACGTGATGGCAAGAACCTGCCAAGGCTTAACGCCCAGATCGCCGAGCATATGTGCGATGCGGAAGGTCAAGACGCGGGTCTTGCCCGAGCCGGCGCCGGCGAGCACCAGCAACGGGCCCTCGGTGGTCAGGACGGCCTCGCGCTGGGCGGGATTAAGGCTGTCGATGTCGACGAGCGGCTTGGCGGGCTTGGGCGACGGCACGGGAGCGTCGTAGATGTCGAGCGGAACGAGCTCGGGCTCCGGCGCAGCGGGGGCGGTGTATGCATCGAACGGCACGGGTTCCGGCGCGGGCGGAACGGGTACCGTGGCGTTCTTTTCCCAGGGCAGGGGCTGGGTCATGGGCGACTCCTCATCTGACGGACGGCGCGCCTGCGGGCGGCGCCATAGTTTGAGCCGTACCAGTATACCGAGCCGCGCGGACACCGACGCAAATCACACCACGACTCCGTGCGCCACCGTCAGGCCCGCCCCAGCGGATTTGGTGCAATGGAGCCACCGATGTCACGGCAACGGCAGCGAGCGGCGGCCAGAACGAACAAATTGGCATGAAAAGAGGGCGGCATAGACCTTTTGGTCATGCCACCCTCTTTGAATGACAAGTTGTCGTTCTGGCCGCCGCGCAGCGTCAACCAAGTTACAGGCCGAGCATAGGCTCCAAGACGAAGAAGTACGCAAGCACCACGATGCCCAGAATGATGCGGTAGACGCCGAAGCACTTGAAGTCGTGACGGCGGACGAAGCCCATAAGCCACTTGATGGCGATGAGCGAAACCACAAAGGCCACAACGCAGCCCACGCCCAGGATGGCGACCTCGTTGGCACCGAACGTACCGCCCTTGATGAAATACTTGACCAGCTTGAGCGCACTCGCGCCAAACATGACAGGGATGGCCAGGAAGAACGTAAACTTGGACGCCACCGAACGCGTGCAGCCCAAAAGCAGGCCGCCGATGATGGTGGAACCGGAGCGCGACGTGCCCGGAATCAGCGAGAGCACCTGGAAGCATCCGATGCCCAGTGCGGTCTTCCAACTCAGGTCCTCGAGCGTGGTGATGGAACCAAAGTCCAGATCCTCGTCATCGCCCTCATCCTCAGCGGTAGCCGCGGCGGGCGCCGCAAAGTGCGCACCGGCGGGACGTCCACCCGACACCACAGCACGCGAACCAAACGAACCGGCAACGGCCATTTCCTCGCGCTTGTTCGCGCGCCAGTTCTCGATCACGATAAACAGCACGCCGTACACAATGAGCGCCAGCGCCACGACGGGAGCATTGTAGAAATGCTCCTCCATCCAGTCGTTGAGCGGCAGGCCGATCGCCGCGGCGGGAATGCAGCCGAGCACAATCTTGCCCCACAGCACCCAGGTGTCGCGACGGCCCTCCTTACCCTTGCTGGGCGAGAACGGGTTGAGCTCATGGAAGAACAGCACACAGACGGCCAGAATGGCGCCGAGCTGAATCACAACCAGGAACATATTCCAGAACGTCTCGCTCACGTTCATCTTGACGAACTCGTCCACCAAGATCATGTGACCGGTCGACGAAACAGGCAGCCATTCGGTGATGCCCTCGACCAGGCCCATGAAGGCAGATTTTAGAAGCTCGATGATATCCAAAGGGACCCCCTCGTTAGACACCCGCCGATATTGTTCTGCGGACGGTGCGGGCGATGTCCCATTATCAACCGTTCGGGCGCGCCTGCGCCTACCCTTACCAAAAAACTCGTCCGTTCACAGAATTGCGAGCGGTCAAACCGAAATCCTTGGGTATAACTGCAACAAGATAAAGTGTCCGGCGGCCAACGCGCCCGCGCCCGCCCGACGCACGAGCCCCGCGCCCGTGCGATAGACCAAGGAGGAAACCATGAACGAGGGCTACACCAAGGTATTTGTTTCACTCGACGGTACTGAGCAGCAGGATTTTGTGCTCGCACGCGCCATCAAGGTCGCCGCGAACAACGGCGCCAAGCTAATCATCGGCCACGTTATCGATTCCACGGCACTCGAGAGCGCCGGTTCCTATCCGGTCGATCTGGTCAACGGCCTAGAGGAGGCGTTTAAGAACTCCATCGCCAAGCAGCTCGAAGAGGCTAAGGCCAATCCCGACATCCCCGAGGTCGAGGTCATGATTCGCGCCGGCCGCATTCGCGAGACGCTTAAGGACGAGATGCTCGACGTGGTTAAGCCCGACCTGGTGCTCTGCGGCGCCCGCGGCCTGTCCTCGATCAAGTATGCGCTGCTGGGTTCGATTTCGACGTTCCTGCTGCGCAATACGGACTGCGACATCTTAGTCGTGAAGTAGCGTTGCTCCCACCGGCCGCGGGGCCTGCGGGGTTTCCACGGGCACGTCCTCGCCGCGTTGCGGCTGCGGGATGTGCCCTTAGGAAACCCCTCCCGGCCCCGCGGCCTTCGCAGCCTTGCTTCAACGAGTTGTCTGATGGAAAAATGGCGTGCCGCCCCGTTTGGGGCGGCACGTTTTGTTTGGGGCGGCACGTTTTTGTTATGGGGGATTCATTTGAGCCCCCATAGTTGTGTTCACGTTCGGGAACATAGCGCCAATTGCCTTAGCTATGTTCACGTTCGGGAACATTGCCGTCCGCACCGCAAGACGGCCCGACTACTCGAAATATTGGAACTTGTTGGTTGAGAAGGCGAATGTTACGACGAAGCCTTCGCCCGGCTCCGATGCCGCGGTGACGTCGATGCCCATCTTGGAGCACAGGCGCGCCACCAGGTAGAGGCCGATGCCCGTTGCACGCTTGGTGGTGCGGCCGTTGTCGCCGGTAAAACCCTTCTCGAACACACGCGGCAGGTCGGCCGCGCTCACGCCGCAGCCGTTGTCCGCAACGGTAAGCTCGATGCGCTCGCTTGCCAGGCCCTCGTCCAGCAACGCGCCCGAAAACACGATCTTCGCGCCGTCCTCGCACGCATATTTAATGCTGTTCTGAATGAGCTGGCCCAGAATAAACTCGAGCCACTTCTCGTCGGTAAAGACCTCGAAGTCGAGGTTCTCGCACACCGGGGCCACATGCGCCGCAATGAGCTCGCGCGCGTTGGCTTTAATCGCGCCCGTCACCAAGGTCTTAAGGTCCCAGCGGCGAATCAGGTAGTCGCGTTCCACGACTTCCGAGCGCGCGTAGTACAGCGCTTGATCGATATAGCGCTCCACGCGAGCCAGCTCGCGACCGAGGTCATCTACGCGCGACAGGTCATCTTCGCTGCCGTCCAGGTTTTCCAAAATCAGATGGGCTGCCGCCAGAGGCAGCTTGGCCTCGTGGACCCAGCTCTCAATATAGTCGCGATAGTCATCGGTCTGGCGCCTGCCTTCGGCAACCTCGTCACAAGCGGCTTTGCCCACCCGGCGCAAGACCTCGTACTCGAGCTCGCCCTCGGCATAGGTCGGATATTGCACCATCTCCTGCACCCATGCGGGACTCTCGAGCTCCTCTGCCGCACGCTCCAGCTGGCGCAGAAAACGACGACGGCGCGCGTACTCGATCACGATGCCGAGCATACCAAAGATATAGGACACGCCGACCGCCACGGCCACGATAGAAACGGGTGCGCCGGCGACCGTCAGCACAAAGCAGCTCAGCAGCAGGCCGCACGTCCACACGGCGACGGGAAGCAGCGCATCTTTGAAGAATTTGGCAAACGACATAGCCGGCCCCTAGACCGAATAGCCCTGGCCGCGGTGCGTCGTCAAATACCCCTTGATGCCGATTTTTTCGAGCGTGGTGCGCAGGCGGTTGATGTTGACGGTGAGCGTATTGTCGTCCACGAAGGCGTCGGAGTCCCACAGGTCCTGCATGATGGCCGAGCGCGAGACGATCTTGCCCGCGCGGCTCAGAAGCAGCGAGAGAATACGCAGCTCGTTTTTGGTGAGCTCGGTACTGATGCCGGTTTGCATGTTGGTGACCATGGAGCGGGCGAGGTCGAGCTCCAGCCCCTTGTGGACGAGCGTGCTGCGCTCGCCCGCCGCCGCGGAGCGACGCAGCAAGGCATTGATGCGGGCCACGAGCACGCGCGCGCTGTAGGGCTTGGGAACAAAGTCGTCCGCGCCGAGCGTCATGGCCATGACCTCGTCAATCTCGGTCGTGCGCGAAGTGAGGACGATGATGGGAACCTCGGATTCGCGGCGAACCTCATGGCAGATATGCTGGCCGTCCTTGACGGGAAGCGTCAGGTCGAGCAGCACCAAGTCGGGCGCGGCGGCGAGAATATCGCGCGAAACATGCTCGAACGATTCGCAGGCCTCGACCTCAAAACCGGCACGGGCAAGGATGTCGGCAAGCTCGCGACGAATGGGTTCGTCGTCCTCAACGATATAGATCAGCGCCATGGATTCCGCTCCCTTCTTGGTTGTCTTGCCACCATTATGGCTGCGAAACTGCAGGTGCGCGCCACGCACGTCGCCAAGGTGACAGAACTGTTCGCGAGCGGGGGCGTTTTGTCCGCCTTACGCTCGCGACGGGAACGGGGACCAAAATGATTATTAAATCCCCATTACAGTTTGAGTCGTCCGAAAGGGCGGCTCTTTTCCGTTGCATGGTTATACGATTGAGCCGTACCGGTGGTCGCTGGCCGACCGCCCCGGACGGCCGTCAGCCCCTGCCCCGTAGAGGGCCCGGGACGTGTTGCCGCCGGGGCGGGAGGGGCCGCGGGGAACGACTGATAGAGATGTGCCGGGCCCGGACCGGGCCACGGCCGGGTAATGTGGGTGTCGCTTCCGCGGCCAACGGCCGGCTCAAGGGAGAGGATACACCATGCCAGCAGCAGAGACGCCCGTGGCCTACCTGGGGATCGACGTCGGGAAGAGCTCGCACAGCGCGTGCGCGCTCGACGCGGGAGGGGGCGTCGCCTTCAGGGCCGAGCTGGCAAACAGGCCCGACGACATCGACCGGCTGCTCGAGCGGGCCGGCTCCGGCGCGCTGGTCGTCGTCGACCAGAAGCGAAACATCGGCGCACTGGTCCTCGCGCGCGCCCATGCGCACGGGAACCCCTGCGCCTACCTGCCAGGATATGCCGAGAAGCAGGCCCGCGGGATGTTCCCCGGCATCGCGAAGACCGACGCCATCGACGCCGAGGTGATCGCGCGCACCGCGCTCGGCGTGCCCGGCGCCCTCAGGCCGGCGCCCGAGGAGCCCGAGGGGGCCGCCTCGCTGCGGATCCTGTCGTCGCAGCGCGAGTTCGCGTCGTCCGCCAGGACCCGCGCGAAGAACAGGCTGCGCGCGACCCTGCTCGAGGCCGACCCCGCGCTCGAGGGCGCGGTCGACCCGTCGAGCCGCTGGCAGGTGTCGATGCTGGCCGAGTTCGGCGGGGCCGCCGGGTGCTCGGCCGCCGGCTGGCGCAGGTTCTCGAGCGCCGCCAGGCGCGCGGGCGCCCCCGCGGCGGGGGCCAGGAGGCTCTGGGAGGCGCTGCTGGCCTCGTCGCGCTCGGGAAGGCGGCTCCCGGCCGGCGAGGACGTCGCGGTCCGGATACTCGCCCGGGAGATAGCCTCCCTCGACGCCGACATCGAGGAGCTCGACTCGCTCGTGGCCGACTCGCTGGCGGGCGACGAGGTCTACGAGTGCCTCCTCACGGTGCCCGGGATCGGCCCCAAGACCGCCGCGGCGCTGGTGACGTCGATCGACATATCCGCGTTCAGGGGGCACGACGAGCTCGCGAGCTATTGCGGCGTGGCGCCGTCAGACAGGCGCTCCGGGAGCAGCATCAGGTCGACGTCGCCTCAGCACGGCGGGAACAGGCAGCTCAAGAACCTGCTCATATTCAGCTGCAACTCCCTCATCGGCACGGACAACAGGTTCGGGAGGTACTACGGGGAGTGCAGGGCGAGGGGGATGAGGCACAGCAAGGCGCTGAAGGCGGTCGCGAGGAAGAGGCTCAAGGTCATCTACGCGATCATGCGCGACGCCGTCCCGTACGCGGCCTAGCGGGCGGCGGGATCAACCGAAGAGGAAACCAAGCGGGGGCGCCTGGCGCCCGGATGCGTCATGCCGAAATGGCGCGAAGCACGCGGTTGACAAAACCATAGAGACACGTCCCAGAAAAATCATTTAGCGGCGGGCACGGAGCTTTTCGTAGCCGTCGGCAAAGAAGGCGACCGTGGCGGCGTCGGCCTCCGCAGCGTCCGTCTCGGTTGCGGGGACCACGCCGTGCTCGTCGCTCACTAGGAACAGCGCACCCTTGAGCTGCGCGGGAATGTCTACGCGCGTGACCGGGATTCCCTTGGTCTGGGCCAGCTGCTCGATGAGCGTCGCCGTGCCACACAGACACTCGTCCGCTGGCACCACAAAGGCGAGCCCGCCGTTGTTGACGGCGGCGAGCAGCTCGGGCGCCACGCCGGTTTCGTCGGCCTCGGAGCGGGCCTCTGCGGAACGGGCACGCAGCGCCTTGGCCGACGTATCGGCGAGCGGCTCGTACTCCCCCACCGTCATGGCGGCGTTGCCGTTGATGTCGATCACCAGCATGAGCACGCCGTCGCGTGCGGTGTAATCGCCCTCGGCAAGCGACCACTCAACGTGCTGTTTGGCCCAGCTGAGCATGTTATGGGTGAGTGGCTCGCCCTGCACCAGGCGCTCAGACAGCGCGCGGATGTGACGGTTGAGCATGGGTACCTTTTTGTTGGACATGCGCCAACGGCAGACAAGCGCGGGCTTGTCGAGCGTAAACTTCTCGACCGCCTCCTGATTGGCGCAAAAGTCCTCGTACGCACGCTGATCCTCGGCATTGCCAAACAGCTCGGCATCATCAATCTGGGGCATGGTCATACCTTTCGTGTTAGTCAT
>DBFEQD010000011.1:0-85668 GCA_048326155.1 Collinsella sp.
CATTACCCTTGGTGGTGGGCCCTGCGTGGGGTCACACCCCAAGGGTAATGCTCCGCCTGACCGCTTTCAAGCTCGTTGTGGGTCGAATTTGGGTCGAATTATTCCGCGTACTTTTCTTTCGTAAATCTATGAAAACATCAAATGACCTGGAGTTATATTGACTTCAATTTGGGTCGAAATGTCTGAATGAAACAACGTCGTAGCGACCTCATAACCCGAAGGTCGGTGGTTCAAATCCGCCCCCCCCGCGACCATGAAACTTCAGGTCGGAAGCATAAAAGCTCCCGACCTTTTTCTTTGTCTAGGGGTTTCGGCATCTCTCGTTCTTTGGGTACCTCGAGGCGGGCAATCAGATAGATGCTTACGAGTATCATAGGGTCTTTTTACGTCGCGGTCGTGTCTCGTACTGGTGCGCCGCTCTTTGTGGGACGTGTCACTTTGCCATAGGTTGTCCGGCGGCGGGGCGCAGGTCGTTCCCCGTGGCGTCGCTCCTTTCGACGCTACGCTGCCTGGCTACTCGTTCCACTGGTGCTTTTTCATGTCGACGCAGCCGTTGTCTCGGAAGGCGACTCCTTCCTCCGTCAGTAGTGCTCGCTGGTCGGGGAAGTTTGGCGCGAGGCGTCCCGCGTGGTTGACGACGCGGTGGCAGGGATAATCGCCGTAGCGATCCGCCTCGCTCAGCACCGCTCCGACCAGGCGAGAGTTTTTCTCCCTGCCGATGAGGCGCGCTATCTGACCGTACGAGGCGACGCATCCCGCCGGAATCTCTGCCACGACGGAGAGAATCTCATAAACCAAATCTTCGTCCAGGACTTTTCCCATCGTATCGCTCCCGTGTTCGCTTTTGCCTTCGGGGGCGCGGCGCCGATCACCCGTGCTGCGATTTTCGCAGCTCCCCTTACCGAAGCATCGAGGGAAAGCGCGTGCGTGTCAAGGTTGTCTGGTCCAGTTGCTGGCTCGATGCCTCGAGATGTTCGCCTCAAGTGCGACCTGCCCCTATTGGAAAAGGATGCCGAAGATGTATTTGGTGATGGCGGAGCGGCGGATGACCCCCACGAGTTTGCCCTCGTCATCAACCACAGGAAGCTTCTTGAACTTCTTCTTCGCCAGCAGCGCGGCGACGCGGGCGATACTCTGCTCGGGACGGGCACACACTACCTGGCGCGTCGCGAAATCCATGACGCAGCGATCCTTCAGGTCTTCGATGCGCTGCTCAAGGCTCTGATCGTCGAAGTACAGCATGGACGCGTCGCCGCCCGTGAAGATGGTGTGAGCGCGATGCTGCGCGATGGCTCCCATGACATCGCCGTCGGAGATGAACCCGACCACCTGGTTGCGCTCATCGATTACGGGCATGCTGCTCACCTCGTTTTCGGCGAGCATGCGCACCACGTCGGAAATCGTGCAATCCTGCGTGCAGGTGAACGGCTCTTCAATCATGATGCTCGAAACGGGCGTCCCCTCGAGCTCGAGCGGGATGCGCTCGGACAGAATCTCGGACATCGCTTATGCCTCCTTCGTTTTCGGTGCGGTTTTCTTGGTGCGCACGCTGAATATGGCGCAGATAAGGGAAACGAGGCCGATTGCCGCGCACACCTTGTAAGCGACGCCCGCGCCCACGGCGGTGGCTACTTGGATGCTCGCATCGACGCCGGCCGACGCGGTGACGCTTGTCATGACCGTGATGATGAGCGCCGTGCACAAACCGCCGGCGACCTGGCGGCCGGTGTTCGCGATGGCGTTGCCGTGGGCGATCATGTCATTTTTCAAGGCATTGACACCCCATGTGTTCACCGGCATGTTCGCGAGCGACTGGCCGGCGGACTGCAGCATGCAGAACAGCGCAACCACCAAGATGGGCGTGTTTACCGTCGAAAGCGAGAGCAGGAACAGGGCGCCGGTCATGAGGGCCAGGCCGACGATCGAGATGGCACGCGGACCGAACTTGTCGAACACCACGCCGGAGATAGGGCTGATGATGATGCCCACCGCCGCGGCGGGAAGCATGGCCATGCCGGTTTCGAAGGCCGAAGCGCCAAGCGAGGTTTGCAGCAGCAACGGCAACAGCGTGTTGGTGACCAGGCATGCGGCGTTGATGAGCGTGACGATGATGGCGGCCACGCGGAACTCGCGCGTCTTGAGCGTGCCCAGTTGAAGCAGCGGGTCCTCGATTTTGCCCTGGCGTACGACGAACAGCACCAAGCACACGACACCCGCGACGATCGAGCCGAGCACCACGGGGTTGCCCCAACCCATCGACGAGGCGCTCGAGAACCCGTAGAGAAGTCCGCCGAAGGCGATGGTGGAGAGGGCGACCGAGGGCAGGTCGAGCTTGGGGTTCTTCAGCTCGCCCACGTTTTTCAGCATGAACACGCCCAGCACCAGCACGAGAATTGCGAGGGGGACGATGGCGCCGATCATGGTGCGCCAGCCGTACGTGTCGATCACCGCGCCGCCTACGACGGGGCCGACCGCGGGACCCGCCGACATGACGATGCCCGCCATGCCCATAGCCGTTCCTCGTTTCTCGACGGGGAACACCAGCATGGGAACCACCGAGACAAGCGGCATGAGCACGCCTGAGCCCGCCGCTTGCAACACGCGACCGATGATGAGGAACAGGAAATCAGGGGCTGCGGCGCACAGCAGCGTGCCCAGCGCGAACACCAGCGTCGCCCCGAAGAATAGCGCGCGGGTGCTGAACTTGTCGATAAGGAACGCCGAAACGGGGACCATGATGCCGCTCACCAGCGGGTATATGGACATGATCCACTGGGCAGTCGAGGCATCGATGGCGAAATCGGACATGATGACCGGCAGCGCAGGCGACATCACCGTTTGGTTCAGTAGCGCCAAGAAGGCACCCAAGACGACGACCGCGACGATGCGGATCTGGGTACCGGTAATGCGCCCATTGGCGGGCGCGACCGTACAATTATCAGACATAAGCTTCCTTCGTATCTATTCGATTCTTCGCCGAAGGCGCGCCGGCCCACGGGCGAAATAACATGCACGTGCTATGCGTGCATCAGATACGACAGGAAGAAAGCGGCTGCTCAGAGCGCACTTGGGGAACAACAGGAGAGGCCCCGTATACCAGGGGCCGCCGAATTGCGATGTATGCTTTGGTCAAATCCTTCATAGCGGGGAGGTATTCTAGCAGCCGTCTTCGCCCCTTTCAAGGGATGTAACCCAGACGTTGATTTTCTTCACCGAGGCGCCATCGTTGACGGGTGGCGTGCTTCTCTATCGCCACACCGCGGGGCGAGGGAACGCCGCGGCGAGCTTGTACATCGGCTATGTGTGCAGCTGCGAGCGTGTCGCCGGCGCGCGCTGGGCGCCAGTCCGATCCGGCCGACTCTTGCCGACGGTCGGTCGCCGTCCTCCTCCATCTCCGCCTGCTCTGTTTTTGCTCGGCTCCCTTGTCGTATCATGGACGGACGAGAATTGAGCGAAGGCAGTACGTATGAACATCCAGATATTCGGCACGAAGAAAAGCTTCGATACTAAGAAGGCGCAGCGCTATTTCAAGGAACGTCGTGTGAAGTTCCAGTTCATCGACTTGAAGGAAAAGGGGATGAGCAAAGGCGAGCTCGAAAGCGTGGCGCGCGCCGTCGGCGGGATCGACGCTGTGATCGATCCAAAGGCGAAAGATGCCGACACGGTTGCGCTCGTACAGTATCTTGCTGCCGACCAGAAGTTCGAAAAGGTGCTCGATAACCAGCAGATTCTTCGTGAGCCCATCGTTCGCAACGGCCGCCAGGCAACCGTTGGCTACGAGCCTGACGTGTGGAAGGGCTGGGAATAAAGCGGCTGGGAATAAAGTGAAGCGCCCACGCCCGTGGTTTTATCCACGGACGCGGGCGCTTGCGTAAGACGTCTCTTGTCGTTTGAGTGGAGCGCCCCGGCGGCGCTGAACAACGCGCCCCGGTGACGTGG
The DNA here is from genome assembly GCA_048326155.1 of Collinsella sp. GTDB lineage: Bacteria > Actinomycetota > Coriobacteriia > Coriobacteriales > Coriobacteriaceae > Collinsella. The sequence continues at coordinate 3,940 of DBFEQD010000011.1, forward strand.
CTGAACTCGGGGCTCTTTGTGCCGCACATCTATGAGAGGAGAAATTCGATGCGTACGTGCGCTACTCCATGTAGCCACCCTGAATGGCGGAAACTGCATGCTCGGTAAAGAACTTGAGCGTGCCGGAGGTGTAACGATTAGCCTTGGGCTTCCAAGCGGCTCGGCGCTCGGCCAGGACGGCGTCGACCTCGGCCGGCTCCATCTCCTTGCCGGCGATGCCCACGATGGACAGCGAGCGCTCGGGGATGTTGATTCGGATAAGGTCGCCCTCCTCAATCAGGGCAATCGGACCGCCCACAGCGGCCTCGGGCGAAACGTGACCGATAGCCGGGCCCTTGGAGGCGCCGGAGAAGCGGCCGTCAGTGATCAGGGCAATGCTCGCGCCCAGCTCGGGGTCGCTGGCGATAGCTTCGGTGGTGTAGAACATCTCGGGCATACCGGAACCCTTGGGTCCCTCATAGCGAATGATAACGGCATCGCCGGGCTTGACCTCGTGCGTCAGGACGGCGTGAATGGCGTCCTCCTCGCAGTCGAACGGACGGGCCTTGAGCGTAGCCTGGAACATCTCGCGCGGAACGACGGTGTGCTTGACGACCGCGCCCTCGGGAGCAAGATTGCCGTGGAGGATGGCGATGGAACCGTCGGTGCCGAAGGCCTGGTCAAACGGACGGATGATGTCCTCGCGCTTGAGATTCCACTTCTCAAGGTAACGACCGCACTTCTCGTAGTAACCGTTGTTCTTGAGGTCCTCGAGGTTCTCGCCGAGAGTCTTGCCGGTGGCGGTCATAACGTCGAGGTGGAGCATCGACTTGATCTCCTCCATGATGCGCGGCACGCCGCCCGCATAGTAGAAGAACTGCGCCGGCCACTCGCCTGCGGGGCGAACGTTGAGCAGGTAGTGGGCGCCACGGTGCAGGCGATCGAAATCGTCGGCGGACATCTCGATGCCAAACTCGCGGGCGATCGCGGGAATGTGCAGCAGCGAGTTGGTGGAACCGGAGATGGCGCCGTGGACCATGATGAGATTCTCGAAGGACTCCTTGGTCACGATGTCGCGGGGGCACAGGTTGTGCTCGGAGAGCCACACGGACTGACGGCCAGCCTCGCGCGCAAACTCACGCAGATCGGAGCTGGTTGCGGGCAGCAGAGCCGTGCCGGGGAGCATAAGGCCCAGGGCCTCGGCGGTAACCTGCATGGTCGAGGCGGTACCCATAAAGGAGCAGGCGCCGCAGCTGGGGCATGCGTTGTGCTTGGCAAACTCGAGCTCCTCGCGGGAAATCTCGCCGCGCTCATAGCGGGCCGAGATGGCGCCGAGCTGCTCCAGGGTCAACAGATCGGGACCGGCATCCATGACACCGCCGGTAACGACGATGGAGGGGATGTTGATGCGGCCCATGGCCATAAGGTTCGCAGGCAGGCCCTTATCGCAGCTGGCAACAAAGACGCCGGCGTCGAACGGGGTGGCCTTGGCATGAATCTCGATCATGTTGGCGATCATGTCGCGACTGGGCAGCGAGTAGTTGATGCCGTCGTGGCCCTGGGCCTCGCCGTCGCAGATATCGGTGCAGAAGTAACGGGCACCATGACCGCCAGCCTCGGCAACGCCGGCACGGACCTCCTCGACCAACTCAAACAGGCCGGCAGAACCCGGATGCGAGTCGCCGAACGTCGACTCGATAATGACCTGCGGCTTGTCCAGATCCTCGATGGACCAGCCAGAGCCCAGACGCAGCGGGTCCATCTCGGGGCTGATGGTGCGGAACTTGCCGGAACGCGGCTGCAGCTTGGCAACCAGGTCGGCTGCCTCCTGCTGAATCTGTGCCTTGGTCTTCTCGTCCATGATGCTCTCCTCTTTTGATTTGAACGGTTGTACCAATCGTTGGTTAATGAATCAGGTGTAAATGGGTACCGAGCGATGCGCTCGGCAAAAGATGCTTAGCCACGCGAACTAGGCGAAGAACGAAATCACCAGGGCGCAGGCAAGACCCGAAAGGCCGATGAGCGTCTCCATAACGGTCCAGGACTTGAGGGTGGTCTTCTCGTCAATCTCCAGGAACGAGGAGCACATCCAAAAACCGGCATCGTTGACGTGCGAGAGGGCCGTGGCACCGCCGCAGATGGCAAGGCAGATGGCGGCACGCATGAGCACTGAGGCTCCGGCAACCGCGGGCATGGCGGCCATAATGCCCGATGCCATGGTCATAGCGACGATGGAGCTGCCGACAGAGGCACGCACCATGACGGCAATCAAAAAGGCAACGACCACCAAAGGCAGCGGTGAGGCCTCGAGCATAGGGCCGATAACCTGACCCAAGCCGCAGTCCTGCAGCATCCAGCGAATGACGCCGCCGCAGGCGATAACCAGCAAAATCATGCCGACGGGCTTAAGAGAGCGGTCGAGCAAGGCCTTGAGCTCGGCGCCGGAGTAGCCGCGCCGCGCGCCCAGCAGATACATCGCGACGAGCGTGGCGAGCGTCAAAGCGACAAACGGCTTGCCCAGGAAGGCGAGAATCGAGGCGAGCTCGGCGGGCATGGGGATATAAGAGGACAACGTGCCCAGCAAAATCAGACAAAGCGGCGTGAGCACGATGGCAAGCACCATGCCAAAGGAGGGAAGCTCCTTTTCGTCGCTCGCACCCTCGGCAGAGGTAAAGTGCTCCGGAACATCGGTAAAAATGCGACTGCCCACGTTGCGACCCCAGATGACGCCGGCGATCGCCATAGCGATGAAGGCGGTAGGGATACCGACGAGAATCATGGTGCCCAGGTCGACACCGAGCGTGCCGGCGACCAGAACCGAACCGGCCGATGGCGGCACAAACGCATAGCCAGCGGCAAGTCCTGCGAGCAGCGCGATGCCGTAGTAGAGCGTCGACTTTTTGGTCTGCGATGCCACGCTAAACGCAAGTGGGATCAAAACGACCACGCCGGCCTCAAAGAACACCGTAGTGCCGATGACCAGACCGGTAATTCCCAGCGCCCAGCTGGAATGACCCTGCCCAAAGGTATCGATGAAGGTCTGGGCGATCTTCTTGGCGCCGCCGCTCTCTTCAAGAATCTGACCAAACATCGAGCCCAGGCCAATGAGCAGGGCGATGTTTTGCAGCGTGGTGCCCACGCCCTTGGTGACAGTGTCCGCCACCAGGTCGAGCGGCATACCGGCGCCGATGCCGATCGCGAGCGCCGAGACCATCATCGAAAGCACGGGATGCAGCTTGAACTTAATGATGAGCGCAAGCAGCAGCGCAATGCCCACGATGGCGGCGATGACCAGCCTGGTGGGGTCGGCCATAAACGTTGGGTCTGACATCTTTCCTCCAATTCATCAGACCTTTTGAATTCGTCTGATGACTATAGCGTGTTTTCGAAAGGTCTGATGTTTCATTTTAAAATTTGCTCGAAATACATCTGATGTATTTGGTGAACGGTCGTATTTGCGCTGCGAACGGTATATCTAAGCCGCCCGACTCAAATCCAGCGGCCAATATCACATCCGTGGTGCGCTAAAATAGCTCAGATGAATTTTGTAATGAAAGGTATAGCTATGGCCCGCGCCGAATCGGGACTCCCCGAGCAAATATCGGAGAAAATCATTCAATTGATTCTGGATGAACACCTTGAGCAAGGCGATCGCCTGCCTAAGGAAACCGTGCTGGTCGAGCGCTTGGGTGCCGGCAGGAGCACCGTGCGCGAGGCCATGAAGTTGCTGCAGTCGCGCAATATCGTGCGCATTAAGCAGGGTTCGGGCACCTATGTGGCGTCAAACCCCGGCGTTGCCGACGACCCGCTGGGCTTTACCTTTATCGACGACAAGCAGCGTCTGGCGCGCGACCTACTCGAGGTGCGCTTTATGATCGAGCCGCAGATGGCACGCATGGCAGCCGAGCACGCAACCAACGACCAGGTCGTCTGTATCAAAGAACTCTGCGACGAATCCGAGCGCCTGGCCGAGGCCGGTGAGGATTACTCCGCCGCCGACACCGCGTTCCACAATGCCATTGCCGAGAGCTCCGGAAACCTCGTCGTTCCCCGCCTAATGGGCGTGCTCAAGGCGTCTGTCCCCCTGTTTATTGACGTGACCGGCAAAAAGCTGGTTGAGGAGACCATCCGCACCCACCGTGGCGTGGCCGACGCCATCGCCGCGCGCAATCCCACCGCAGCGCACGATGCGATGTATTTGCATCTGGTGTACAACCGCAACATGATCGCAGAGGGCACGCAGGAACAGAGCGAATAAACGTCCGCGCGGCAAGGGCGAGATCACCGTTTACCTTTTAAAAGTGAACGTTCACCTGATTTTAGGAGAATCTGATTTTTAAATCCTCCTCTTCTCCTATACTGACCTTGTATGAAAAGCAAGACTTATATAGATGAACGTTTCTTTTGAAAGGATCGCTATGTCTGATCTTATGGACAGCTTCCGACTGGACGGCAAGGTCGCACTGGTAACCGGCGCCACCTATGGCATTGGCATGGCTATCGCCGAGGCGCTCGGAGAGGCTGGCGCCAAGATCGCCTTTAACGCACGTCACGCCGACAAGGTAGCCGAGGCCGAGAAGCACTACCGCGAGCTGGGCTTTGAGGCCCATGGTTACGTGGCAGACGTCACCGACGAGGCCGTCGTTGCCGAGCTCATCGCCAAGATCGAGGCCGACTTTGGCACCACGCCCGACATCCTGGTCAACAACGCCGGCGTTATCCAGCGCACCCCGATGCTCGACATGAGCGCCGAGGACTTCCGCCGCGTCGTCGATATTGACCTCAACGCACCGTTTATCGTGTCCAAGGCCTGCCTGCCCGGCATGATCGCCAAGGGCCACGGCAAGATCATCAACATCTGCTCGATGATGAGCGAGCTGGGTCGCGAGACCATCGCCGGCTATGCCGCCGCCAAGGGCGGACTCAAGATGCTCACCAAGAACATCTGCTCCGAATTTGGCGAGGCCAACATCCAGTGCAACGGCATTGGGCCCGGCTACATCGCCACGCCGCAAACCGCACCCCTGCGCGAGACGCAGCCCGACGGCAGCCGCCATCCGTTTGACCAGTTCATCATTGCCAAGACGCCGGCCGCCCGTTGGGGCACGCCCGAGGATCTGAAGGGCCCCGCCGTGTTCCTGGCTTCCGACGCGTCGAACTTCGTCAACGGCCACATCCTCTACGTCGACGGCGGCATCCTCGCATACATTGGAAAACAGCCTCAATAAGCGTAGCCGCAACTGCCCATATCAGGTTTCATCCACTCGTTTTTCATTTGAGTTGCGGTGAGATAAGGATTGGTTTTTGCTTCTATCAGGCAAAACAGTCCGTATTTCACCGCAAGTTAGAAATAGAAAGGTAATTCGCAATGAAGATCGCTCTGATCAATGAGAACTCTCAGAACTCCAAGAACCCTATGATCGAGGCTGCCCTTAAGAAGGTTGTCGAGCCCATGGGCCACACCGTCTTTAACTATGGCATGTATGCCGATGCCGACTCCAAGCCCCTCACCTATGTGCAGAACGGCATCCTGGCCGCCGTGCTGCTCAACTCCGGCGCTGCCGACTACGTCGTGACCGGCTGTGGCACCGGCGAGGGCGCCATGCTCGCCTGCAACTCCTTCCCCGGCGTGCTGTGCGGCCATGTTGCCGACCCGCTCGATGCCTACACCTTTGCCCAGGTCAACGACGGTAACGCTGTCGCCATGCCCTTCGCCCTCAAGAACGGCTGGGGCCAGGAGCTCAACCTCGAGTACACCTTTGAGAAGCTCTTTGGCTTTGGTTCGGGCAACGGCTATCCTGCCGAGCGTGTTGAGCCCGAGCAGCGCAACAAGAAGATCCTCGACGGCGTCCGCGCTGTGACTATGCGTCCGCTCGTCGACGTTCTGGGCGAGATCGATCAGGACCTGGTGAAGGGCGCACTTGCCGGCGAACACTTCCAGGAGTACTTCTTTGCCAACGCAACCGACGAAGCCATCATCGCCAAGGTCAAGGAGATCCTGAGCCTCTAATCGCACGGCTCATTGCAGCTAACGCAAGCGGCGGTCGTCCCACGCACGGGACGACCGCCGCTTTTTGCTATCTGTCGACTGGCGCCGCGAGGACAGGTCCCCCACGCACAAAGGGTTGACTAGAGCTCGCAGGCGACCTTGTAGCCATCGCCAATGGCGTCGCGGATGTTGCCGCACTTGTTGGCGTCGCCCAGCACGTGGGTGGTAACGCCGGCAGCGGCAAGGTCATCGGCCAACTTGGTATTGGGACGATAGCCCATGGCGAGCACCAGCGTATCGGCATCGGCTATGGTGTGGACCTCACCATCCTTCTCGTAGCTGATGGCGTCCTCGGTAATCTCGGTCACCTTGGCCTCGGTCAGCACGTGAACGCCCTTGGAGAGCATGCGCGTGATGAGCACCGCGCGACCGGCACCGCCCTCGTTGGCGGCAAGCGTCTTGGTCATCTCGATGACAGTGACATCGCGGTTGGCCGGCGACAGGTCGTTGACCAGCGGGGCCAGGTAATCGGCCGTCTCGCAGCCGACGGTGCCGCCACCCACGATGACGATCTTCTTGCCCGGGAAAGCCTTGCCGCCCAACAGGTCGTCAGCCGTCATGACCTGCTTAAATCCCTGCATGAAGGCCGGGGCGATGGGCTCGGCGCCATAGGCCAGGACGACCTCGTAGCCGGCGTAGTCACGCTGAATGTCCTCGACAGTAAGCTCGGTGCCAAATACGCACTTCACGCCGACCTCGGCCAGGCGACGGTACTGATACTTGATCACGCGGGTGAGTTCCTGCTTTGCCGGCGGAACGGCCGCGATACGCATCTCGCCGCCCGGCTCATCCTGCTTATCCACGAGCACCACATTGTGGCCGCGCTTGGCGGCAATGTAGGCTGCCTCCATGCCCGCAGGACCAGCGCCCACAACCAGCACGTTCTTAGCCTCGACGGCAGGCTCGTAGCCGGCCTCGTCGCGCTCCACGTCCGGGTTGACGGTGCAGGAGATGCGCTTGCCGAACATAATGCCGTTCAGGCAGCGCAGGCAGCCAATACAGGGGCGGATGTCGTCGGCGTTGCCGGCAGCGGCCTTGTTGCAGAACTCGGCATCGCACAAATTGGCGCGGCCCATCATGCAGATGTCGGCGGCGCCGTCCTCGATCAGCTCCTCGGCGATCCAGGCCTCGTTGATGCGGCCAACGGTGGCGACGGGAATGTTGACATGCTTTTTGATCTCGCGCGAGCAGGCGGCGTGCGAGGCCTGCTGGGTACCGGCGGCAGGAATCGCGGAGCCGCGCTTGATGGTGGTGCCGCCCGACACGTGAATCATGTCGACGCCGGCCTTCTCCAGGCGACGCGAGACGTAAATCATGTCGTTGAGGGTCAGACCGCCATCGGTGTACTCGTCGCCCGAGATACGGACGTCGATGATAAAGTCCTTGCCGCAGCGCTCGCGAATCTCGGCGATGACCTCGAGCAAAAAGCGCATGCGGGCGTCGAGCGAGCCGCCGTACTCATCGGTACGCTTGTTATAGAGCGGGGTCAAGAAACCGCCGAGCATGCCGTGGGCGTGCGCCGCATGGACCTCGACGCCATCGACACCGGCCTTCTGCATACGCACGGCAGCGTCGCCAAACTGATGCGTGAGCTCGTGAATCTCGTCGACCGTGATGGGGCGCGGTGCCTCGCGGGCGTAAGACGGGCCCACAAAGGACGGAGCGATCAGGCGAGGCGTGCCCGGAATGTTAAAGGCCATGTAGGCGGGGTGGAAGAGCTGCGGCATGATCTTGCAGCCGTACTCGTGGACGGCCGCGGCGAGCTTTTCCCAGCCGGGGATAAACGTGTCGTCGTAGCAGCACATGTCACCCGGCAGATAGGTATAGGTGGGCTCGACCGTCACGACCTCGGTGATGATGAGGCCCACGCCGCCCTTGGCGCGGGCACGGTAATGATCGACCAAGTCATCGGTCACATAGCCATGATCGGCCAGGTTGGTAGATACCGGCGGCATAAAGACGCGGTTCTTGACCTCGGTTGTACCGACCTTGATTGGGCTAAAGAGCATCGGATAGGCGGAGGACTCCATACAGGGTTCCTTTCATTTGAGCCGCTCGGCGGCAGTTGCTGACTTATCTATCGTACCAGCAACCGCACGGTACCCGACCGCACGCACTCCCCTGCCTACGTATCGACCCACAAAAAGTTGCGGTGGAATACGGAGTAGATAAGGCCTTTGACAGCCAAGACAGTCCGTATTTCACCGCAACTGATGGGCGGGGTGGAATTGAGGGCTCAGATAGTCAGTCATGCCCTCATCCGCCGCTCCTTCACCTACAGCACGCCGTCCAGCATAAGGTTCACCTTGAGCACGTTGACCGTGGGCTCGCCGAACACGCCGAGGAAACGGCCCTTGGTGCACGCGGCGATGATGTCGTGCACCTCGTCCTCACTTTTGCCCGTGGCTTTGGCAAGGCGCGAGACCTGGTACTCGGCGGCATCCGGAGAGATCTCCGGGTCGAGGCCGGACCCCGAACACGTCACCAGGTCGACGGGCACAGCGTCCATATCGGCATCGGGATTGGCGGCGCGGATCTTCTTCACGCGCGCATCTATCAGCTGCCGATACTCCTCACTCGCCGGGGACAGGTTGGACGGGGCACCATACGCCATGAGCTCGCCGTCTTCGCCTTCGACAATTGACACGTTCTGGATACGACCCCACATGTGGGCTTCGTCATCGAAGTTCTGGCCGATGAGCTCGGAACCCACAACCTTGCCGTCGACCGTAATAAGCGATCCGTTCGCCTGGTACGGAAACGCAAGCTGCACGACGCCGGTCACCACGAGCGTGTACCCCAGGCCGCAGACGATGGTAAACAGCGCGAACACGCCAAGTGCGCGCGATGCGATACCTTTGAACATACAAACCTCCACTTACATAATGCCGCAGAACGCGAGCAGCATGTCGATGAGCTTGATAAATGCGAACGGGGCAACGATGCCGCCCAGACCCCATACGAGCAGGTTGTGGGTCAGCAGCTGTCCGGACGGTACCTCGCGGTACTTAACGCCCTTCAGCGCGGCCGGGATCAGCGCGACGATAACGAGCGCGTTATAGATGATGGCCGAAAGAACCGCGGACAGCGGGCTTGCCAGACCGAGGATGTTGAGTGCGCCAAGGCCCGGGTAGATCGGCGAGAACAGGGCCGGGATGATAGCGAAGTACTTCGCCATGTCGTTGGCGACCGAGAAGGTCGTAAGCGAACCGCGGGTCATGAGCAGCTGCTTGCCGATACGCACGACCTCGATGAGCTTGGTGGGGCTGGAGTCGAGGTCGACCATGTTGCCGGCCTCCTTGGCAGCCTGGGTGCCCGTGTTCATGGCCACGGCGACATCCGCCTGCGCCAGCGCCGGCGCGTCGTTGGTGCCGTCGCCGGTCATGGCGACCAGGTGGCCCTCACGCTGGAACTCGCGGATCTTCTCGAGCTTGCCCTCAGGGGTGGCCTCGGCCAGGAAGTCGTCAACGCCGGCCTCGGCGGCGATTGCCGCGGCGGTGAGTGGGTTGTCGCCCGTCACCATGATGGTCTTGATGCCCATCTTGCGCAGGTCGGCGAACTTCTCCTTAACGCCGGACTTGATGATGTCCTTGAGGTACACAACGCCCAGCACGCGGCAGTTCTTGGTCACGACCAGCGGGGTGCCGCCGGCCTTGGCGATGCGCTCGACGGCCTCGTCGCACTCCTGGGAGAACACGCCGCCGGCTGCCTCCACATAGGTGCGCACGGAATCGGCAGCGCCCTTGCGGATCTCATTGCCCTCGTAGTTCACACCGGACATGCGGGTCGCCGCGGTGAAGGGGATGAACTCCATACCCTTATCCTCGAGTGTGCGGCCGCGCAGACCAAACCGCTCCTTGGCGAGCACGACGATGGAACGGCCTTCGGGGGTCTCGTCGGCCAGCGAGGAAAGCTGGGCGGCATCGGCCAGCTCCGCGGGATCGATGCCGTCGACCGGGATGAACTCGGCGGCTTGGCGGTTACCCAGGGTGATGGTGCCGGTCTTGTCGAGCATGAGGATGTCGACGTCGCCGGCGGCCTCGATGGCGCGGCCGGACATGGCCAGCACGTTGGCCTCGTTCAGACGGCTCATGCCGGCGATGCCGATGGCGGAAAGAAGGGCGCCGATGGTAGTAGGAGCCAGGCACACGAGCAGCGCCACGAGCGTGGTCACGGCCGTGGGGTTGTCCATGTCGTTAAGACCGACCGAGAAGCAGGAGTAACAATACAGGGCCAGCGTGACCAGGATAAAGACGATGGAGAGGGCCACCAGGAAGATCTCCAGAGCGATCTCGTTAGGGGTCTTCTTGCGCGCGGCACCCTCGACCATCGCGATCATCTTATCCAGGAAGCTCTGGCCGGGCTCACTGGAGATCTTGACGATGATCCAGTCGGACAGCACCGTGGTACCGCCGGTAACGGCAGAGCGGTCGCCGCCGGCCTCGCGGACCACGGGGGCGGACTCGCCGGTGATGGCGGACTCGTCAACGGAAGCAGCGCCCTCGATGACGTCGCCGTCGCCGGGAATCTGCTCGCCGGCGCGTACGATCACCAGGTCGCCGCGCGTGAGCTCGGTGCCGGGAACGACGGTGAAGTGCTCCTTGTCCTCAACGGACTCGATGCGATGGGCCTCGACATCCTTCTTGGCCGCACGCAGGGAATCGGCCTGGGCTTTACCGCGGCCCTCGGCAAGCGCCTCGGCGAAGTTCGAGAACAGGTCGGTAAGCCACAGGATGACCGCGATGGCGACCACATAGTAGGTGGGCACACCCGCGTCCTGCACACCGAAAATGGAAGCGACGGCCAGGACGAAGGTCATGACGGCGGAAAGCCACACCAGGAACATGACCGGGTTTTGAATCTGGACGCGAGGATCCAGCTTGGCAAACGAGTCGCGGACCGCGCGGCCCATCATGTCTTTTTGCATAGTCATAAATCTGCGCCCTCCTTTACGCAATCATCTGGAAGAACTCGGCAACGGGGCCAAGCGCCAGGGCCGGGAAGAAGCTCAGGGCACCGATCAGCAGAACGATGAACACGAGCAGGAATACGAACATGCCGTTAGTGGTAGACAGGGTACCGGCGCTCTCGGCGACCTTGCCCTTCTTGGCCAGCGAGCCGGCGATAGCCAGCGTACCGATGATAGGCATGAAGCGGGCGAACAGCATCTCGAGGCCGAGCATGACGTTGATCCAGGGAATGTTGCAGTTCATGCCTGCAAACGCCGAGCCGTTGTTGCCGCCGCATGAGGTGAAGGCATACAGCGCCTCGGAGAAGCCGTGCGCGCCACCATTGTTGAGCTGGTCGGCAAGACCGGGCACCATGCAGGCGATGGCCGAGCACACCAGAATGGCAAACGGAGTTGCCAAGCACAGGACAACTGCCCAGCGCATCTCGCCCGGCTCGATCTTCTTGCCCAGGAACTCAGGCGTGCGTCCAACCATGAGGCCGGCGATGAACACTGTGAGGATGGCGAAGCCGATCATGCCGTACAGGCCGCAGCCCACGCCGCCGAAGACGACCTCGCCCAGAGCAATCTGGAGCATCTGGACAAAACCGCCCAGCGGGGTGTAGGAGTCGTGCATGGAGTTAACCGAGCCGTTGGAAGCAGCCGTCGTGAAAGCGGACCAGGTGGAAGAGGAGGCGATACCGAAACGGCTCTCCTTGCCCTCCATGTTGCCGCCGGCCTGGCCGTCGGTCATCTCGATATTGACCGCTCCGCCATCGGCCAGCTGCGGGGTGCCCGCATGCTCGTTGACGGCGATGATGCCGGTGAAGATCACCAGCAGGATGAACATGGCGGCAAAGATGGCCTTGCCCTGCTTGGTGTTCTTGACGCCGATACCGAAGGCGAAGCAACAGGCGGCCGGGATCAGCAGCAGGCTGGTCATCTCGATGATGTTGGTGAAGGCACTGGGGTTCTCATACGGATGGGCGGAGTTCACGCCGAAGAAGCCGCCGCCGTTGGTGCCGGACTGCTTGATGGCGACCTGAGGAGCCGCGGGACCCTGGGGCAGGAACTGCTCGGTGACCACGCGCGCGCCCTCGACAACCTTGCCGTCGACCTTGACCGTGTCGCCCTCAATCTGGGCGCCGTCGATGACGCTCCAGCCGCCGTCCGCATTAGGCTGAACAGCGACGGGTTCTACGAGCTCAGCCTTCTGAGCCGGCTGGAAGTTGGAGATGACGCCACCGGCAGCCAGGCAGATGCCGAACACGAGGTTCAGCGGGATGAGCACATACAGGACGGTGCGGGTGAGGTCGACCCAGAAGGAACCCAGACCCTGCTCCTTGACCTGACGGAAGCCGCGGATCAGCGCGAACATGACCGCGATACCGGTGCCAGCGGAAACGAAGTTCTGCACAGTGAGACCCATGAACTGCACAAGGTAGGACAGGGTGGTCTCACCGGAGTAGGACTGCCAGTTGGTGTTGGTTATGAAGGAAGCAGCCGTATTGAACGACAGGTCCCATGACACACCCGGCAGGTGCTGGGGATTGCCTGGCAAGAAGGACTGAAGCGCCTGGAGTGCCACAAGAGCCACGAGGCCGATCCCCGAAAAGACCAGCACGCTCGCCAGATAGCGCCTACACCCCATCTGTTCTGCCGCGTCGATGCGAAACAGACGATAGACGCCACGCTCCACAGGAGCAATCACAGGCGACAGGAACGTATGCTCACCATCCATGATATGGGCCATGAACCGACCGAGCGGAACGGCCAGGACGACGAGTACGGCAAAGTACAAAATGTACTGAATCGCAGCGTCCATAGTTTACGAATCACTCCTCATCAGAATGTAGATGTAATAGATAAGAAGTCCAATGCAGACGACTCCGATGATGGGAATGAGGATGTCCATTTACCGCCCCTTTCACACGCGGTCCGATGTCTCGGACGCCTGCCCTCGCAAGCGTCTGGGGACAGTAAACGCTTCTAGGGATTAAAGAGGCGTGAGGGCCGGGGCTCACATCCTTAAGATGCCGTAAAGATGCAGGTAGAAAGCACTATTGCAGCTGCAGTGCGCCTATACTCGACCTCGCGAGCATACAGTGGTGTCTTCACCGCGTATGCACGCATGGACAACGCTTCAGAAAGGCTACGCTATGCAGCGCGACGCATCGGACACTCGCGTCAATCCAGACCTCATCCTCAAGGCAATTGAGAAAGACGGGGTCGCCGATGACACTCGAACCAGCCGGGGACACCTCAAAATTTTCTTTGGCTACGCTGCTGGCACAGGCAAAACCTATGCGATGCTTCAAGCCGCCCACGCCGCCAAGCGGCGAGGTGTCGACGTCGTCGCGGGATACATCGAGCCGCACGAACGTCCGGCAACTGCCCATCTTGCACAAGGGCTTGAGAACGTGCCCTGTAAACTCATCGAGCACAACGGCATTGCGCTCAGCGAGTTCGATCTAGATGCGGCTATCGAACGCGCCCCTCAGCTCATCCTTGTCGACGAGCTCGCCCATACGAATGCGCCGGGGTCTCGCCACGACAAACGCTATCAAGACGTCGAGGAACTTCTACATGCGGGCATCGACGTCTATACGACCGTGAACGTTCAGCATATCGAGAGCCTAAACGACATGGTTGCATCCATCACCGGCGTTGTCGTGAGCGAACGAATCCCCGACCGTATCTTCGATGATGCCGACCAGGTCGAGCTCGTCGACATAGAGCCCGAAGACCTACTTGAGCGCCTTCGCGCCGGCCTCGTCTACCGTCCCGCACAAGCCGACCGAGCGCAACAGCATTTTTTACCGTCGAGAACCTCACCGCACTCCGAGAAATCGCGCTGCGCCGCTGCGCCGATCGCACCGGTCACCTCACAGACGCCGCACGCGTGCTGGGAAACCGTGACTACTACACCAGGGAGCGTATCTTAGTCTGTGTCTCCCCGGCGCCGACCAATCCCCGCATCGTCCGTGCCGCCGCACGCATGGCGAAAGCGTTTCGCAGCGAGCTCGTCGCCCTGTTCGTAGAGAGCCCGCGCACGCAAGCCATGAGCGATGATGAGCGCGCCAAGCTTGCAGCCAATATCGCCCTAGCCGAGCAGCTCGGAGCACATATGGAAACCGTCTATGGCGACGACATCGCGTTTCAGATCTCCGAGTTCGCGCGCCTGTCGGGTATTTCGAAGATCGTCATGGGGCGCACGGGCGAGCGCAGCAGCGTCCGTCAGGCCCTCTTCGGCCGCAAATCTCTCGTAGAACAGCTCATAACATTCGCTCCGAACCTCGACATTTACATCATTCCAGAACAGTCGACTCCGCCCTCCCAACCCAAAGGACGCCGCCATGCGCTCGCCCTGCAGCCGCCCAGCAGCCGAAACGTGCTTCGCACGCTGGCTCTCTCTCTTGCCGCCACGGCGATCGGCACGGCTTTCCGCCATCTGGGATTTGCCGATTCCAGCATCATATCCCTCTATATCTTCACGGCCCTGCTGACCGCCGTCACCACGACGGGGCGTATCTGCACGATCGTATCGAGCGTGCTCTCTGTAGTGCTTTACAACTTCTGCTTCGTCACGCCTCTGTTTTCGCTCGCCAGCTACGACCGAAGCTATCTGGTCACGTTCGGCATCATGTTCGCCACCGCTATGGTCGCCGGCGAGTTAACTGCGCGCATCGCCGACAACGCCCGTACATCCGCCGAGAACGCATTCAAAACGCGCGTACTCCTCGAAACGAACCAGCTCTTGCAGCAAGCCCATAGCGCGGAGGAGTGCGCCCGCGTCGCCATGAATCAACTCGTCAAACTGCTAAAACTCGACGTGGTCTTCTACCCCGCCGAACACGGCACGCTCGGCAAGGCGCTCTATGAGTCCGCTGGCACCGAAAACCGATCCGCGTCGCTGCTCACCGACTACGAGCGCGCCGTTGCAACCTGGACCTACACCAACAACAAGCGCGCGGGCGCAAGCACGCGGACCCTGCCTGAGGCGCGCTGTCTCTACCTCGCGGTTCGCACCGGCGACAAGGTATTCGGTGTCATCGGCATCGCCCTGGAGGGGCGCGAGATCGAAGCCTTCGAGCATTCGATCGTCCTATCTATCGTAGGTGAATGCGCCTTGGCGCTCGAAAGCGACCGGGCGGCGCAAGAGCGCGAAGAGGCTGCGGTCTTGGCGAAAAACGAGCAGCTGCGCGCCAACCTTTTGCGCTCCATCGGCCACGATTTGAGGACACCCCTCACGGCTATATCCGGATCTGCGGCAATCCTTCGGAAGAGCGACGAGAAGCTCAGCCTCGAACAACGCTGCGATCTTGCCGATGCCATCTACGACGACTCCCTCTGGCTTATCGATACCGTGGAAAACCTCCTCGCCATCACACGCGTCGAGGACGGCACCATTCGCCTCAACTTCACATCCGAGCTCATCGACGAGGTCATCGAGGCCGCCCTCAGCCATGTCGCCCAAGCATCGCATGGACGTGCCGTCACCATCGAGCACACTGACGACATCCTGCTGGTACGCATCGACGTCCATCTCATCATGCAGGTGCTTACGAATCTCATCATGAACGCCTTCAAATACACACCCGAGGACTCGACTGTCACCATCAGCGCACGTCGCGAGGGTGCGTTCGTCGTGGTGGACGTCGCAGACGATGGGCCGGGTGTGGCAGACTGCGACAAGCCTCATATCTTTGAGCGCTTCTTCACCTCAAGCAATACGCGGCCCGTGGATTCGCGTCGAAGCATCGGCCTTGGGCTGTCGCTCTGCCGCTCCATCGTGGAGGCGCATGGCGGCGTCATCGAAGTTCGCGACAACCACCCCCATGGGGCCGTCTTCCGTTTTACCCTGCCCACCGAGGAGATCGAGATTCATGAATAATACCGCTAAGCCACGTATCCTCCTGGTCGAAGATGACCTGACCGTTCAAAACCTCGTTTCGACCGCGCTTGACCTCCACGGCTACGTCGTGAGCAAGGTATGCAACGGCCAGGCCGCCATCATGGATGCGGTGTCGCACGGCCCCAGCCTCATCATGCTCGACCTCGGCCTTCCCGACATTGACGGTATCGAGGTCATCACGAAGATCCGAAGCTGGTCGGCAGTCCCCATTATCGTCATTTCGGCGCGCACCGAAGATTCCGACAAGATTGCAGCACTTGACGCAGGGGCAGACGATTACCTCACCAAGCCCTTTTCTGTGGATGAGTTGCTCGCGCGCGTCCGTGCGAATTTGAGGCGCTCCTCGATGGCGTCGAGCGAGTCGACAGAAGCGAGCACGTTTGACAACGGTCCGCTGCATATCGACTACGCCGCGGGATACGCGACGAAAGACGGACGCGAACTCTCGCTCACCCCAACCGAGTACAAATTGCTCGTCCTTCTGGCGAAAAACGTCGACAAGGTGCTCACCCACACCTTCATCACCCGCGAGATATGGGGCACGAGCTGGGACAGCGATCTGGCGAGCCTGCGCGTGTTCATGCGCACCCTGCGCAAGAAGATCGAGGCAGACCCCTCTCACCCCAAGATGATTCAGACGCACATGGGTGTCGGGTACCGCATGCAGCGTCTCTAGCCTACCCCACAAAAAGTTGCGGTGAGATACGGAGCAATCGAGGCTTTTCACAGCCAAAACAGTCCGTATTTCACCGCAACTGATGGATGGGATGTGTTAGAGACCCAGGTAGCTGGTCATGCCTTCGACGGCGAGCTTAGCGCCGGCTACGGCGTGAACAACCGTCAGCGGGCCGTTAACCACGTCGCCGGCGGCAAAGACGCCGGGCACGGTGGTCATGCCGTTCTCGTCGACCGAAAGCAGGCCGCGATGGTCGGTCTCCAGACCACCCGTCGTAAGCACAAGCTTGTCTTTGGGCACCTGCGAAGCCGCAATCACAACTGTGTCGGCAAACGCATGGTCGAGCTCTTCCTCGTACCCCACCACGTTATTCTCCTCGTCGAAGATAGCCGTCTCAAAGACCGGACCGTTATCGTCGATGGCACAGATCGCCTTGCCGCACACAATCTCGGCACCGTCAAGCTCGGTCAGCTCCACCTCATCATCGATGGCCGAGATATGGCGCGATCGAGCATACACGGTGACCTTACGAGCACCCGAGCGCAGCGCCGTGCGGGCCACATCCATGGCCACGTTACCGGCACCGATGACCGCCACATTCTGTCCGATCGCCACACTCGAGGGATCGACCAAGTAATCGATACCAAACAGCACGTTGCCGCGCGACTCGCCGGGAATACCCAACTTGCGAGCTCGCCAGGTACCGGTACCAACAAAGACCGCATCGTAGCCGTCGCGCAGCAGGTCGTCGATATGCAGCGCGCCACCGATGGTGGTCGAGGGGCGCACGCGCACGCCAAGCGAGCACATCACGTGACGGTACTTTTGTACGAGCGCACGGGGCAGGCGGAACTCGGGGATACCGTATTCCAGCACACCGCCGATCTCGGGGCGCTGTTCAAATACCGTGACGGCACAGCCCAGCTGGGCCATCTTAATGGCCACGGTAATACCGGCGGGACCGGAACCGACCACAGCAACCTGTTTGCCACACGACGGCGCGGGCTTCCACTCCTTACGATCCAAATACGCTGTCGAGATATAGTTCTCGATGCTCGAGAAATGCACGGGTGTGCCCTTGCGGCCCTGAATGCAAGCACCCTCGCACTGGCCCGAATGGTTGCACACCATAGAGCAGACCGCGCTCATGGGATTGTTCTGGAACAGCAGCTCGCCCGCTTCTTCTAGACGACGCTGTTTGAACAGGTCGATGACCTGCGGAATAGGCGTCTGAACCGGGCAGCCCTTAATCTGACAGAACGCCCTTTTACAACCTAGGCAACGATTCGCCTCTTCGACAATGTGGATAGCCACGCAACTCCCCTTTTTAATGCAATCCAATGGGGGCGACGATAAAGACCCTTCACCGCCGCCCCCATACAGGTAATCTCAATCTGCCGACACGGCAAAAGCCAATGCTATAGCTCGCGATGAGAAGCCCCGCAGCGAGCAGACATGTGCTCGAGTGTCGCCAGGCAGTCAGCCGCCGTCGCCGGTACGCTGTTCTCGACCACGCAGGGAATCCCAGGGCAGGCGGCAGCCGCCCAGGCCACCACAGGCTCAAAGTCATATCGTCCCGTCTCGCCCACGCCATGACACACCAGGCGCGAACCCGTACCGTCGCACCATCCGGCTCCGTCCTCGTTATCAACGATCTCAAAATCCTTGGCGTGCAGCACGCGGATCTTACTGCCGCATAAGTAGAGCATGCGCGCGGTGATTTCCTGCGCTTCGTCAACGACACTGGGGTGCAGCAGCGATACCGGGTCGTAGATCACGCCGAGCGACGGGCTCGAGACGCGCTCCAGCACCTCACGGCAGCGATCCGGAGTATTAACCGTCTCGTTCCAACCGGGCTCGATCAAAATTTGCCCGCCCACGGCCTCGGCCCGATCGCAGACGCGTGCAAGCCCGTCTGTAAACGCTTCGAGTGCCCCATCGGTCATGCGGTCGTCAGCAACGCGGTTCTGCGCATTGGGGCGACCGGTCTCGGTGCCAACCGGGCATCCGCCGAGCATCTGGGCAAAGTTCAGGCATGCCTCGTACTCGGCAATGTTATCCATGAGCTGTTGGCGATCGGGCGTCGCCAAATTCTTATAGCAGCCGAGCACGGCGACCGAAACGCCCGCCTCGTCGAGCACCGCAAGCAAATGGTCGGCAAGCTCGCGGGTCAGGCCGCCTCGATCGATCCCCATCGATGCGTAGAGCACCTTGCTCGGCAGCTGAATGCACGAAAAGCCCAGCTCTCCCGCCATGCGGATGCGTTCCTCGACGGTCCCCTGCGGAAGGTCGTGCAAACGCACACCCGGAGTAATAGCCCCCACGTTATTCACATCCCTTATGAGCGTTGATGCCCGGGGTGTATCCGCCAAACGGGTCCTCGATAGAGCACACGCCCGAGGGAGCAAGCGGGTCATGCCTGCCGGCCAGTTTGTCGTGATGCATGGTCTCGATATAGGCAAGCACCAGCGGCGCCACGCCCTTCGCATCGTTTTTGACGATAGGCTCGCTCATGTAGTAACCAAACGTGCCCTCGCGGTGCGCGGTGTTTCCCAAGCCCGCGACCAGGCAGATGTTGTCGAGCGCCAGCTGCCCATCATGCTCGGACAGGCAGGTCTCGCAGATGCCGTCGAAGGCGCGACGGCCGTACTGGTAGTAACGCTCGCCCAGCACGCCTAGACGCACGCCCTTCATGATGGCATTGGCAAAAATCGCGCTACCAGACTCCTCCAGGTAGTTGGGGGCGATATTGGGCAGGTTGATGACCTGATGCCACATGCCGGTCTTCTCGTCCTGATACGGCAGCATGGCATCGATCAGGTCGTGGAACATCTTGCGAATCTCGTCCTTCTCGGCTGACATCGAAGGCGGCATGAGCTCCCAGGTATCGATGAGTGCCATGGCAAACCAGCCCTCGGCGCGCAGCCAGAAGTTAGCCGAAAGGCCGGTGACCGGGTCGCACCAGAACTGTTTGCGGCTCGCGTCGTAAGCGTGATAGTACAGACCGTTGAGGGGGTTGCGCATCAGGTCATGCACGACCTGGAACATATGGAAGCTGTCCGAGCAGGCACGACGGTTGTGGAAGCTCAGCTCGTACTGCATGTAGAACGGCTGGGCCATATACATGCCATCGAGCCAGATCTGGTTGGGATAGACGGCCTTGTGCCAAAACACGCCTTCTTTGGTGCGCGGCTGGGTCTCGAGCTGGCGGTAGATGGTGTCCATGGCGGCACGGTACTTGGGCTTGCCCACCAGGTCATAGAGCTTGTAGAGGGTCTTGCCCGCATTGACGTTATCGAGGTTGTACTCCTGCGGGTTGTAATGCTTGATGGTACCGTCGTCCTGGACAAAGAAATCGATGTAGTCATCGGCGAACGTCAGGTAGCGCTGCTCACCCGTAATCTCGTACAGCTCGATGAGCGCCTTGATCATGCAGCCGTCGATATAGTTCCAGGTGTTCTCCTTGCCGGCGCGAATCTTTTCGATATTCCAAGCCGGCGCCTGCGGCGTAGAGGTTTCGATCAACTGCTCGATATAACGGTCCAGGATTTGATTGCAACCCATTGCTGTCCCCTCTGACATAAACGATAGGTGAACGTTACCCCTAGTGTAACGCGAACGGGGAATATAGGGTGAACGTTAACCCTATATTCCCCGCAAACGGCAGGCTTTTAGCGGCAAACGGCGGCTAAGCCCGCGGCGATGCGATGCGCCAGGCGCTCATAGCCAGCCGGGCTGTAATGCAGACCGTCCGGCATATAGAGCTCGCGGTGCTCCGGCAAAAACGGGCTGATGCCGCTTTGCGCATACAGGTCAATCACCGGAACGGCGTAACGGTCACAGACCTCCAGCATCGCTCGCACGTAGGCGTCTTGCGTCAGACCCAAATGGTTCGCCTCATCGCTTGCCGGGATATCCTTCTCGTGCTTACCACTCGTCTTGCATGGCGTCATAAACACGAGCTTTGCCTGAGGTGAGCGCGCCGTGATGGTTCGGATCAGATAGTCGACCGCACCATAGAACTCATGCGCATCGGTACTGCCCAACTCGCCAAGCGGCACGTTGCGGCTAAAGTCGTTAACGCCGCCAAAGACAACATAGACATCGGCCGCATCGTCGATGCCGTCCAAGCGCTCGACAAATGAATCGGTACGGTCGGCCTTGATGGCGATACGCGAACCCTTGATGCCAAAGTTCTCGACGACTGCACCTCCCAGCAACGCGCCCAGATGCGAAGTCCAAGAGATGTCGTTGCCGCCTGCGCCGCATCCGTTATCCCCCCATGTGGTCGAATCGCCAAAGCAGCAAATGGTCGATTCACTCAAACTCTTCGTTTCCATAATCTTCTCCTCATCCGCCCATCGACGGTCATACAGGAACGTACCGTTTATTCGCAGCATGCCGAGGGGCTATGCACGGGCGCATTCCGCAACGTGCGAATCGAGCCATTCGATATCCTCGGCAAGATGTGCCACGCCCAGATGGTGTTCACCCGGACACACCTCGTGCCGCAGGCCATCTCTGCGACCCAGCAACTTGTAGGCATCGCGCACGATCTCGAGCTGCTCGCCAACATTTTTCAGCCCGCGCGAACCGTTCAGATGATCCTCTTCGCAGCTTTGCACTAACAACGGGCGCGGCGCAATAAGCGAGGCAATATCGCCCATGTCGAGCAAGCGCCAAAGTCCGGGTGTGTAGTTGCAGCTGCAATTGCCGTTGAGGTGCAGCAGCGAATCATCGACACCGTACAGGTAGCCCGAGACAAACGTCTTACATACGCGTGGGTCGAGCGCCGCCAGATACAGCGTCATGTATCCGCCGCCCGAAAAGCCAAAACAGCCCAGGTCGTCCATGGCAATGTCGCCGCGCGCCTCTAGGTAATCGATCAGACGCATGTTATCCCAGGCGTTGAGGCCCGCAACGGTAAGTCCCAGCGGCTCGGCCATGCGCGCCTGGTTTAGGCACGTGCCGCGCAGAAAGCTGTTCTCGTCATCGCCCTGACCCTTCCAGTCACGACGGTGTCCCCAACCGCGTGCGTCGGGGCAGACGGTCACGTAACCCATACGCGCCAAACGTAGACCGTAGTCGTAATTGAACTTACGCACAGCATCATCGACCGCCGGCACGCCCGTCACGCCCGCAACACTTGCGGCGCCTGCTCCCTGATGGCCATGCGGGCAGATATAGCAACGCTTAAGCCCCCGTCCATCAAGCTTCGGATGAGACGGCTCCAACAGGTAAAACGACATCAACACATCGTGCTCAACCTGCAGCATCGCATGAGTACGCACAATGCCGCCGGCAACCCGCACGCGGCTGAGCTCACGAATCTCAATCGGGACGCGGTCCATAAGCGAAAGGCCCAAAACATCGTACAGACGAGTCCTGGTCGCAATCTTCCACGCCTCAAAATCTGCAGGAGTCTTGCCCGCAAATGCCGCCGAGCGGCCTTCGCGCTTCAGCCGGGCACGCAGCGCAGGCTCGTCTTCGCAGTACGTTTCGATGTGCACGGTACGACCATTGGCAGATAGCCCAGCCGTCTCCACCGCATCACCGTCGCCGCCCTCGGGATCCCAGCCATCCACACCGGCAAGCACCTGCTCGCGAGCGTACCCGGCGGCAGCCATCACATCGAGTTCATTCGCCCACGGCACCCAGTCGGTAGTATCGCCCGCCGGCCCATACAGGATCGCGCCAGCATACTGCGCGCAGTTGTGCGCCGCCGGTTTATTCCAATCCCACCAGCCTTCGCGCTTGATATGTCGCCCTAGCCAACAATCGATCAGCGCAGTTTGCGCCCATTCGCGCCAAGGACGGCCCAGGTAGACCGAATCCGGCGCCACGCCATCCGGAGCTGTAAACGAACAACCATGAAACACAAATCCGTACGGCTCGCCTTTAGGCGTGGAGGCTGCCGTTACATACCCGTTGACATCCATATCGCGGTTGAGCGAGCGAATCTCGCACCCCTCAAAGTAGGCACGCGCGCCGCCAAAGATAAAGTCGACATCGCCCTCGATCCGGCAACGTCGAAAATACTGGCGTCCCACCCGGCGCGGCGCATACTGTTTGGGTCCTATGAACCCGCCCGGTTTGGCCTCATGCGGCGGCAGCGGACCCAAAAACAGCGTGTCTTGGTGTCCCTTAATGCAGCAGGCATCGACAACCAGACGGTCGCCATCGGCATACAGGGCAATCGCCTGACCGACCTCGCGCCCATCGCCCGCATCGTTTTCGATCGTGAGGTTCTCGAGCCGTACGTCGTCGGCATCGACCAGCACCGTATACGTGCGGAAGGTGCCGAGCTTTCCGTCCTGGCCGCTGCCGTCCTCCGAGGGCATCTGCGCCGCAAGGCCGCCAACGATACGCACGCTGTCGGCCGTCTCTCCCTCAATCGTTACATGCGGGCGATGAATCTCGACCCGTTCGCGGTACTCACCCGGCTCGATATGGATTGTCACCGGCCGTCCGTCATTCGGACAGGATTCGTCAATTGCCTCCAAGGCCTTAGAGATACTGTGATATGCCCCCGCACGCTCGGGCGAAACCTCAAAAAATCGTCTCTCACTCATCATCAGTCACCGCGTCCTTTCGTCGTAGACCGTCTACGTTGCAGTTTCGGCATATAAAAAGTTCGCGCAATGGGTCGGGAAGGCCCTGCCCATCGCGCGCCACGACATACCGAATTTAATTGTTTAGGAGCAAACGCCTACGCACGGATAACCTTGTCAACGTTCTGGAGCTGCAGCTCCTCGCCGTCCTGGCCCTCGATCACCACATTTTGCAGGTCGAGCACCTTGACGTTTTGCGCAATGATGCCCTGACGCACCATGGGCTCAACGCCGCAGGCCATGGCCGGAACAAAGGGCTCAGCATCGTCGGCAAAGGTCACGTGGACATCCTGGAACGTCAGGCGCGTTACTTTGCTCTCGGGCAGGCCCGTGATGTAGGCAGCGGCCGCGTGGCAGTTAGTGGCCTCGATATCGCAAAACGTCGTGGCACCAAAGCCGGGCGTGCGGTCGTCGACGGGCAGTGCCTCGCGAGACTGCACGTAGTCGGTCTTGCCGTCCTTGTCGCAGAAGTAGAAGGAGTTGACCACGAAGGGCGTGAGCACCTCGTCCATGCGAATGTGCTCAAAGGTAATGCCCTCGTTGACGGCATCCTTGCCGCGCCCGCGGCGGGTCTTGACGCGCAGGCCGCGGTCGGTGCGCTCAAAGAGGCACTTGCTTACGGTAAGGTCCTTGATGCCGCCGGCAGCCTCTGAACCCAGGACCACGGCGCCGTGACCATCGTGCATGTAGCAGTGAGAGATCAGCACGTCGTGCGTGGCGGGACGAAGCTCGGGCTCAATGCCCAGCTTGCCGCTCTTGATGGCGATGCAGTCGTCACCCACTGAGAACTGACAACCAAGGATGCGAACAAAACCGCAGCTCTCGGGATCGAAGCCGTCGGTGTTGTGGGAGTTCTTGGGGCCCTCGATGGACAGGCAGAGCGCATCGACGTGCTCGCACAGGATGGGGTGGATGTTCCACGCCGGGCTGTTGCGGACGGTGAAGCCGGCCAAGCTCACGTTCTCACACTCGGATAGGAAGATCATGCGCGGGCGGGCGACCTCGCGGCCCTCCTCCGGGCGAAAGATGTTCTTAAAGTCCTTGTTCCACCAGTTGTCCTCGGCAAAATCAGTCTGACCGTCGATGGCACCACGACCATAGATGCACACGTCGTGCACGCTCAGACCCGTAAAGGTAGAGCAGTAGGTCGAGAAACTCTCGCCCTCCCAGCGGCCCAGGGGCAGCATATCGGTGCCGGCATACCCGGCGCCCTCGTCGCCTGTGACCGTGCCCGGAATGTAGGCAAGCGCCGCGCGATCGTGACGGGCCAACAGCACCGCTCCCTCGGCGAGCTCGATGTTGATATTGCTCTTAAGGAAGAGGGACTTGATGCGATAACTACCGGCGGGGATCAGCACGCGCCCGCCCTTGGGGCAGGCCATGATGGCAGCCTGGATGTTGGTGGTGTCGTCGTGCTCGGCATCGCCCTTGGCGCCACAGTCGCGAACGTTGATGGTAAAGGGCTCAGCCGGCGTGGTGACACCTACGCTCAGCTCACGCTCGCCACAAACAAAACGAACCAGGTTGCGCTTGCCGGGGATCAGGCCGTCGACATAGGTCTCGACCGTATTCGTGGTACCGGCGGGCTCGTCGTTGACAAAGATCTCCCACGTATCGGCGCAGGTAAAGTAACCGCCGTCGTCAAGCTCGATAACCGCCGCGCGCGCGTTGCGCCAGATAACGTTCGTCTCCATGGGTTTCTCCCTCAAAAAGATGCTCTAAAGGCAAATTGTACGCTGTTGAAAAAGGGCCGTGCCTGCCGGCGGAATTCCGGTGGCACGGCCCTGTGATTTGGACGATATGTCGGCCTTACTCGGCGGGAGTTACGCTACCGTCCTGGAAGCCAACGTTGTTGTGGGCAAAGCAGTCCTCGTACTTAAAGCCGGAGAGCTCCTCGCAAAGCGCCTTGACCTCGGGCTTGACGTCGGCCATCTTGCCACCCTCCTTGACTCGGTGAATCTCGTCGCAAAGGATGTCGCACTGCTCCTTGTCGATCTTGATGCCGCGGGCAAGGACGGCCGCAAGCAGGAAGAAGCCGGCGCAGCCGATGATCATGTAGCCGCAGATATACAGAGGCACAGTAGCGGGCTGGGTCACGGCGTCGCTATTGCCGGCGGTCTGAATGAAGCCGGAGGCAGCAAGGACGATAGCCCACACGTTGACGGCGATAGCCTGGGCGATCTGCTGGCAGAGCTGCTGCGCGGAGCTGTAGATGCCCTCGCGACGGCGCAGAGTGATGAGCTCATCGACATCGGGGATGTAGTTGAGCAGAACATCGGGCAGGTACTGGAAGCCGACGTAGAAGAACTTCCAGATGGCGAAGATGATGGGGTAGGCGATCATGGCGATGGCGACCGTGGAGGTGCCGTTGATCTGACCAAAGGCGAAGTAGTTGTAGGCAATGATGCACGCAGCGCAACCGACATTTGCGAGGTACCAAGACTTGTGGAAGCCCTTCTTGGCCATGAGGGCGACCCAGATGGCGGTGCAGACGATAGCGACGACCTTGCCAGGCATCTCCATCACGGACTCGTAGGACTTAGGAATCTGCAGGCAGTAGACGATGAAGAAGGACAGGCAGGCAGACCAGCAGGCAGCAGCGAGCTTCGTGGAGACCTGTGCGTACAGGACCTTGCGGAAGGACTTGTTGCGGAAGGTGGAGATAACGTCGATGAAGAACTTCTTGATACCCTCGCCGACGCTCTCGATCTTCTCCTGAGCGACCTCCTCGGGGGTGTGCTCCCACGTGGACAGGTACACACAAAGCAGCGAGATTGCCATGACCGAAGCGTTGACCGTAGCGATGATGAAGTAGCTGAACGGGTTGGTCTCGCCGAAGGTGCCAAAGCCGAAGCCCACAAGTGCAGCCATCAGGAAGCCGGCGGCGTTACCAAAGAGATGCTTGTAGCCGGTGAGGTACGTACGCTCCTTAAAGTCGTCGGTCATCTCGATGGTAAGCGGCGACAGGTTGGCGGTGCAGAACGTGTACGCGACGTTGTAGATCAGGTACAGCACAAAGTAGTACGGGAAGCCAAACGGCGTAGCCACGAAGATGAGCGGCTCGGCGATCATCATCGGGATGGCCAGCAAGATCCAGAAACGACGACGACCAAAGATGCGGCCAATCTTGGTGGCATAGAAGTTATCGGCCACAAAGCCCATCAGCGGGCAAAGAATGGCGTTGACATAGATGGCAAACGAGCTGATCAGTGCAGCCTCGCCTGCGGACAGGCCACACTCCGTGGACAGGAACAGCACCATGTAGCTGTGCGTAAAGGTCAGGGCACCGGAATTGAGCATACCGCCCATACCAAAGCCCAAGCGCGTCCAGAATGTGATCTTACGCTTTTTTCCGATCTTATTAGTCATCGAGCTCCCTCTCTTTTCTCGATTGTCTTGCAGCAAGACATTGGAGTCCACACTGACATCTGTCTGCCCAGCGTTCAGGGTGAACGTTTAGTTAGATTATGCGCGATTGCTTACGACAGGTGAACGTTCACTTGAATAATATCCTTGAACGGTCGATTTTTACCGCTGAACGGACACAATTGAGATCCTCACACCTATTTTCTGCTGGTAAGGGTGCCATGCTGGACAGCCATGAGATAGGTGAACGTTTATCAGATTTTCCAACATATTCACTTAACCACAAAACGAAAACCCCGCCGGGAACACTCCCGACGGGGCCGACGACATAGCGCTACGCTTGGGTGCATTTGCCACTACAGGCAGATGCCGTCCTTCCAGATGCTGATCTCGTGACAGCCACGGCGCTCGGCACTCGTGAGTTTACCGCTCGCCGTCTCCAGCACCAGCTGGTATAGATCGTGAGCAGCCTCGTCGAGCGTGCGCTCACCCGTGGCAATCACGCCGGCGTTAAAGTCCATCCAGTTGGCCTTGTGGTCGCACAGACGCTGATTGGTGAACACCTTGAGGGTAGGCGCCGGCGCGCCAAACGGTGTGCCGCGGCCGGTCGAGAACAGGATCACGTGGCAGCCGGCAGCCGTCAACGCCGTGGTGGATACCATGTCGTTGCCCGGACCGCACAGCATGTTCAGGCCGTGTTTATTTGCCTGGCCGGCATACGGCAGCACGTCGACGATGGGGGCAGATCCGCCCTTTTGCACGCAGCCGCAGCTCTTGTCCTCGAGCGTGGTAATACCGCCGTCCTTGTTGCCGGGGCTCGGGTTCTCGTAGACGACCTCGCCGTGGCTAATAAAGTAGTCCTTAAAGCCATTGAGCATGTCGGAAGCGGCGTTAAAGACCTGCTCGTTCTCACAGCGATCGAGCAGGATACTCTCGGCGCCAAACATCTCGGGCACCTCGGTAAGCACCGACGTGCCGCCGCGGGCGACAACCATATCACTCACGCGACCGATCGTGGGATTGGCGGTAATGCCCGAAAGACCGTCGGAGCCGCCGCACTTAAGTCCAATAACCAGCTCGGAGGCCGGAATGGGCTCGCGCTTGGCTTGCTTGGCGAGGTCTGCCAGCTCGGCCAGAATCTTGTGGCCCTCGATCTGCTCGTCGGCTACATCCTGGCAGGTGAGAAAACGAACGCGCTCGTGATCGAAGTCACCGAGCTCGTCGAGCACCTGCTGATGCGTGCAGTTCTCGCAACCAAGCGACAGGAACAGCACACCGGCCGCATTAGGATGACGCGAGAGCGCCACCAGCAGACGACGCGTCTGGACATGGTCGGCGCCGGTCTGCGAGCAGCCAAAGGGATGCGGGAAATAGTAAACACCCTCCAGCGAGCCATCGACCAGATTCTGGGCCTGCTCGCACATGGCACGGGCGACTTCGTTGACACAGCCGACCGTGGGGATGATCCACAGCTCATTACGCGTCGCGGCACGACCGTCGGCGCGGCGGAAGCCCATAAAGGTCTCAGGCTCAACGGGATCCACGACCGGATGCGTGGGGTTGTAGGCGTACTCGACCTCGCCCGAAAGGTTGGTCTTGACATTATGTGTATGAAGCCACTGACCGGGCTGGACATCGCCCGTCACATGGCCGATAGGAAGGCCGTACTTGATGACGTCCTCCCCCGCGGCAATCGAGCGCACGGCCATCTTATGACCCTGCGGAATATCCTCCGCGGCCACGACCTCGCCCACCCCGGGAACCGCGACGGCGGTGCCCTTGGCAAGCGGCGACAGCGCGACGATCACGTTGTCGGCCGGATTGATCTGGATAGTGTTCATTGCAAATGGTCCTAACCCTACAGGTTGAGCAGAAGTCGAGACGCGGGCACGCCGTCCCGCGCCCGCGTCTGCGCCGGAAATTTACGCCTGAGCGTTGGCGAAGGCCTGCTTGGCGCCCTCGGCACGCACGACAGCGAGCGCGCTGACGACAAACTCCTCAAGACCTGCGATCTGCGTAAGGTCCTCGCCCCACATCTGCTCGTTGGTAAGCACGTCGTGCACCAGCTGGGCATCGTCGGCGCCGGCATGGGCGGCGTAGAAGTCGAGCACGAAGGCGTCGTCCTGAGCGGTGTACTCGGTGCCGTCGGAGCGACGCAGGTGCAGGCCGTCGCCCTCGCGGGACACGAGCTCCTGCGTGTAGAAGGAGATGAGCGTAGCGAGGCTCGTCGCCAGGCACTTGGGCAGGTTGCCGGTCTCGGCAACGTAGTCCTTGAGCGTGGGCAGGTCGCGAGCGCGCCACTTAGCCGTGGAGTTGAGGCAGATGGAGAGCAGCGCATGATCAATAAACGGGTTGTCGAAGCGGTTTTCGACGGCGGCGGCAAAGGCCTTGCAGTCCTCGACATCCAAGTCGGCGGCAAGCGTCGGAATGACCTCGTCGTAGAGCATGGTGTTCATGAAGCCGCGAATGGTCTCGTCATGCATGCAGTCGCGCACAATATCAAAGCCGGCAACCCAGGAACCCGGAACGAAGGCGGTGTGGGCACCGTTGAGGATGCGGACCTTGCGCTTTTTGTACGGGGTGACGTCGGGAGTCACAAAGACACCCGGAAGACCAGCCTTCACAAAGGAAAGCTTCTCGGCAAGCGACTCGTCGCCCTGGATGCCCCACATCTGGAAGGGCTCGCGCACGGCCAGGAAGGGGTCCTCGTAGCCCAGACGCTCAGCCACCGCGGCGGCCTCGGATGCGTCGCGGATACGGCCCGGTACGATGGTGTCGACGAGCGTGGTGCAGACGGTGCAGTCGTTGGCCATCCACTGTGCAAACTCATCCTCCCAGCCCCAATCGCTCACGTACTGGTTCATGATGCGCAGCAACTCCTCGCCGTTGTGATCGATGAGCTCGCAGGCGAGGACGATGACGCCCGGCTTACCGGCAGCCCAGCGGGTGTGGAGCACCTGGGCAAGCTTGGCGGGGAAGCTCGCAGGTGGCATGTCGTCGGCCTTGCAGGACGGGTCATAGGCGATACCGGCCTCGGTGGTGTTGGAGACGATAATCTCCAGGTCGTCAGAGACGGCGACCTCCATCATGGCGCGGTAGTCGTCCTCGCGGTACGGGTTGATGCAGCGGCTGCAAGCGCTAATCACGCGGGACTCGTCGACCGTGTTGCCGTCCTCCTTGCCGCGCACCAGCACGGTATACAGGTCGTCCTGGGCATTGATACCGTCGGCAAAGCCAAAGGCGCCGCTGATGGGCTGGACCATGACGATCTTGCCATTCCAGCCGGTCGCCTCGTTACCCATGTCAAAGAAGCGGTCAACGAAAGCGCGTAGGAAGTTGCCCTCGCCAAACTGCAGGACCTTCTCGGGAGCATCCTTGGGCAGCAAATAGCCCTTGTAGCCGATCTTCTCGAGCGCATCGTAGCTGATGTTCTCCATCTGTGTCTCTCCTTAGATAGCTGTTAGCGTGCAAGCAAAACGGGGGCGCCGCGTGCGGCAACGGCGCTCCCGAGTTCGATGTGATTCGATGCAGGCTTATGCCTCGACGGTGTCCAAATCAAAGCCAAAGTAGCGGACCGCGTTGTTGTAGCTGATGTCGCGCACGATACTGCCCAGCAGCTCCATGTCGGCCGGGTACTTGCCCTGCTCGACCCACTCGCCGATCACGCTGCACAGCACGCGACGGAAGTACTCGTGGCGCGGATAGGACAGGAAAGAGCGGGAGTCGGTAAGCATGCCCACAAAGTTGCCCAGCACGCCCTCGTTAGCCAGAGCCGTGAGTTGCTCGCGCATGCCGACCTCGTTGTCGTTGAACCACCAGGCGGAGCCGTTCTGGATCTTACCGGCGGTCGGAGCCTCCTGGAAGCAGCCCATGACGGTATCGATCATGGTGTTATCGATGGGGTTCAGGCTGTACAGGATGGTCTTGGGCAGGCCGCAGGTCTCCTGGATGGAGTTGAGGAAATCGGCGAGCTGGTCGGACGGCGTGTAGTTGGAGATGCAGTCGTAGCCGGTGTCGGGACCGAGCTTGGCGAACATGGCGCGGTTGTTGTCGCGCTTGCAGCCAAAGTGCAGCTGCATGGCCCAGCCCAGACGGACATACTCGCCGGCAACGAACTGCATAAAGGCAGTCTTGTACTTGAGGACCTCTTCCTCGGTAAGCGGCTCGGCAGCCAGACCCTTGGCAAAGATAGCCTCGATCTCGTCGGCGGTAGCCGGGACGTACATAACGTAGTCGAGTGCGTGGTCGGAGGCGCGGCAGCCCAGCTCGTGAGCAACGTCGTAGCGCTTGGAAATGGCAGCCTTCATGCCCTCAAAGTCGCTGACCTCAACGCCGGCAACCTCGGAAAGGTGCTTGCAGTAGTCGGCAAACTCCTGGCCGCGCTCGATGCGCAAAGCGGCATCGGGGCGCATGGCGGGAACGACCTGAACGTCAAAGCTGTCGTCGGCGGCAATCTTCTTGTGCCACTCAAAGCTGTCGGCGGGGTCGTCGGTAGTGCAGATCATGCGGACGTTGGACTGCTTGATCAGGTTACGGCAGGTAAAGCTAGCCTCAGCGAGCTTGGCGTTGGCAAGGTCCCAGACCTCCTGGGCAGTCTTGCCGTTGAGGACGCCCTCGTAGCCAAAGTAGCGCTTAAGCTCCAGGTGGCTCCACTCAAAGACGGGGTTGCCAACGCAGCGACCCAGGGTCTCGGCCCACTTTTGGAACTTCTCGCGAGCAGGGGCGTCGCCAGTGATAAAACGCTCGTCGACGCCGTTGGCACGCATCAGGCGCCACTTGTAGTGGTCGCCGCCCAGCCAAACCTCGGTGATGTTCTCGAAACGCTTGTCCTCCCAAATCTCCTTAGGAGAAATGTGGCAGTGATAGTCGACGATGGGCATGCCCTCGGCAAAGTTGTGGAACAGCTCCTCGCCGGTCTTGGTGCTCAGCAGGAAATCCTGATCGTCCATAAAGTTTTTCATCAAACAGCCCCTTTGCTGGCAAGGCGGGCGCACGGCGCGCTCGTTATCCTTTAGGTGAACGTTCACTATACTAATCCATTGCACCTCAAAAGGTGAACGTTCACCTAACCACCACGGGGTGAACGGTAGATTTTGCCCGTTCAACGGTTGCTGGGGATGTGACTTGCATGTATTGCGGACTGGTTGGCGTCCCCGAACACCGAACTTGAGCGCTTTTGCTCAGGTGGGTCATGTCCCGACGTACATTTTTGGGAGTATTCAGCATTGGAGCGCGCCGTGCGCCATCCTCAGCGTCCAATTTGGAACGCAGATAGCGCCCGATCGGCATAAAAAGTGCCCCCGATGGCAAATTACGCCATCGGGGGCACTTAAAACAGTCGTTCTGCACCTCATTCAGGGCATGCCAATGCTGAATACTCCCAAAAATGCACGTCGCAAGAGGGGGTACCTGCTCAATCGGCTAAATACCCGCAAGTTCGCAGTAGCGGTCGACATTGCTGGCAAATACCATCTCGACAGCACCCTTCTGGACGGGCACCGTCGGGGTCCTTCCCCACAGCAGATAATCGCCCAGCGTCTTAGCGCCGCGATACGCCAGGCTCGTCGGGTCCTTATAGACAATATTGGTAAAGATACCGCGGCGCAAGGCCAGAGCACTTTCGGGAAACAGGTCGTTGCCAATCACCATGACCTGACCGGCCTTGCCGGTCGAGACGAGCGCGTCGGCAACCACTTCGGAACCAACGGCAAAAACGCTACAGATAAGTTCGGGGGCGTCCGGCGCACTCAAGCGCTTTTCGAGCTCATGCTCGAGTTGTTTGACTTGCGCATGGGCACCTGCAAGATCCTCAACCTGCCATGGAATATCACGTTCGCGCAGGTAATTGTGGAAGGCGCGGGCGGTTAGATAGTGCGAATCGGCATATGGGTCGCCTGTCAAAAGGAGCACGCGGGCGTCGGCCCCAGAAGCATGGACCAGGTTTGCCGCCTGCTCGGCCATAAGGCTGCCTGCCGTCGAATAATCGGCCAAGCTCGCACCCAAACGATTCAAATGCGGACGGTCGCCGTCGACAAGCTCAATCGTCACGCCCGCCTCGGCGATCTGCCCCAAAAGCTCAGTCGCACGATCGTCGCCCGGCGCATAGGCGAGCAAGCCATCAATCTTCTCGCCCACCTGCAGACGCTCGTCGATTTGCTCGAGTGCATCAGCGTAGCCGCCCACGCCAAATTCAACGCGCTCAACCGTAATGCCCCGGTCGATGACCTCCTGTTCAAAGCGATTGCAGCCTTCCCACAGGTAACGGAAAAAGTACGCTCCCTCGCGCGATGCGCGGGGCAGGCAAAACACCAGATTGATATCCTTGCGGCGCAGGCTTGAGGCACTTGTGTTGCGGTGATAGCCCATG
Organism: Collinsella sp.; assembly: GCA_048326155.1. Taxonomy (GTDB): domain Bacteria; phylum Actinomycetota; class Coriobacteriia; order Coriobacteriales; family Coriobacteriaceae; genus Collinsella. Next base: position 36,851 of record DBFEQD010000011.1, read on the forward strand.
GCCTCGGCCTTAGCGTTCACCTTGGCGCGCACGGATTCGCTCACGCCGGCCTTTCCCGTCAGAGCCTTGTGCACGGTATTGATGGAAACGCCAAGCTCGGCGGCTATGTCCTTCATGGTTACGCGAGCGCTCATGCGGTTACTCCGTTATAGATAAGTTGCCAATTAATAGTCCAGTTAACGATACCCCAAAAATACTCTTCGACTCGCCGTACTCTCCCTCAAATGCACAAAGCGCCCCGCGAACGGATGCCCGCGGAGCGCTTGGATGTCCGGACCTTATTTGATACCGCGACCCAAGTCTTCGGCGATTTTGTCTACGCCCTTAAGTGCAGCGCACGTCTTTTTGTTGGAGCAATGCCCCGTGCAAACGCCACCCTGAGCGCAGTCGGCGCAGGTGCCCTTGCGGTAGATGCGCACGCACACGGCGACAAACGCAACGCCGATAACAGCCAGTACAACAATATCGATAGGTGCCATAGCAAGCCTCCTCTAGTTAACCAGCACTTACTTTACCCCATTCTCCACCTACCAAATAGGGACAGGTTTATTTTGGTCGGTTTTATCTGCGGAAACGCCACATCTTACTTCTGGAGCAAAGCAATCTGTCCCCCATTGCGTCAAAAAGCCCGAGTGTCACTGAGACACCCGGGCTCGTGGAAAGGGGTTGATCCTTATTCGGACTTAGGCGGAAACTGCAGCGGAAGCAGTGTTGGTCTCGTCCTCGTCGGTCCAAGCGTGCTTGGGCATAGGACGGAAAATCTGGAAGAGCATCGCGACCAGCAGCACGATAGCCACAACCGTCCAGAAGCCAAACTGCCCAAGGACAAGCAGGTTATAGAACTGGTTGATGAACAGGCCGATCACCCAAGCGAAGGCGCACTCGTAGCCGAGGGCAATCGCGGTCCACTTGCCGGAATCCATCTGGTTGCGGATGGTACCCATAGCGGCAAAGCACGGAGCGCACAGCAGGTTGAACGCGCCGAAGGCAACGCAGGCGCCCATGGTGGGGAACATGCCGGCAAACGCGGTCCACAGGCTCGGGTCGGTCTCGCCCGCGTCGGCGACGGACAGCAGCGAGCCGGCGGTGGCGACGACGTTCTCCTTGGCGACGAGGCCAGAGACAGTCAGCGCGGTTGCCTGCCAGGTGCTAAAGCCGAGCGGGGCGAAGATCCAAGCGACCAGGTTGCCCAGCATGGCGAGCACGGAGTAGTCCATGAACTCCTCGGGGATGCCGTCCATCGCAGGCAGGAAGCCAAAGGAGCCGTTGTAGCTACCAAAGTTGGAGAGGAACCACACCACGACGGTAGAGGCGAAGATGATCGTGCCGGCCTTCTTGATAAAGGCCCAGCAGCGCTCCCACACGTGCAGCGCCCAGGAGCGGATCGCCGGGAAGTGGTAAGCGGGGAGCTCCATGACAAACGGGGTCGGGCGGCCGGCGAAGAGCTTGGTCTTCTTGAGCATGAGGCCCGAGGCGATGACGGCAAAGACGCCCAGGAAGTAGAAGAGCGGGCTGATCCACGCGGCGGTGGTAGAAGAATCGCCGATGATGGAACCCATGAGCAGGGCGATGATCGGCAGCTTAGCGCCACAGGGAATGAACGTGGTGGTCATGACCGTCATGCGGCGGTCCTTCTCGTTCTCGATGGTCTTGGTAGCCATGACGCCGGGGACGCCGCAGCCCGAGGACACGAGCATGGGGATGAAGGACTTACCGGACAGGCCAAAGCGGCGGAACACGCGGTCCATGATGAAGGCGACGCGGGCCATATAGCCGCAGTCCTCCAAGAAGGACAGCATGACGAACAGCAGGAACATCTGCGGGACGAAGCCGAAGATGGCGCCCAGGCCGCCGACGATGCCGTCGCAGACCAGCGAATCGACCAGGCCACCGTCCTCGGTGCCGCCCGCCACAAGGGCGTCGTGCACCACGGTGGTGATACCCGGGACATAGGGGCCGTACTGTGCCGGGTCGACCGAGTCGGCATTGTCACCCGCAGCCTCGACGGCCGCGTCGTAGGCGTCGCGACCCTGGCCGAGCACATACCAACCGTCGGTACCGAAGAGCTGGTCGTTGGTGAAGTCGGTCACCGTGCCGCCCAAGGTAGAAACGGCGATGTAGTACACGCAGAACATGATGACCACAAAGATCGGCAGGCCCAGGATACGGTTGGTAACCACGCGGTCGATCTTCTCGGAGGTGCTCATCTTTGCCGGAGCCTTGGTGAGGCACTCGTCAATGATGTGGGCAATCACGCCGTAACGCTCGCCGGTGATGATGGACTCGGCGTCGTCGTCGCAGTCCTGCTCGCACTGGGCGACCAGCTGCTCCACGCGAGCGGCCTTCTCCTTGGTGAGGTTGATGAGCTTGCAGGCGTCTGCGTCACGCTCGAACAGCTTGACGGCGTAATAGCGGCGCTTGTTGGCGGGAACGCTCGCCGGAAGGTTGTTCTCGATGTGCGTCAGAACGTCCTCGATGGAGGAGTCGAACTTGTGCTCCGGCACCTGCCCCTTGGAAGCAGCGGACTTTTTGACCTGCTCGAACAGCTCCTTGATGCCCTTGTTCTTAAGAGCGGAGATCATCATGACCGGGCAGCCGAGCTTCTTGGAGAGCTTGTCCGTGTCGATCTTGTCACCGTTCTTCTCGACCAAGTCGGCCATGTTGAGGGCGACGACCACGGGCAGGCCGGTCTCGATAACCTGAAGCGCCAGGTACAGGTTGCGCTCGAGGTTGGTGGCATCGACAACCTGGACGACAACATCGGGCTCGCCGCTCATGAGGTAATCGCGCGAGCACTGCTCCTCGGGGCTGTAGGGGGAAAGCGAGTAGATGCCGGGGAGGTCCGTGATGGTAACGTTCTTGTCGCTTAGGAGCTTGGCTTCCTTTTTCTCAACCGTGACGCCGGGCCAATTGCCAACGTAGCCGTTGGCGCCGGTGATCAGGTTGAAAAGCGTGGTCTTGCCGCAGTTGGGGTTACCCGCCAGCGCGACATGGATCTGAGAATCCGCCATTCAATCCTTCTTCCTTGTGTGCCTGCGCTGCTTTCTCCGCGCAGGCTGGATAAATGTGCTTCAAAGTTGCAGCATTAAGTTAGAAAAACCTAACTTTATCTGCAGAAATATACGCCGCGAGCCCTTACTGGACCTCGACGACGGCCGCCTCCTCCTTGCGGATGGAAAGCTCGTAGCCGCGCACGTTGATCTCGACCGGATCACCGAGCGGCGCGACCTTCACGACCTTGAACGAAGTGCCCTTGATGAGCCCCAGGTCCATAAGGTGGCGGCGAAGCGCACCCTCACCGTGAAGCTTGACGATGGTAGAGCTCTCGCCCACCTTAACGTCACCCAACGTCTTCATCCTCTTGTCCCCCTTTCGGTTTTTATGAAATGCTTCGGACTAACCGACGGTCATGATGTGCATGGCAACCTTGGAATCGATGCCAAAGCGTGCGCCCAGCACCGTGACGATGATATTGGCACCACTCGAGCTCACCACGTGGATTTCGTTGCCCTCGACAAAGCCGAGGTCCTTGAGGTGGTGTTTCATGTCCTCATTGCCCTTTACACGAGACACGCGCACGGTTTCGCCCGCTTTTACCATCGAAAGCGGCATGGCCGGCATCTGCGGTCCGCAAGACATGAGTTGCTCCTAACGTCAGTTCGTCCTCAACATCGACGCGATAAAAGTTAACCACGTCTATGTTCGCTTTAGTAAACTAGCACGCGGTTAACTTTTTGGAAAGGGTCCCCATTCAGATTTCGAAAAAGTTTCCTATACGAAACAAAAAGGCGCGGCAAAGGACCATCCTTTACCGCGCCCTATCATGCCTAGAGCGAGAGATTTCTGATCGACGTAACGCAGGAAGCCTCATCCACGCCCGAAACGCGGAACACAACATCCTCGCCGCACTCGCCGTAGAGAGCCATGAGTCCCATGACATCGCGGCCATCCGTGTGGCGATCGCCGATGCTGACTGACACGTCGCTACGATGCTTGGCAATGATGTCATAGAGCAGCGCAACCGGGCGGGCATGTAATCCCAACGGATCTTTAATCGTCTTTGTAAACTCGACCATGTCCCCTCCCACGACATCGCACATTCGGCCGGCAAACCCAGCCACGTGGTAGTTATTGTAGCGTTAGATGCTTGTCGAGAGCCCCTCCGGATACCCCGTGGTCAAAAAGTGGCAAATATGAGTACTGTCACCAATTTAGTAGCAGCAAAATCGAGAGCAAATTGCCTACTTTGAGCGATTCGAAGAGGTTGAAAGCCGTCAAACGCCCTTTAAAGGGGGTTAGATAAATTGATTTTGAGTCCATTTTTGCTCAAAACCGGCCGATAGATATGGCACTTATTTTGCAACAGTACTCATATTTGGCATTTTTGTCCACAGGGCCCAAAATCCATGCTCCAAAACACAAAAGGAGGGGCCTCGTAAGGCCCCTCCTTAGGAAGGGGAATCGATTTATTCCACAGCCGTAGATTAATCCCAGCTTCTACTCCATCATGTCAAGGACAGACGGACGCAGCTCGCTCTCGGCAGCCTCGGGATCGGTCTCGCGCAGGCGGTTGATGTAGCGGTTGTACCACATCACGGCAAGGCCCAGGAAGACAACCACACCGCCAACGTTGTAGACCAGCGTCAGCCACAGCGGCTGATCGAGCGGAATGGTGCCGCAGATAAGCACGAAGCAGAAGACCACAAGCAGGAATGCAGCAATGACCAGGCCAAAGGTGCGCGAACCCATGCGGAAGCCACGGGGAGCAGCGTCGAAGTTCTTGCGTAACATAAAGTAGGCAAGCAGGATCAGCAGCGGCGGGAGCAGAGCGGTGGCAGCCGTCATGTTGGTGACAATCATGAGCAGGTCGTCGAGGTTACCGGAGCCCAGGGCCGGGATGATCAGGATGGGGACGACGATGGCGAACTGCAGCCAAGCGGCGCGGGCAGGAATGCCATGCTCGTTGAGCTCGACGATCTTGCTACCAAAGACGCCCTTGGGGATCTCGGTGAAGAAGACCTTGATGGGAGCGGAGGTCCACATCATGAGGGAACCCAGCGTAGCGGCGAGAAGGATCAAGCCGATGACGCGCGTGGACACTTCCATAGGAATGCCAAAGTGGGCAAAGACAGCGCCGAACACGTCGAAGATGCCGGTGGAGATGGCAACGCTGCCCTCGGGGATGAACAGGTTAACCAGCAGCGAAGCGCCTGCATACAGAAGGCCGATGGTCAGGCCGGCGATAACGACGGTGCGCACGAAGGCCTTGACGCCACCCTTAAGGTCGTTAAGGAACACGCCGACAGACTCAGCGCCGCCAACGCCCTGGATGATCCAGGCAAGCGTACCGAAGAAGCCCCACGCAGTTGCGAAGTTGCTCATGTCGGGAGCCATGTTAGCGGGAGTAGGAGCCGTAGCGAACTCAACGCCGCCAAAGGCAGCAGCCAGGGACAGCAGGATGAACACGGCGGTCAGGCCGAGAGCTGCGGTCGAACCGAAGGAGGAAATGGAGCCGATCCACTTAGCGCCCTTGGTCGAAACCCACGTGGCGATAGCAAAGACGACGATCTCGATAATGGTGATCCACAGCTGCGAAAGCTCGGCGTTGGCACCAAAGAACACGTAGCTCGCGTAGATGATGACGTTGGGCAGGACGGACGCAAAGAAGAACAGGTTAACGAACCAGTAGCTAAATGCCGTCAGGAACGCCCAGCGACCACCCATCGAGGTCTTAACCCATGCGTACACGCCCGACTCGGAGTCCTTGTTGAGGCCGACGAACTCGGCGGTAACCAGGGTATAGGGGACAAAGTACAAAAGCGTGGCGAAGAAGAACGACGGCGCAGCTGCCAAGCCGATGGCCGCGTTGTTGTTGATGATGTTCTTGATACCGAACACGGCGGCGACCGTCATGCCCAGCAGAGCGAACGAACCGATCGTTCCTCGTTTTTCAGAGCTCATAAGCCCTCCCAATCATCTATTAAATGTCATCCAAAACCGTCCGAGCTGCAAGTGCAATCGCGGACGGCGCACCTGCTAAGGGGAATGGGGAAAAGGGAGTCAACAAAGCCATCCCCCTTAACGGCGCGAAGCAAACGTCCAGGTGGACGAATACTACTTGTTGGGGAAGGAATAACCTTCGACCGTCACGTGCAGTACCACGACGCGGGGATCCGAAGCCTCGGCGATAACACGGTAAGCCTCGTCGATCTCGACGACGGCAACGCCGCCGGCGGGAATCGTCACGGTCTCCCCCGCCCCCTCAAAGCGCTCGCGATCATCGATATCGCTGTAAGCGCGGGTGCAGGTGAGGCCTGCCTTGGGGGCAACCTCGACGGTCAGGTCGCCGTCGAGCGGAGCGAGCACGGCATGGTAGCGACGGTGACCGACCAGATCGGCGGTTGCGGCCTCGCGGGCATAGACCCACCAGTACACCAACGAGTCGCCGATGGAGTACGCCACATCGTGCTGCAGGTCGGCAACACCATCGAGCGCCTGTCCGGTACGCATCCACTTCTTGACGGACTTCATCTGAGCGTCGAAATCGGCGCGCGAGTTAAAGACATGCATGACTTATGCCTCCTTAATGGGTGCCAGTGCCTGAGCCAGATCGGCAGACGTCAGCGGTCGCAGGGACACCTCAAAGCTGAAGCTCTCAAAACGGGTGCGATAGGAATCGAGCACCTCGGAACCCCAAGAGTTCGAGCCAAGGCCGAGCAGTTGGTCGTTGATGTTGACCGTGACCGTATCGCCCTTGACAAGGTCGTAGACGTGCTTGGCGTTATCGATGGCCTCGCAGCTATAGGGCCATGCCGAGAACGAGAACGGGTTGGAAGCGGCGTCGCTCGGACGCGTCACGACCAGACCGTCACCGTGGCTAGAGCGCAGAGCAACCCAGCGGGTACCCTCGCGGTTGGCGCAGTCCTGAGGCATAACGTAGGGCGTGAACATATCGTCGACCGTGGTGCGGTAATGACCGACCGGGTTGGCGCGCAGCGAGTCCGGATAGTTCTCGCCCGGGCCGTGGCCATACCACTCGACGGCGCGATCGCAACCGGGGACCTCGAAGGAGATGCCGATGCGCGGGATGATGTCCGAATAGTCACCGTAGGGCTCGCCGGAAACCTTGAGGTCAACGCGTCCGCTCGGAAGCACGGTGTAGACAAGCTCGACGCGCATGCCGAACGCGCGGACGGGAGGAGCGATACGCTGGCTCACGGTAACGACGACCGCATTGCCGTCCTGCTTCCAAGAAACCTTGCGGGTAGACGTCTGCATCACATCGATGAAGTTGTCCTTCCACAGTGAGTCATACTCCTGGGCGTGGTTATCGACGAGCGGATGCCAAAAACCAACCTGGGGACCGGAGGCCATGACGTCGCGGCCGGATGCCTTCCACTCGCTCACGGTACCGTTTACCTTGCTGAAGGTCAGCTCGCCGTTGAGGGAGCGAATGCGGATTTCCTGCTCGGTCTCCTCGACCGTAAGCTCAGGACGAGTGGGAGCCGCGATGGCTGGCGCCGGATGGTTTGCGATGGCAAACTGGCTTGCGCCCAGCTGGAACATCGGCTCGCACCAGACGTGAGCGGCCATGGTGTAGGCGCGCACAGTCAGTAGGGTCTCGCCTACCGCGACCTCGCGAATCACCAGCGGAAGCTGGACGGACTCGCCGGGGGCAACCGCACCGGGCATGAGCGTCTTGCGGCAAACCACGTCGCCGTCCACCAGGGTCTCCGCCGACAGGCAAACATCCTCGAGGGTGGTAAACCAACGCTTGTTGGTGACGGTCAGCTCGCCCGCCTCGGCATCGTAGGCCATGCGAACCGGGCAGATAACCTGACCATACTCAGTGAGGCCCGGGCTCGGCTGCTGCCAAGGGAACACCATGCCATCGATGCAGAAGTTGCTGTTGTTGGGGTAATCGCCGTTGTCGCCACCATACATATCGTAGGCAACACCGTCCTCGGTCACAGCAGCCAAACCGTGGTCGCACCATTCCCAGATAAACTGGCCTTGGATGCAATCCCAGCGATCGAAGACCTCCTGATACTCGGACAGGCCTCCGGGGCCGTTGCCCATGGAGTGACCGTACTCGCAGTTGATGCGCGGCTTGGGGAATGGATGCTCACCAAAGTCGTTCATCTGCGACACGCGGGAGTACATGGTGGAGATAACGTCGACGGTATCGGCGTTGCGATCCTCCTCGTAGTGGACCGGACGACCGTCGAGCTCGTGAGCCTTGGCGTACATCGCGCGGATGTTGCAGCCATAGCCGCTCTCGTTGCCCATCGACCACATAATGATGCAGGCGTGGTTGCGCTCCTGCATCACCAGGCGCTCGATGCGGTCGACGTAGGCCGGCTCCCATGCCGGATCGTCGGTGACCAGGGCGATATTGCCGATATTCTCGAAGCCATGGCTCTCCATATCGGTCTCGGCGACCAGCATGATACCGTATTCGTCGCACAGCTCGTAAAAGCGCGGGTCGTTGGCGTAGTGGGACGTGCGCACCGCGTTGATGTTGTGCTGCTTCATGAGCTCCAGGTCGCGGCGCATGCGATCGAGGCCCACGGCGCGGCCCTTGTGATCGTCGTGATCGTGGCGGTTGACGCCATGCATCTTAAAGTAAGTGCCGTTGAGGTAGATATGATTGCCCTCGACCGTCACCTCGGCAAGACCCTGGCGATGTGGGACGTACTCGCTGACCTGGTCACCGTCGTAGACCTCAAACGTAAGGTCATAGAGGAAGGGGTCCTCGGGATTCCAGAAGTGGGCATCGGTCACGCTGCACTCGGCATGGCCGTCGACGCACTCGCCCGTAGCCACCACGTTCTCGCCATCGCTGAGCGTAAACACGACGCGGGAAGCGCCCTCGGCCACCGTATCGAGCGTAATCAAAGCGGTATCGCCCTCGCGGTGCGTGCGGAACCTAAAGTCGACCAGGTGCGCGGCGGGACGCTGCATAAGGTACACATCGCGGAAGATGCCCGATGCCCACCACATGTCCTGGTCCTCGATATAGCTGCCATCGCTATACTGCAGAACCTTGACCGCAAACAGGTTGTCGCCCTCGACAAGCGCGTCGGTCACGTCGAACTCGGCAGACAGGCGCGAACCCTTGGTCATGCCGATAAACTGACCGTTGACGTACAGCTCGCCATAGCTCTCGATGCCGTCAAAGCGAATGATCTCGCGAGCGCCGGCAGGCACGGCGGGAAGGTTGACGATGCGCTGGTAGACGCCCGTGGGGTCGTCAGAGGGAACGAACGGCTGATCCACCGGGAACGGGAAGCCCTCGTCGGTGTAGGCAAGGTTGCCATAGCCGTCTACCTGCCACAGGTGCGGAACCTCCACGTGATCCCACTCGGGCTCGTACGTGGAGAGCTCCTCGTTGGAGACGGCAGCGGGGCCCTCAAAGAGGCGGAACTGCCACGAGCCGGACAGCTGGACAAACCCGCGCGACAGCTCGCGGCTGTACGTTGCAGCGAGATCGGCGGTCTCGTAACCCGTAAAGTACGCATGGGGTGCCAGGCGGTTCCTGTGGGTGAGCGCTTGGTTTTCCCAATCGTTAATGGCGTCCATGGTGATGCTCCTTCGTCATCGTAGTGATTCTTGTGCAACCGGTTGTCCTTATCTTACGGGCGATGCAAAAAACTGTGCAACCGGTTGTCCGCTGAACGGTCGATTTGGCCGGGTTAACGGTGCAACCGGTTGTACAACCGCGACACTTATGTCACCCTGAGTATCGAAACTCAGCGCAAGACATCGTTCTTAAGCTCGTAGGCAACCCCCACGCCCGCTGATATCTCACCCATACGAGACGTATTCGATTGCGGCTTGGTTGCAAAACGACACCGGTCACCGGATATCATGAACGCTGTTCAGGCGCACTATAGTAAGCTGTATCCGCACCAGCCCGTATCAGCGACAACATCGACCGCATTTTCCAGGAGACGCCATGACCCAACCAGTTCGCACCGCACCTACGCTTGCCGAGGTTGCCGCAGCTGCCGGCGTGTCGCGCTCCACGGCATCGCGCGCTCTCAACGATTCGCCCCGCATTAGCGAGGAAACCAAAAAGCGCGTCCGCGCGGCGGCCAAGGAAGTCAATTTTGTCCCCAACGCTCGTGGCCGAGCGCTCGCTGTCGGGCGCACGGAAATCATCGCCGTACTCGTGACCGAGCCCCTGAGTGAACTCTTCAGCGACCCCACCTATAGCGAGTTTTTGAGCGGCATTACCGAGGAACTGTCGGAGTCGTCCTATCTGCCCGTTATCTTGCAGGCGTCTTCTACGCATGAGCGCAACCGCGCACGCGAGCACTTTGAGCGCCGCTCGTTCGACGCCGTGATCGACGTCTCCCCCTACAAGGGCAGCGAGCTGCTCGAGGTACTGCGCGAGCTGGGCGTACCCACCGTGTTGTGCGGCCAGCTCGAGGGCCACCCCTATCGCGATGTGTTTTCGACGGTCTATTCAGACGACGAAGAGGGCGGACACTTTGCGGCACTCGCCATGAAGGAGCGCGGGCGCAAAGATATCGTCGCCGTGTTGGGACCGCAAGACAACCCCGCTGTTGTCGACCGCCTGCGCGGCTACCGCGCCGTCTTGGGCGAAGACCTCCCAGACGCAAACGTTATCTATACCGGCTGGAACAACGGAGACGGCTATCAGGCCATGCACCAGATCCTCGCGCGCGAGATCGCTTTCGATGGCGTGCTCTGCGGATCGGACCGTATCGCGGCTGGCGTCATCACCGCACTCAACGAGGCAGGCCTATCCGTTCCGGCGGACGTTTCTGTCGTCGGCTTCGACGATCACGAGATTGCGACGCGCTGCGTCCCCGCGCTCACGACCGTCCGCCAGCCCCTGCGCGAAGAAGGCCACATGGCCGCCAACATTGCACTCGACATGATTAAGGGTGCCGAGCCAACCACCTCCGTGATGCACATGCAGCTGATCCAGAGAGACTCGCTATAAGAAACTGGGGCAGGCTTTTCGCCAGACAGTTGTTGCGGAAAGCCTGTCCCGTTTTGAGCGCTCGTTCTGGGGCACAGTTTCCGTTAGACAGCTCAACCGGAAACTGTGCCCCATTATTTTGCCGAATTCTGGGTCGCGCTTTCCGCGACGCCCGGTCATCCCAAGCCCTCTCAACCTCGGCGCATAAAAAACGAGGGAAGGCACGCGTCCTTCCCTCGTTACGGGCAATATGTAGCCGCTCGCCTACATCAGGCGCAGGCTGACGTCCTTGAGCTGGGCACCGCTAACGGCACTCGGGGCGCCCGACATAAGGTCAGAGCCGCTGGCCGTCTTGGGGAACGCCATGACGTCGCGGATGGAGTCGGAACCGGTAAGCAGCATGCACACGCGGTCCAGCCCCAGAGCGAAACCGCCCATCGGGGGCGCACCAAACTTGAGGGCCTCCATGAGGAAGCCGAACTGAGACTCGGCGCGCTCCTCGGTAAAGCCCAGGAGCTTGAGCATGGACATCTGCATCTCGGCGTTGTGGATACGCATACCGCCACCGCCGGCCTCAAAGCCGTCCATGACAAAGTCGTAGGTGCACGAACCGGCTGCCAGGGGATCGGCCTCGATCTTGGCGATGTCGGTCTCGGTCGGCAGGGTAAAGGGCTGGTGCTCGGCAGCATAGGCCTTGCGATCCTCGTCCCAATGGAACAGCGGGAAGTTGACGACCCACAGGAAGTCGTGACCCTCGCGCTTGATCTCAAGCGCATTGGCCATGTGCGAACGCATACCGCCCAGGATCTCATCAGAGAGCAGGCGCGGGCCGGCGGCGAACATCACAAGGTCGCCGGGCTCGACGTCCATGCGCTCGCGCAGAGCGGCCATCTCCTCGTCCGAGAAGAACTTGACGATGGGGCTGTTGATGGAGCCGTCCTCGCGGAAGGCGATCCATGCCAGGCCCTTGGCGCCAAACGTGGAGGCCACGCCGGCGAGCTTATCGATCTTGGCACGTGCCCAGGCACCGGCGCCCTTAGCGTTGATGGCCTTGACGACAGAGCCCTCCTCATTTGCGGCGGTCGCAAAGACCTTGAACTTGGAGTTGGCAAAGATGTCGGTCAGGTCGACCAGGTGCATGCCATAGCGGGTATCGGGCTTGTCGGAGCCATAGGTGTCCATGGCCTCCCAGTAGTCCATGCGACGCAGCGGCGTGGGCATCTCGACGCCCATGCGACCGAAGGCATCGGCAAGAACCTCTTCGAGCGCGCTCATGACATCGTTCTGGTCCACGAAGGACATCTCGATATCGACCTGGGTGAACTCGGGCTGACGGTCGGCACGCAGGTCCTCGTCGCGGAAGCACTTGGCAACCTGGTAGTAGCGCTCGACGCCACCGACCATGAGCAGCTGCTTCAGGAGCTGCGGGGACTGCGGCAGGGCGTAGAAGTTGCCCGGCTGAATACGGCTGGGAACGATGAAGTCGCGGGCGCCCTCGGGCGTGGACTTGAACAGGGAGGGCGTCTCGACCTCCATGAACTCACGATTGTGCAGTGCCTCGCGAATGGCAAAGGTGAAGTCGGAGCGCAGCTTGAGGTTGGCCATCATCTCGGGACGGCGGAGGTCCAGATAGCGATAGCGCAGGCGGGTATCCTCGCTGGTCTCGATGCCGTCCTCGATCTGGAACGGCGGAGTGACGGACGTGTTGAGCACCTCGGCGTGGTCGGTCAGGACCTCGATCTCGCCGGTCGCGAGCTTGGTGTTGGCGGTCTCCTCGCCACGAGCGCGCACGACGCCGTGGATCTTGATGGGCCACTCGGGACGCATGGTCTCGGCGATCTTAAAGGCGTCGCCATCGGAGTGCTCGGGGTCGAAGGTGAGCTGCGTGATGCCCTCGCGGTCGCGAAGGTCGCAGAAGATAAGGCCGCCGTGGTCGCGGCGACGGCTCACCCAACCGGTGAGGGTGACCTCTTCGCCCACGTTCTCGAAGCGAAGCTCGCCGCAAGTACGGGTGTGCATGGAATGCTCGTCAATGGGACGGGTCTGGCTCATACCAGTGATCCTCCTTTATGGATCTGTGCCGCCCCGTGTCGTTCCGGGCGGCGTCGTACAGATTTGCCCAGCCTGCGTAAACCGCGCAGCCAGACATGGCGTTCTATCTTATCGCACCTGTGTCGATGTGCCGCGGAAAAGTAGCTCCTGCCCAAAGACTTGACGGAGACGAAACAATTGACGCAGCCTGGCCGTCGCCAAGGCGCGCCACGTGCGACAATGTGCCCCAATACAACTGCACTCGGAAAGGCCCACCATGACTGCACGCCTCATCGTTATGGATATCGACTCCACGCTCATCAACCAGGAGGTCATCGACCTGTTGGGCGAGGAGGCCGGCGTAGGCGAGCAAGTTGCACAGATTACCGAACGCGCCATGCGTGGCGAGCTCGACTTTAATCAGGCGCTCGAAGAGCGCGTGGGGCTGCTTGCCGGCTTGGACGAGAGCGTGTTCGAGCGCACCTTTGCGCGCGTGACGTTTACCCCCGGCGCGCTGGAGCTTGTGCGCTCGGCGCACAGCAAGGGCTGGAAGGTCGGCGTGGTAAGCGGCGGCTTTCACGAGGTCGCCGACAAGATCGTGGCTGCCGCGGGTATCGACTTTTGCCTGGCCAATCGTCTGGAGGTCGTGGACGGCAAGCTCACCGGCAAGCTGGCGGCAGGCATTGTGACCAAGGAGTCCAAGCTCATCCAGCTGCTGGATTGGGCAGTTGAGTGCGGCGTCGATATGGCCCACACCGTCGCGATCGGTGACGGCGCCAACGACATCCCCATGATTCAGGCCGCGGGCACGGGCATCGCGTTTTGCGCCAAGCCCAAGACGCGCGAGGCCGCCCCGTTTGCCATCGACGAGCGCAACCTGATGCTCGCCATGGACATCATCCTGCGTGACTAGCCGATCCGTCTAACAACAGAATCAGTCTGTCCTATAGTTTCCGAACAATTTTGTCTTAGTGTTCGGAAACATACCCTTTGAGTGCTAGACTTTGCGCCGTCGAAGGGAACATATATGGATAAGCAAGATCTTGAGCAATTGCTGAGCGATGTTGCCGGCGGAGCAGTCACTCCGGCAGTCGCCCTCACGCGCATCCAGACGGCGCCGACCGCCGATCTGGGTTTTGCGCAGCTCGATCTTTCGCGCGGGGTGCGCCAGGGAGCCGGCGAGGTTGTCTACGGCGCCGGTAAAACCGCCGAGCAGATTGCCGCTATTATCGAAGCGCTGCGCGATGCCGGCCAGGAGCGCATCCTGGTCACGCGCCTGGATGCCGAAAAAGCAGCCCGCACCTCGGAGCTCCTCGACAACGGCATCGACCTGGGATATGTCCCGGACGCGCAGCTCGCCCTCGTGGGCGGCAAGCCCTCCCCTACCGGCAACGGACGCATCGTCGTCGCCTGCGCCGGCACGAGCGACCTGCCCGTCGCCGAGGAAGCCGCGTTGACGGCCGAGTTCTATGGCAACGAAGTCGACCGCCTCTACGACGTAGGTGTCGCCGGCCTGCACCGCCTGCTCGCGCACGCCGAGGAACTTGCTCAAGCGCAGGTGGTCATCGCCATCGCCGGCATGGAGGGCGCGCTGGCGAGCGTTATCGGCGGTCTTGTGAGCTGTCCGGTCATCGCCGTTCCCACCAGCGTGGGCTACGGCGCGAGTTTTGGTGGCGTAGCCGCGCTGCTCGCCATGCTCAACTCCTGCGCCAGCGGCGTTTCGGTCGTCAACATCGACAACGGCTTCGGCGCCGCCTACCAGGCAAGTCTTATCAATCATCTGAGCGCTGGCACGCCCTGCGCCCGTTAAGGAGCATTTCATGTCCAATCATCAACATACGCTTATCATCGACGGCACCTCGGGCATCAGCGGCGATATGACCGTCGCGGCCCTGCTCGACCTGGGCGCCAGCGAGGAGCACCTGCGCGAACAGCTCGCCACGCTGCCGGTTGACGGGTTTGAGGTTGCCGTTACACGCGTAAACAAGCATGGCATCGACGCCTGCGACTTTGACGTTCAGCTGGCAGAGGAGCTCGAGAACCACGATCACGATATGGCCTGGCTCTACGGCAACGAAGCAGCTGCCGAGCACGAGCACCACCATCATGACCATGGTGAGCACGAACACTGCCATGAGCATGATCATGAGACCCACGGCCATGGCCACGAGGGCCATCATCACGCCCACCACCATCACCATCGTTCTTTGGCGGACGTCACCGCCATCATCGACGGCTCGCAGCTAAGCGATGGCGCTAAGCGTCGTGCGCTCGCCATCTTTACCGCGCTCGCCGCCGCCGAGGCCAAGGCCCACGGCAAAACGCCCGAGACCGTCATGTTCCACGAGGTAGGCGCCGTCGATTCCATCGTCGACGTCTGCTCTGTCGCCATCTGCCTCGATGACCTGGGTATTGAGGACATCGTTGTCGAGTCGCTCTCCGAGGGCCACGGAACCATCCACTGTGCCCACGGCCTTATGCCCATTCCCGTCCCCGCTGTCGTCAACCTGTGCCAGGCGGGCAATATCGCCCTCATGCCTGCACCAGTCGCTGGCGAGCTCGTGACGCCCACGGGCGCCGCCATCGTCACCGCGCTGCGTACGTCCGACCAACTGCCCTCACGCTACCACATCGAAGCCGTCGGCTACGGCGCCGGCAAGCGCCCCTACGAGGGTTGCTCCGGCACGCTCCGCTGTCTGCTCGTTCACGTGGATGCATAGCCATGGATGCCCGCAAAGAAAAAAGCCGCGCCGCCATCGTTGCGGCGTTCTCCGAGCTGCTACGCGAAGTGGACTACGGCAAGATTACCGTCGGCGACATCATCGCGCGCGCTCACGTAGGCCGTGCGACATTCTACGGTCTCTTTAAGAGCAAGGACGACCTACTGTCCGAGCTCGTGAGCGACATCTGCACCCACGCCCTCGACGACGATGGCACACCGCTCGACGACCCACTCGTGCAGGTCGAACATATCCTCAACAACCTCTGGGAGCGCCGTCAGGGCGTACGCGCCCTCGTAGCCGGCGCCGGCTCACGCGTCTTCGCCGACTGCTTACGCAAGACCATCATGTCGCGCGCAGCCGAAACCGTCCCTACCGACCCAAACGGCCCCGCCGCCACCATGGACCGAAGCTTCCTACTACACCACATAGCCTCAAGCTTCGTAGCCACCGTCCAATGGTGGGCCTGGCACAACTTCCAAGCAGACAAAGCCGACGTAGCCAAAGACTACTTATCAGCCATAAAACCCCTCTTCAACTAAGTAAGAACATCATCCCAAAGCATCGCCCCAACCCAGGGCGCCACGCATCCCAAAGTGTCACTCGCGCTTCACCGCCCTCAACAGCAACAAGCCCCTCCCATCCAAATCCAAATCCAAATTCAGATTTATATGTTGGGCTGCTTGCTCGAGCGCAGCAAAGACCCCGCAGCTGGCCGCATGGGGTAACTTCCCAGCGCATTCCGCAGGACGCAAAAAGGCTCGCCGCACGAAGTGCGCAGCGAGCCTTTTTGCATGTCCGAGGACGCGCTGGGAAGTTACCCCATGCGGCCAGCGGACAACTATGTAGCCTCAGACTAGAACATGCCCAAGAAACCATGCACAAACAGTGCGGCCAGAGCGGCACCGACAAACGGAGCAATGCCAGGAACGAGCAGACCGTACTTCCAGTTGTTGTCAGCCTTGTTCTTGATCGGCAGCACCTGATAGGCCATGCGAGGACCAAGGTCACGAGCCTGGTTCATGGCGAAGCCGGTGATGCCGCCCATGCCCATGCCAACGGCCCAAACGATCAGACCGACGCAGATGGCGAGCATCAAAACGTTCTCGCCGGCGCGGCTAGCGGCAGCAAGGATGGCGCTGATGAACACAAAGGTGCAGATAGCCTCGCAGAAGAAGTTGCGGGCATAGTTGGTGCCCTCGGTGGTGGGGTTGGTCGAGAAGATGTTGCGCTGAGCAATGGGATCGATGACACCATCGGAAGCCTTGAACTCATCGGCGTACATAAGCCAAGCGATTACAGCGCCCACAAAGCCGCCGAGCATATCGGCGATCATGAAGGGGATGCAGCTGCCCCACGGCACCAGACCTACGATGCACTGGGCGAGCACCATAGCCGGGTTCATGCACACGGCGCCGCCAAAGACAAACAGGCAGACCGAGATGCCAAAAGACCAAGTGGTGATGGCAAACATATGGCCGGAACCCTGATACTTGGTGCCCTTGAGCACGGTATCGCAGTGCACGCCCACGCCAAAGATGATCATGAGGGCCGTTGCGCCGAATTCGCAGAGGAGTTTGGTAAGCATAAAACCTTATCTTTCTTGTCGGTTATAAACGATTCGTTTAGGCCGCGTACTAGTGCTGAGCGACGACAACGCCCAGGCCATCAGGAATGACGGCCACCTTGGCATCGGCACCCTTCATCTCAAAGGCGAGCTTGAGCGCCTCCTCGATAGTGTTGACCGGCGTCATGTGCATATCCTTGAGCATCTGGTGATCACACAGGTCGGTGACCATAATCACAGGGTGATGCGCCAGGATGCGAGCGAAAATCTGGCTCGTCCACTGGTCGGGCAGGGTCTCGTCCTTAGGACGGTCGATGCAGGCGCGCTCAAACTCTGCCGGATCGTTATCGGCGATGTTGTGATAGAAGCCCTCGCCACCGTGACCGTCGGCACAACCGGCGACATCGATGATCACGCCGCCCTCGGGAAGCGTGGCCTCGGCAGCGCACATGCCCTTCACGGCCTGGTAGATGTTCTGATCGAGCGGATAGCCGCCGTTGGTGGTGATGGCAATCTCGCACTCGACGGGCTCAACGCCGGCAAGGCTCTTCACGAACTCGCAGCCGGCCTCGTGCGCCTTGTGGATATCGCCGGCAAAGGAGCCGATGACCTCGTGCTTGCCGTTGAGCACCACGTTAAGCACAAAGGCAAGGTGAGCCATCTCGGCGGCAGCAAACATGTCCTCGCTCACGTGGTTGTGGCACAGGTTGCCGGCACGCGAGTGGGAATCATTCACAAACTGGCCGTTGTGGTTGTACATGATGGTCTTGTAGCTGGCGATGCCAGGCAGGACGGACTTGCGGCTACCAGAGAAACCGGCAAAGAAGTGCGGCTCAATAAAGCCCTCGGCAAGCAGCAGATCGCAATCGGCGGCAATCTTGTTGATGATGCACTCGCCACCGGAAGGCAGGGTGCCAATCTTTTTCATCATGCTGTCGTCAGTCGCGACGTGCATAACGATTTCCTCGTTGGCAACAATCTCCTCGCCATACTTGTTGACGAGTTCCTCGTGCGTCGACGGACGGTGCATACCCGTAGCAACCAAAATACGCACGCGAGCCTCGGGTGCAGCGGAATGGATGTGATGTAGCAGAATAGGCATCGTCACACGCGAGGGAACGGGGCGCGTATGATCGGAGCTAATAATGACGATATCTCTCTTGCCAGCACAAAGCTCCTCGAGCGAAGGCGAGCCATAAGGGTTGGCAAGTGTCTCCTCTACCAGCTCTTCCTGCGATTTCGTGGTCTTAAACTCGTTTTGATGACCTTCCATCACACCCGCGAAGTTCTTATCCTCGAGCTCCAGATGCAACGTCTTGTGGTCAAACGGCAGTTCACATTCAAACAATGACGAGCGCCCTCTTCCTTTTCAACTGACACACTAGATAAACCGTTGGAAGGATACGCCGCTCACCGAAAAACACCACCGTCCACCGAGTCATTAACACAACGTTCATATTTGACCCACAACAAAACGGCCGCGATCCCAAACGGAACCGCAGCCGCAACAGTCGTAAGTCGAGAAGCGCCACATGCATCTCAATCCCGATCGATAAGACGCGAAGCGCGAAGCGCGCCAGCTTTTCCCAGCCCGTAATCCGCCGAAGACCGGACATCGCAGGGACCACCATCAGCTTACTTTTAGGCACACTCCGCATTGGGCGCGAAGCGCACTTTAATCTCTTCAGCCCAATCCCCGAAGACCGAGGACGAAGGGACCCGATGGGTTTCCCTCTGAATGCATTCCGCAGCACGAAGCCCCCTTATCCACAGCTCCGAAGGAGCAGGATAAGGGGGCTTCAAGTGCGAGGACGCATTCAGAGGGAAACCCGTCGGGTCCCGGTGAGAGCCACAGGGCTATCGATTACCCCGTGTTCTGCAATCCTGCCGAGACGCCGGTCACAGTCGAAAGAATCAGGCTCATGTACTCGGCCTTCTTCTCCTCGGTCATCTCGTCCTGGTTCATACGCACCTCGCGAAGGGCGCGGACCTGGGCGATGGACAGGGCGTCGACGTAGGGGTTGCGCACGCGAACGGCACAGCCAAGCACACGGCGGCGCTGCAGCGGCCACTCGTCACCGACGATGGCAAGGACCCACTTACGAGTGAGCTGCATCTCGGTGAAGACCTTCTCGGATAGATCCTGGCGATCGCCCAGGTGCAGATACATCTTGGCGATGCGCTGGTCAGTCTTGGCGATCGACATCTCGATGTTGTCGATAAAGGTGCGGAAGAACGGCCACTCCTGGTAGGCAGCCTTAAGCTGGTCCAGATCGCCAAACTGCTCGCAGGCGGTGCCCAGGCCGTACCAAGCGGCCAGGTTAATGCGTGCCTGGCTCCAGCTGAAGATCCACGGAATGGTACGCAGGTCGTCGAGCGACTTGGCGCCCAAGCCGCGCTTGGCGGGACGCGAGCCAATCGGCAGCAGACCGACCTCGGTCAGCGGCGTCACGGTCGAGAACCACGGTGTAAAGTCCTCGGTGTTCAGCAGGTCCAGATAGCGCTCGTGGCTTGCGGCGTTGAGCTTCTCGGCCATATCCCAGAACTTCTGCGTGGTCTCGGTGTTGATCTTCTCGACACTCGGGGCCGACTGCAAAAGCGTTGCGGCGGCAACGGACTCAACATGGCGCTGAGCCAGCGTACGGTTGCCGTAACGGGCAAAGATGACCTCGCCCTGCTCGGTGAGCTTAAAGAAGCAGTTGACCGAACCCTTGGGCTGCGCCAGCACGGCCTTATTGGCCGGGCCGCCGCCACGGCCCACGGCACCGCCGCGACCGTGCATGAGCACCAGGTCGATATCGTTCTTCTCGGCCCACTTGGCGATGCGCTCCTGTGCGGAGTGCAGCGCGAGCATGGCCGTGGTAGGACCGGCATCCTTGGAGGAGTCGGAGTAGCCCAGCATGACCTCCATGCGGCGGTTGGTCTGGGCAAGGCGCTTTTGCACCACGGGCAGCGTAAGCATCTGATCGAGCACGTCAACGCAGCCCTCGAGGTCCTCGAGCTGCTCGAACAGCGGGATCACGTCGAGCTCGGGGACATCCTCCTCGTGTGCAAAGGACAGGTGGGCAAGCTCAAAGACGTCGGCCACATGCTGAGCGCTCTTGGTGAACGAGATGATATAGCGGTGAGCCATCTTCTTGCCGTAGCGCTTTTGGATGGAGCCGATGGCGCGGAAGGTGTCGATGACCTCGCGCGTCATGGGCTGCAGGTCGCCATGGATACCGTTCTCGTGGATATCCTTGAGGGCGCGGGCGTGCACCACGGAGTGCTGACGGAACTCCATCTCGACCATGTGGAAGCCGAAGGACTCGACCTGCCAGATGATGGTTTGGACCGGGCCGTAGGCAGCACGGACGGCACCGCAGGCGGCCAGCGAACGCTGGACGACGCGCAGGTCATCCAGGAACTCGTCGGCGCTGTGGTACATGGTGTCGGTGATACGACGGACGGTGGCGTTCAGGCGGTCGGCCATGACGAGCATGACGGCGCGATGCGGCTCGTGCTCGGAGATCAGCTCGGCGCGGGCCGTGTAACGAGGGCTCATCTCGACCTGATGGTTCCACAGGTTAATGAGCTCGGCCGACGGCTTGCTGTAGGTAGCCTCGAGCGTGAGGTTGCGGCCGATGTGGCGGCACTTGTCCTCGAGCTTGAGCACCATGTGCGTAAAGTACTTGGCGGCGACCTCACGGCTCACCTTGGCGGTGACGTTGGGGTTACCGTCGCGGTCGGAACCGATCCAGCTGCCGGGATGGAAGAACGCCGGGCACAGCGGCGGCACAGTACCGGCCTTGTCGCCCAGCACCCAATCGTCAAAACGACGATAGATAACGGGGATAACGTCGAACAGCGTGTTATCGAAGATGTCGATGATGGTATCGGCTTCCTCGACCGGCGTGGGCTTCTTGAGCGCGATGGGACTCGTACGCACCAGGGCGTCGATCTCCTGCAGCATATGGCGCTCGTTCTCCACCAGGTCGGAGCCGCCCAGACGCGGACGCTCCTCCAGCAGGTTGGAGATACGGCGGATCTTGCCCTCGACGGCCTTACGACGGGCCTCGGTGGGATGTGCGGTAAAGACAGGGTGGAACTCGAGCTTGTCGAGCAGCTCGTTGGCACCCTCGACACCCAGCTCATTCACCAGCTGGTGATAGGCAACGGTAAGCTCGTTGGCAGGATCGACCTCGGTATCGGTCGACGCACCGGCCTCGCGCTCGCGCAGCTGCGCCACACGGTAGTTCTCCTCCGACAGGTTTGCCAGATGGAAAAAGCTCGTAAAGGCGCGAACGATGACCTGCTGCTTATCGAGCGGCAGGCTGTCGATCAAATCGACGACCTCACGAAATGCCACGGCAGTGGGCTCGTCGGCGGTGGGCACGCCCTGCTCGTCGACGGCTTCGTCGGCAGCGCAGGTACCGGGGTTGCCGGCATTGACCACAATCTCGGCTGTCAAAATCTTGTCGAACAGGTCCGCGATCTCGGGATCATACTCGCTAAGCACACGGCGCTCCAGGCGCAAGAACAGCGCCAGATTGTCGCGCAGCTCCTCGGGGATCTCGATCTCGGCGAGACGCTCCCTGGACTCGGCATTCGAGCCGATTCGGTTAACGAGGCGGTTGACCACGGCAGCGACGCGCGCCGCGGCTTCGGGTACAGACTGGTTGCTTAGGTTCTCAGCCACGTTTCCTCCCATTCCTCCTTCTATGCACGTAACATGCGGTATTCATTATAGGCGCTTGAGAAATACTTTCGACACTGATTGCGCTTTACCACACAAAAGTATTTTCTGCATTGCAAAGGTTTTTGCCCTAAATGGTCGTATTTCTCGGTGGGCGGCATACGTAAACGGGGGCATTCCGCATAAAAGCGAAACACCCCCGTAACAATCGCTCTCCATGAGCAGGGCACGTTAGCAGGCCCGAAGCTCAAAAAGATGCGCTACAGGCGCTCGCGAACCGCCTCGACGACGTTGTCCAGATCGACCAGTACCTCGTCGTGGCTCTGCATGTCGCGCACCTTGACCTTGCCGGCGGCAAGCTCGTCGCCACCCAGGACTAGGATGAGCTTAGCGCCCACCTTGTCGGCCTGCTTAAACTGGGCCTTAAGGGAACGGCCCTGATAGTCGGCCTCGGTCACGATACCTGCGGCGCGAAGCTCCTGCGTAATGGCAAAGACGTTCTGGCGCAGCTCCTTGCCGGCATTGGCGACGTAGACGCACGGGACCTCCTCGGCACCCAGGTCGCTGCCAAAGGCCTGCAAGGCCAGCAGGGCGCGTTCAAAACCGACAGCGAAGCCGACGCCTGCCGTGGGCTTGCCACCCTCGAGCTCGACCAGGCCGTCATAACGACCGCCGCCACCGATGGAGCCGACACCGGCGCCGGGAGCCTCGACCTCAAAGACAGTACGGGTGTAGTAGTCCAGGCCGCGCACCAAGGTGGGATCCTCGACATACTCGATACCCGCCGCATCCAAATAGCGCTTGACCTGCTCGTAGTGCTCACGGCACTCGTCGCACAGGTTGTCGCCCATCAGCGGGGCGTCGGCCATGATCTCGCGGCAGTGGTCGTTCTTGCAGTCGAAGGCGCGCAGCGGGTTGAGCTCGGCGCGCTCGCGGCACTCATCGCACATCTCGTCGGCGTGATCGAGGATAAACTGCTTGACCTGCTCGCGGTAAGCCGGACGGCACTGCGCATCGCCCATCGAGTTAATAAGCAGGCGAAGCTTGGAAAGGTCGAAGCCCAGGCGCTTGTAGAACTCCATGAGCATGATGATGCACTCGGCGTCTGCCGCCGGATCGGGAGCGCCGAGCCACTCGATGCCCACCTGATGGAACTGGCGCAGGCGGCCCTTCTGGGGACGCTCGCCGCGGAACATGGCCTCGGCGTAGTAGGCCTTAAACGGCGTGGAGCCCTGGGGCACCAGGTTGTTCTCCACGACGGCGCGCACCACACCGGCTGTGCCCTCGGGACGAAGGGCCAGGCGCTGCTTGGGCTTGAGCTTGGTATCGGTGCCCTCGGTAAAGACGCGCTCCAGGTTGGCGCCGCTAAACACGCGGAACATCTCCTTGCGCACGACGTCGGTCGACTGGCCGATACCGTGGACAAACACGTCCACCTGCTCGATCGCGGGCGTCTCGATGGGCTTAAAACCAAACGGCTCGAACACGCCGGCCGCAATCTGCTGCATCTTTTGCCAGGCGCGCATCTCGGCGCCGATAAGGTCGCGGGTTCCCTCCGCCTTCTGTGCCTGCATGGGCAAACACCTTTCTTTTGTATCGCGTCATAGGTAGTGGTCATTATACGGCACAAAAACAAAACGCGGCGGCGCGTCTGACCGAACGAGGGTATGGGGGCTCGTTCGGCCAGACGCGCCGCCGCGACAGCCGATCCGCTTTCCTCCGACCCCTTCGGGTCACATGATCTGTTAGGGACGGAGGAAAACGGATCATTCGTAGGCCCGTGGCCGCCTTGAAAACCGAATGATGGTACGAGCATCCATTCGGCTTCCAGGGCAACCACGGACAGAACGGGGCGAACAGAAAAGAGCGACGGACGTCTACTCCCCCGCCACGCTCGCGCGCAGCTTGGCAGCGATGGGCTCGGACGCCAACAGGAACACAAGCATAACCACGGAGCACATCAGGCACACGATCCAGGTGCTCGCAAAGGAGCCCGTAGCGTCGAACAGCACACCCGAGACGATGGCGCCCATGGTACCGCCGACCATCTCGAGCGAGGTAATAGTGCCCGTGACCTTACCCAGGTCGGCCATGCCCGCAGGCTTGAAAGGCAAGGTTGGGTGCTACCGGTGGTCGGCGATATAGCCCAAAGCGACGGCGGTATAGGCCGCGGCACCGAGCGGCAGCTCGGCATCGTTAAAACGTGCCTTGGGATGGTGCTGGGCAAAGTGTTCGTCCGTGTCGGTTACGGCCGCGCCCACGGTAAAGTACGCACTTGGGATCTTGCTCGAGATAAGCGCGAAGTCCTCACTCGCCATGGCATGGAAAAGCGGCAAGAAAGCCGTCTTGGGCAGCACTGCGCCCACGTAGCCAAGCGACGCCTGAGTCATATCGCTGTCGAGTACAAGCGGCGGAACATCCGAGAGCGTCTCGATGGTCGCCGGCGTGCGATACGTTGCCGCTACGCCGTTGACGACCTCGGCGATGCGGGCCTTAAGATGCGCCATGAGCTCGACGTCAAAGCCGCGCAGCGTTCCTTCGAGCACGCAGGTGTCGGGAATGACGTTTGCCGCCTGTCCGCCGGCAAACTTACCCACGGTAAGTGCGACCTCCTTGGCCGCCGGCACCTCGCGGGAGATGAGCTCCTGAAGTGCCAGGTGCACATGGACGCCGGCCGTGATGGGGTCGATGCAGATCTCGGGGCTCGAGCCATGGCCGCCCTTGCCCTGCAGTGTAATGCGGAAACCGTACACGCCCGAAAGCGCCGGGCTCCCATAGAGCACCAGGCCGAGCGGCGATTGGCTGTTAACATGCATGGCGAAAGCCGCCTGGGGACGCGGGTTCTGCAGAAGACCATCGGCAATGGCAGCGCGAGCGCCCTCAAAGGTTTCCTCGCCCGGCTGAAACAGCAGCTTAACCGTGGCATTGGCATCGACAAGCTCGGCCTCGCGAGCCTTGAGCAGGCGGGCGGCACCAAGCAGGGCCGTCGCATGCATATCGTGGCCGCAAGCATGCATGCAGCCGTTGACAGAGGCGAAAGGCTCGCCCGACTCTTCCGCGACGGGAAGGGCATCCATGTCACCGCGCAGCATGATGACCGTGCCGGCCTGATCGTCCGTGCACGTACCGTTGCCCTGGGCCGCCACGGCCGCACCGGCACCGATGAGGCCCACAACACAGGAGCCGTCGACGAGTGTGGCAAACGGGATGCCCATCTCGATCAGCCGTGCCTGGATATACGCAGAGGTTTGCGGAAGGCGATTACCCAACTCGGGCGTCTGGTGCAGGTCGTGGCGCCACGCAGCAAGCTTGTCTGCAAAAGCTTGAGCCTCGGCAACAAGACCGTCACCGATAGCGGCTTGCGCTGCCTGGGTGGCCTTGGGCGCTGGTTGCGGTTGAAAATCGGACTGAGCTGGTGCCATAGATGCCCTCCAGTATTATTTGTGCAGCAAACACTTTGATAGTCTAAAGTGCAAGGCATAACTGTAAGGGCGTTACATAAAAAACGCCGCCCCAGGAGGGCGGCGCAACAAGTTGTTTACAATTGCGCTCAATTATTTCGGCGCAAAAAATCGAAATGTGTCTCGCTCAAGATGATCGACAAGAAGATGAGGACGAAGCCGGCGAGCAGACGCGAAGTGAGCGCCTCCCCCATCAGCAGCACCGAAAACAACACGCCCGAGGGGGACTCCATCGATAGGAGCAATGAGCCCGTCGAGGCCGGGACGTGCGCCAAGCCGACGTTTTGGATGAGCAGCGCCACGCACGTGCAGCCCACCGAGAGAAAGGCCATCACGCCGATAAAGCTCGGCGTCCACACGGACGTGGGCGCTTGGGTCTCGAACAACAGCGACGAGATAAGGCTCAAGACGCCATTGCCCACAAACATCCAAAACGTAATGACGTTGATATCCATTTTGCGACCGTACTTGGCGGTCACCGCCATCTGGATGGCAAAGAAAACCGCACCGCCCAGCGTGATGGCATCACCGATGTTGAACTCGACGCTATCGAGCGCCACCAGGCCAATGCCCGCCAGGCAGAGCAATGCGGCGCCCAAGTTGTAACGAGTGAGCTTTTCGCCGCTTAGGAAATAGCTCGCGAACGGGACCAAAATGCAATAGGTGCCCGTCAAAAAAGCGTTCTTACCCGCCGTGGTCTGAGCCAGACCGACCGTCTGCAAGGCATAGGCTGCCCACATGAGCGCGCCCATGCTCAGACCAACAATCAGATTGCGAGCGTTAAGGTGGGCGGCGATGCGCTTGCGAAAGATAACAAGCATGACCAGCGCCGCAGGAAGAAAACGAATATAGAGCAGTTCGAACACCGGAATGGTGTCGAGCGCGTCCTTCATAGTGGTAAAGGAGTAGCCCCAGATAATCGCCACCGAAAGCAGTAGAACTTTCCAGAACAACGGCGAACGAGCACCAGCACCACGGAAGGTGCCGCCCGCGCCCAGGTCCTCGCGAGCAACAGGGCTATCGGGCAAGTTTTCGATTTCGTTGGCAGCGTATTGGGCCATGGAACATCCTCGCACTCAATCTG
This sequence comes from Collinsella sp., assembly GCA_048326155.1. Lineage (GTDB taxonomy): Bacteria > Actinomycetota > Coriobacteriia > Coriobacteriales > Coriobacteriaceae > Collinsella. The sequence continues at coordinate 63,343 of DBFEQD010000011.1, forward strand.
GGCGTGGTGTCCGCACGCATATGGCTGCGTGCCGCCTCATGGTCAAATAAAAACGGAGCGCACCGGACCCCCGGCACGCCCCGCTACTGTAACAACAACCAAGCAACCCGTGCAATTCACTACGCTAAAGCATCGGGTTGGAAGGCCTCGATGTTCCGACGGCGTTTACGTCGCTGCATTAAATCAATTTGGTTGACTCCAGCTTTTCGATGATCCAGTCGTTGGCTTTGATAACCGGGCGGCGGAAGACGACGCCCAGGGCCAGCGACGGAATCAGGTAGCTCGCCAAGATACCCAGCTCAATCCAGTACTCCATATGGTAGGCACCGGCCATGGCGGCGTGCATGGCGTTGATGCCGTGGGTAAACGGCAGGAACGGATAGATCGCCTGGAACACGGGACCGGTCATCTCGATGGGGAACGTACCGCCCGAACCGCCGACCTGCATGACCAGCAGCACGACGGCGAGGGCCTTGCCGATATCTCCAAACGAAACCGTGAGCGTGTAGACGATATTGGAGAACACGAGGCTCGCGACCCAGCCGGCAAGCACAAACTGCAGGGGGTTGTCGCACTGGATGCCAAAGAACAGAATGTCGCCCGCGCACACGAGCGTTGCCTGCAGCAAGGCCAGACCGCCAAAGAACAGATAACGGCCCAGGTAGATCTCGTGCAGGCGCACGGGGATGAGTTCGTTGATGAGCTCATCGTCAACCGAGACCTTCATCATGGCCGCCAGAACAATCGAGCCCACCCACAGCGACAAAATCGTGTAGAACGGCGCCATGGCCGAGCCGTAGTTGCGGATCGGATAGACCGGCTTGCGATCGAGCGCAACGGGGCCGGAAAGCGACACGGCGAGGCCATCGGGGTCGTTGCCGATCATCGTCTTGATCGTGGCCAGATCGTCCGACATAAGGGCACCGTCGAGCTCGTCCTTGAACGCGCTAATCTTGTCCGATGCCTCACCCAGCTGATCGGAAGCCTTGTTGACGAGCCTTGCAGCCTTGGAGAGACCCTTCGCGAGCGAACCAGAGGCGTCGGTCAGACCGCTCACGGCGCTATCTAGGTCACCCGAGATACCGTTCAGGGAATCCAGAACGCCCGAAATGGTCTTCTTGAGCTCCTTGGCCTTAACCGAGAACGTAGAATCGTAGTCGGACTTGGCACCCGAGATACCCGCCTTGGCATCGGCGATGGCCTGGTCGACCTCGGCACGCGAGCTGTTGACCTCGGCCATGCTGTTCGTGAGCGACGTCGCGATGTTCGTCAGCTCATTGGCATTGTTGCGGTACTCCGCCGCGGTTTTGTCAAGCTCAGCAGCCGCGTCCTCAAGCCCTGCCTTGAGCTTATCGTTACTCACCTGGCCAGCAAGACTACGGAGCTCATTCGCCGTGGCATCAATCTCGTCGGCACGGTTCTTGAGTGACGCTGCGCCATCGTTGAGCTGACGCACCGTAAGATTGACATGCAGGTTTGCAGCGTCGAATGCCTTTGCGAGCTCGGTAGAAACGTTATCGAACGAACCTGCGCTCCCATCAATAGCGGCATCGATTGCATCGCTGGCGGACTTGAGCGCTTGCTCGGAATCGGCAATACCGCTCTCGGCATGCTGCATGAGCTGCTTCACCGACTCCTCGGTCGATCCGGACTGTTTGAGCATGCCGCCCGCCGATGTCAGTGAATCGGACGTAGAACTCAAAATGCCCGCAAGCGACGTTGCACTGGCCTGAACGTCCTGCAGGTCCTGGACCGAATCGCCCAGCGTCGAGGACAGATTGGCGATAAAGTTGCTCACCTGGTCGGTGCTCATATAGTCGAGCAGGCTGGACACGGTCTTAAGGCCGATGGTCGTGATGGTCTTGGTAAAGGTCTCGTTGACCTGACTCTGGACGGCGCTCGAACCCTTTTCAGTCACGATCTGCGCGATGGCGTTGGCCTTCTGATTCTCATAGAACTCGATATCGGCGTGCTTCACCTCGGTCGAGAAAAGCGTCATCATGTCGGCGCTAAACGTTTTAGGGATAACGACGGCAGCGTAGTACGCGCCCGACTTAACGCCCTCAATCGCCTTATCGCGGTCGTTGAGGACGACCCAGTCGAAGTTCTCGTTGCCGCGCAGGGTGGAGGTTACGTTTTCGCCCACGTTGACCTCGACGGGAATCAGATCGCTCTCGTAGCCCTCGTCGGTGTTGACCACGGCGATCTTGAGATTGCCGGTGTTGCCATACGGATCCCAGCTTCCGGCGATGTTAAACCACGCGTACAGGCACGGCACGATAATGAGACCCATCACGACAATCAAGCCAATCACGGAGCGAGACACGTTTTGGACATCGCGCTTAAACAGGTGCAGGATGTTTTTCATTTATGCCTCACCTCCTTTGGAGTGCTTGCCAAGCGGGGTGGTGTCCCCGTCGTTTCCGTTTACGTTGTCAACGCCGTCGGCATCATGAGCTTTACGATGCGCACCGGTATGCGGCAGACGGCTCGTGGGCTGTTCGCTGTCCTTGGTGCCCCGCTCGCTGGCGTTGAGACCAAACATGCGACGGGCAGCAGGAATGGCGGCCGTGTGCTCGCGCATCTCGCGACGCAGGTCCTCATCCGAAAGCGCCGAGATACGCATCTGGGTATTGAGGCTCGCACGGATGTACTCGATGTTGATGAGCCAGCCACAGATGGCGATGACCGAAATGATCCAGATAACAAGCAGGATGATCTTGCCGTTATTGTCGATATCGAGCACCGTCGAAAGTACAAAGAGCAGGACCTGGACGCCTACCACGGCGGCAAAACCGCCCTTGATGTAGTACGGGTAGCGATGCTCAAACGCCACGGCATGATCGAGCAGCTCGCGACGGTACGAATCCGAATCGAGCATGACGCGCATGGCCGTGCGCAGCGAATAGCGCTGGCGCGGCAGGTCGTTGGACTCGCAGATCATGAGGCCCGTCGTGGAAAGCTGCTTATCAAAGAGCAGATTGAGGTTGAGCAGCAACGGGCGCAGCTGCAGACCGATAAAGAGCGCCACGATCAGGAACACGCCCAGGATGCACAGGTTGAACAGGTAGTTGAACGAATACATGCCACCGACGGTCTCGCGCAGCAGGTTGATGCCATAGGTGAAGGGCAGCAGCGGATGCAGCCATTGGAAGAAGCCGGGCATCATCTCAATGGGATACATGCCCGACGAACCGGGGATCTGCACAATGACGAGGATGACGCCGATTGCCTTGCCGATATGCTTAAAGGTGGTGGACAGCGCATAGATGATGTTGACGTAAGTGAACGAGATAGCGATGCCGCCCAGCACAAAGAGCAGCGGATTGACGCACTGAACGCCAATGACCAGGTCGCCCACCGTAACGATAATGGCCTGGAACGCACCCAGGATCACCATCAGCAGCCAGCGGCCAAAGTAGCCCTGACGCGCCGTAAAGCTACCGATGCCCTCGCGGTCGACCTCGAGCTTGTAGATAGCGATGAGCACATAGCCGCCTACCCACAGCGCCAGATTGGTGTAGAAGGGCGCGATGCCCGAGCCAAAGCTCTTGACCGGATAGATTGACTTGGACGTCAGCTCAACCGGAGATGCCATGAAATCTGCCACGTCATTGACGTCGACGTCCATGAGGTCGGCTAACTCGCCAATAGACTCAGAGGTCTGCAGCGCCGCAATGTCATTAGCGGCGGTCGCGAGCTTGTCCTGAACCTTGGCAAGGGAGGCATCGGTTTGGGACAGCGTGGTCTTTGCCTGCTTGAGCGTGGCGTCGAGCTGCGCCAGCGTGCCGCGCGCGCTCGCTATCGTGGGGGTCATACCCGATACAATGCCGGTCAAATCGCCCGAAACGGCGGCAAAGGAGTCAAGCGCGCTCGAAGCCTTCGGCAGCGCGTTCTGCCCCAGATCGGTCTGAGCCTGACCGAGGTTAGCCGTACCGGTCTTAATTGCCGTGTTGAGTGCGTTGCTCGCGTTCGAGATTAGCGTAGCGTCGTTTGCCATGGCGCGCGACTGTGCAGAAAGGCCATCCTTGATGCTCTGCAGCTTCTGGTTTTGCTCGCGAAGCGAATCGATGGTCGATACAATGCGCGCGTCAATTTCCTCGGAACCTGTCGACGTGTCATTGACGAGAATCTCCAAGTGCCCGATAACGGCCTTATTGTGGTCGATCGTCGCTTGAAGAGACTCGAGCGAGTTGTCGATACGGGTGGTCGTAGATGTGACCGCGCCCGTCAGCTTGCCGATGGCAGCGTTCGCAGAGGCCGACGTCTTGGTGAGCGCAAGGCTGCCTTCCGAGAGCGCCTTGGAGAGCGAGGTGATGGAGTTGCCCGCCGTGGAGCGAGCTTCGCTCAGCAGGTCGTTGCCCTGGGAGATCGCCTGCGTCAGCGACGGTGCCTGGCCTTGCAAGCCGGCAAGTGCCGCATCAGCCGAGGCGATAGCGCCACTCGTCTTATCGATGGCGGCATTCATATCGCCAATCGAATCGCGCACCTCGCCCAAGGTGTCGGACGCCTCGGACACCGAACTTGCCAGCGAGTCCTGAGTCTGGGTTGCCTTGTCCTTTAAATCGACACCGGCATCCTTGGCGATACCGGCAACAGTCTTGCCTACCGTAGAGACAAATTCCGAGTTGATCTGCTCCTCGATGGTGTTTGCACCGGTATCGGTAACCTTGGGCGCAATGGCGCTCTTCTTCTCATTGACGTAGTACGTGAGCTTGGGCTGATGGTAGTTGCCGTCGAGCATCGAAACCAGGTTATCCGAGAAGTTCTTGGGAATCACGATGGCCGCATAGTACTCGCCGCTCTCGACGCCCTCCTTGGCATCGGCCGTCGAGTCGACGAACGTCCAGCCCAACTGATGATTCTCCTTGAGCTGGTCGACCACTTTGTCGCCAGCGTTGAGCTCACCCACCAAGTCGTTTTGGGTGCCTCGATCGTTGTTGGCGATAGCAATCTTGATGCCTTGGGTGTTTCCATACGGATCCCAGTTTGCCACGATGTTATACCAGGCATACAGCGAGGGAATAACGCACACGCCTAGGGTAACCACCAGGGCGACGGGGTTCACAAGCAGTCGCTTAATGTCGCGCTTAAATATCGCAAAGGACACCTTTGCATTGGATAGTTTGCTGCCGAGACTCACGCTTGGACCATCCATCCTGTCGTTAAATCGAATCGTACTATCGACAACCATTGTAGTAGGCGCTTTAACGTCTCAAAGCACAATGGTGTTGAGTTTTGCGGGTAGCAATATACTACGAAGACAAATTAACGTACAGTTGTACAGTATCTTTAATTTCAGCAGGTCACAAAACCACAACCCCGACAAATAATTGATCCCTTGGGGACGGAGGAAAATGAGAGTGGAAAATCTCCCACTTCAAGCCCGCATTCGAGCCAAAAGTGGGAGATTATCCACTCTCGTTCTAATCTAGTTACGGTGCCGTATCCCCGAACTACATCAAGTTGCAAACAGCCGCCGCGAAGGCAACGGGGTCCTCGGGGAGGATGCCCTCGACCAGCAAAGCCTGGTCATAGAGCAGACCGGAGTACTGCTTGATCTTGTCGGCGTCGCCCGCCTTCTGAGCAGCGACGAGCTTGGAAAAGACCGGGTGCTTGGCGTTGAGCTCGAGCACGCGCTGGCTCTTGGGCATGCCGTCGGGCGCGCCCTCGGGTCCCTTCTGGAGCACCTTCTCCATCTCGAGCGAAAGTGGGCCCTCGGTGGTGATGCAAGCGGGGGCATCGGTCAGGCGCGCGGAGACGGCAACTTTCTCGACCTTGTCACCGAGCGCCTCCTTCATAGCGCTGAAGAGGTCCTCGTTTTCCTTGGTGGCGTCCTCAGCCTCCTTTTTCTCGTCCTCGGTCGCCAGGTCAAGATCACCGGTCGCGACGTTCTTGAGCTCCAGATGACGATCCTCGACCTCGGGCTCGGCACCGTCGGCCACAGCCTTCTCGGCAGCCTCGCGGGCAGCATCGTCCTCGTAGATCTTGGGCATATCGGCGGCAACGTACTCACGCATAGCCTGGAACGTGAACTCATCCACATCCTGCGTCAGCAGCAGCACGTCATAGCCGCGGTCGAGCACGCCCTTTACCACGGGCATCTTGGCCAAGCGCTCGCGCGAGTCGCCGGCGGCGTAGTAGATGGCCTTCTGATCCTCGGGCATGCCCTTGGCATACTCGGCCAGGGTAATCATCTTCTGTTCCTTGGCAGACCAGAACAGCAACAGGTCGGCGAGCTCATCGGCCTTCATGCCATAGCTCGAGTAGATGCCGTACTTAAGACCGCGACCAAAGTTCTCAAAGAACTTCTCATAGGCCTCGCGGTCGTTGTCACGCATATCCTCAAGGTCAGCGGTGATCTTCTTCTCGACACGCTTGGCAATGGCCTTGAGCTGACGGTTCTGCTGCAGCGTCTCACGCGAAATATTGAGCGTCACGTCGGCAGAGTCCACGACGCCGCGGACAAAGTTGTAGTAGTCGGGCAGCAGGTCGTCGCACTTCTCCATAATCAGCACGTTGGAGCTGTAGAGCGCCAGGCCCTTCTCGTAGTCCTTGCTGTACAGATCGAACGGCGCGCGTCCCGGCACAAACAGCAGGGCGTCATACTCGAGCGTGCCCTCGGCGTGGAAGCTGATGGTGCGCGCAGGATCGTCAAAGTCGTGGAACGTGGACTTGTAGAACTCGTCGTAGTCCTTCTGCTCGACATCGGAGCTGCGCTTCTTCCAGATCGGTGTCATGGAGTTGACGGTCTCGAGCTCCTGGTAGTCCTCGTACTCGGGCTTGTAATCGTCGCCGGCGTCCTCGGGCTTGGGTTTCTGGCGGCTCTTGGACACCATCATCTGAATCGGGTAGCGCACATAGTTGCTGTACTGCTGAATCAGGCTCTTGAGACCCCACTCGGTCAGGAAGCGATCGTAGGTCTCGGCCTCGCCGTCGGCATCGAGCTTCTCGTTCTCGCGCAGCGTCAGGATGACATCGGTACCGTGCTCGGCGCGCTCGCCGTCCTCGATGGTGTAGCCCTCAAGACCGTCGGATTCCCACACATGGGCGACATCCTCGCCATAGGCGCGGCTGACGACCTTCACATGGCTGGCGACCATAAAAGCCGAGTAGAAGCCCACGCCAAACTGACCGATGATGTCGACATCGGAGCCCTGCTGCTCGGCGTTCTCGGTCTTAAACTCCTCGGAGCCGGAATGGGCGATGGTGCCCAGATTGCGCTCGAGCTCCTCGGCGGTCATGCCAATGCCGTTATCCGAGATGGTAATGGTGCGGGCGTCTTTATCAAAGGAGACGCGAATGGCCAGGTCGCCCTGGTCGATCTTGACGCTCGGGTCCTGCAGGCTCTTAAAGTTGAGCTTGTCGACAGCGTCGCTCGCGTTAGAGATAAGCTCGCGCAGGAAGATTTCCTTATTGGTGTAGATGGAGTTGATCATGAGGTCGAGCAGTTTTTTGCTCTCGGTCTTAAATTGACGCATGTGCAGTCCTTTCGCGCTACCCCCGTCCGCAAAAACGGCCCGGTCGCCCGAGCCGCATCGCAGACCTGCTATGTTCAGACTTAGATTTTATAACCCATTAGCGCGCATATATACATACGGAATCGAAAAACTGTATGTTGAAACGACCGTGCGGCGGATGCCAAGGAGTGTCCCAAACTGCCGGCAAAAAAGGAACGTCCCTATCTACCATCTACGCGCTTGGCCATCCAGACATGGGGCTGGCCCTCGTCTTCGTAGTCTACCGGGGCAATTTGCGTGTAGCCCGCCTTTACATAGAGCGGCAGCACGTATTCCTGCGCATGCAGCTTAATAAGCTTAGCGCCGGCATTGCGTGCACACGCAGCACTGGCCTCGACGATCGCACTCGCCAGTCCGCGACGACGCATAGCCGGCAGCACGGCGACGCGCCCCATAATGTAGGTCTCCCCCGCCGCAACGCCTTCGTCCATGTCGCATGCCGGCAACACCGGGGCCTCTGCGTCAGCCACGCGCTCAAGCTCTTCGGGAAACACGCGCGAGCAACCGGCAAGCTCGCCGTCTACATAGAGCGTCACATGAATGCAGTTCGGATCCTCGTCGATAGCGTCGAACTCATTCTCGTAGCCCTGCTCGTCCATAAAAACGACGCGGCGCACCAACGCCGCGTCATCAAAGCATCCTGTCTTAAGTTGGATATCCATGGCTGCCCTTTCATTCAATGCGAACGTTAGGGACCGATTTTAGCGAAAATGAGCTCCGCGCACGCTAAACTTCGCACGAGCCTTCGCCAGGCAGTCGTAATGACCCACGTTATGGGCATCGCTCGCGATGAAGCTGTACAGGTTCTGATCGAACAGGCGCTGTGCCGGCTTTTTCTCGCGACCAAAGCGACCGCCGGCAATAAAGTCCGCCGAAGCCTGCAGTTTGCAGCCCATATCGACCAGGCGCTCCGCCACGCTTACATCCTTTTGAACCGCACGATAGCGCTCAGGATGAGCGATGATCACCTGGTAGCCACGGCACTGCAAATCGTAAATCGTGTTCTCGTACTCTCTAAACGCATACGCATCGGCATGCGTCGAAAGCTCGAGCAGAAACTCGTTGGTCCCATCGAAATGCAAGTGCTCCGCGGCATCGATACCAAGCTCAACGAGCTTTCGATGGTTGACCTCGAAGCCCATCTGGAGCGGAAAACCGTCAGCGTTATCCCGAAGCAGTTCAAAGGCATCCCACATCTTGTCGTAATCAAAATAGGGATCACGGCAGTGAGGAGTGCAAACAATTCTGGTTACACCGGCCCGCTTGGCAGCCTCGAGCATCGCCAAGCTCTCATCGAGATCGGCGGCGCCGTCGTCTACACCCGGCAAGATATGGCAATGAATGTCACGCATAGGTCAGCCTTAATCAACTAAACGTTTGCTCGGTTGGTGAAGATGCCCTTTTTGGAAGTCCCCTGATCGTCGGAGCCCTTCTTCACCTTCTTACCGTCCTTGGTGTAGTAGGAGTAGTAGTACTCGCTGGTCTCGGTCTCGCAGTAGTTCATAACGGTACCGATGAGCTTGACCTTTTCGGACTTCTTAAGCTGGCCGATAGCGTTGAGCGCCTCCTCGCGCTTGGTGAAGTCCTCGCGCACCACGAACAGCGTGCCGTCGGTCAGACTTGCGATCTCGGCAGCATCGATGAAGGTGCCGACCGGAGGAGCATCAAAGATGACGTACTGAAACTTGGCGGACAGTGCCTTGACCAGCTTGGCAAAGCGGTGAGAGACGATGATGTCAGCAGGATTGGGAATGTGCGGCTCGGCATCGAGGAAGTAGAAGTTCTTCTGACCCGTCTCGACAATTGCCTGGTCAATGGAGATCTGCTCGGAAAGGACCGCATAGAGTCCGCCGCGCGAACGAACGCCGAGCATATCGGAAAGGGACCTGCGGCGCATATCGGCCTCGACCAGGAGCACGGACTTGCCGCTCGTGGCGATTGCCTGAGCAAGGTTAATGGAAACCGTAGACTTGCCCTCGTTGGGAATCGAGGAGGTAACGGTGATGGTGCGAATGGGGTCGTCCACGCTCGCAAAGCGGATGTTGGCCAGAAGGGTCTTGGCGGCATTCTGTACAACGAGCTTATCGGTGTTCTTTGCCTTAGCCATGCCTATTTACCACCTTTCATAGCCGGAATTCGGCCAACAACGGGAATGCCCAGGAGCTCTTCTGCCTCTTCGGCACCGCGGATGCGGGTATTGAGCATGTCTGCCAAAACGACATAGGCAACTGCGATAAAGATACCGGCGAGGAACGCGACAGCAACGTACAGCGTGCGCTTGGGGCCGCTGGGGACTTCGGGAGTCTTAGCCTCGTCGATAACGTTGATGCTCTGGGCAGCGCCGACGTTCTGAGCGACCGTACTCACCGAGCTGGCCATGGCCTTTGCGACCTTAGCCGTCTCCTTGGCATCGGTGCCGGTAACCGAAAGCGTAATGACACGCGTGGTGGTCTCGGAGGAAACAGACACCTTGTAGTCATCCAGGTCAGCAAGGCCCAACTCATTGGCAGCACCGCTCTTAACGCTATCGCTATCCAGCAGCGTGGCGATATCGTTGGAAAGCATCTGGCTCGCCGAGAGATCGTTGTAGCTCATCTGACCGCTATCGTCGGTCTTGGCGAGAATGTACATGCTCGTCGTCGCGGTGTAGGTGTTGTCCATCGCAACGAAGGACACGATGCCCATGGCGATCGCGCAGACCACCGGAAGGGTGATGACCAGCTTAAGGTGTTTTTTGAGCAGCTGGAACAGTTCGAGAAGGGTCATGCAGCTTGCCTTTCATTTCCCCAGTTCGGATTGACAAAACTGTCCGTATGTTATCGCATCTTTTTACCGAGGCCAAACTCTATACATAAGAAACAGGCTCTCCTGTAAAAATGTCGGAAGCAATCGTAAAATTGCACAACAACGCCGCACCCGAAAGTCAAATGCGGCGTCTACATCAATATCTATGTTGCATCGCTATGCGAATGGCTCGTCCTGCTGTATGGGAAACGTCACCGTAATGGTGGTTCCCACGCCCAACTCGCTCGACAGATCGAGCGTGGCGTGATGATACAGGGCCGCATGCTTGACAATGGCAAGCCCCAGACCGGTTCCGCCGCGTGCCTTGGACCTACTCTTGTCCACGCGATAGAACCGCTCAAATACCTTGCCCTGTTCTTCAGGCGCGATACCGATTCCCGTGTCGGCGACCGCGAGGAACGGATGGCCTTCGTCGTTGGTGCCGCACTGCAGCGTAACCGTACCGCCGGGTCGATTGTAGCGGATGGCGTTGCTTGCCAGATTATAGATGAGCTCGTCAATCAAGCGCGACACGCCCTCGATGACCACAGGCTTGGTCTCATGACTGATCGTCACATTCGCCTGACGGGCGACCTGTTCAAGACGCTGCTCAACCGCGTAGATGGCACGCGAGAGCTCAATAGGCTCCGTGGATCCAATGGGCACCGCCTCGCCCTCAGTTGCACGCTCGGCCTCGTCCAAGTTAGACAGCGTAAGGATGTCGTTGACAAGCGCCGCCAAACGGCCCGCCTCACGATAGATGCGACCGCCAAAGTTGCGCAGGTCGTCCTCGCCCTCGACCATGCCGTTTGCGATGAGCTCGGCATAGCCCGAAATCGCCGTAAGCGGCGTCTTGAGCTCATGGGTGATATTCGCCGTAAACTCGCGGCGCATACGATCGTTGTCCGCTAGCACCGCCATTTGGCGCTTGAGTTCCTGGCGCTGCGACTCGATACGCTCAAGCATGGGGACCATCTCGGCATAGGCGTGCTCATAGCTACGGCGTGGGTGGTCCAAATCCACCTCTTGCAACGGCGCGATGATGGCACGGGACTCGCGGCGCGCCATAAAAAACGAGAGTACCGCACCCGCTGCCGCGATAAGCAGCATCGGCGCCACCATCGACAGCAAAATCGCCGCAACGCCAGGCTGGGCCTGCGCCAAGCGGACAACCTGGCCGTTATCAAGGGCGACGGCGCGATACAGCATAATCTCGTCGAGCGTAGAGCTTGCGCGCTCCGCGGCACCCAAACCACTCTCAAAGGCCTCGATGACCTCGGGGCGATCGCCATGGTTGGGCAGTGTGGAAGGCGACGCCTCGTTGTCGTAGGCAACCGATCCATCCTTGTTAATCAGCGTGATGCGCAAGTCCTCGCGATCGAGGCTACGCAAGAACGGGATGGGCTCCTGCTGCTCGTCGAGGGCGGCAGCAATGAGCTCGGTTTCCTGCGCCAGGTTGGCACTCGTGGCATCCGCCAAGGTGTTTTGCACAAAGAACGCGCCCAGCACCGTAAACGCCACGATAACCGCCATGGCACAGACAAAGATCGTCACAAAAACGCGGTGCGACAGCGTATGTTTTCCCTGGGGGGCGAAGACCACGGGTTACTCCTCCGATGCGGTAGCCGCGGTGTCGTCACCTTCGGCACCATCACCGGCAGAAGGCTCGGCCAAGCGGTAGCCCACGCCGCGCACGGTCTCGATGGCGCTGGCATGCTCGCCCAGTTTTTGGCGAAGCGTCTGCACGTGCACGTCAACGGTGCGCGAACCGCCGTCGAAGTCCCAGCCCCACACGCTCTGCAGCAACGACTCGCGGGTAAAGACCACGCCGGGCTTGCGCATGAGGTACTCGAGCAGGTCGAACTCGCGCAGGGTGAGCTTAAGCGGCTCGCCGGCAACGGTCACCTCGCGATGGCTGGGCGAGAGCACAATGTCGCCCACGCTGAGCACATCGCTTGCCTGTTTGACCATGCCGCCGCGACGCAGCAGTGCGCGGCAGCGGCTGGCGAGCTCCATGAGCGAGAAGGGTTTAGTCAGGTAATCGTCGGCACCGCCATCGAGCGCCATCACCTTGTCGAGCTCGGTGTCCTTGGCGGTAAGCATCATGATGGGCACCGTCGCCGTCAGGCGGTCGGCGCGCAGGCGGCGCATAATCGCCAAACCATCGGTATCGGGCAGCATGATGTCGAGCAGGACAGCATCGGGTACCCGTCGCGCCACGGCGGCCTTAAACTCGCCGTCGCACGAAAAGCCCTCGGCCTCGATTCCCTGCTTGTGCAGCGCATAGACCGTCAAATCCCTGATGTTGTCATCGTCCTCGACGTAATAGATCATGTTGAACCCCTTTGCGGCCGACATGACCGCATCTTAACCCTAAAGGTGCCTGTACTAGATGGTATCAGCCAAAACGGCCCGTCAAATAATCCGCCGTGCGCGGATCGATCGGGTTTTTGAAGAGCTGGGCAGTGGGCGCATGCTCCACCAGCTCGCCCAGCAAAAAGAACGCGACCGAGTCGGAGATGCGCGCCGCCTGCTGCATATTGTGCGTAACGACCACGAGCGTGCAGGTCTCTTTGAGCTCACAGGCCAGCTGCTCCACCACCAGCGTCGACACAGGGTCGAGTGCCGAGGTCGGCTCGTCCATCAGCAGAATGTCGGGCTGCACGGCCAGCGCGCGGGCGATGCACAGACGCTGCTGCTGGCCGCCCGAAAGACCCAGACCCGACTCTTTGAGCTTGTCCTTGACCTCATCCCATAGCGCAGCGCGACGAAGGGAGTCCTCGACCAGCTCGTCGAGCACGACGCGGTCGCGCACACCCATACCGCGCGGCCCATAGGCGACGTTGTCGTAGATGCTCATGGGAAACGGGTTGGGGCGCTGGAACACCATGCCCACGCGCTGGCGCAAACGGCAGATGTCGTAATCGCCCAGGATATCTTGACCATCGAGCGCAATCTTGCCCTCGATACGGCAATCCTTGATGCCGTCGTTCATGCGGTTAAAGCAGCGCAGCAACGTGGACTTTCCGCAGCCCGAAGGCCCGATAAATGAGGTGATCTGCTTGTCGCGGATCTTGATATTCACGTCCTTGAGCGCATGATGGTCGCCATAGAACAGGTCGAGGCCCTCGACGTCGATGCGCGTCGGCGAGGCGGCAAGATCCTCTGCCGTGGGGCGAGTCGCATCCCCAACCTCGCGCTCGTGCGCGGCCTCGGCCTGCGCTTCCATGAGTTCTTCAAGCTCCGTGGGCTCCACAGCCGCAGCAGCCGTCATACCGCATACCTCCACATCGATATCAATTCAGCAGTATCGATAGTAGAAATCGCGGCTCATATGCACGTGAGCGCATTGTCAAGTGTTTGTAAGGGCACGCTGGCTATGCGGCGGGCAGCTCGATGGTGAATATCGTGTGTTCGGGCGTCGATTCACATGCAACGGTACCGCCGTGTGCCGCGATGATCTCCTTGGCAATAGCAAGGCCCAGACCGGCACCACCGCGATTGGTCGCACGCGCCGCATCCAGGCGATAGAACTTCTCAAAGATCACCTTGAGCTTAGCCGCAGGGATAGGATCGCCCTGATTGATAAAGCGAACGCGCACGCCGCCATCGTCTTGGCGCCCGGCCTCAATCGTGATAGTCGAGCCCTCATAGCTATAGGCGACGGCGTTTTTCATGATGTTGTTGAACACGCGAGCCATCTTGTCGCCATCCACGAGCACCGTCAGGTCCTCGTGGATATCAACTTGGGCTTCCTTATGCTGCTCGTTGAGGATGGGATAGAACTCGTCAGCCACCTGAGCCAGCAGCAACCCCAGATCAACATAGCCGCGCGTGAGCACGATATCGTGGAAGTCAAAGCGTGTGATATCGAAGAACTCTTCGATGAGTGCATCGAGCCGGTGCGCCTTGTCGAGAGCCACGCCCGTAAAGTGCGCACGTTGCTCAACCGGCAGCTCAGGAGCCTCTTGCAGCAGCGAAAGATAGCCCACCACACTGGCAAGCGGGGTGCGTAGGTCATGTGCCAAGTACGTGACCAGATCGTCCTTGCGATGCGACTCGTCACGCAAGGCCTGTTGCACCTTGCGCTCACGGTCACGCACGCGGTTAAGGGCGCCCTCGACCTCCAAGAAGTCGCCGTCGATGTTGTCCCAGGTGTCGGGGTGATCGATCAGGCGATCTTGAATACGAGCGGCCAGCACACAATCGGCATGCTGCTCGCCCTGTTCGTAGCCCTGGTAGTACAGGGCGCGGCCACACAAGAACAGCACGCACGCGGCAAGCGCCAGCACAAAGCCAAGCATGTTGAATACAAAGCCGGCATCGAACAGCACCGGCCCTTCGATGCCGCCGAGCGCCATGGCGCCAATCGCCAACGTCATGGCCCACGCGGCGCCGCCAATCACCATGCAGCGGCGCACGATCTCAAATCGATCGATCAGCAAAAAGCCGGCAAGCAGCACCGTCAAGATTCCGGCGATGTTGTCGATGCCAATCAGCAGCAGGCTCAGCAAAAAGAGCAGCACCGTTGCAAGCGCGCGGTTGTCGACGACCGACCTCACGTATTCAAAGAGCCGATCGGGTACCTCGAATGCCTGCCTATCGTCTTTTGTCATATCCACTTCCCCACCATCAAAGGCGCTATTCGATGATGTAGCCGACGCCCCAGACGTTTTTGATAAAGCGTGGCTTTTGTGCGTCGTCGCCGATTTTTTCGCGCAAGTGGCGAATGTGCACCATCACCGTATTGTTGGAGCCGGGCATAAAATCCTCGCTCCACACCGCGCGGAACAGGTCCTCCACGGCCACCACGCTGCCGCGATGCTCGACCAGATACAGCAAGATTGAATACTCGGTGGGTGTGAGGCGTACCGGTGCACCGTCCACCGTCACGGAACGAGCGTCGCGGTTGATCTCCAAGCCGTCGAGCTGAATGGTCGGCGACTCGGCCGCCTGTGCACGGCTACCGTAGCTGGTGTAGCGGCGAAGCTGAGCGTGCACGCGCGCGATGAGCTCCAGCGGACGGAACGGCTTAACCACGTAATCGTCCGCGCCAAGCGAAAGGCCCCCGATCTTGTCTTGCTGGGCATCGCGCGCCGTCAGCATGATCACGGGATAGGTATGGCTGGAACGGATCGTACGCAGCAGCTCAAACCCATCGATATCGGGCAGCATGACATCTAGCAGCGCCAAATCGAACTCCTGCTCCAAAATCGCCTTGGCAGCATCGGCCCCGCTATAGGCAATCTGGACATCAAAGCCCTCTTTTGTAAGGTAGATGCCAACCAAGTCGGCGATGGCCTTTTCGTCATCAACTACCAGTATGCGCTCGTTCATGCGTGCTCCTCTCGCGCTCCATTATGCCTGAGGCGACGCACGCCACACACAACAAGCGTGGGTGATTAAGTCGGTCTTAAGCACCCTTGTGCCCGTTCGAACGCGGATGTGGGCCACGCACGCACGCGATGATCGCCGACGCCGGCAAACGATATACTCTAGTTCCAGAAGAGACCATCCCGTCGAAAGCGAAATCTGTGAAGTCCCTCACCTCTTTTGCAAAGCGCTCAGCCCAGCTTGCCGCCGGCTTTGTCTGCGCTATCGCCCTTGCCGCTGGCGCGCCCACCGTCGCCGGCGCCCAAGTGCTCACGACCGACAATGTTTGCGGCAAAACCGCCGATGCGCGCGGCATCACGGCCGAAAACCTGCCCGATATCGATGCGACCAATGCCCTCGTCATGGGCAAAGACGGCACCGTCTACTATGGGCGCGGCGCCGATGAGCAGGTCAAGATTGCCTCGATCACCAAGGTCAT
The DNA here is from genome assembly GCA_048326155.1 of Collinsella sp. Lineage (GTDB taxonomy): Bacteria > Actinomycetota > Coriobacteriia > Coriobacteriales > Coriobacteriaceae > Collinsella. Next base: position 79,459 of record DBFEQD010000011.1, read on the forward strand.
GACCGCAATCCTAACCGTCGAGAATTGCAAGATGGACGAGAAGGTCACGGTGAGCAACGCCGCAGCCACCGTGGGTAATTCGACCGCCGGCTTGCTCGAAGGCGACGAGCTTACCGTGGAGCAGGCACTGCGCGGCCTGATGATTCCCTCGGGCAACGACGCCGCCATCGTGCTCGCCGAATATGTGGGCAAGAAAATCGACCCTAAGACCAAAGACGCCGAGGCCACATTTGTGAAGGCCATGAACGAGCGCGCTAAGAAGCTCGGCTGCACCGGTACGCTTTTTGAAAACCCGCATGGTCTGGACTTTGATGGGTGGGCTGGCGATATGCACTCAACCGCACACGACGTAGCGCTGATGATGCAGGAGGCCATGAAAAACGACACGATCCGCGAGGTCGTAGCGAGCGAGGATTCCTGGATCGAGGTCACGGGCGCCGACGGCACCGACCATTCGCATTCCATGGACACGCATAACTATTTGCTGGGCCAAGATGGCAACATCGGTGGCAAGACCGGCACCACCGACGATGCAGGCTATTGTTTTACGGGTGCCTACGACCGCGATGGCGACGAGATCTACACCGTTATTTTGAACTCCACCACCACCGACCAGCGCTTTACCGATACCGCAACCCTTGCCAATTGGTACTACGGTCACAAGGTGACGGTCGCAATCGCCAACACGCAGGAAAAGACCGCCAACGGCAACCCGCTCATGGCACGCATTAGCCAGACAGATTGGACGGATAAGACGATCGACGCCACGCTCGCCGATCCTACGGCGCAAGCGACCGTGTTTTCTCTTGCCGGCGAGGTGACCGAAAAGGTTAGCTACGACGATCTTTCGGACACGGTGCATGTGGGCGACAAGGTAGGCAGCGTTACACTCAAGCAGGATGGCACCAAGATTGCCGTCGTGGATTTGGTTGCCGACGAGGAAGGCTCGGGGCCGAATCCCATTGAATGGCTGCTCGTGAAGCTCGATCGCTTGGGCCGCCGCATCGACAACCGCCCACTTGCGGCAGAGAGCGAGACCGTAGCCAAGGCTCCTGAGATGTAGGGCTGGGGGAACATTACATTTGAGATTGGAGAGGCGTCCAACGGGCGCCTCTTTTTGAATACCTCTTAAACGGGATGCGTCAGAATCACCAAAGCGACATTGCTAGCCGTTTACCTTCGCTGTGTCTTTTCGGACCTTGAAAACGGGTCCACCGGGCATGCTAGTAGATCCTTTCGACCTCCTTGGTCAAGGCCCTGAAAAGATCCCCAGCTGAGGGGTCTGCCCCAGGACACAGCGATTGCCAGGCACCCGTTTCTCCGATGGTGCCCGCACTCGTCATAACAAGATCGTCGCTCCGCCTGCGAATGGAGACACTAACGGAGCGGCCATTATGGAACCCATGGATATCGACTTTATTTATGCGCCCATCAGCTAGATAACTAATCATGACATTGATGCTGTCACCATACTCCGGCAATTCGAAGCCGTGGGAATCCATCAATAGCTTCACGTCCTGATGGTAAATGCGGGCCTCGACGACATTCTTGGGCATCTTCCCCGTCTTTGTTGGAGAGCAAAAGCTGATACTTGACTCCTCTTCGCTCATGCCTCGGTCAAACCTAAGCATGCACGGGCATACCGACTCAATGGTTCGCAAGGCGTCCGCCGCGACCTTTTCCTCGGTAAACATCTCCACGTCGATGCCGTTTTCTTCCATATAGGCACGGTTTTTACGTTGAAGCTCTAGCCGAGCCGCAGCCTCCCCATCTCCACGCTGTTCCCAATTTCCGGAGTCGGCGACATTTCGATCGAATGTAGAATCAACGGAACATGGCGCTTGCTGTTGAGTCTGATCACTGTCGCCGAGACGCCTTAGCTCGGAGCGTCTCATCAGTAGTGTCACAATATCAAACAGCCAACCAAATCCAAAAAGGCCAAAGGTAAAGAGATATAGAAAGAAGCTACCCCACATCCGTGCATACGCCCTATGAGCGCCCGACCACCCAAGGAGGAAGCATAGCAAAAGCGCCTTGTTTGCCCTGTCAACCGACGTAATCTCTCGAGTGAGAGATTTCTGTTCAGGCTTCGCCAAAGGTGTAATTTCATGCGATGAAACAGTAATTGAGGACGTCCTTGACGCCGAGCTTCGAGCGCCTGATTTAGCAACGGCGCGAGCGACATCCCCAACTCCGACGGTCGTTCTGCTGTATACGGCATTGTAAGCAGCCTTCTTCGGATTTTTGATCCACCCCATGCCCTTCTTACCATAGCCGGGGATTATCGCCCGCTTTACCGCGCGCTTCGCTCTGCCGGTCGTTCTTGCCTTGAGTGATGTCTTTAGATTCGGCTTACGCAGCCCGACCTTTACCATATTTCTACTCCATCCCCTCGGAACCCCACACCGGGGTGCACGAGCACGCCTGGGTCTCCCCGTTTTCAAGCGCCCCGTGTTTGCCTAATGTTCACGCCCTTTCGGACTCTAATCCCCAGCTGCCATTCTTGATAATAAAAAAGGGCCCCAAATGGGACCCTTCTTCAAAGTCATACTGGCGGAGAGCTGGGGATTCGAACCCCAGATGCCCTTTTGGGGCATACTCGCTTAGCAGGCGAGCACCTTCGGCCTCTCGGTCAGCTCTCCGTAACAGCCGTTCTATAGTAACCAAACAGCCGAAGTTGGGCAAGGGGAATTTTGAGGCGTTTCCTCTTTTACCTCTCTTTTACCAGTAAACGTCTCAGTCAATCATCTCAACCTGTAACATCTGCAGGCCGTAATCCCCTCCAGATGTTACAGGTTGAGACAAAGATACAAGGACGGCCCCAGCGACAGCGCGGACAGCCCATTCTTTATTAGTCCTCTCGAACGGTCTCCAACAGATAATCGCGCATGTACGGAATTGCAAACGAAACACAGCCATAGCCCGCGGGCTCAATCAACCCCGCATCGATCAGACGCTTGCGATATGACCCAACTTTGTTCGCCGACAAACCCATCTTCTTGGCGATATCGCCGTTGGCGATATCGACGCCCTCGCATTGAGCCATCGCCGCGAGATACTGAAACTGCCGTTCCGACACCCTGCGCAGCGCTGGGGCAATCACCATAGCATTAAAGCTATCAAGAGCCGCCTGGATACCCTTACGAGCCGCCTCTTCGCTCACGCTCTCCGCCCCACTGCGCGCAGCAACCTGCCAAGCGTAATATCCGACCAGCTGGACCATAAAGGGATAGCCTGCCGAAGCTTTTGTTAATAGCTCAGCGGCACCTTTGTCGAGCTCCTTGCCCGCTCGTCTCATCGTATCCTCAAACGATCCGCCAACTTCAAAATCGGAAAGCCGAGTAAGTTCAACATGTTTGGCTCGCTGAAGGAACGTCAACGTATCATCCACCACCACGCCATCTACCGATGTCGGCAGCCCGGCGAAAGCGAAAGCGACATTCGCTCCTTGGCGGATCAAGAGCTGCATCTCATTGCCTAGCTCGCGCATTTCCTCAGTTGAGGCATCCTGGATCTCGTCGAGCGTAATGAGCAGACCACCGCGCTTCGCAGCATCGTACATCGCCTCGCCCAGATGAGAGGCCGACTTCGACATCTCCATGGAGCCAAGGCTGACCCCTAAAATCGATGGGGAAATCGAGATTGATTCAAGACGAACGTTTCGCTGCAGAGCCTCGAGGATTCTATTGCAAAAACCAGCATTGGAGGCAACGTCAACGACCTCGAATCCTTTTTTGCGTGCAAGGTCACCCAATGCATTAAGGAGCACCGTTTTACCTGTGCCTCGGACGCCCGAGATGCGCATGAGTCGATCGGGGGCACCAGGACCATTCTCAAGAGCCTCGGCAAAGTCATCCAAAACAGTGTCCCGTCCGATAAGCTCAGGCGGATTCATGCCCGCCGTTGGCTTAAAGGGGTTAACAGCTTTCGTCATTCTGCCCTCCTCTGCTAGTTTTAACAACTTTAACAAAGTTTAGCAACTTTAGCAGAGTTTAACAGTTTTAGCAGGCTCGGCGGCTTTATGCCTTACCAATCCTGCCGGGTCCTCCCGCCCGCGCCGATACAAATAGCGCGGTGCGGCCCCTCTATATCGCCCCTACCCCAGCGAGCGGTTGAGGGAGCCGAGCTCGTCGTTACCCATGGTGCGCCACATTTGGAAGATGCAACCGCGTGCAAGGAAAAAGAAGCCGTTGTCGACCAGTTGCACGGCGGCATCCGCCAGCTGATTCGTCACGGCGGACACTGGCGGCAGCTCAAGTCCAGCCGTGCGGATGGTCTCGACCGCTTCCTCGAACGTCGGCGGCTCGCTGACGCCCATCTCGTTCATGAGGCCCTGCATTTCTTCCAGCGCGCTGCTGCCCGATTCCTCACCGCGCGGCACTAGACGGTAACAAGCCAGCGCCAGGTCGAGCTGATCGCAATTCCAATAGGCAAACGCCAAGCGGTAGAACAGGTAGCCAATTGCAGAACGATCGCTGGCAATACGTAGGCCGTGGCGCGCCACCTCGATAATCTCGTCAAAGCGCTCCAGACGCGCAAGCACGTTGATGAGCGCAAAGTGCGATTGCATGGACGAGCGCGCCAGATCGTAAAGATGGCGCACCTCGGGCAGTGCTCGTTCAAAGTCCTCTTGCTCGGCGTAAAAGCTGCAAATCTCGTGCTGGGCAAAGTACAGCGCATCGGGCGCACGAAGGATCCGCACAGAGTCGTCTTCTTCCAACACCGGTAGCACCATGCGCACCAGCTGGTTATCGCAAAACTGCGTTTGAACCGGACCTGTCGCCAAAAGCTCGGCGACGGCGCACTTAGCCTCCAACTCCTCGACAAGACGAGAAAAGCCTTCAAAAGCACCTGTACGGTCGACTTTTGCCTGCTCGCGCAATTCAACAACACGGGCCACGTATGGGTCGTCGTCCTCTTCCATGACCTCCAACTCGTCAGCCGTATCGGCAAGCAGCAGATCGCGCAGCGCCGGCGGCAGCGTGCGATGGTCATCACGCGGACGAGCATGAACCTCCGCAGGCTCAATCGTCTCCGGAGCGGTTGACTCATACGCCTCAAGTACACGCTTGCACGACATATCGTCCATGTCCATGCTCTCAAGATCCTTGGCGACAGGCACGCAATCGGCCAGATAGGCCGCACGCCCAAAGAAATACGTTGCAACAACGCGCTCGCCCTGCTCACTGTCGGGAGCAGCAATCTGCACATAGCAGCGCGTGATGCAGGTGCCCGCGGCAAAACACGCTGCCGCAAGCGTGAGTGCCACGCGCGCATCGTGCTCCGCGGCCCAGATCGCGCGCGTGTCCTCGTCCAGCTCGCGCCAGGCGTCATCCTGAGCGTCGTATTCACGTTGCGGCATGGCATCAACGACAGACTGCCCAAACCGAACGAGCATAATCCCCTCGGCAACGTTTACTCGATAGGTATAGTCGAGCCGCGTGACCACGTTGAGCACCTCAACGATTCGCGCAAAACGGGTGCGCACGTCCCACTCGCCGCCCGGTTGGCACGAAACCGTTCCCGGCTTTGCCCACGGGTTATCGCTCGAGGCCGTATCGAGCAGTCGGGGAACATCGTTGGTCGTCTTAGCGATATGCCACGAATCAAAGAGTGCACAGCCCTCAAGACTCGGCGAGGATGCCGCGGGGGCCAATCCAGCCCCGATGCGCTCAAGGATGCCGGAAAGACGGTTGAGACGGCACTCTATTGCAAGCAGCATGTCAATCTCGTCCTGGTCCAGCAGGCTACGATCAAAATTGAGATAGAAAAGCTTTGAGCGATCAATGCGAGCCAAGCTCATCTCGGACTTGGCAGCGATGGTGCGCAGGCGGGGCAAGTCAATTTCACTCATAAGGGCGGCGGCATAACGCTCGATACCGCTCGGATTCTCGGCATGGTCAACGCGGTAGAGCAGCGTCTCGATAGCGTCAGGTAGCGGTGCCGTGTTAAAGCCCAAAAACACCTCGACCGGCTCGGGCAACTTTACGAGCTCGATCTTGTCGACAACATTTTGCATACCCTCGTCGAGTCCGCCGGCGTTCGCCGTGCTCGCAATGGCATTTTCGGAGTCAGACACTATGACCCAATCCGAGGGCACTAAAAAGATAGGAGCCCCCGCTCGTGACCGCGGGTCGGGGCTGCGACAATGATGTTGAAGTGCCATAGGCGCAGCCGCGCCGCAACGAGGTTGGGAGGCTCCCATGCCAA
>DBFEQD010000012.1:0-4383 GCA_048326155.1 Collinsella sp.
GAGCGTCGCCGGCACGCCGCCCGACCAGTTCTCGGCCACCGGCCAGTACTGGGGCAACCCCATCTACGACTGGGACGCCATGGAGTCCGACGGCTTCTCCTGGTGGGAGGGCCGCATTCGCGCCGCCCTCGACATGTACGATGTCATCCGCCTGGATCACTTCCGCGGCTTCGAGGCCTATTGGGAGGTGCCGTTCTCCTCACCCGATTCGTCCTACGGTTCGTGGACGCAGGGGCCCGGCCTCAAGTTCTTCAAGACGCTCGAGGAAAAGCTCGGCACGCTGCCCATCATCGCCGAGGACTTGGGCTTCCTCACCCCCGGCGTCATCGACATGCGCGACAACTCGGGCTTCCCCGGCATGAAGATCCTGCAGTTTGCCTTTGAGGGCACCAACTCGTACTACCTGCCGCATAACTACATCGCCAACACCGTCGCCTATGTGGGCACCCACGACAACGAGACGGCGCGCGGTTGGTTTGAGGGAACGGCCACCCCGCGTCAGCGCGAGCAGGCAGCCCTGTACACCCATCAGCAGGCCGGCGAACCCATGGCAGATGCACTCAATCGCACCATCGCCGCCAGCGTGAGCGACACGTGCATCTACACCATGCAGGATTTGCTCAACTTGGGCAACGAGGCGCGCATCAACACCCCTGCCACGCTGGGCGGCAACTGGACCTGGCGCATGCTCGACGGCGCCATCACCCGCGAGCTCGAGCACAAACTCACCGACTGGACCGAGACCTACTTCCGCATCCCATCGGAAGCCGAAATCGAGCTTCCTCAATAGGAGCTACCGCGCCCGACCCCTCCCCACCGTGCGGACGCGCTTGCTTTTCCCGCGCGAGGCCACCCCAATCCCCTCGCGCGGGCTTCTTATGAATTGCAGACATGAAACAACCCATCACAGGAGAAAACATGCCCCAAATTAACCTCATGGAACTCGCCGAGCAGTCTTTTGGCACCTCGCTCGAGCAGCTCGACGACCGTCGCATTTACAAGCTGCTGGTCAAACTCGTGCAGGAGCGCTCCGCTGCCTGCCCGCTCAACAACGGCAAGAAAAAGCTCTATTACATTTCCGCCGAATTTTTGATCGGCAAGCTGCTCATCAACAACATGATCGACCTCGGCATCTACGACGAGGTTAAGGACCAGCTCACCGCCGCAGGCCACGACCTCAACAAGATCGAGGAATTCGAGGTCGAGCCGTCACTCGGCAACGGCGGCCTGGGCCGCTTGGCCGCATGCTTCCTGGATTCCATCGCCACGCTGGGCTTGACCGGCGATGGCGTGGGCCTCAACTATCACTACGGTCTGTTCCGTCAGCGCTTTGTCGACAACCAGCAGAAGGCCGTCCCCGACGAGTGGCTCGGTGAGCAGGACATCCTAGTCGACGATGGCCGCTCCTACACCGTCGAGTTCGGCGATTTTGCCGTTACCTCTAAGCTCGTCAACATCGATGTGCCCGGTTACGGCCAGCCCACCAAGAACCGCCTGCGCCTGTTCGACCTGGCGAGCGTCGACGACGGCCTGGTCCCCGGCAGCTCCATCGACTTCGACAAGACCGAGATCGCCAAGAACCTCACCTTGTTCCTCTACCCCGACGATTCCGACGAGCAGGGCCGCCTACTTCGCATCTATCAGGAGTACTTCATGGTGAGCAACGCCGCCCAGCTCCTGATCGACGAGGCCGTCGAGCGCGGCAGCAACCTGCACGATCTGGCCGATTACGCCGTTGTCCAGATCAACGACACGCACCCCACCATGGTCATCCCCGAGCTCATTCGCTTGCTCACCACCGAGCACGACATCGAGTTTGACGAGGCCGTGACCATCGTACGCTCCATGGTCGCTTACACTAACCACACGATTCTTGCCGAGGCGCTCGAGAAATGGCCGCTCACCAGCCTGCGGAAGGTCTCCCCTGCCATCGCCGACATTATCGTCAAGCTCGATGAGATCGCGAAGGCCGAGCACGATGACCCGCGCGTCGCCATCATCGACGAACACGATACCGTCCACATGGCCCACATGGACATCCACTTTGGCTTCTCCATCAACGGCGTAGCCGCCCTCCACACCAAGATCCTGGAGGACACCGAGCTTCATCCGTTCTACGAGATCTATCCCAAGAAGTTCTCCAACAAGACCAACGGCATCACCTTCCGCCGCTGGATCCATGGGGCCAACCCCGCGCTCGCCAGCCTGCTCGACGATGTGATCGGCACCGACTGGCGCAGCACCGGCGATCTGAGCAAACTCGCCAAGTTCGCCGACGACAAGGACGTTCTTGAGCGCCTGGCCGCCACCAAGGTCGAGGCCAAGGCCATCATGCGCCAGTTCATGGCGCTCGAGCAGGGCGTGACCATTCCCTCCAACGCCATCATCGACGTCCAGGTCAAGCGCATCCACGAGTACAAGCGCCAGCAGATGCTCGCGCTCTACATCATCTGGAAGTACCTCGATATCAAGAACGGCAACAGACCTAAGCACCCCGTCACCATCATCTTTGGCGGCAAGGCGGCGCCTGCCTACACTATCGCGCAGGACATCATCCATCTGATCTTGACGCTGTCGCAGTGGATTGCAAACGACCCCGACGTGGCTCCCTACCTGCAGGTTGTCATGATCGAGAACTACAACGTCACCGCCGCCGAGCGCGTGATCCCCGCCGCTGACATCTCCGAGCAGATCAGCCTGGCCTCCAAGGAGGCGAGCGGCACCTCCAACATGAAGTTCATGCTCAACGGCGCCCTAACCCTGTGCACGCTCGACGGTGCCAACGTGGAGATTGCCGAGCTCGTGGGCGACGAGAATATCTATACCTTTGGTGCCTCGTCCAAACAGGTCGAGCAGCTCTATGCCGACGGCACCTATGACGCCGGTGTGCTCTACCGCAAGCCCGGCATTAAACTGCTGGTGGACTTCATCACCAATCCGGCCTTTATGGCGACCGGCAACGCCGAGCGCTTGCAGCGCCTGCACGACGACATTAAGGGCAAGGACTGGTTTATGGCCCTGCTCGACATTGAGGAGTACATCCAGACCAAGGAGTGCGTGTTGGCCGACTACGAGGACCAGGACGCCTGGATGCGCAAGGCGCTCATCAATATCGCCAACGCCGGCACCTTCTCGTCCGACCGCACCATCTCCCAGTACAACGACGAGATCTGGCACCTGAACTAATTTCGCTTCCCTTACCCATCCTCTTGAGAAACGGAGTCGTGGCAACACGGCTCCGTTTTTTGTGCCCGCACGTTACCCTGCAACCCGACTCGACCGAAGAATCTCGATCCGTAACAGCTACTCGGTAAAAACGGCCCCAGCTGTTACAGATTGAGACATACCGGCCCCTCCCCTTGGGTTTATCTCAATCTGTAACATCTAGCAGCTGAAATTCGCCTTTGGTGTTACAGATTTAGATGAAATAGTTAGCTCGGTGGAACCGTCTCGATCTGTAACACCTAGCGTCCGAAATCGGCCCTACCCGTTACAGATCGAGACAAACGACCGGTCAGACAGCCCCCGACACAAAGAAAGGCTCCCCTCTCGCCCAGTGGACGGGAGGGGAGCCTTATATGTGACCGCGGCAAAAGGATGGCAATACCGCAGTCGCCCAAAGGGAGGGCCTGGATGCACCGGGCCTAGATAAGGTTCTTGCCAGAGACCTTATCGAAGAGGTGGGTCGCGTTCTTCTCGAACTTGAACCAGATGGTGTCGCCAGCCTTGAGCGCGCCCTTGGCCTCGAGGTCGACGACGGGGATAATCAGGACAAACTGGCCGTCGGGAGCGGTCACGTGGACATGCTCGGTCGAGCCCATGAGCTCGGTCACCTCGACGGTACCCTGGAGCGCGCCCTCCTCGCCCTTGTCGGCAAGCAGGATCTGCTCGGGGCGCACGCCGGCCGTGATCTCCTTCACGTCGCCGCCGTCCCAGTTGAGAGCAAGCTGAGCGCAGGTCTCGGGGGCGAGCGCCACGTTCATATCCTCGGTCTTGACGGTAAAGCCGTTGCCCGAGCGCACCAGCTGGGCATCGAAGAAGTTCATCTGCGGCACGCCGATAAAGCCGGCGACGAAGATGTTCGCGGGATGGTTGAAGACCTCCTGCGGGGTGGCGATCTGCTGGACGACGCCGTCCTTCATGACCACGATACGGTCACCGAGGGTCATAGCCTCGGTCTGGTCGTGAGTAACGTAGATGAAGGTGCCCTTGATCTCGTGGCGCAGCTTAATGAGCTCGGCTCGCATCTGGTTACGCAGCTTGGCGTCCAGGTTGGACAGCGGCTCGTCCATCAGGAAGACCTTAGGATCACGCACGATGGCGCGGCCGATAGCGACACGCTGGCGCTGGCCGCCCGAAAGCGCCTTGGGCTTACGGTCGAGG
>DBFEQD010000013.1:0-4461 GCA_048326155.1 Collinsella sp.
GAGCGTCGCCGGCACGCCGCCCGACCAGTTCTCGGCCACCGGCCAGTACTGGGGCAACCCCATCTACGACTGGGACGCCATGGAGTCCGACGGCTTCTCCTGGTGGGAGGGCCGCATTCGCGCCGCCCTCGACATGTACGACGTCATCCGCCTGGATCACTTCCGCGGCTTCGAGGCCTATTGGGAGGTGCCGTTCTCCTCGCCCGATTCGTCCTACGGTTCGTGGACGCAGGGTCCCGGCCTCAAGTTCTTCAAGACGCTCGAGAAAAAGCTCGGCACGCTGCCCATCATCGCCGAGGACCTGGGCTTCCTCACCCCCGGCGTCATCGACATGCGCGACAACTCGGGCTTCCCCGGCATGAAGATCCTGCAGTTTGCCTTTGAGGGCACCAACTCGTACTACCTGCCGCACAACTACATTGCCAACACCGTCGCCTACGTCGGAACGCATGACAACGAAACGGCACGCGGCTGGTATGAGGGAACGGCCACCCCGCGTCAGCGCGAGCAGGCGGCCCTGTATACCCACCAGCAGGCAGGCGAGTCCATGGCCGACGCGCTCAACCGCACCATCGCCGCCAGCGTGAGCGACACGTGCATCTACACCATGCAGGACCTGCTCAACTTGGGCAACGAGGCGCGCATCAACACTCCTGCCACGCTGGGTGGCAACTGGACCTGGCGCATGCTCGACGGCGCCATCACCCGCGAGCTCGAGCACAAACTCACCGACTGGACCGAGACCTACTTCCGCATCCCGTCGGAAGCCGAAATCGAGCTTCCTCAATAAGAGCTACCGCGCCCGACCCCACCCCACCGTACGGACGCGACCGCTTTTCCCGCGCGAGGCCACCCCAATCCCCTCGCGCGGGCTTCTTTTGAATTTCTGACATGTCGTCAACTCACCACAGGAGGAAACATGCCCCGTATCGATCTTGCGGATCTTGCCGAGCAGTCCTTTGGAACTTCGCTCGAGCAACTCGATGACCGCCGCATTTACAAACTGCTGGTCAAGCTCGTGCAGGAGCGCTCCGCCGCCTGCCCGCTCAACAATGGCAAGAAAAAGCTCTACTACATCTCTGCTGAGTTTTTGATTGGCAAACTGCTGATCAACAACATGATCGACCTTGGCATCTATGCCGAGGTTAAAGACCAGCTCACCGCTGCCGGCCACGACCTCAACAAGATTGAGGAGTTTGAGGTCGAACCGTCGCTCGGCAACGGCGGCCTGGGCCGTCTGGCCGCGTGCTTCCTGGATTCCATCGCCACGTTGGGCCTGACCGGCGACGGCGTGGGCCTCAATTACCATTACGGCCTGTTCCGTCAGCGCTTTGCCGACAACCAGCAAAAGGCCGTCCCCGACGAGTGGCTTGGCGAGCAGGACATCCTGATCGATGACGACCGCTCCTACACCGTCGAGTTTGGCGATTTTGCCGTCACCTCCAAGCTCGTCAACATCGATGTGCCCGGTTACGGTCAGCCCACCAAGAACCGCCTGCGTCTGTTCGACCTGGCAAGTGTCGACGACGGCCTGGTCCCCGGCAGCTCCATCGACTTCGACAAGACGAAGATCGCCAAGAACCTCACCTTGTTCCTCTATCCGGATGATTCCGATGAGCAGGGCCGCCTGCTTCGCATCTACCAGGAGTACTTCATGGTGAGCAACGCCGCCCAGCTCCTGATCGACGAGGCCGTCGAGCGCGGCAGCAACCTGCACGATCTGGCCGACTACGCCGTGGTCCAGATCAACGACACGCACCCCACCATGGTCATTCCCGAGCTCATCCGCCTGCTCACCACCGAGCACGACATCGAGTTTGACGAGGCCGTTACCATCGTGCGCTCCATGGTCGCCTACACCAACCATACGATCCTTGCCGAGGCGCTCGAGAAGTGGCCGCTCGCCAGCCTGCAGAAGGTCTCCCCCGCCATCGCTGACATCATCGTCAAGCTCGACGAGATCGCCAAGGCCGAGCACGATGACCCGCGCGTCGCCATCATCGACGAGCACGACACCGTCCACATGGCCCACGTGGACATTCACTTTGGCTTCTCCATCAATGGCGTCGCCGCACTCCACACCAAGATTCTGGAGGACACCGAGCTCCATCCGTTCTACGAGATTTATCCCGAGAAGTTCTCCAACAAGACCAACGGCATCACCTTCCGCCGTTGGATCCATGGCGCCAACCCCGCGCTCGCCAGCCTGCTCGACGATGTGATCGGCACCGATTGGCGCAGCACCGGCGACCTGAGCAAGCTCGCCGAATTCGCTAACGACAAGGATGTTCTTGAGCGCCTGGCCGCCACCAAGGCCGAGGCCAAGACCATCATGCGCCAGTTCATGGCGCTCGAGCAGGGCGTGACCATTCCCTCCAACGCCATCATCGACGTCCAGGTCAAGCGCATCCACGAGTACAAGCGCCAGCAGATGCTCGCGCTCTACATCATCTGGAAGTATCTCGACATCAAGAATGGCAACAGACCTAAGCATCCCGTCACCATCATCTTTGGCGGCAAGGCAGCACCTGCCTACACCATCGCCCAGGACATCATCCATCTTATTCTGACGCTGTCGCAGTGGATCGCCAACGACCCCGACGTGGCCCCCTACCTGCAGGTTGTCATGATCGAGAACTACAACGTCACCGCTGCCGAGCGCGTGATCCCCGCCGCCGATATCTCCGAGCAGATCAGCTTGGCCTCCAAGGAGGCGAGCGGCACCTCCAACATGAAGTTCATGCTCAACGGTGCTTTGACCCTGTGCACGCTTGACGGTGCCAACGTGGAGATTGCCGAGCTCGTGGGCGACGAGAACATCTATACCTTTGGTGCCTCATCCAAGCAGGTCGAGCAGCTCTACGCCGACGGCAGCTATAACGCCGGCGCACTCTACCGCAAGCCCGGTATCAAGCTGCTGGTGGACTTTATCACCAACCCTGCCTTTATGGCGACCGGCAACGCCGAGCGTCTGCAGCGCCTGCACGACGACATTAAGGGCAAGGACTGGTTTATGGCCCTGCTCGACATTGAGGAGTACATCCAGACCAAGGAGCGCGTGCTGGCCGACTACGAGGACCAGGACGCCTGGATGCGCAAGGCGCTGATCAACATCGCCAACGCCGGCGCCTTCTCGTCCGACCGTACGATCTCCCAGTACAACGACGAGATCTGGCACCTGGACTAACCCATTCCCCTTACCCATCCTCTTGAGGAACGGAGTCGTGGCAACACGGCTCCGTTTTTTGTGCCCTTGTGTTGCCCGTGGCCCGCCTCGACCAAATCGTCTCAATCTGTAACATTCACTCGGCCAAAACGGTCCTGCCTGTTACAGATCAAGACAAACCGATCCTTTCCCTAGGGTTTATCTCAATCTGTAACATCTAACGTCTGAAATCCGCCCTTACTGTTACAGATCGAGACAAATGGATAAGGCGGCTAAAACAATCTCGAACTGTAACAGGTAGCTGCCGAAATCAGTCCTTCGTGTTACAGATCGAGACAAATGGATAAGCCGGCTAAAACAATCTCGTTCTGTAACATCTAAACCCAATTCGAACCTCTACCTGTTACAGATCAAGACAAACGACCGACCAGACAACCCCGTCATAAAGAAAGGCTCCCCTCTCGCCCAGTGGACGGGAGGGGAGCCTTATATGTGACCACGGCAAAAGGATGGCAAAGCCGCAGTCGCCCAAAAGGAGGGCCTGATTGGATCGGGCCTAGATAAGGTTCTTGCCAGACACCTTATCGAAGAGATGGGTCGCGTTCTTCTCGAACTTGAACCAGATGGGGTCGCCCGCCTTGAGCGCACCCTTGGCCTCAAGATCGACGACAGGGATGATCAGGACAAACTGTCCATCGGGGGCGGTCACGTGGACGTGCTCGGTCGAACCCATGAGCTCGGTCACCTCGACGGTACCCTGGAGCGCGCCCTCCTCGCCCTTGTCGGCAAGCAGGATCTGCTCGGGACGCACGCCGGCCGTAATCTCCTTCACGTCGCCGCCGTCCCAGTTGAGGGCAAGCTGAGCGCAAGTCTCGGGGGCGAGCGCCACGTTCATATCCTCGGTCTTGACGGTAAAGCCGTTGCCCGAGCGCACCAGCTGGGCATCGAAGAAGTTCATCTGCGGCACGCCGATGAAGCCGGCGACGAAGATGTTCGCGGGATGGTTGAAGACCTCCTGCGGCGTGGCGATCTGCTGGACAACGCCGTCCTTCATGACCACGATGCGGTCGCCGAGGGTCATAGCCTCGGTCTGGTCGTGAGTAACGTAGATGAAGGTGCCCTTGATCTCGTGACGCAGCTTGATGAGCTCGGCACGCATCTGGTTACGCAGCTTGGCGTCCAGGTTGGACAGCGGCTCGTCCATCAGGAAGACCTTAGGATCACGCACGATGGCGCGGCCGATAGCGACACGCTGGCGCTGGCCGCCCGAAAGCGCCTTGGGCTTACGGTCGAGG
>DBFEQD010000014.1:0-8224 GCA_048326155.1 Collinsella sp.
TCAGCGTCATCTTGCTGCTCTGGCGATAGGTCTGTGCCGCTGGCCTGGGGCGCGCGCGTATTGAATGCGTCGACAAAGCCCTGCATGCCCTGCTTCATAAAGAAGGGCCCGTAGATGGGTGAATTGAACGCAATGGGGACGAAAAAGGCTGCAGCGAGAACGAGCGTACAAATCCATACGGCCTTGTCTCTTAGGATTAGCTTGAGAAGAAGTCGACAGTACATTCAGAAGCACCTACATTTCTCAAAGCATCGTTTGATTAATAATGACAGACCGAATGAAGATGCGTGCGATGGGGGCGAGGCAAATAGCTGAGCGGTATCGATACGCGGGTTCAACGGCATCATATTGACCACATAGATTTTTAACTTGCATTTCTACCCGCCCTTTTCGTAGAGTCGCCGATACGTGCTTAGCGCACCCTCGGCGCGTCCGGCAGGCTTTGCGAAATGGGATCCAGGAGACTTCGGCGCAGCATCATCTTGCGGAATGCTTCTAATGAGCCTCCCATCCTTCAAAAACAGAATCTCATCGCACAGCCTATCGACCGAATCCAAGATGTGGGATGACATGATGATGCACGTACCAGAATCGGCCAGCTTCCTGAGAATCTCGGAATGCAAGTCCACCCTGCTGGGGTCGAGCGCGTTCATGGGCTCATCTAATAGAAGGTACCGCGCGCCCGTCGCATACGCAATCGCCAGGGTAAGCTGCTGCTTCATGCCCTGGCTCAGAGTGCGGATCATCATCTTCGCGAACTCGCCTATCTGCGTTTGTTCCACTATCTCTTCGATATCGCGAGCATGCGGCCACATATCGCAAACCATCTTGAGGTGATCTTCCGCACGCAATCCGGGATACAGCAGCGTCCCCTCACCAGGTGCATAGAAGATCATAGAACGGACCTCTCTCGCACCCGTACCCTGCACCTCATCCAGAACGATGCTCCCGTCCACGCGAGGACCCGGCAAACCTGCCATCGCACGCAGCAACGTCGTCTTTCCATGCCCGTTCGGAGCGACGAGACCGTAGACCGTACCCGGGGCAAACTCAGCGTTCACCGAATCTACGAGCACCTTCTTTCCATAAGAGATCGTCAGCGTTTGAAGGTCAATCATCGAGATCATCCCCTTTCGATCTTTGGAACACTCAGGCGCACCATCAACGGAGATACGGCGCCCAAGACCACCAGCAGAGCGCCCGATGCGCCGACGACCTCTCCAAAAGGCATCGCGTTCGTCCCTCGCCCAAGGAACCCAATCGTCCCCACCTGGGAAGCGGGATCAAACGAGGCGAATGGAGCCAGCAGCGCGACGCCCATGCCCACGCTTTCAACATGAGCGCTCAACGAACCCAACACCAAGAGAACCGCGCAAACCATTCCGGTGACAACGGGGTTGCGGCTAATCGCTGCTGTCAACGCAGCGACGACGGAAATCACGCCGTATGCCATGACCAGCAACGGAATACTGCACAACACCGCCTCCCCCACCATGGACGTTGTCGAAGCTCCCGCCCGAATGAGAGCGACGGGATACTCCGATCCACCCGCACCGTTCTTAATCACGGACACAACGACAGCGGGAACCATCGACACCAAAAGCAGCACCAAGCCAAGCAGGAGAACCAGCGCAACAGCCGTCAGAAAACGCACATGCGCTGTTGCGGGGATCTGGAGAACCAGAAGGGAACGACACTGCAGGTGGGTGCACGCGAGCGACGTGACAACCACGGGCAACAGCAAAAATAAGGAGGGAAGCGCTGCCTGGAGATACGAAAGGAGGATTAATGGGGGCATCTTCGTACTTAACTCGTAAACCTTGGGGTCCGGCAAGCTCGCGATCGACTCAAGCAGAAGGGCGCGCGCCTCCGCACGAAAAGGAGTCTCCGGCTCGATTCCGATCGATTGCAGGAGAGTCGCATCTGCCGCGCCCAGCTCACCTCGAGCGCGCTCGTACGTCGCAAGGCTTCGAAACCCCTCCGCAGGCATAGGCGCGTACACGAAACCCGAAAGAGCATCCCGCATGTCTTCCAGGGCTGCTTTGCCCTCGACGTCCATATTCGCAGCGTTCTGCTCTAGATACCGATCTATTGAACGGAGCTCCCCATCCCTATACCGAACAGCGGAAACGTTATCAGCGTCAGGAAACATCTCGACCAGAGCCGGGGCCAGCATCGTCGTCGACATTGCAATCGCGCATACGGCGAGGGTAGGAGAACGCAGGAGCAGTTTCCCCATCGTTCTTACGTATGCAACGGCGGAGGCACAAGCGCTCGAACGAGTTGCCGTTCTCGATGCAGTGAAAGAACCTCTCTCAAGACAAATCGGGGATATCGGACACGCGCAGCCGCTCTTTCCAGCAACGCAAAGCAGGCTAATTGCCAGCACCTCGATCCCGATTGCGCATACGAGGGCAATCGCGCCACGCTCGAAGCAAAGTCCAGGCAGATTCACTATCTGCGTTGTCGGGTACGGGCTATAGGCGCCGACGGTCAACTCAGTGTTCGCATACGTAAGGGGATTCAACAGGGCGAACTCACGTAAAGCGATGGATCTTCCGTAATACCCGGGAACCATCGTCACCCCCATCAGGGCACATACGAACACGATTCCAAGCGTAGGGTTATTGGCAATCTTCACGGCAAGGTGAACGACAAGCGAGATGAACGCTGCCACCAAGAATTGCAAGATGGCCGTCTGCGCGAACACCAGCCAAGCCGGTTTGATAACCGGAGTCGCATATTGAATGTAGCCTATCGGATAGAACGGCGAGCCCGGGCCATTCTTCACAAGCGCGGCGATTATCCCTGGAAGATTGATGGCGAGGACGGCAAGCATTGCAAAAACACTCGCCCATACGCTCGATGCAACAAGTCTACCCAGCTCGCCCATCGGTGCCTGGATGATGAGCTTTCACGTTTGTTAAGACGCGCGGCAAGGAACGAGACGGCAACGGCCGTTGCGACCCATAGCAAGTACTCCTTCGATCCGTCATAATAGGTGTACTCTCCATCCGATATCTGCAGAAACGGAAGTAGGGGAGAGAGCGGTGCCAAGATAAGACGTCCCGCGGCAAGAGGGTACAGAAGCGCGGGCATGCTTGATGAAGAGGTATAGACACCGTCCTCCCCCGCATTCACAAGCGCATCCGCATAGGATGCTGACAATTCCTGCTCAACACGGGTTATTCCCGACTCGAGGTATTCGACCCGTCCGTCGATGCCAGCCGCGCTCCTGAAGACGGGCAGAGCACAAAGAACCATCAACGCAACAACGACAACACAGAGCGACCTGGAGGAGAGAAGCGACCTAAAGATCGCCTTCGAGATTTTGAGCATATTCATCGCCAACCTTAACCTCATCCAGTCGGAACAGAGGGGCCGAACAAAATGCTCGGCCCTTATTACTTGCCGGCAAAGTCAATTTAACATAAACTGTTAAAAAGTAACCTGAGTTTTTTAAATTCTTCGGAGGTTATTATGAGTTCCGACAATCGCACTCCCCGGCTTCATTCCTTCCGCATCGCATGTGCGATAGCCTCTGCGACCCTTTGCGCCACCGCCATCGCACAAGTGGCGTTCTCCTTAAAGCCAGCAATCGAAGTGCTCGACAACCCTGTAATTGCAGACTCCCCCGCGTATCCAGCCCTTGCGATCTCGACATTGGTCCCTGCCGTCATCGGTATCGCTACGACCATCCTCAGCGCCGTTCTCGTGTGGACGATCAAGAGCGGAGACCCCTTCAAGAAAGGGTCTGCGACATGCTTGAAGGTGCTCGGCATTCTCTTCGTTGTTCAAGCTGCCACCAGCCTCTACGCCGGCTCACTCAAAACCTCCGTTTCGATGTTTGGCGGCGAGGGGGCCGTCGGTGCCCAAGAGATCGCTTCATCATTCGATTGGACCTCTCTGGTTCTCGGCATCGTCCTGTTCATGCTTTCCCAGCTCTTCTTGTACGCCCGAGAGCTGTACCTCGACTCCGACGAGATTGCGTAAGGAAACGCCATGCCCGTAATTGTTCGCCTCGACAAGATCATGGCCGAGCGAAAGATTTCCTCGAACGAACTTGCCGAAAGGATTGGAACCACGCCCGTGAACCTGTCCCGTATTAAAAAAGGGCATATTCGCGGCATTCGCTTCAACACACTCGAGCAGCTATGCCTCGCCCTTCGTTGCCAACCCGGAGACCTTCTCGAAGTCATGAGCGAAGAGGATGCCCGAAAGGAGTTCGGACTCGATTGGTCCGCCGAGGATTAGAGGGCGGTCGTACTCGCCCTGCACACGGGGATGCGAATCGGCGAGGTCTGCGGCCTTCGGTGGTGCGATGTGGATTTCGAGACGGGCCTGATCTCGATCAGACACTCGGTGGCGTACGCGAAGGGAATGGGTTCGTTCATCAAGGACACCAAGACCCATGACGCCAGGGGTATCCCCATCGACCCGGTCGGCCTACTCCCCTTCCTGAAGGAGACCCACGAGATCGACTGCGGAAAGCTGCGCTTGCGCGGCCTTACCGGGGCGGTCGAGATCGGGGACTGCTACATCCTGTCGGAGCCGGGCGCGACCTTCGCGACGACAAGCTATATCCGCAGGGCGTTCAAGACGTTCTCGGAGACCAACGGCCTCATGGGCACCAACGACGAGCTGATCACGTTCCACGGCCTTCGCCACACGTTCGCAACGCAGTGGATCCGCCAAGGCGGCGATATCAAGGCGCTCCAATCGATCCTCGGCCACAGGGACGCCATGGCGACGCTCAACGTCTACGCCGACATCGAGCCCATCTCCAAAATCCATAACATGCTGCGCGCCACGCCGTGCCTTTGGCGCGGGCACCTCGGGCCGAGGGTCGATCCGGGTCCCATGTTCCAACAGAGGATCCAGGAGTCCATCGAGACGCTCCAGGCGTTCGGCTACGGCATCACCGAGCCGGACGACCGAAATATCGCCATACGCGACGTGAAGACGAACAGTTGGCTCTAGCTCACCGAGTACGCGGCAGTGCTGGGCCCATCCCAACTGAGGTCACGGTGGTCCGATAGGGGCGCCGCCCGCGGCATGCGCCGCGGAGCGGTATCCCCTACCGAAGGGCGGGGATGCCCTCCGCTTCCAGTTCGGAATCAGCCGTCGGAGGCGTTCGGCTGACTGCGGGAACGGCCTGTCCGCTCAATGTGTTCGGCTGAGATCGGAAATCAACCCAACACGAGCCGGACACGCGCCAGACGGCTCTTCCCCGTGCGGCCTTCCCCCTTACGCTCATGTTGCAGGCATGTAACGCCGCAGCGAGCGCGCCTTTTTTGCGCCAGACAGGTACAATGATGAACACTGTACCGTAGCGGAGCGCCCCGCGCGCGCCGCAATCACGCGAAAGGGTTTCCCATGGCCGAGATCTCGTCCTCCCGTATCGTCATCACCGTCCTTGGCAAGAACCGCCCCGGCATCGTCGCCGGCGTCACCCGCGTCCTGGGCGAGGCCAACGTCGACATCCGCGACATCACGCAGTCCATTATCGAGGACATCTTCACCATGACCATGCTGGCCGATACCGCCGAGTCCAAGCTCGACTTCGCTGAGCTGCAGAAGGCCCTGGCCGAGGCCGGCGAGCTTTCGGGCGTCAACGTGTCCATCCAGCGCGAGGACGTCTTTAACTTTATGTACCGCCTGTAGCGAGCAAGCCGCTGGGGATAGCCTGACGCGCGCATGCCCATGCAAGCCACCCCGATGCGGCCCGGAGAGGAGCGCGCATGGCCTACGACGCCAAGAAAATCTATTACCGCTTCGATGACCACTTGAGCCGACTGGTTCTGGATTACGAAGCAAGCCGCCAGATTTCGTCTGAGAGCGAAAGCCTCTACCACGGCCTGCCGACCGACCCTTATGACGAGGACCTGTTTGTCGAGCACAATGTCAAGCGCGGCCTGCGCAATGCCGACGGCTCGGGCGTGGTCGCGGGCCTCACTCGTATCTCGGATGTGCACGGCTACAACAAGGTCGACGGAAAGGTCGTGCCCGATCAGGGCAAGCTCACGCTTCGCGGCTACAGCATCGAGGATCTGGTCAACAATGCCCAGGCCGAGAATCGCTACGGCTACGAAGAAGTCGCCTATCTGCTTATCACGGGTTCGCTGCCCAACAAGGAAGAGCTCGACGGCTTCTGCGAGCGCCTAGGTGCCTTTAGACATCTGAGCGACGAGTACGTTAAAGAGTTCCCTATGACCACGGTGTCGTCGAGCATCATGAACGTGCTCCAGCGCGCCGTACTGCTGCTCTACGCCTTCGATGCCGAACCAGACGTGATCACGCCTGAGCACGAAATCGACGTCGCCATTTCCATGCTCGCACGTCTCCCGCGCATCGCCGCCTTCGCACACATGGCCTCGGTCGCCAAGCTTCGCGGCTCCGAGGTTCACGTGCCGCACCCTACGCCCGGCCTCTCCACCGCCGAGACCATCCTACAGGTCCTGCGCGGCGGCATGGCGTTCACCCGCGATGAGGCGATGCTGCTCGACGTTATGCTCATGCTGCATGCCGAGCACGGCGGCGGCAACAACTCCACCTTCGCTTGCCGCGTGCTGTCGTCTTCGGCCACCGATCCGTATTCCGCCTACGCCGCGGCTATCGGCTCGCTCAAGGGCCCGCGCCACGGCGGTGCCAATGCCAAGGTCGTGTCTATGCACGAGGACATCCGCGCGCATGTCTCCAACTGGGAGGACGAGGACGAGGTCGCGGCCTACCTGGGCAAGATCCTCGACAAGCAGGCCTTCGACGGCACGGGCCTCATCTACGGCATGGGCCACGCCGTCTATACGCTCAGCGACCCGCGCGCCGAGGTCTGCCGCCGTTACGCGCGCTCACTGGCAGCCAAGAAGGACTTGGGCGAAGAGTTCGCACTCATCGAGCGCATCGAGCGCCTGGCACCGCAGGTGATGCGCGACCACGGCATGACCAAGCCCATCTGCGCCAACATCGACCTGTACACGGGCTTTATCTACAAGATGCTCGGCGTGCCCGAGACGCTCTTTACGCCGCTATTCGCCGTCGCCCGCATGGCCGGCTGGTCGGCACACCGCATGGAAGAGCTCTTCTGCGCGCACCGTATTATTCGCCCCGCCTACCGCCCGGTTATCGAGCCGCTGAAGTACAAGCCACTCGCCGACCGATAGGACGCGGACCGTTATAGATCTTGAGCGTGGCCAGGGCATCGCCGCCCTCGGCCACGCTTTTTATGCCAGTAGAAAGGATCGCATCAAATGATTGTGTTTTCCGATATGGACGGAACGTTGCTGACAAGCGATAAGCAGATGAGCGATGCCACCTGGGCGATGCTCGACGAGCTCGCACGTCGTGGCATCGAGTTTGTTCCCTGCACGGGGCGTCCGCTGTCGGGCATCTTTGAGCCCATTCTCGCCCATCCCGCCGTGCACTACGCGGTCTGTGCCAACGGCGCCAGCGTCTGGCAGCTCGACGAGGATACGCCCACCGACGCCTCGCGCGCCACGTGCATCTTGAGCCGTCCGCTCGATTGCGACATTGCCCACCGCATCCATCGCATTGCCGCCGGCCACGATGTGACCTTCGATATCTTCGCGGATGGGCAGTGCTTCCTCCCCCGCTCGCTATACGGGCGTCTGGATGAGTTCTGTGGCGGCGACCCCCACATCGCGGCTTCGCTCAAGCGCACACGAACACCGATCGACATGGATATCGACAGCAAGATCGACGAGGTCGAGACGCTCGAACGCATCGCCATGTACTGGCACGACCCGGCCGATCGCGACGCCATCGCCGCGGCGCTCAACACGCTCGGAGGCATTGAGGTCACGCGTTCTTACGCCATGAATATCGAGGTCATGGGTGAGGGCGCCACCAAGGGGACGGCCCTCACGTGGCTATGCGAGCACCTGGGCGAGCGTCTCGCCGACGCCTGGGCGTTCGGCGACAACATCAACGACATCCCCATGCTGCAGGCAGCGGGCCACGGCATGGCCATGATCAACGCCGAGCCCGAAGACCGCGAGGCCGCCGACGCCATCACCGAATACGACAACGACCACGACGGCGTCGCCCGCACCATCATGGCCGCCCTCGCCTAGTCATTGGGTGTTCCTATAGTTTTGTCAACCGTCGGGGCTACTCCCGGTAGGGCACCCGGTCGCGCATCACGGCGTATATCGCCCTGAGCCGCTTCCTCGCGACGGCCTTGAGCGCCCGCCCGTGCCCCATGCCC
>DBFEQD010000015.1:0-114013 GCA_048326155.1 Collinsella sp.
CACTGCTGCCTCCCGTAGGAGTCTGGGCCGTGTCTCAGTCCCAATCTGGCCGGTCGGTCTCTCAACCCGGCTACCCGTTGTCGGCACGGTGGGCCGTCACCCCGCCGTCTACCTGATGGGCCGCGGAGCCATCCCCTCCCGTCGGGGCTTTAGCCGGGGTGCCATGCGGCACCCCGGGGTATCCGGTATTACCCGTCCTTTCGGGCGGCTATCCCGGGGGAGGGGGCAGGTTCTCCACGTGTTACTCAGCCGTTCGCCACTCGCTTCTATCCGAAGATAGGTGCCGTTCGACTTGCATGTGTTAGGCGCGCCGCCAGCGTTCATCCTGAGCCAGGATCGAACTCTCCGTCCAAAATATATGGGCTTCGAGCCCGTCCGGTCCTCTCAGTCATTCGCTGATCGGTTCCGTTCGATTCATATGGTTTTAGTATAGGAAAAGGAATTTCTCGGGGCCGCCTCTCGGCGGCCTTGCGAAAAACAAATCCAAGTTAGACCATTTCAAATGGTTCGATGTCTGCCCGGATGCGACACATCTGGTGTGTCCATCCTCGCAGTATCCGGTTCTCAAGGTGCACGCCCCGCGGCTGATCCGGTTCCACCGGGCCGCGCGGCAAGGAGATATATTGCCAGACCGCAAAGCTCTGTGGGACGTCAATTCCACTCTTCACAAGTCCTACACAACATATTGCTTTCTATAGGTAGTAGAAAGACTGGTGCGGATCTTCCGCACGTATCAGATGATGACCCTTTGGTTCAGGAATATATAGAGATCGGTCACCTGTAAGTGTTTATCTACCCGCGCTTTTAGCAATGTAAACCGCGCTTCAGATAAAAAGAGGGAGCGCCGCGCACAACGCGACACTCCCCTAGCGATTCAAGAGAATCTATTAGGCCTCGAGAGCCTTCTTGGCGATGGTAGCCAGCTCGTTGAAGGACTCGATGTCCTCGTAAGCCATCTGAGCCAGGACCTTGCGGTCGAGCTCGATGCCGGCAACCTTCAGGCCGTGCATGAACTGAGAGTAAGAGATGTCGTTCAGACGAGCAGCAGCGTTGATACGAGTGATCCAGAGAGAACGGATCTCGCGCTTCTTGTTGCGGCGATCACGATACTGATACTGCAGAGAGTGCTGGACCTGCTCTTTAGCATGCTTGTAAGTACGCGAAGCGGCACCGTAGTAACCCTTCGCACGGTGCATAACGGTACGGCGCTTCTTCTTGGCGGCAACAGCGCGCTTAATACGTGCCATGTTCTATCAACTCCTAGACGGTAAAACGAAAAACGGGAACGCGAACTTAGGCGAGACGCGACTTGATGACCTTGCGGTCGGCAGCGGCGATCTCGGTCTCCTGACGGAAGCCACGCTTACGCTTGGTGGACTTCTTGCTCAGGATGTGGCTCTTGAAAGCCTTGGCGCGCATAAGCTTGCCGGTACCAGTCTTGCGGAAACGCTTCTTGGTGCCGCTGTGGGACTTCATCTTAGGCATGAAATACTCCTTAATCGGTTACAGAACACTAGTTATTTGGTATCGCTTGCCGCTTTATCCTCATCGAAGGCGCCCTTAATCGGGGCGAGCAGCATAAGCATGTTACGGCCTTCCATCTTAGGCTTGGACTCGACCGTAGCGTAAGGCTTGAGATCCTCGGCGAGACGCTCGAGAACGTTAAGGCCCTGCTCCGGGTGAGCCATCTCACGGCCGCGGAACATGATGGTGATCTTAACGCGTGCGCCCTTCTTGAGGAAACGCAGAACGTGGCCCTTCTTGGTCTCGTAGTCGCCAACGTCGATCTTGGGTCGGAACTTCATTTCCTTGACCTCGACCTTGGACTGGTTCTTACGAGCAGCCTTGGCCTTCATGGCCTGCTGGTACTTGAACTTACCGTAGTCCATGACCTTGCAGACCGGCGGCTCCGCGTTGGGAGCGATCTCGACCAGGTCGAGACCCTGATCGTCGGCGACACGCTGGGCATCGCGGATGGCGAACAGGCCGAGCTGAGAGCCATCGACGCCAATCAAACGGCACGAAGATGCAGTAATCTCGTCGTTGATGCGGGTGTCATCAGACTTAGCTATTTTCCCTACCTCCATTCATAAAAAATAACCCGGCGCTTCTCAGCAGCCAGGTCGTACACATAGAATTCCTCGATTTGAGGAAGGGAATCTAAGTTGTATGACCAGTCAGCTGCTCATTGGCGCCAAAAGGTGGGAACCCTCGGGTTCCTCTTTACGGCATTGCGGGAACAACGCCTTGCGAATAATAACACGTACAGCGCGTTATCACATTACGTACACGAAAAAGGGGCCTTGACCCCCTTGAACGCTCGCTTGCATGTATGGTGCCCGAGGCGAGACTCGAAGGGCCTTCGCTTCGCGAAGCCCCGGGCTTCGGGCGCGAGGCGCCCTCGCCACGCTCCGCTACAAACAGGCCGCAGGCCTGTTTGCTTAACGCTTCGCGCGCTCACGCGAGTTCGGCACGAAAAAGGGGGCCGCAACCCCCTTGAACGCTCACTTGCATGTATGGTGCCCGAGGCGAGACTCGAACTCGCACGTTGTTGCCAACGGTGGATTTTGAGTCCACTGCGTCTGCCAATTCCGCCACTCGGGCACGTAATGCGTGAGTTAGTTTATCACAGCTTTCTACCGATTAGTCCGAAAATGGAACTTCGAGCATTTCGATGAGTTCGACCGTGCGTAGCATCTCGCGCTGACGGCATCCGCGACCGTCGACCGAAGCCTCACCCATCTGGTTATCGTAAGGGTCCTCGCGCATGCCGTCGAAAGAGGGCTCAAACTCTGCCTGGAATCGATTGTTGGCCACCATACGCCATGGGTCGAGATTGCCAAAGTAGTGACGGCGGCGCCACTCCTCCCCCATCCTGCGAGCAGAAGATCCAAATGACACGTCGGCGTTGAGCCAACCGGTCTGCGGCGTATAGAACTCTGCCCAGTCGTGCGACCCCACCGAATCGGGCGCAACGTAGAGGCCGCTCTGCCAACGGGCAGGCACGCCCGCGATACGGCACATGGTGATAAACGTGAGCGCCATAACGCCGCAATCGCCGCGGAGCGAATGCGCGCAGTCATCGGCAATAGATCCCAAAAGCAAGTACGGCGGCTGATAGCGATAGTCGATATGCTGCGTCAGGTAATCATAGATAGCACGGGCGCGATCGAGCGGATCCTCGAGTCCGCCAACAACGCTGGCCGTCAGCTGCTGCAGATACGGCGTAAATGCAATGTGCGGACGGTCCTCGGAAATATCCTCGGGCAGAGGCGCGTCCATACGCGGATGAACCGGAAGTGTGCCACCGTAGACATCACAATAAGCAGCATCGATGTGATAACGATAAGTCACCGAGAATGAGCGCTCACTCGAAGAAGACCACGAGGCGGTACGCGCCGAAGCGTTCGCGGGAGCAACAGCACCCTCCGGCGTCATGTCGAGAATCTCGACCTGAGACTGTTGGCGGCAGGTGGCGGCTACGGGAAGCCAAGCGCGAACGGTCTCCCCCTCTAGAGCGCCGGGGACAGACAAGGACGCCTTAAGCGTAATAACGCGAGTCAATCCGTTTTGTGACTCCATCTCCTTGAGCATCTCGTTGCGCAGTGCAATTCCGTCCGTAGGATCGGGACGCATGCCGGGAACCTCTTTGGGATATACGCGAAGCGAATCGAGGAAGTTGTCGAGAACGAACAGCTCGCCATCGATAAAGCGCCAGTCAATACGCTTACGGTCAATCAGATCGTCAAACTGCTCCTCGGTAAACCCAGGCCACTCCTCGCGGATCATCGCAATAGCTCGATCGCGCGACACCGAAAAATGAAGCGGCGTCTCAAGCATGCGATACCGCTCGGCACGAACGCAGGCAGCCAGCGAAGGCTCAGGGTTCTGCTCCAAAAGGCGATCGCAGGCGGCAACAGCCTGCGTCAAATACCCGGCATCCTTAAGACGAAGAATCTCAGGCGGTAGCCCAATATCGAGATGGCGAAAGTCATCGCAGCAAACATCAACAGAGCAACCAACAGGACCCTCGTCAATAACCTTCCCATCCGAAGGCAACACATTAACAACAGCCATACCAAACTCCAAGTCATTAGAACGCTTGAAGTCCATTGTAGCGAGATAAAAAGAAAGCCCCAACAAGGGAGCCATCAACACCGCCGAACGGTAGTCAAAAAAAGAATTCAGCCCAGTAACCCTGCGGCGTTAAACGAAGGAAGCCCCGTCCCCCGGAACTGTTTCCTTGGCGCGACTTCTGGCGAAGCCAGGTGAGCGCAAAGGAAACAGTGTAGGGGGACGGGGCTTCCGACGGGAAGTTTAGCGACGCTTACGCCTTGTTGACGGAGCCAAACTCCTCCATGAGCTCCTTGGTGCGGGCAACGATGTTGTCGCGACCAGGCTTGAGGAGCTTGCGGGGGTCAAAGCCCTTGCCCTGCTGATCCTTGCCAGCCTCGATGTACTCGCGAACGCCCTTGGCAAAGACGAGCTGCAGATCGGTGTTGACGTTGATCTTGGAGATACCCAGGGAGATGGCCTTCTTGATCTGATCCTCGGGGATGCCGGTGCCACCGTGCAGGACGAGGGGCAGGTCGCCGGTCTGAGCCTTGATCTCGCCCAGGCGCTCGAAGGAAAGGCCAGCCCAGTCGGCAGGGTACACGCCGTGGATGTTGCCGATACCGCAGGCGAGGAAGTCGACGCCCAGGTCAGCAATCTGCTTGCACTCAGCAGGATCAGCGAGCTCGCCGCTGGAGGTCACGCCGTCCTCGGTGCCGCCGATGCCGCCGACCTCGGCCTCGATGGACATGCCCTTGGAGTGGGCAAGCTCAACGAGCTCCTTGGTGCGGTCGAGGTTAAGCTGGAAGGTCTCCTCGTGAGAGCCGTCATACATGATGGACGTGAAGCCGGCCTCGATGCACTTGAAGCAGTCCTCGTAAGAACCGTGATCGAGGTGAAGGGCGACGGGAACGGTAACGCCCGTGGCCTCGACGGCAGCCTTGACCATGTCGGCGCAGACCTTGAAACCGCCCATCCACTTAGCGGCACCAGCGGTGCACTGAAGGATCAGCGGAGACTTGGCCTCCTCGGCGGCCTGGAGAATAGCCAGGGTCCACTCGAGGTTGTTGGTGTTGAAGGCACCGAGACCGTACTTGCCGGCCTCGGCCTTCTTGAGCATGTCTGCTGCGTTGACGAGCATAAAGAAACCTCCTGTAAGGTTGCTCCGATAACGTCTGAGATTTTACCACGACATACCCGAGCATAAACGTTCGTTTGTTCACGAATACCATCCGATTGGACAAATTTTGACCGTTTGCCCCACAGAATCGACCCACTGGGGAAAATAGCTTGACGATTGAGCGGTCCTCGTGGTTCGAAAGACGGCTTCGAGCCTACATCTGCATAAACGGGTTCTGCATAAGTTCGCGCGCCATCGTGGTCGAATCGCCATGGCCCGTCAAGCAAACGGTATCGGGCGGAAGCGTCTTGGCAAGTTTGGAGAGCGAGCGCATAATCGCCGCCTCGTCACCGCCGGAAAGATCGGTACGACCGTGGCTGCCCGGGAAAAGCGTGTCGCCCACAAAGGCGATGTTCCCCTGCTCGGTCGCGGCGAACAGGACGATGCCGCCCGGCGTATGCCCCGGCGTCTCGATCACCTGCAGGCAGACGTCGCCCACCTCGATTGTATCGCCCTCGGCAAGCAAACGCGTCGGCTCACCCGGATCGGGCGTCTCGATACCCCACATGACACGCTGCTCCTCGATATTTGCGCGAGGTACCGTCACGTCCTTAGCGCACAACTCATATAGTGCACTGTCGCCAACGACAGCTCGAACCCCGGCAACCCCGCCAACATGGTCGGCATGACCGTGCGTGCAGACAGAGCCGAGTACGCGCACCTCGGGATGCGCGGTGCGGATATGCTCCACAAGACGCTCGCCCTCCCATGCCGGATCGACGATTAAGCACTCGTCATTCGAAATCACGGCGTAACTGTTGGTCTGAATCGGGCCGTTAACGAGTGCCTCAATCGAAGCCGCACCTCGGGGTGTCAGGTCCAAAGTCATATCGTCCATGCGCATGCCCTCCTTCTAAAATACGTTCGAGGCACCAAACGATGCCTCGAACGTAACCAATATCTATGATGCTGAGAGGCTCTCGCACCTACACACGGCGCTTGAGCTGAGCTCCGCCTTCGCCGGGCATAAGACGGCGAGCGTCGTAGACCGAATCGACACTGCTGATGGAAGCCAGCAGCGGATCCAGGCCGCTCGCATCCGAAATCTCGACCATAAAGCGCAGGGTCGCAATACCCTCGCGGTTGGTCGAGGTGGCGGCGGAAAGGATATTGCCGCCTGCATCGCCAATGGCAATGGTGACGTCCTTGAGCAGGCCCATGCGGTCCAGGCACTCGACCACGATCTCGACCTGGAAGAGAGTGTCGGCAGCACCATCCCACTCTACGTCAATCATGCGCTCGGGGTGCTCCATGAGGCCCTTGACGTTGGGGCAGTTGGCGCGATGCACCGAGACACCTCGGCCACGCGTGATGAAGCCGACGATATCGTCGCCCGTCACGGGGTTGCAGCAATGAGCCAGACGGACCAGCAGGCCACTGTTGCTCTCGCCCTTAACGATAATGCCGTTACTTGCGCTCTTGCCACGCTTTTGCGGCTTGCGGTTGGAGCCGCGGGCCGGCTGTTTCACGACCTCGGCGATAGCCTCGGCCTTGGTGAGCTGTTCCTCGGGCTTGGGGTCCAAGATTTGCTCGACCTTATTACCCACAGCGCGCGGGGCAACCTTGCCGGCGCCGACGGCGGCAAACAGGTCCTCGAGCTGCTTGAAGTTAAACTGCTCCGCCACGGCGTTGAGCGCACGCGTGGAGCGCGGCGTGGAGATGCCATACCCGCGCTTGCGCAGGTCCTTGGCCAGCATATCGCGGCCGGCGGCAGCGTCGTCGTCCTTAGTCGCGGCGGCAAAGTAGCGACGGATCTTGGACTTGGCCGAAGGCGTCTTGACGATCTTGAGCCAATCACGCGACGGTTTGGAACTCTTGTTAGTCAGGATTTCAACGCGGTCGCCCGTCTTGATCTCGTGCGTGAGCGGGGCCACAGCACCGTTGATCTTAGCGCCGACGCAGTGGTTTCCCACCTCGGTGTGAACGGCATAGGCAAAGTCGAGCGGCGTGGAGCCGGCACGAAGCGCCATGACCTCGCCCTTGGGCGTAAAGACGAAGATCTCCTGATCGAAGAGGTCGACCTTCAGCGAATGCAGGTATTCCTTGGCGTCGGTGATCTCATCAGACGCAGCCCAATCGAGCGAATGCTTGAGCCAGTTGATCTGGTCGTCCAAACGTTGAGCGTCATTGGTCTTGGAAGCAGACGATCCGCCCGACTTCTTATATAGCCAGTGGGCGGCAATGCCGTACTCGGCCTGCTCATGCATCTCATAGGTTCGAATCTGAATCTCGAGCGGGCGGGCCGTGGGGCCGATAACCGTCGTATGGAGCGACTGGTAGTTATTGACCTTGGGCATGGCGATATAGTCTTTAAAGCGACCGGGCATGGGGTGCCACAGCGTATGCACTGCGCCGAGCGTGGAGTAGCAATCGCGCACCGAATGGGTAATAACGCGCAGCGCCACCAAATCGTAGATCTCGGAGAATTCCTTGCCCTTGCGCTTCATCTTTTGGTAGATGGACCAATAGTGCTTGGAGCGGCCGTTGATCTGGAAGCCCTCCAGGCCAATGCGGTTGAGCTCGTCGGTGAGCGTCTTGATGGTCTCGGCCAGATAGCGCTCGCGAACCTCGCGCGACTCAGCCACCATGCGCGCGATGCGCTGGTAGGCGTCGGGCTCAAGGTAGAAGAAGGACAGGTCCTCGAGCTCCCATTTAATGGAGCTCATGCCCAGACGGTCGGCCAGAGGCGCATACACGTCCATGGTCTCGCGAGCCTTAAACAGGCGACGGTCCTCACGCAGGGCTGCAAGGGTGCGCATGTTGTGCAGACGGTCGGCAAGCTTAACGATGATGACGCGAATGTCCTTGGACATGGCAAGGAACATCTTGCGCAGCGTGAGCGCCTGCTTCTCGTCCATGCTGTCGACTTCGATGTTGGTGAGCTTGGTCACGCCATCGACGAGCTCGGCCACCGTATCG
Organism: Collinsella sp.; assembly: GCA_048326155.1. Taxonomy (GTDB): domain Bacteria; phylum Actinomycetota; class Coriobacteriia; order Coriobacteriales; family Coriobacteriaceae; genus Collinsella. Next base: position 8,153 of record DBFEQD010000015.1, read on the forward strand.
CCAAACAGGCCGGAAACATCGGCAAGCGAAGTCTCGGTATCCTCGACGGTATCGTGCAGCAGCGCGGCGCACACCACGTCACAGTCCATCTTGAGATCGGCCAGAATTATGGCCACCTCGACGGGATGGTTGATGTACATCTCACCCGAGCGCCGCTTTTGGTTGCAATGCTTCTCGGCAGCAAAGCAGTAGGCCTGCTCAACCTTAGAAAAGTCGTCCTCATTCATATATTTGAGGCACAGACGCTCCAGCTTGTCGTAGCTGTCCGCCATAATCTCGGGCGGCAGCTCATCGGCATGCTTATAGTGCTCCATCTCCGAAAACGGCTGGAGGGTGGAATCATGGGCGGTACGGGCTGCGGCATCCATCGAGGTCCCCTTCCCCTAGGCCCGCGGTACGATCGGGCGGTTAACTTTGGCTAGCATATCAGAAGCGCACGAATCGAGCGCCCAACTCCGGAAAGCCGAGAACTCCATGCGCGAGCGCAAGCCCTCCAAATAGCGAATTGACCTGCTCAATTGCACGCGGCCGGGGTTTTCGGCCATCGCGATGCGACGGGTGTCGTCAAACCCCGAAACGCGACAGAAACCAAGCTCTTCGAAGATTCCTAGGCCGCTTTCCACCGAGCGCTCGTCGACCGGCGTGCGCGCGTCAATTGCAAGGCACATCTGCGCGATGTCGATATCGCTTGCGCAGAATGAATCATCCCCGGTCTTGCCGCGGTTGGAGCGCCACATGGTCTGCAGCGCGCGATAGAGTGTGACGAGCTCGTCGCGCTCGGGTGCGTAGCAGTCGAGCAGGCGCTCGTTAATGCGGGCGTCGCGCGACGAATAGAGCAGATGGATCACGGCGGGCTGGCCATCGCGACCGGCGCGGCCGCTCATCTGGTTAAACTCAATGCCGCCAAACGGCATGTGATAGAGCACGACATGGCGGATATCGGGCAGGTTGACGCCCTCGCCAAAGGCAGATGTCGAGACGATGCAGCTGAGGCTGCCGTCTCGGAATGCTTCCTCCACGCGACGGCGATCGGAACGCGCAAGCCCCGCGTTATAGAACGCGATATGGGTTGCGCAATCGGGCACACGCTTGCGCAACGTCTTGGCGAGCGCCACGGACTGGTCGCGCGAATTGACGTAGATGACGGTCTTTTCCCCCGTCGCCACAATCGACACCAAACGGTTCTCGCGACTTGCAAGATCGCGGTCGTCCTCGAGCTGCAGGTTCTCGCGCACCGTCTCGTCGACCACCGTGCGAGTGATCGGCAACATGCGGGCAAGCTCGGCCACGACCGGAGCCGTCGCGGTGGCCGTCGCAGCCATAACGACCGGGTCGCCCAGGGCTTTGAGGATATCGGGCATGTCGAGATAGGCGCTGCGGTCGCCGCCCTTGGCAAGGCCGGCGTGGTGCGCCTCATCGATAACGACAAAGCCGATGCGGCCCGAACGCGCGAAGCGGTCACGGTGGATAGACAGGAACTCGGGCGTCGTGAGCACGATACCGGTGCGGCCCGAAGCTAGACCGGCGAACACGTCATCGCGTGCGGTCTCCACGGTCTCGCCGGTCAGCACGCCAACGCCAATGCCAAGCGCTGCCATCGTCGACGAGAGGTGATAGGCCTGGTCGGCAACGAGCGCACGCAGCGGATAGACAAAGATGCTCGCCCGCCCACGAAGGACCGCCTCGCGCGCGGCGTGCACATGGAAGATGAGCGACTTGCCGCGGCCCGTTCCCATAACCGCCAAGACACTCTGGTGATCGGCCAAGGCGTCGAGCGCCTCGACCTGCGCGCGGTGCGGCTGGTTCGAGCCGATAAAGCTATGGATAAGCGAGCGTGTCAGCTCGGTATAAGAAAGCTGGGCGAGCGTCTCGCGCTTGCGCGACTCCAGGCGCAGGCCGGAATCCGCCGGCTGCACGCCACGACGAAGCTCGCATGCCGGATCGTCGACGCTGGGCAGCGTGGTATCGCGGACCAGAACATCCTTGACCATGAGCTTGGGCTTCACACGACCCTGCCAATGCTCGGCAACGGCCTCGAACACCAAGTCGACGGCGCTGTCGCAATTGATAAGCTTGTCGATCTGCGGTACACGAAACATGATGGCCGGCACACTCGCGGCGCCATCCGTCGCCACGAAGCGCATGTGCTCGCCGGTCTTACCCACCACGGCGCGATCACACATCGTCACGCCCTCGGCAGCCAGCAGCGGCACCTTATTACCCTGGCCAAACGGCTCAAGGCGGGAAATCTGCTCGATGGTCTCGATATTCAATTCGGAAAGGTCGACCGTGGCGGCAACCTCGTCGGTGTCCTCAAAGTCCTCGGCGGGAAGCTCGGACAACACGGCTGAAAGGCGACGGCGGAACTCATCGAGCTTGGATGCCTCGATGGTCACACCCACCGCACCGGCATGTCCGCCGCGACGAATCATCAGGTCGGAGCAGCGCTCGATGGCGTCAAACAGGTTAACTTTGCCCACCGAGCGACCAGAGCCGCGCGCGATACCGTCCTCGATCGAGAACAGCAGCGCCGGCACGTGGTAGCGGTTGGTCAGACGGCTTGCCACGATGCCCTTGACGCCCTCGTGCCAGCCTTCGCCGCCCACGACGATCGCGCGTCCGCCGTCATAGGTCTCCTCGACCTTTGCCATGGCATCGCGCGTGAGCTCCGCCTCGATCTCACGGCGCTGGCGGTTGATTTCCTCGAGCTCAGCCGCCAGCGCGCTTGCTTCGATGGGATCGCGGGCAAGCAGCAGGTCGAGCGCCAGCTTGGGATCAGCCATGCGACCGGCAGCGTTTAAGCGGGGAATGAGCGAGAATGACAGGCCATCCGCCGTAATGCTCGAAAGGTCCGCCTTGGCGAGCGCGGCAAGCGCGATATAGCCGGGGCGAGCGGTTACGCGCATCTGCTGGATGCCCTCGGCAACCAGCGCGCGGTTCTCGGGCGTGAGCGGCATCATGTCGGACACGGTGCCCAGCGCCGCGACCTCGATTAGCGAACGCCAATACGACGGCTTGCCCAGGCGCTCACCCAGGACTTGCACCAGCTTGAGCGCCACACCAGCACCGGCAAGCTCACGCGAGGGGCCCTCGTCCTCGAGCTTGGGGTCAGTCAGGGGCACACCCTGCGGCACCTGGTCGGAGGGCTCGTGATGGTCCGTGACCACCAAATCGATCCCCAGGCTCTCCAGGTAGGAAACCTCTTCCTTGGCGGCAATGCCGTTATCGACGGTCACGATCAGCTGGGGGCGAGCGAGCTCGTTAACGCGGTCGAGCGCCGCGCGCGAAAGACCGTAGCCCTCATCAAAGCGATGCGGAATAAACGGCGTGACATCGGCGCCAAACGTGCGCAGCGCCTCGGTCAACAGGCAGGTCGACGTAATACCGTCAACGTCAAAATCGCCAAAGACTGCAATGTGCTCGTGGTTGCGAATAGCACGCTCGACGCGGTCGGCAACGACCGACATGCCCGGGATAATGAGTGGGTCGGCCCAGTCGCGATCGAGCGAAGGCGTCAAAAACAATTGGCCCTCTTTGATGGAGCCAATGCCGTGCGCGACCATAATGCGCGCCACCAGCCCGGGAATGCCCAGACCAGCCGAAAGCTCCTTTTCGAGCTCGGGATTTTGCTGAGCGACCGCCCAGCGATGCGTCGTCTTAAGCGATGACATAGGCACCCACCCTCGATAGGGGCAGGTCGCCGCGATACCTCTCACGGTTCATAGCGATGAGTCCTCTGTGTATGCCCGCTTCGGCAGGCAGATCTGTTGAACGGATTTATTATACCGTGCGGCGCGGACGCAAATCGCCGCAGCACGCCGCGGTTTCGGTAAACGATGCCGGTAATAGCCTCGAAATAATCGAGCGTTTCTGACGCACGGACACATGTGAGCGTCTAGCATATCCAGTCAAAACGGATTCACGAGCAAAGGGAGTCACAAGAGCATATGAAGCAATGGGTTGGACTGGGCAAGTTTCTCGCGGGGCACATGCAAATCATCGTTCCGATTTGCGTGGCGCTCGGCGTGCTCTTTCCTCAACAGATCGGCGTTCTCAAGCCCATCGTTCCCACCTTGTTTGCCTTTATGACGTTCCAAGGTGCGCTCAGCAACACCTTTCACCAGGTAGCCGAGGTGTTCCACCGTCCGCTGCACCTGATTGTGGCATTGTTGGTCTCGGCGGCGCTTATTCCCATCGCGGCCTATGCCATGGGATCGTTGTTCTTTGGTTCCAACCCCAACCTTGTCTGCGGCATCGTGCTCGAATACAGTGTGCCCGTGGCAGTCACCGCTTTTATGTGGATCAGCATGTTCGGCGGCAACGGCCCGCTCGCACTCACCATCATCCTGACGTCCTCGGTCATCTCACCTGTGACGATCCCGCTTACGCTCAAGCTCCTGCTGGGCGCCACCGTCTCGATCGACGTGCCAAGTATGATGCAGAACATGGCCCTTATGATCGCCATCCCCGCCGTGCTCGGCATCGTGATCAACGAGCTCACGCGCGGATGGGGGCACGAAAAACTCTCCCCCGCGCTCTCGCCCGCCTGCAAGTTCATGATGATGGGCGTTATCGCCTCCAACTCCACCGCCATGAGCGAGTACATGCTGCACATGAACGCGGTGCGCTTGGAAGTCGCCCTCTTTATTTTGGTCTTCGCCATCAGCGGCTTTGTCGTCGGCATTCTGGTCGCCCGCGCGCTGCATCTGCCATATAGCGAAACGACCACCATGTGCTTTACCTGCGGCATGCGCAATATCTCTTCGGGCGCCGTCATCGCCACGCAATACTTTCCGGGCGAAGTTGTGTTTCCCGTCATGTGTGGAACGTTGTTTCAGCAGGTGCTCGCCTCGCTTATCGGGCACTTCTTTGAGCGTCTGACCGGCGAGGAGCGCGCCGCCCAGCGCAAGCGCGTCGAGGCCGGCCGCGATGCAATGGCGCGCTAAACCGTCCGCAGTGTGCGGGCGCTCACTTTACGATGTGAGCGCCTCCAGATGTGCGCGGAATCGCTCCGCATCGACATCGAGCGTGGTCTCAGCATTGACCTGAGCCAGCCGATACCCGACAAAGTAGGGTGAAACCACCCAGCGCGGAAGCGCCTTGGCAATGGTCCGGCCGTCCATGTGGTAGAAGAACAAGTTGTACGACTCTGCGCGACCACCATGGTGCTCGTTCAGGATATAGCGCAGAGCTACCTGAATCGCATCGGCGAAGAGGTCCGTCTCGGCTTGGTCTCGCGCGCCATCGCTGGCGGCGATTCCCTGCGGGGCTGAAACATTGACCTCAAAGAACCCCATAATCGGTTCGGTTGAGATGTTGACCGCAACCCTTCCCCTCTGCCAAACATCGATGCCTTCAAAGTTGGCTGAGGTCAGCGCCGCATAGCCGTCCTCCTGTTCCAAGCCCACAATCTGCATGTGTGGATGGACGAGGCTGCCGCCCGAAAGCGGACCCTTGTTCTTGTACATGAGCACGCTTCGATACTGCTGCGAATCGATCATCTGCTGCCAGCAATCCAGAGCAAACCTCATCACATGGTGGAGTTCATCCGGCTTATAGGTCACCAGGTCGGCATCGTGATCGGCCGACTCGATCAGCACGGTTTGATGAGTGGCCCGCAAGGTCTTGAACTTATTCTCGAGCCAGATGCAGTCACCGTCGCGCTGGATGATGTTGGCGAGACCCTCCGTGTTGCAAAAGGGACACGCGGTACCGGGGCGACGGTTGTCGTCGGGCTTGCCACTTGCCTGCTGAACATCGAATACCAGCGCCACGGGTTATACCTCCAGCGGCACAATCTTGGTGCCATGGAGCTCGGAGACGCCCAGTGCCGCCGCGACCGCGTCGCGATTTGCCGTAGTGATGCCGCCGCCGGGAAGGATGGTCAAACGATCACCCGCATACTCGATTAAACGAGCCAGGTGATCGAAATTATCCTCGATCGACGTACCGGCAGCGCCGCCATGCGTGAGGATGCGCGTAACGCCGCAGTCGGCAAGTGTATCAATCGCATCGAGCTGAGCCTCGGGCGAGAGCTGGTCAAATGCCATGTGGAAGGTGATGTCGATGGGCTCACGCTTACATTCCTCGGTCGCGCAGCCCGCGGCCATCACGAGGGCGCCCAACGTAAGCTCGTCGAGCGCCCATCCGCCAGCGCAGGGCTTGCAGCAGCCAAAGACCAAGCCGTCAACGCCGGCGCTTACGGCAAGGCCCAGGTCCATCTCCATCATGCGCAGCTCGTCTTGGTTGTAATGAAAGTCACCGCCACGCGGGCGAATCATGCACATCACTCGCGCGTCATGCTCGTGAGCATAGCTGACTGTAGCGCTGATAACGCCGGCAGAAGGCGTGGTGCCACCAACGGCGAGGTTGTCGCACAGCTCGATGCGCTTTGCACCGGCATCGATAGCTGCCGGCACCCGCTCAAAGTTCTCGGCACAAAACTCGTACACCATAGATAGACCCCCAAAGACAGCAGATGTTTTCCGACGGGCATTGTCACACATCCCCATGAAGTTGCGGTGGAATAGGGACTGTTTTGGCCTCTGAGACTCCCATTTAGTCCCTATTCCACCGCAACTTAAAAAGGGGGCGCTGACCGGGTTGGTCAGCGCCCCCTTTGTTGAATGGATTAACCACCCAGGTAGGCTTTACGCACGTTATCGTCGTGCAGTAGCTCTTGGCCGGTGCCGGTCATGGTGATCTTGCCGGTCTCGAGCACGTAACCGCGCGTAGCAATCGAAAGCGCCATCTGCGCGTTTTGCTCGACCAGAAGTACCGTGGTACCGGCCTTGTGCAGGTCCTCGACAATCTGGAAGATCTGTTCGATCAGAATCGGTGCCAGACCCATGGAAGGTTCGTCGAGCATAAGCAGTTTGGGGTTACTCATAAGGGCGCGCCCCATAACGAGCATCTGCTGCTCGCCGCCCGAAAGGGTGCCGGCGACCTGGCGACGACGTTCCTTCAGGCGCGGGAACTGCTCGTAGACGCGCTCCAGGCCCGGAGCCACCGTGGACTTGGGCTGCGTATAGGCACCCATCTCCAGGTTCTCCTCAACCGTCATCTGCAAAAAGGCGCGACGACCCTCGGGAACCTGAGCCAGGCCCTTACCAACCAGCTTATCAGCGGGCGTATGAGTAATGTCCTCGCCCATAAACTTGATGGAACCGGTCTTGGAACGCAGCAGGCCCGAGACGGTCTTGAGCGTTGTGGACTTGCCGGCACCGTTGGCACCAATCAAGGCCACGATCTCGCCCTCGTTAACGTTAAAGGAGATGTCCTTAATGGCGTGGATGGCGCCGTACCAGACGTTGATGTTGTAGACGGAAAGCATCGGCTCTGCCATTTAGTTCTCCCCCTTATCCTGCTTGCCCAGATATGCCTCAATAACAGCGTCGTTGTTCTGGATTTCCTCTGCCGTGCCCTTGGCGATGACCTTACCAAAGTTGAGCACGCAGATGCCCTCGCAGATGTTCATAACGAGCGACATATCATGCTCGATAAGCATGATGGCAATGCCAAAGGTGTCGCGAATCTTGACGATGTTCTCCATGAGCTCCGCGGTCTCGGACGGGTTCATGCCGGCAGCAGGCTCGTCGAGCAGCAGTAGCTTGGGGTTGGTGGCAAGCGCGCGGACGATCTCCAGACGACGCTGAGCGCCGTAAGGCAGCGATCCGGCCTGCTCGTTTGCCAGATGCTCCATATCAAAGATGGACAGCAGCTCCATGGCGCGCTCGTGAGCAGCCTTCTCGTGCTTCCAATACGTCGGCAGGCGCAGCACGCCCTCAAAGCCGGAGTAACGCTCCTGGTTATGCAGGCCGACCTTGACGTTATCCTCCACCGTCATGGTGTTGAATAGGCGAATGTTCTGGAAGGTACGGGCAATACCCATGCGGTTGACCTGGTAGACCGACTTGCCCGAGGTGTCCTCGCCGTCGAGCAGGATGGTGCCATGCGTGGGCTGGTACACCTTGGTGAGCAGGTTGAAGACCGTGGTCTTGCCGGCGCCGTTGGGACCGATCAGACCGGCGATCTCGGTCTTGCCGATAGTCAGGCTAAAGTCGTCGACTGCCTTAAGGCCACCGAACTCAATGCCCAGGTGGATGCACTCGAGTGCAGGGCGCTCGCCCAGGTCACGATCGGGAACGATGGCGCCAGAAGGATACGGGACCATCTTGCCCTTCTTGAACTCAAATTTACTGGGCATCGGCTGCCACCTCCTTCTTGGAAGCAAAGCGGTCCTTGACGCGACCGAAGAACGCCTTGAGCTGCGGGTTGTTGGTAAAAATCATGACCAGGATCAGCACGATGGCGTAGATGAGCATGCGGTAGTCCGAGAACTGACGAAGCAGCTCGGGAAGCACCGTGAGTAGCGCCGCCGCGATGACGGAGCCGCGCATATTGCCCAGACCGCCCAGGACCACGAACACCAGGATGAGAATGGACGTGTTGAAGTCGAACTTGGTGGCGGAGAGCTGCGAGAAGTTACCGCCGAAGAGGGCTCCGGCAGCACCGGCGAGGGCAGCGGAAACCACGAAGGCGATCATGCGGTACTCGGTGACGGAGATGCCTACGGACTCGGCTGCAATCTTGTTATCGCGCACGGCCATAATGGCACGGCCGGTACGGCTGCGAACCAGGTTGAGCACGATCACGAGTGCGACCATGACCAGGATGGAACCGGCGAGGAAGGTCGAGTACGTCGACACGCCCGAGGCGCCCTGGGCGCCCTTGATGATGGCGGTGCCGTCCTCGAGCAGGTGCAGGTCGTCGATCGTAGAGTTGCCCGTGATGTTAAAGATCACGTGCAGGCCGCGGGAGTCGACGCCCACAATGAGGCAGGTGACGATCTCTTTGATGATCTCGCCAAAAGCCAGGGTCACGATAGCCAGATAGTCGCCGCTCAGGCGCAGGACCGGGATGCCAATCAAGAAGCCCAGGATAGCGGCAGCGATGGCGCCGACCACGATGCTGATAATCAGGCGCACCGGATCGGACGGAACGGCGCTCTCGAGGGCGACCGCGGTGACGATGCCCGTGTAGGCGCCGACGCTCATAAAGCCCGCATGGCCCAGCGACAGGTCGCCCGCGATGCCGACGACAAGGTTGAGGGAAATGGCCATGACGATGTAGGCCGTAATAGGAACCAACTGACCAGCAATCATGCGCGGGATCATGTGGTTGGACTGCATAAAGAACACGATGGCGAACGCCACAACGCACATGGCGTACGTAACAAAGTCGTGACGCGTCTGCTTGTCTTTAAGAAACTTCATAACGCTCACCTACACCTTCTCGGGGACGTACTTGCCCAAGAGGCCGGCAGGCTTGACGAGCAGGACGATGATCAAAACACCAAAGACGATGGAGTTGGCAAGGCTCGTGGAAATGTAAGCCTGCGCCATCGCCTCGATAATGCCGATGAGAATGCCACCGACAAAAGCGCCGGGGATGGAGCCGATGCCACCGAAGACAGCGGCGTCGAAGGCCTTGATGCCAGGCATAGCACCCGTCGTGGGCTGCAGCACCGGCGAGTAGGAGCACAGCAGCACGCCGGCGATGGCGGCAAGGGCAGAGCCGATGGCAAACGTCATCGAAATGGTGCGGTTGACGTTGATGCCCATGAGCTGAGCGGCGGCCTTGTCCTCGGACACGGCGCGCATGGCCTTGCCCATCTTGGTCTTACCTGTAAAGAACATCAGGCCGGCCATGATAACCAGGCAGGCGACGATGGTGACGAGCGAGACGGCGCTTACGTTGAACTTGGCCAAGAACTCCGGCACCTGGAAGGTGACGAGCGAAGTGAAGTTCTTGGGCGTGGCGCCCCACAGAAGCTGCGCGGCGTTCTGCAGGAAGTAAGACACGCCGATAGCCGTGATCAGAACGGCCAGCGGGCCTGCTTGGCGCAGCGGCTTGTATGCCAGACCCTCGATGAGAACACCGAGAACGGTACAGACCACACAAGAAAGAATTACAGATGCCCAGCCCGGAAGGCCGAGATACGACGTGGCACAGAACGAGACATAGGCACCGACCATGATGACATCGCCGTGAGCGAAGTTCAGCATCTTGGCGATACCGTAGACCATGGTGTAGCCCAACGCGATGATGGCGTAGACGCTGCCCATGGACAGGCCGTTGACCAGGTATTGGATAAAGACCGTCATGTTCCACATCCCCCTTTCGAATAGGTTTCCAGTTGATGTATGAAACAGGGACGTTACATCGTCCCTAGATACCAAGCAAGCAGGGAAGGCCAAAACCTCCCCTGCTTGGGATCAAAACCGCTCTATGTAAGGCGGCCAATTAGGCCTGTACGTACTTGCCATCGGTGATGACGTACGCCGTGGGCTCCTTCTGGACCTGGCCCTTGTCGTTCCAGGAGAGCTTGCCAGTCAGGCCGTCAACAGTAATGTTGCGCATAGCCTCGGGAAGCTTCTCGGCAACCTCGGTGGGATCGGCGTCGACACCCAAGCCGGCCTCCTTGAGAGCCTCGACCACAGCATGCACGCCGTCGTAGGCGTCGGCGGCAAACTGGTCGGGGGTATCGCCGTACTTATCTTTGTAAGCGTTGACGAAGTCGGCGTTCTTCTCGTCGTCGGCGGAAAACGGGGTCATGAGCAGCAGACCCTCGGCAAGAGAGGTGTCGAAGCCCTCAACGCCCAGGATGCCATCCATGCCGTCGCAGCCCATCATCTTGACGTCGTAGCCCATGTCCTTGGCGTTCTTGAGCAGGACGGACGCCGGCGTGTAGTAGATCGGCGCAAAGATCATGGTGGCGCCTGCCTGCTTGGCCTTGGTCAGCTGGTTGGTAAAGCTCGTGGCGGAGTCGTCCTTAAAGGTCTCCTCGTCGACAATCTCAAGCTTAGACTTAGCGGCCTGGGCCTTAAAGGAATCTGCGATGCCCGAAGAATAGGCGTCGCCGGAGTTATAGAACAGCACGAACTTCTCGTTCGCATACTTCTGCGCCAGGAACTTGGCAGCGTTGACACCTTGGTTGGGGTCGGTAAAGCAAACCTGGAAGACGCAATCCTTGCCCTTGGTAACGTCCTCGGAGGACGCGGACGGGGTAATCATGAACGTCTCGGGGTCGTTACCGCACTCAGCAGCAACGGCGACCGACGCACCCGTGGTGGTCGGACCGACAAGGGCCTGCATGCCCCAGTCGAGCAGGGTGTTGAAGGCGTTGACGGCCTTCTCGCCGTCAGCCTGGTCGTCCTCGGCCTTGCTGACAAGCGGCAGCTCCTTGGTCGAGAAATCCTTGCAGCCAAGCTCGACAGCCTGTGTAACGGACTTGCCGTAGGACGCGTTGGCACCGGTCAGCGGGCCGATGGTGCCGATCTTAAACGAAGCGTCGCCCGACGCGGAACCGCTGTCGCCGCCGTTGGAGGAGCAGCCAGCTAGAATGGACATCGCCCCCAGACCTGCTGCGCTCGCGATAACGCTCCTGCGATTCATAACAGGGTTCAATGACTTACCGGTGAGGCTCGACATGCGGCTCTCCTCTCAAATCTCGTCGGGTTTCGGTTACCCGACAGGCCATCCTTCGCCGTGTTCGGCGTTCGCAAAATACTAGACGCTTTAGTTAAGGAAAGTGGCGATTATTTCAACTTTTCTTTGGATTTGTTCATTTATCCATAATTCTGCGTATTTCTATTACTTTATGCAGTAATGCCACTTTATTGTGTGAAAGTAATGTTTCCGTTCTGTTACAGGCGTCCCTTCCCTGAATAAAACGGCCTCACCGGTCGCGCTTTATGCGCACTTAGGCGGCGATGTACTTGCCGTCCTGGATCACATAGGCCGTAGCGGGCTTTTCGACCTGGCCCTCGTCATTCCACGTCAGCTCGCCTGTCAGGCCCTCGATCTTGATCTTGCGCATGGCACGGGCAAGGTCGCCGGCAATGTCGGCACCGTCGGCCGTAATGTCAATCCCCGCCTTGTCGATGGCCTCGACAATGGCGTGGACGCAATCGTAGGCGTCGGCGGCAAACTGGTTGGGTGTCTCGTCGTAGGCATCCTTATAGGCTTTGACGAAGTCGGCATTCTTCTCATCGTCAGCCGAAAACGGGGTCATGAGCAATACGCCCTCGGCAAGAGAGGTATCGAAGCCCTCCACAGAGAGCAGGCCGTCCATGCCGTCGGTACCCATGAGCGTCATGTCGTAGCCCATGTCCTTGGCGTTCTTGAGCAAAACGGACGCCGGCGTGTAATAGATCGGCGCAAAGATGAGCGTGGCGCCGGCCTCCTTGGCCTTGGTGAGCTGGTTGGTAAAGCTCGTGGAAGAATCGTCCTTAAAGGTCTCGGTATCGACGATATCAAGTTTGGACTCCTTGGCCTGCTCGGCAAAGGCATCGGCAACACCCGAGCTGTACGTATCGCCGGAGTTGTAGAACAGGGCGATCTTGGCATCCGCGTACTTCTCGGCCAAGAACTTTGCGGCGCTGGCGCCCATGGTGGGATCGGTGAAGCAAACCTGGAAAACCGTGGTCTTATCCTTGGTAACGTCGAGCGACGAGGCCGAAGGCGTGACCATGAGCATATCGTCGGCGATCTCGCCCGAGACAGCGACGGCGGCACCGGTGGTGACGGGGCCGACGAGCGCCTGCATGCCCCAGTCGCACAAGGTATTGAAGGCGTTGATGGCCTTCTCGCCGTCAGCGACGTCGTCCTCAGACTTAAGCGAGAGTTTGAGGTCCTTGGTCGAAAAATCCTTGGCAGCGAGCTTGGCACCCTTCTCGGCCGAAACGCCATAGGTTGCCGCGGCGCCGGTCAGAGGGCCGATGACACCGATCTTGAAGGTCTTGCCGTCATCGGCGGAGCCGCCGTCCGAGCCACCCGACGAGCAACCAGCGAGTGCCGCGGTGCTACCGAACGCCGCGGCGCCAGCCAAGAAACTCCTGCGGTTAAGTACGTTGTTGATGCTAAACATGGTGTCCCCCTTTTCGCTGGCCGCGGTGCGGCCGTCTTGCGGTACAGGGCAAACCTTATGGTGCAAACGTTGACAGTTTGTTACGGAAGTTCGTTTGTAGCGAGCATGTTTCCAATGTTTCCGCAGCGTTTCGGGGGTGCCGTTTTGTGCGACTCCTGTTGCCTGGCGAGCACGCGCCCTCGGTTCACGCTAGAATGCACTCAACCTTTAAGCGGTTAATCCATCCATAAGATGCACGAAGGAGCTATCTATGAGCGAACCCCTGCGCACCGTGAACGTCGGCCTGATCGGTCTTGGAACCGTCGGCGGCGGCGTGGCCCGCCTGATCAAGAGCCACCACGATGAGTACCTGGCAGCCTACGGCATCGACCTTAAGCTGACCCGCGCCTGCGCGCTTGCTTGGGAGCAGGCCGAGGCAGCCGGTATTGAGCGCGAGGCCTTTACGAGTGACTGGCATGACGTCGTCACCGACCCCGCCGTCGATATCGTCGTCGAGCTGATCGGCGGCGAGCATCCCGCGACCGAAATCTTCACCACCGCCTTCGAGAACGGCAAGCACGTCGTCTCTGCCAACAAGGCCCTGCTGGGCCGTCATGTCGAGACGCTCGCCGAGAAGGCGCGCGCGTGCGGCGTGCAGATTAAGTGCGAGGCCAGCTGTGGCGGTGGCATCCCCATCGTGAGCACGCTCGAGCACGACCTGGTGGGCAACAAGATCCTGACCATCGCCGGCATTCTCAACGGTACCACCAACTATATCCTGTCGCGCATGGACGCCGAGGGCGCCGATTACGCCGATGTGCTTGCCGACGCGCAGGCCAAGGGCTATGCCGAGGCCGACCCGTCCGCCGACGTCGACGGCTTCGACGCCGCCAGCAAGACGGCAATCCTCGCTTCCATCGGCTTTGGCACCCGCGTGACCACCGACGATGTCTACCAGCAGGGTATCCGTACCATCGGCGCCGAGGACATTGCCCAGGCCCGCGAGCTCGGCTACACCATCAAGCTGCTGGGCATCGCACGCAACACCGACGCCGGCGTCGACGTCCGCGTGCATCCCACGCTGATCCCCGCCGACCACATGCTTGCCAAGGTCAACGGCGCCATGAACGCTGTCTACGTGGTAGGCGACGCCGTGGGCGAGACCATGTTCTACGGTGCCGGCGCAGGCTCCTTCCCCACCGCGAGTGCCGTCGTGGGCGACATCCTGTCGCTCTCCGAGCAGATCAGCCGCGGCGTTGCTCCTCTGCCCGAGATTGAGCCCTATGGTCACAACCTCGCCTTTAAGCCCATGGACGAGCTCCAGACCAAGTACTATGTGCGCCTGAAAGTCGCCGACCGCGTAGGCGCCCTGTCCGAGACGGTCGACATCTTTGCCAAGCACAACATCTCGATCTCGCTCATCAACCAGGTCGAGGACGGCAAGTCGGGCGTCAGCGATGCCTGCTCGGTCATCTTCCTGACGCACCGCGCGCTCGAGAAGGACGTCCAGGCTGCCGCCGCCGAGCTTGCCAGCGTCGACTGCGTGGCCGAGGTCGCCAACGTCCTGCGCATCGAGGACGTTGAGGCTTGGACCGAAGGCGTCATGGCCAACTAGTCCACTACTTCGAACCTCAACGAGGCCCAACGCAAAAGGCGCGCTGCCTGCATCAACCGCAGGCAGCGCGCCTTCTTCTGTTTGAAAGGGAAACTATGTCCCACTATTTCGAATAAGAACGGGGCACGGTTTCCCCCAGGACCTCCTTGCGGAAACTGCATCCCACTCTGAGCGCCCATTCCGGGACACAGCTTCCCAACGGCCCCCGTTTCGGAAACCGCATCCCGTTCCGAGCCTTCAAAGCAGGACGCGCCTTCCCCTAGGGAAGCATCTCGTTATTTGCCGTCGTCGTCCTGGGCTTCATCGCGCGCATAGAGCTCCAACATGCGGCGGCGGTATTCGCGCACGGCGAGCTTGGCGCGCTCCAGGCGGCGACGCTCGCGCGGAGTCAGCTCGGACGGGTCGACCTCGTCTCCATAGGTCTTATCGGCAAGCAGGTGCGCAGCGTCCACGATGCGGGCATCGATGTGGCCGCTCGCCGCCTCGGCGGAAAGACGCTCGGCAATCGTATCGAGCGTAGGCAGGCCCTCGAATACGCGACCATGGCCATGCGAAGTCAGCAGCTCATGCTCGCGCGCGAGCAAGCTCGCTAGGTCGTGGTGGGCGCGCAGGATGTCGAGCGCATCGGATGGATGCTCGGCAACCTCTGCCACGGCGGTGACCGGTGCGGCATCCACCACGCGGTAGAAGAGCTGCGCGAGCAATGGCATCAAGAACACCGTGATGGCACCGGCGGCAACCATGACCGACGCAATATCTTGCGACAGCGCGCCCGCGTTGACGGCAACGCTCGTAACGGCAACGATGATCGGCAGGGCCGTGGTGCAGTACAGGGCCACGGTAATGCGACCATACGCCGACACATCGCGCGTCGCAGGACAAATGCTCATGGAAATAAGAATGGGCACGGCACGAATAATCAACAACGCCACGATAAAGCCCACGAGCAGACCCGGGCGCGACGCCACGGCCGTCAGATCGATCTTTGCGCCCGATACGGTAAAGAATACCGGAATCAAAAAGCCGTAGGCCAGGCCATCGAGCTTGGTCTCGAGCGTATGGTTGCCCTCGGGGATGATGTAGCGCAAGACAAAGCCGGCGGCAAAAGAACCCAACACGATGTCGAGATCAAAGACGGCCGAAAACGCCACGAGCGTGACCAGGATGAGCACCGTCAGGCGCACGAAGGTCTGCGACGTGGTATCGGCGCGCTCCTCGACAAACGCAAAGAAACGGCTGCCGACGCGCTTGGAGCGGCTTGGGACTACGGCCAGCAACACGCAAACCACCGCAAACAAGCCAAGGATTACGAGCGTTTGGATGCCAGTGCGAGCAGACAGCAGCACCGACATGGCGAGCACGGGACCGAGCTCGCCCCAGGTGCCATACGCGAGAATCGAGTCGCCCACACGCGTGCCGGCGAGCGAGCGCTCACGCATGATGGGCACGAGCGTGCCGAGCGCCGTAGAAGTGAGGGCAAGCGTCACGGCGATACCGTCGAAATGACTGACCGAGAACCACGGGGTAAAGCGCACGGCAAGCCAGGCGATACCAAACGTGACGACCCACGTCGCCAAGCCGTAGCGCCCCTCGACGCCCGTGATGCTCTTGGGGTCGATCTCAAAGCCGGCAAGCAGGAACAAAAAGGCCAGGCCCAGCTCGGACACAAGCGAGACCTCAGCATCTACATGGATGACGCCGAGCATATGGGGTCCCAGCACCGCGCCGAGCACGAGCAAAAAGACCGTCTCGGGAACGGGTTTTCCGGGAATCGCCGAGGCGATAAAAGGACTCGCAAAGGCCACGAGTGCGATGATGGCGAGCGAAACGAATGCCATGTGATGCCTTTCTCTTGTTTGCGCTTCACTGTAGCACCCTCGCCGTCCTCAACGCGCCGCGAGCTGTCGTATCATAGTGAGGTTTACAAACATGTGGCTCAAGGCGACCGCAGGGCAGACCCCGCAAACCGACCGCTGCCGCATACCGTACCGTACGCCCAACCGATCAGGAAGGCAGGAACCAATGGTCTCTCGTATCTACGTGGAGAAGAAACCCGGGTTCGACGTCGAGGCTCAGCAGCTCAAGGGCGAGCTGACCGAAATTCTCGGCATCAAGGGCATCGAGGCCCTGAGGATCATCAACCGCTACGACGTCGAGGGCATCGACGAGGAGCTTTTCCGCTCCTGCGTGCCGACCGTCTTTAGCGAGCCCCAGGTCGATGTGACCTACGACGAACTCCCCGCAAGCGATGGCGCCGTCTTTGCCGTCGAGTTCCTGCCTGGCCAGTTTGACCAGCGCGCCGACTCCGCCAGCGAGTGCGTGCAGCTCATCAGCCAGGGTGAGCGCCCCGCCGTGCGCTCCGCCAAGGTCTATATGATCTCGGGCGCTCTGGACGAGGCCGCCATCGATGCCATCAAGCACTACGTGGTGAACCCCGTCGAGGCTCGCATCGCCTCGCTCGACCTGCCCGAGACGCTGTACATGGAGACCCCCGAGCCCCAGCCCGTCGAGGTGCTCGACGGCTTCCGCGAGCTCGACGAGGCCGGCCTTGCCGCCTTTATCGCCGATCGCGGCCTTGCCATGGACGAGGCAGACATCGCCTTCTGCCAGCAGTACTTCCGCGATGAGGACCGCGACCCCACCATCACCGAGATCCGCGTGATCGACACCTACTGGTCCGACCACTGCCGCCACACCACCTTCGGCACCGTCCTGGACGACGTGACGATCGACGACGCCGTGGTGCAGCAAGCCTTCGACCGCTACATGGAGATGCGCCACGAACTCGGCCGCGACGCCAAGCCCGTCTGCCTCATGGACATGGGCACCATCGGCGCCAAGTACCTTAAGAAGACCGGCGTCATGACCGATGTCGACGAGTCCGAGGAGATCAACGCCTGCACCGTCAAGGTGAAGGTCGATGTCGACGGCGAGGACCAGGACTGGCTGTTCCTGTTTAAGAACGAGACCCACAACCACCCGACCGAGATCGAGCCCTTCGGCGGTGCCGCCACCTGCGTGGGCGGCGCCATCCGCGACCCGCTCTCGGGCCGCAGCTACGTGTACCAGGCCATGCGTGTCACCGGCGCCGGTGACCCCACCGTCCCGGTTTCCGAGACGCTCGAGGGTAAGCTGCCGCAGCGCAAGCTCGTGACCACTGCCGCCGCCGGCTACTCCAGCTACGGCAACCAGATCGGCCTTGCCACCGGTCAGGTCAACGAACTCTATCACCCCGGTTACGTGGCCAAGCGCATGGAGGTTGGCGCCGTCGTGGGCGCTACCCCGGCAAACCACGTTCGTCGCGAGTGCCCCGCCCCCACCGACAAGATCATCCTGCTGGGCGGCCGCACCGGCCGCGATGGCATCGGTGGCGCCACCGGCTCCTCCAAGACCCAGAACACCGAGTCCATCGAGACCTCGGGTGCCGAGGTCCAGAAGGGCAACGCCCCGGTCGAGCGCAAGCTGCAGCGCCTGTTCCGCCGCGGCGACGCCTGCCGTCTGATCAAGCGCTGCAACGACTTTGGCGCCGGCGGCGTCTCAGTCGCCGTGGGCGAGCTTGCCGACGGCCTGTATGTCGACCTGGACACCGTGACCAAGAAGTACGACGGCCTGGACGGCACCGAGCTCGCTATCTCTGAGTCCCAGGAGCGCATGGCCTGCGCCGTCGCCGACGGTGACGTCGAGGAGTTCATGGGCTACGCCGCCGAGGAGAACCTGGAGGCGACCGTTATCGCCGAGGTTACCGCTGAGCCGCGCATGCGCATGGCCTGGAACGGCGTC
Organism: Collinsella sp.; assembly: GCA_048326155.1. GTDB lineage: Bacteria > Actinomycetota > Coriobacteriia > Coriobacteriales > Coriobacteriaceae > Collinsella. The sequence continues at coordinate 26,458 of DBFEQD010000015.1, forward strand.
GCTATCGTCGACCTGTCCCGCGAGTTCCTCAACTCCAACGGCGCACCCAAGCACCAGGTCGCCCACGTGTGCGCCCGTAGCGTGTGGCAGCCCAGCTGGGCCGGCACCACGCTCGCCGAGCGCATGACCTCGCTCGTCACCGACCTCAACGTCGCTTCCAACAAGGGCCTTTCCGAGCGCTTCGACTCCACCATCGGCGCCGCGACCGTACTCATGCCCTTTGGCGGCAAGACGCAGCTCACCCCCAGCTCGGCCATGGTCGCCAAGTTCCCCGTGGACGGCGAGACCACCACGGCGAGTGCCATGGCATGGGGCTTCAACCCCTATCTGATGGAGGCCGACCAGTTTGCGGGCGCCTACCTGTCCGTGGTCGAGTCCATCGCCAAGCTCGTGGCTGCCGGCTTTGAGCACAAGCGCGCCTATCTCTCCTTCCAGGAGTACTTCGAGCGTCTGCGCACCGAGGCCGAGCGTTGGGGCAAGCCCATGGCTGCCGTCCTGGGTGCCCTCATGGCCCAGGTCGACCTGGGTGCCGGCGCCATCGGCGGCAAGGACTCCATGAGCGGTTCGTTTGAGGACGAGACCGGCGAGCTCAACGTTCCGCCGACCCTGATCAGCTTCGCCGTCGCCGTGGGCAAGGCCGCCCGCGCCGTCTCGCCCGAGTTCAAGGGCCTCACGCACCGAGTCGTCCGCATCGCCCCCGCCACCTATGGCGAGGACTACCGTCCCGACGCCCAGCAGCTGCTCGCCGCGTTTGACGCCGTCGAGGCGCTCACTGCTACCGGCAACGCCCTGGCCATCTCCACGCCCGGCTACGGCTGCGGCGCCGAGAGCCTCTTTAAGATGTGCGTCGGTAACCAGATCGGTATCGAGCTTGCCGAGGATGTAGACGTGGAGAGCCTCTTCACCCCGCTTTACGGCAGCTTTATCGTCGAGCTCGCCGAGGATGCCGAGCTGCCCGAGGTCGCCGACGGCGTTGTCGTCGAGCCCCTGGGCACCACCGTCGAGGGCTATGTCATCGACACCGGCTCCGAGGTCATCGAGCTCGCCGAGCTCCAGGAGGCCTGGGAGAGCGGCATCGAGGGCGTCTTCGCCTACCGCAGCGCCGGCGAGACCCCCGAGGTCGAGACCATCGACTTCCGCGCCAAGGACATCCACGTGTACGGCGGCGCCAAGATCGCCCGCCCGCGCGTGATCATCCCCGTGTTCCCCGGCAACAACTGCGAGTACGACAGCGCCCGCGCCTTCCGTGCCGCCGGTGCCGAGGCCGACACCTTCGTGATCAACAACCTCACGCCCGAGGCCGTCGCCGAGAGCACCCACGAGCTTGCCCGCCGCATCCGTGCAAGCCAGATCGTCATGATCCCCGGCGGCTTCTCGGGCGGCGACGAGCCCGACGGCTCTGCCAAGTTCATCACGGCGTTCTTCCGCGCTCCCGAGGTCACCGAGGCAGTCCGCGACCTGCTCAAGGCCCGCGATGGCCTGATGCTGGGCATCTGCAACGGCTTCCAGGCCCTGATCAAGCTCGGCCTGGTGCCCTACGGCGACATCGTCGACGCCACGCCCGATGCGCCCACGCTGACGTTCAACACCATCGGTCGCCACCAGAGCCGTCTGGTGCGCACCCGCATCTCGTCCAACTTGTCCCCGTGGCTGTCGCAGTGCAGCCTGGACGACCCCTACACCGTCGCCATCAGCCACGGCGAGGGCCGCTTTGTCGCCAATGACGAAGTGCTCGCCCAGCTGATCGCCAACGGCCAGGTCGCCACGCAGTACGTGGGCGAGAACGGCAAGCCCAGCATGGACCTTTCCGTCAACCCCAACGGCTCCGCACTCGCCATCGAGGGCATCACGAGCCCCGACGGCCGCGTCCTGGGCAAGATGGGCCATGCCGAGCGTCGCGGCGACAACCTGTACCGCAACGTGCCCGAGCATGTCCCCGGCGATAAGTTCATGCCGATCTTTGAGAGCGGCGTGGCCTACTTCGCTTAAACCTTTCCCATCGGGTACAATCCCTTCGGGTAACAACACCCGCCACCGGCACATCCGGTGGCGGGTTCTTTTTTGCTTCGCGCATGTAGGAAGGACATCATGGAAAGCCGCAAGCCGTATCTCGCCACCCTGCCCGGACTCATCCTGGGCTGCCTCGTCTGCTGTGCACTCTGGGGATCGGCCTTTCCCTGTATCAAGATCGGTTACGCACTCTTTGGTATCCCAGCGCACGATAGCGCCTCGCAGCTGCTCTTTGCGGGCTTGCGCTTCACGCTTGCCGGCGCCCTGGTTATCGTTGGGATGAGTGCGGCCCAACGCCGCCCCCTCATTCCGCAGGCTCGCGACATCAAGCCCATCTTTGTCTTGTCGCTCTTCCAGACTATCGGGCAGTACTTCTTTTTCTATCTGGGCCTCTCGCGCGCCAGCGCCATGTCGAGCTCCATCATCGAGGCCAGCGCCAACTTCCTCGCAATCCTCTTTGCCGCCCTGGCGTTTCGCACCGAGAAGCTCAATACGGCCAAGGTGCTTGGCTGTGCGCTGGGCTTTGCCGGCGTCGCTCTCGTCAACCTTTCGGGCGCGGATGGCACCTTTGGCTTCAGGCTCGATGGCGAGGGCTTTATCCTAGCCTCCACCGTCGCGGGTGCCCTTTCGACCTGCCTGATTGGCATCTTCTCGCGCGAGCACGACGGCGTCTTGCTCGCCGGCTGGCAGTTTTTAGTCGGTGGCGTGGTCCTTACCGCCATCGGGTTTTTGATGGGCGGCACGTTGTCCCCCACCGAAATTGCCCCCGCCATCGCGCTCATCATCTACATGGCGCTTATCTCCGCGGTCGCCTACTCGCTGTGGTCGCGCCTGCTTGCCGTCAACCCCGTCAGCCGCGTCTCGGTCTTTGGGTTTATGAACCCGGTCTTTGGCGTACTGCTGAGCGCGCTGCTGCTCGGCGAGGGCGCTGGCACGAGCCCCGTTACCGTACTTGTTGCCCTGCTGTTGGTCTGCGGCGGCATAATCATCGTCAACAAACCCAAAAAAGCCTAGCGAGCTCACCTTTTTAGAGAGAGCCTTCACACACTTTAGCTTAATGGAATGCACTGGCTCTCGTTGATTTCGTACCGAGCCGCGGCGGCAGACGCTCGTCTTGCCGCACCGCGCCTGGGCGTTATGGCCGGTGGCCCCCGCAAACGCAAAAAGGGCGCACGACCATCAATGCGGTCGTATGCCCCTTTTCTAGCGTATTTGTACGCCGGCTTTCTTTTTCTCGGCCTTGACGCGATAGAGCTCCGCATCGGCAGCGCGAAGTAAGTCTTGCCAGGTATCAACACTATCGCCGACCCGCGCGCAACCGATGGACATCCGCAATGCATACGGCACCTCGGCATGCGCGAGCTCGTCGTTGATTGTCGCGCACAGATGCATGATATCCTGTTCCGCCGCTGCCTTTTGGAGCACCACGAACTCATCGCCACCATAACGCGCGATAAAGCCACCAGACGCCGAGCAGACATCCTTGAGCGCCGTCGCAACAACCTGAAGAGCATGGTCGCCCTCCACATGTCCATAGCGATCGTTAATCTGCTTAAAGCCGTCAGCGTCCATCATAAGCAGATATACATCTTCGGCCTGATCCACATTTGAAAAGAGCGACAGCATATAGGTCTCAAAACGGTTGCGGTTGTTGAGTCCAGTCAACGGGTCAGTCGAGATCAGTTGCTCCTGACAGATGATATAGAGCAGCAACATGCTAATCATTATGCCGACACAAAGGCCAGGCACCGAGTATACGATCTGAAAGGTACCGCCCACCAGGGCCGGAATGGCGAAAAATGCCAAGGTTCGATAGATAGCCTTCGTCTGCAGGCTCTCAACCCTGCGAGATTGCACAAACGCATGCAGGGACGTATGTATAACGTAACAGTAGCTGACAATGGGCTGGATCATATAGGCAAAGCCGCGACGATACACGCCCTGCGAATCGATATAGAACAAGGCGTGCGTCCAGTAACTGGTAAAAGCCAGCACGACCACCAGAGCCGTAGGCAACGTTACAAGCACCACCCTATAGCGCGAGGTCACAAGGCGAGAGCCCTGCATCGTCTCGGAATAGATAAACCAAATGAGACACGCGATGGCAAAGAGCGAAAACGAAACCGCGTTGGAAATCCAGTTGGCAGCAATACCCAACGTGCCGTCCGCACCATCCGAAAGCGTCCAGATCATATCGAATAATATGTACGCGGCAGAGGTGTAGCCAAGCATGCTAAACAACAGCTGCAGGGTGCTCGAGAACAAGGAGCGACGACTTCGCGCGGCAAGCCCGATAAGAACAATCATGCATAGCAGGAATATCTCAATCTTGAGTGCCTTAACCACTAGACGCCATCCCTTCAATATCCGAATGGTCAGAATCGCCCAATTCGAATCAGGGCAATAAACACCCCTTTACTCCGCAGGGGTAAAGGGAATCATAGCAAAGCGCCCGAACATCACTGCAAAACAGTTTCTGTTCGGGCGCTCGGACGGCGCGAATTGCACGCCGGAATCAATTATCGGTAACGGCCGTTACTCGCCGTCGATGTCGGTCGCGACGGCCTCCTCGATGGCCTCGACACCGGCAGGCGACAGGTCCTCCTTGCCCTGGCAGAACTTCTTGTCGACCCAGCCGGTCAGAATCGGAGCCATGATTGCCGTGATGATAACGGCAGTGGCGATCTGGGCGTACGCGGTGGGCGCAAGCTCGGCGTAGCGCGGCGCGACCTCGGCGAGAGCAACCGGCGTGGTCATAGCCGTGCCGGCGATGGTGGAACAAGCCACGGCAGCCTTGCCGTTACCACCGCACAGGCACTCGAACGCAAAGGTGATGGGACCGACGACAAACAGCGTGACAAGGCCCAGCAAGATGCCGGAAATACCACCGGTGATAAAGCTCGACAGGCTCATGGACGCGCCAAGCTGAAATCCGATGACGGCAATCGCAGGGTTGGCACCGGGAACTAGCAGGTTCTTGATAAACGGGAACAGGTTGCCCAGAGCCATGCCGATAACGAGCGGCAAAATGGAGCCGATGATAGTACCGACAGGGATGTTGGCAAGGCCCGAAACACCAAGGATGATCATCGTGACGGCGGGGCCGGCCGTAAAGAACAGGATACCGACGGCGCCCTGCTCGGACTCATCGCCGAACTCGCCCATGATGCCCGTATAGAGCGCCATGTTGCAAAACGTAATGCCGCCGATGATAGACACGGAGCTCAGACCCAGGAAGTTATCGTTAAAGAAATATGCCACGCCCAGGCCGAGAGCCGCTGCGACGACCAGCTTGGGAATCAGCACGACGATGCCGGTCTTGATGGCGCCCGGCGTGGACTTGAAGCTGATGCCGGCGCCCACAAACAGCAGGATCGCGGCGACGATGGTATTGGAGCCACCGCGGCAGGCAGCCGTAAAGAAGCCGCCGATCTCAAAAACCTGCGGGCAGAAGGTGTTGAGCAAAAGACCGACGATCATCGGATAGATCATGATGTCGCCCGGGATGCGCGGAACCTTGAATTTCTTTTGCTCGTTGGCGGTCGCTTCCTGTGCCATGAAACCCCCATTTCCGCTGACGCGGAACAAAAGCCCACGTCATGCTTTGCTACAGTAAAGTTTGACCATGGTACCAGAAGAAATAGACCAGCTCGGTGAAAAATTCGACAAGTTGGAATGGAACGAGATTCGGCGCCCGCGACGCCACCCCTATATAAGGCTCAAGACAATATAGAGTACGATGCCCGAGACGCAGCACCACAGCATCGATTTTGTCTTGACCGCCACGACCACGACGCCGGCGGCCGCAATCCAGGGAACCAAGGCAGGCCAGAGTCCCGCGTCGAACGCGCCGGGGCTCACCAAGTCGTTGGCGACCAGCGCGGCAAAGGCAGCGGGCGGGATATAGCCCAGGGCCTCGGTAATGCGGGGCGACAGGGTCCGCCCGCGCAAGGCGAACGCCGGCGCGATGCGAAAGAACGCGATAGCAGCCCACGACGACAGCCACAGAACCAAGAACTCGTTAACGGGCATCGCGGGCACCTCTTCCGTCAAATACAGCATCGCACGCCAACGCAATGGCAATGCCGGCCACGACGCTTGCCGGCACGGCAATATTCGTGAGGCCCAAGAACTTGCATACGGCGACGGACACCGCGCCCGAAACCGCCGCGACAACGTTGCCGCGCGACAGCCGCTGCGAAAAGAGCAGGCAGATAAAGAGTGAGGTGCAGACAAAGGCCGCAATGGCGGTGGGAACATCGACAACGGCGCCGACGATGGCGCCCGTCGTACACGAAACGCCCCATGTTGCGATAAGGATCACGTTGAGCACGAAGGACTCACGCGGGCCCCAATCCTCCCCTTCAACCAACTTGGCAAGCGAGATGCCGTATGCCTCCTCGGTAAGTGTCGCGGCAACAGCCAGCGTCTGACGCTTCGAGGCACCCATCAGATGCGGTGCGATCGATGCCGAGTAAAGCGCAAAGCGCGAGGAGATTGCGGCGACGCTCGCGACGATCGATGCTGCAGGCACACCCGCCAGCCACAGGTTGCAGATCATAAACTGCCCGCTGCCCGTCACAAACGTGCTGCTCAGGGCAAAGACCATCCAGGGCTCCATTCCCGTCTGCCCCATGATCATTCCGCACGGCGCGCCTATTGCAACATAGGTAAGCATCACCGGCCAGACGGTTCTAACGATTTTGAGCACCATACGCTTCTCATCCTGACAAGGTCTCCGAGCCGCATGTAGCGATACGGCAGAATCATCATCCGACAGCAACCGAGTTCACCTACAATTGCCACCGGATCGAAAGACACAACTTTTTAGGAAGTCATTATGACAGCTATCGATCGAGACCGGGCGCGCGCGGCCTTCAAAAGCTACACCGATGCCTACGACGCCACCAACCCACGCATCGCGCTCAAAATCGAGCATACGTACCACGTGGCCGAGGCATGCGATGCCGTAGCGCGCGAGCAGGGCTGGTCGTCAGAAGATATTGACCTGGCATGGCTTTGCGGCCTGCTGCACGATATGGGCCGCTTTGAGCAGCTGCGACGCTGGGACACCTTTAAGGACGCCGAGAGCATGAGCCATGCGGTGCTGGGCATCGAGATCCTCTTTGGCGAGAATCCCGCCGATGCACCCGCCGTAACGAGCATCCGCGACTTTATCGATGACCCGGCAGAAGATGAGCTCATCCGAGCGAGCATTGCCTATCACAGCGATTTCCGTCTACCCGCGCAGCTCGACGAGCGCACGCGGAGCTTCTGCGATATCGTGCGCGATGGCGACAAGATCGACATTATGCGTACCATCGCCGACAGCACCGTCGACACCATCCTCAAGGTGGACGAGAAGACGTTTCTCGGCAGCCGTTTCTCGTCGCCGACACTTGCCGCCTTTGACGAGCACCGCTGCGTCGCGCGCGACGAGCGCAACGAGCCGGCGGACTACCTGGTGGGGCTCATCTGCTTTATGTTTGAGCTCGTCTATCCAGCGAGCCGCGCGCTGGCGCGCGAGCAGGGCAATATCTACCGCCTGCTCGACGCGCCCTTTGGCATCACGCGGCCCTTTACCGACCCCGCCACGCAGGCAACTTGGAGCCGCCTTAAGGACGAGATGCGCGACTGGCTGGCGCGCGCCTAGCGCTCAAGCTGAGCCAGCAGCTCCTCGACGACCTCGACGGCATCGCCGACAACCTTGTACTGGGCAGTACCAAAAATGGGGGCATCCGGGTCCTCGTTGATGGCGATAATGCACTCAGCCCCACCGATGCCGGCAAGATGCTGGATGGCGCCCGAAACACCGATACTCACGAGAAGCTTGGGCGAAACCGATACGCCCGTCTGGCCAATCTGATGGCGATACTCCAACCAGCCGGCCTCCACGACAGGTCGCGTGCAGCCAAGCTCGGCTCCCAGAGCCTCGGCGAGCCTTCGCATCAGCGGCAGATTTTTCTTGGAACCAATGCCGCGACCCACCACGACCAGGCGCTCGGCATCGGCGATCGAAGCCTGCTGTCCCCACCCCTCGGCGGGAATCGAGATCTCGACACGAGCCTTAGCATCATCCGCAAGTGATATCTGGGTGATCGTGCCGGAGCGGCCGTAGTCGAAGTCGGGAGCCTTAAAGATACCGGAGCGCACCGTTGCCATCTGCGGACGGTGGTTGGGGCAGACGATGGTGGCCATCAAGTTGCCGCCAAACGCCGGGCGCGTCTGTTGCAGTAGGCCCGTCTCCGCATCCATCGAAAGCACGGTGCAGTCGGCCGTAAGACCCGTCTGCAAACGCACGGCAACGCCGGGTGCCAGTTCGCGGCCAAAAGCGGTCGCACCGTATAGGATGGCCTCGGGTTTGCGTTCGGCTACCAAATCGCAGATCAAGCGGGCGTAGACCTCCGCATCGTTTTGGCGCAGGCGCTCGTCGCGACAGGCCAGGACTTCGTCGGCGCCCGCGCAAACCAGATGCTCCAGGTCCCCAAGCGAGCCCTCGGGGCTCATGCCGACCAGTGCCACCAGACGGCAGCCGCGAGCATCGGCAAGCTCGCGCCCCTTGCCCATGAGCTCGTAGGCCACGGGAGCCACGGCATCGTGCTCGTCAGTCTGCACGAAGACCCAAATGTCTCGATATGCATCAAGGTCCACCGTACCAGCGGCCTCGTCACGCTCGATCGAGATAGCGTTGACGGGGCAGGCGTCGACGCACCCACCGCATAGGATGCAGCCGTCGGTTACGCGGGCGCATCGGCTGGGTCGCTCGCCTTCCACTACGATGCCACCCGAGGCACAGGCGCGAACGCAGCGACCGCAGCCGATACAGGCTTCGCTATCGATAATCAGTCCGCTCATCTATGCCATCCCCTCGATAATCTTGGCAAGTTTTACCGCCTGCTCGGACGCCGTTCCCTCAACGGCCTCGCACGTTTGATCACGGTCGGGCACAAACGAGCGCACGACCTGCGTCGGTGATCCGGCAAGGCCACAACGCGAGGGATCGGCGTTCACGTCGACGGCACTGACCACGCGCACGTCCGCCTCCTCTGCCGCGCGAATACCGGCAATACTCGGCATACGCAACTGGCCAATCTCCTTGGCAGTCGTCATCGCGCACGGCATCTCCAGGTACACCGTCTCCTCGCCGGCATCGCATCCGTGAACGAGCGCCAGCGAGCCACAGGTCGTAAAGCCCACGCTTTGCACGCAGCTCACGTCGGTCACGCAGGGGATCTCAAAGGCACCGGCAAGCTCGGGGCCGATCTGGGCCGTATCGCCATCCACCGCCATCTTGCCGCAGATGAGCAGGTCGAAGTCCTCGTCGAGCGCTTCGATGCCGCACTTGAGGGCATAGGTGGTCGCCAGGGTATCGGCACCTGCAAAGGCGCGATCGGTCAGCAGCAGCGCGTCATCGGCGCCTCGGGCGATGCAGTCGCGCAGCAGCGACTCGGTCGCGGGGATGCCCATCGACACCACCGTCACGCGCACGTCCATGCCAAAGCCGATAAAGTCGTCCTTCAGCGCCAGCGCGCATTCCAAAGCACTCGCGTCAAAGGGATTAATGACCGCCTGCTTGCCATCGCGCACGATGGTATTGGTCTTGGGGTCCATCTTGACCTCGGTGCTGCCCGGCACCGCCTTGACGCACACCACCATATGGAAATCGCTCATCTTCACGCGCCCCCTTTCTGGACGAGCTCATCCAAGAGCTTCTCCGAAAACAGGTTACCGCGACCCAGCTGCCCGTCGGGATCGAGCTGGAGCTTGAGCCGCGCCGACTCGACCATGGCCTCGTGACCGTACATCGTCTCCAAGAAGCCCGCCTTGATCTTGCCGACGCCATGCTCGGCAGAAACGGCACCGCCCATGGCCGTGACCTCGGAAGCCCACTGGGCAAACAACTCGCCACCGCGACGGTAATCCTGTGCATCGCGCGGCAGGATGTTCACATGCAGATGGTTGTTGCCGATATGTCCCCAGGCGGCAGACTCAAGCCCGCTTTCGGCCAGCGTACGGCGATAGAGGGCCACGACATCGGCCAGGCGCGCGTTGGGCACCGACATGTCCGAGCCCAGTTTGGTGATGGTGGGATCCGTACGGCGACGCTCGTCGATGAGCATGTTGACGCTCTCGGGCACCGCATGGCGGAAGAACCGCTGGCACTCGCGATCGACCTCGGTGCGCGCGACCCATGTCGCATCGTCGCGGCCACCCGCAAACTCGAGCACCCATCCCAGGTGGTACAGTTCCTCGGTCGCCTGGGCCTCGTCATCGCAGTCGAGCTCCACGTAGACACAGACCTTGGCCTCTTTGTCGAGCGACGGCAGCGAGGCGAACGCGGTCGACTGCTCACGCTGACGACGCAGGATATCCAGGGCGCCCGCATCGAAATATTCGATGGCAGCCGCGTGGGACAGGACGGGACGCACAGAATCGGTAAAGGACACGGCCTTGTCTTCGCTATCGAAAAAGCAGCTCACACCCCAAACGACCGCAGGCGCCGCCTGCAGGGCAATCTCGAGCTCGGTGATGACGCCGATTGTGCCACACGCACCGATAAACAGATCGATGGCGTCCATTTCGTCCGCAACGAAATAGCCTGAGGCATTTTTTGTCTTGGGCATGGTATATCCGGGAAGATCGAGTTCGAGTGCACGGCCCGCTGCCGTCACGAGCGACAGGTGGCGGCCCTGGGCAAAAGCCTCGCCGCGCTGAAGCTCAAGCAAATCGCCATCAGCCAGCGCGACGTGGAGTCCCGTGATATGTGGGCGCATGGGGCCGTAAGCGTAGCTGCGGGCGCCGGAGGCGTTGCATGCCGCCATGCCGCCCAGACAGGCAGACGTCTCGGTGGGATCGGTGGGAAAGAACTGCTCGGGGGCCTCTTGGAACTCCTCGTAGGCCTCAAGCGATGCCTGGTCCCAACCAGCAGTCGGCAGCACCTTCTTGCTCAGCTGCTTGCGCAGCTCCGAGAGCACAACGCCCGGCTCCACGCGCAGCAGAAATTGGCCTTGTTCATCGCGACGAAGGCCCAAGTAGCGATTCATACGGGAAGTATTGAGGATATGCCCGCCGTGGGGCACGGCACCGGCGGCAAGGCCGGTCCGGGCGCCCTGAACCGTTACCGGGACACGCTCGGCATGGAGCTTTTCCAAAATGGCACGGACCTCGTCTTCCGTTGTCGGAAACGAGATGCTCGAGGCCTCGCCCGATGCGCGAGACTCATCGCGACCATACTCTTCGAACTCGTCGATGAAGGGTTTAATGGTTGCAGACACGCGAACTCCCCCTTTAGCTAACTACAGTGTTTGCAGGGAGATGTTACCGCATCGTTTCGTCGACGTGTTCGAGACCGTCTCCATAATTGGCGTTTTTTACGTTCGTGTAATTCGGTGAGCGGCTGGATTTCCTCGACAGACGATGCTTTTGACACATATCTCCCTGCCGTCGCCGATCGCTCGATTGTCGCTCGAAAAAAGTTGAAGTATTTTTTGCCGCCTTTTACCTGCGGAAACGCCAATCCGTCAAGCATTTGGTCAGAAATTGGTCAAGTAGCGGCTGATACGGTCGGCGTCGACAGCCAAAACCGATAGAAGTTTTGGCCCAGAAGCAGGGAGGTTCCCATGGCATATTACTGGCCCCAGTACGGCATCGCCATCGAAGTCGACGACGATCCCCATCTCCTGCCTTTCGACGAAGAGGCATTCCCCGATACGGCGGTCTACCACGTTACCACCGATGTGATCTGCGACCCCGAGTCGTTCTCGGCGCTCGCCCACCACATCGCGCATATCCACGACATCGAGCTCCCTCCCGACTTCGAAGAGCTCGTCTACTCGCGCCGCCTGATGCTTCACATGCTCTTTGGAGCGGATCCGTCCACCTTTGCGCGTGTCTATACCGCCAAGGATGCCGCATGAGCGTGAAGAAGCCACCCCACTTTGCAGGCCTGGGGCATCACAAGAAGCTCATCGTTGCCTGCCTGGCCATCGTCTGCGCCTTTGTCGCCGTAGGACTATACGCTTGGCAGTCGCAGCCCGTACCCGAGGCGGGCGCTTCGGTTACGACGGCCGAGGGCAAAACGCGCCAGGAAATCCAAGATGAGCTCGACGCCATCGTCCGCGACAACATGATGACGATTTCGGTCGCGCCGGTCGCTCAGTTGCAGGAGGACGGCAAGCTGCGCGTCAACGCGCAAAACGTCCAAGACAATAAATTTCCCCAGCGATTCCGCGTCATCCAAAACGACGAGACCATGTACGAATCCGGTGTGGTCGAGACCGGCAAGACAATCGAGACGTGCCCCGCCGGCGACATCAAAGAAGGCGAGGCGTACATCGAGATCCAGGCACTCGATGCCAAGACCCTCGACAGCCACGGCAATCCGACACGTGTCAAGGTACGGGTTGAGCAAGCCGAGAACTAGCTTTCCGGCCGACGCGGCACCGCACGCAATTCACCAGCATTCGTCCAATCATCGCGGGGACGGCCCGCGGCGAATAGAAAGGAACGACCATGGACATCACCAGGAACATGAACGGAGCCAGAGCGCTCGTCGTGGGCGCAGGGCTCGCGCTCGCGCTCGCAATGGGCGCCGCCCCGACGCCAGCTATGGCAGCCGGGCGCGTTGGAACCACGAAAGTAATGGTCAGGACCGAGATCGACAACGTTGAGTTCAAAGTTCCGACGGTTATTCCCTTCGTCGCCAAGGCCGACGGCACGCTTCAGGGCCCCTCTGAAGACGCGACCACCATCGACAATCATTCGGCCTACGGCATCCATGTCACCAACATGAAGATCGACGCCATGAACACCTGGACCATTGCCGCCGACGCCAAGGCCGGAACCGCGCAGAACTCCATCGACTTTAAGGTCGGCCCCGACGGCGCACTCCAGAACGCCAGCGCCGCAATGCAGGGGACGGGCCTCGATCTTTCCAAGAATGCAGCCTTCGACATGGGCTACCAGGGCATTGCCGGCGGCACGGACAAAATTAAGCTCAAGACAAGCGGAAACGTCGCCCGCGTCACGCGCGACATCTTCCGCGTAACCGGCGAAGGCGATCAGGTTGCAACGATCACCTGGACGGTCGAGCCCGGTGCGCACACGGCATAAGGCCGTCGCCCTGGCCGCCGCCGTCGGCATCCTAGCGTTTGGGCCAGCCATGGCCTTTGCCCAGCAAGAACAAGCGCAGGCCGCCACACAAGTGACGGTCGACCTCTCGGAGCTCGACCGCGGCGACCGCGAGGAACCGTTGGCGCAGACAGGCGACAGACGATGGCTCTTGGCGGCAGGCGCCACAGCAGCAGGCGCGGGAACCGCCGGCCTCGGTCTACACATCAAACGCAGCCAGAAACAAAACACGGACAGGCCGCACTAAATTATCTAAGGAGACCCCATGGCATCGAAGAACCTTTTGCCCGTCGTCGCACTCTGCGGCGCGCTCGCAACCGGAACGCCTGTCGCCGCTTGGGCGACTCCCGCCATGGCAGACTCCTTACCAGCAGCCCTAAGCTCCGCACCAAATCCGTCGAGCGCCATTGCGTGCAAGCATTTTTCGATCGCACAGGCCGCAATCTCGACCTCGGGATGCCTTCGTCGTAATACGGACGGCTCGATAGTCGTGGATATCAATCGTTCGAACAAGGCAAACGGCTCCCAGGCGGGGTGCGCCGTCTGCACGTGGCGCTCGGTTGTGCTCGATGCAGATGGCGATCCATGCAATTTAGAGCTGCGCATCGACATCGCTTCGGTCGATGACTCGGCGAACGGAGCGAAGGTCGCCTTCGACGGTACGTTTTTCGAGAAAGGAGGCGGTATATGTCTGGGCTGCGCCGCCGCGAATGCAGACGATGCGCAGCCCACCCTCTCATTCACGGCATCGTTGCGGCTGACCAAAGCCGGTACCGATGCCATCGCGGCGGGAGAAGCGTCCCTGCTGTTCTACGCCGTCAGCACCAAAGACACAGACGCTCATTTCGAGAAGCCAGCCGGATCACTCAGCCTTACACGAGGGATAGAGGCAGGCCCTATTGAAATCGATGCCCACGCGCAAAGCAGGCAACGCATTCTTGCCGACCCGGCGCTTCTCGAAATGGAGTGGAACGGATCCGGAGCCATCGGAATTCTCCCCTCCGCGCTTGACGCCAAGACGCTCCCCCCAAACGACGAACCCATCAACGCAACCATACAAGAAGAGAGCGCGGATAAAGAAGCAGGTGCGGGCGACACGCCGTCGCCGACAAACAGCGTCCCAGCTTCTTTCGAAGCGCCGAATGAGCCCGCTGCCGATCCAAACGATCCCGAGCTCGCGGACAGTCTGGGGCTTGCTAATCCTCAAGAGATCGATGAAGGTAACTGCTGCGTGCTTGCCGCGCTCGACCACACGGAGGTCATCGACGCTGCGAACATCGAAGTTGCCGCCGCCAATCAGCCCGTCCGCAAGTCGGCTATCATCGCATTTCCTGAATCCATCGAAGTCGTCTTTTTGCCATCGGGCGAGGTCGTGGCCCCAACACTGCTCACCTTGTTGGGCGCCAAGAATACTCGAAACGAAATTAAAAAGGTCACGGTTGTCGACCCTGCAACCACCGCCAAGCTGCGTCTATACGCCGTTGCTCCAGACGGAGGCAAGACCTTGGAATTCGATGGTGACACACTCCTAGCCTGGCGACGTCTGGACATTATGCAAGACGTCTCGTATCAGATCGAACTCGAAGGGTTTGATCGTGCCCGCGATGCCAATATCATCGCCGCGGCTATTGAATCCCCACAGCGGCTTATGACACTGCGCTTTGAATACTATCCCTATGTCCCGACAACCACCTGAGGCTTAAATGCTGCGCATCATTCCTAACACCACTTATATAACGTATTAGATGAGTCGCGATGTGCCTTGCATTTCGTTCTGCTACGATTGCCACGTTGGCATCAATACGGGAGGGCTCATGCCGGGCTTGGGAACAATCATCAACGTTGTGCTTTTAGTTGCGGGCGGTCTTTTGGGATTAGCGGGCGGTCGCTTCATTACACCGCGCATCCAAGACACGCTCATGAAAGCATCGGGGCTGTGCGTCCTGTTTATCGGCCTGGGCGGCACCATACAAAAGATGCTCATCATCGATGGAAAGGCACTAGCGACCACCGGCACCACCATGCTCATCGTCTCGTTCGCCCTCGGCTCGCTCATCGGCGAGGCCGTCAACTTGGAGGCCGCCATCGAGAACCTTGGCGAATGGCTCAAGCGCAAGACTGGCAGTGAGGGCGATAACGAGTTCACCAACGCTTTTGTCTCGACTTCACTCACCGTCTGCATCGGTGCCATGGCTATCGTGGGATCAATCCAAGACGGCCTGCTCGGCGACTGGTCCACGCTCGCCCTCAAGGGAGCGCTGGACTGTATCATCGTCTGCACCATGACGGCCTCGCTTGGCCGCGGCTGCATCTTCTCCGCCCTGCCCGTCGCCGTGTTCCAGGGGACGATCACGCTGTTTGCCGGCGCACTCTCCCCCATCATGACCACAGCAGCCCTCGACAGCCTTTCGCTCGTAGGCTCCATGCTCATCTTCTGCGTCGGCGTCAACCTCATCCGTCCTCAGACCTTCCGCACGGCCAATATGCTTCCCTCCGTCGTCATCGCCGTCATCTACGCCCTCCTGTTCTAAATCTATCTACGCAGCAGTATCTCGAACACCTGTTTGATGCTGTGCTATGATATGAGGTCACCGAAGCTGCGTTAGGAGAGGAGAAGCGGTGGCCGACCAGGACATCAAGATGCTCATCGAGCGCATTATGGCCGAGGCCCGGACCCATCAGTCTGCCCGCTTCTCAAACGAAATCTACGCAGACGAGCCGATTCTCAAAACCGGCCGACAGATGCAGAATTTCCTCCCCGACCAGTACCGTAAAATGCGCGAGATATCGCGCTGGCAGGATGACCCCAAGGGCGGTGCGGGCCGCTGGCTTTCGGAAGCCGAGCTTTTTTACCGCCAGGGCCTGCTGATGGCCGACTTTGAGGATGACTGTCCCTACAACGGCACCTTTAAGTCGTACTTTCCCACCTACAACGCCATGAGCGACCGGCAGTTGCGCGGCTACTTTACCTGGCGTGCCCAAGTGCGCCGCGGAACCGTCGAGGAAACGTCTACGTCCTTTGCCTTTCTGTATCTCTATGAGCTGATTTGCGGCATTGGCGTAGATGACCCGCTCGATGGTTTTAACAAGATCAAGGCTTTTTGGAATGTCTATCGCGCCTTCGAGCCCGGCATCGACCGGTTTGCGCGCGTGTGGCTGCAGGATTACGCCGTGTTCCACGGGCTCGACCCCAAGCTGCTTCGTGACTCTAAAACCGTCATGTTCGATAACGCCCTTATCGAGCTGCGGCGCGCGGCACGAGACCTTGTACCAGCACCGGCACCGTCCGGCCAGACCCCTAAGCGTCGCAAAACCTCCGAGCCCACGCTCCCCCTTCCGCCCGATGAGGTGCGCGAGGAGCGACTCATAGCCGCCATCAACGCCCTCTCCACGTACAACCTAAGTAACTCGCGGCTCGACCGCAGCCACCACCGCGATCTGCGCCACGTGGCGTGCGCCGTGTATGTCCGTATGGCGCGCTACTATGACACGCACCGAAAGACCGACATCGTGGCGAGCTTATTTGGGGAGGAGACGGCCATGCCCTACACCATGTTTGCCTCGGCCGTATTCTTTGCGCCCGAGCGCCACGAGGACTGCGAATACCGCCTGGATCCTATCCATATCTACCGTTGCCAAAACGGCTTTTGGGAGTGCATGCGTATCCACGGCAGCAGGCAAAAGAGCAGCAAACTCGGCGAAATGATGCGCGCCTGCGACCAACGCCTACGCCTGGCGCTGGACCCCGCCCATCCCCTTAAGGAAGAAAAGGTCCCCAAATATCTGGCCAAGATTATCGATGACGAGATTGTGGCATGGCTTTCGTGGGACGCCGCACACCAGCCCGTCAAGATCGAGATCGATTTGAGTCAGCTGGGACACATTCGAAGCGCCGCCGCACAAACGCGTGAGGCGCTTTTGATTGATGAGGAGCGCGAGGACGATGTGCTCGCAGAGGTCGATACGGTGGACTCCGAGCAGCCGAAAGCCGAGCCCGCAGCAGGCGCGTTTGTCGAACCGGTCACGGCGGCCGCAGGGCAGGACGAGGCCGACGAGCCAACCATTTCCACCGAACAGTTTGGTGTCGTGGCGCCGCTTCTTGCGCCGACGCCCCCGCCCGCAGCGGCTGCGCCCACTGACGCCGCGAGCGAACTCGCGCCCGCCGCAACCGCGTATCTGCGCGCACTGCTCGAGCAGAACGCAGCGCAAGCGACATCGGCAGTGGAGAGGTCGGGCCAGAGCGAGGATATGCTCGTCGACAGCATCAACGAGGCACTCTTTGACCTGGTGGGCGACACCGTTATCGAGTTTGGAGCGGCAGGACCGCAGATTATCGAGGATTACGAAGCAGACGTGAGAGGATACCTAGACCATGAGTGACACCGCATCCGCAGCGCCCCGCGTACCCAAACGCGTCGCCGCCGTTATCCTAAACTCGCTCAAGGGCGGCGTGGTCCCGCGCATCGGCCTTCCCTATATCACCGTGGGACGCGAGGTCGAGATTCGCGCCCTGCTCACCGATTTGAGTCTCATCGCCGATGGCGGCGCGAGCTTCCGCTTTTTAGTCGGTCGCTACGGCGCCGGCAAGAGCTTTTTGCTCCAGACCATCCGCACGCACGCCATGGGCGAGGGATTCGTCGTCGCCGATGCCGACCTATCCCCTGAGCGCCGCCTGCAGGGCGGTCAGGGACAGGGCCTTGCCACCTACCGCGAGCTCATCCGCAACATATCGACCAAGACGCGCCCCGAGGGCGGCGCGCTCAACCTTATCCTGGATCGTTGGGTCACCTCGTGTGCCGATGCCGATGAGTCCGTCGTTAATGCCCAATTGGCCCCGCTCGAGGAGATGGTCCACGGCTTCGACTTCACCCGCATGCTCCGCCGCTATCGCACGGCCGTATCCGAGGGTGACGAAGAGGCCATGAGCCGCGTGACCAAATGGATCCGCGGCGAATACCGCACCAAGAGCGAGGCTCGCGCCGAACTGGGGTCCTCAACCATCATCAGCGACGATGACTGGTACGACTACGTCAAACTCATCGCACGTTTTTTGGTTTGCAGCGGCTACAAGGGCATGCTGGTGCTCATCGACGAGCTCGTGAATCTGTATAAGATTCCCAACGCCATCACGCGCCAGTACAACTACGAGAAGATCCTGACCATGTACAACGACACGCTTCAGGGCAAGGCGCAGTACCTGGGCATGATCATGGGCGGCACGCCAACCTCCATCGAGGACCGTCGCCGCGGCGTGTTCTCCTACGAGGCTCTGCGTAGCCGACTCGCTCAGGGTCGCTTTGCGCGCGAGGACCTTAAGGACATGCTCGCGCCCATCATCCGTCTGCAGCCACTCACCTACGAGGAGTTGCTGGTGCTGATCGAAAAACTCATGCAAATTCACGCCGGTTACTTTGGCTGGACGCCCACGCTTACCGAGAACGACTTGGTGGACTTCCTCAAGATCGAGTTCGGTCGTGTGGGAGCCGACACGCATCTGACGCCGCGCGAGGTCATTCGCGACTTTATCGAGCTGCTCGACATCCTGTGCCAGAACCCCGACGCTAACGTAGCCGAGCTGCTGCAAAGCGTCGGTGGCGACGCGCTAGCGCCGGCAGCCGCAACAGGCGACACCGGCACCGCAGACGGCGACCGCAACTTCGCCGAATTCACCATCTAACCTGCCAAAAAGGGACATGTTTATTTTGGCAGGTTTTATCTGGGCAAACGTTGAAGCAGTCATGCAGCAAGCCACTGACCACCGCGTTGAGAGATTCGTTTTTGAAAGGAGGCCTCGTGAACGCCTTTGACCGCTACGCCCCGTTTATCCAAGACTTCATCTACTCCCACGATTGGGAGAGCCTGCGCTCCATCCAGGTTGCGGCGGCAGATGCCATCTTCAACACGCAAGACAATGTGCTCCTGACGGCCTCCACGGCATCTGGCAAAACCGAGGCAGCCTTCTTTCCCATCCTGACCGAGTTTTGGGAGAACCCGCCCGCAAGCGTGGGCGCCCTCTACATTGGCCCCCTCAAGGCGCTCATCAATGACCAATTCGTCCGCCTCAACGATCTGTGCGAAGAAGCCGATATCCCTGTCTGGCACTGGCATGGCGATGTCTCGCAGTCGCACAAGGCTAAGCTCATCAAAAAACCGAGCGGCATCTTGCAGATTACGCCCGAGTCACTCGAGGCGCTCCTGATCCATAAGCACATGGCGATCCCTCGTATGTTCTGCGACCTGCGCTATGTGGTTATCGACGAAGTCCATTCGCTCATGCGCGGCGACCGCGGCGGGCAGACGCTCTGCCTTATCGAGCGGCTCTCGCGCATGGCAGGCGTGCAGCCCCGCCGCATCGGTCTGTCGGCAACCATCGGCGACCCCGAGCGCACGGGCGCCTTCCTGTCGCAGGGGACGGGACGCAACTGCGTCATCCCCCGTTTTGAGGAGCCGCGCCGCGTGTGGCGCATCTCCATGGAGCACTTCTACAACTCGGGTCCCCAGGCGCAGCAGCGAGGATTCGAGAGCATGGGTCCTCAAGAGGCCGAAGTGCTTGCGTGCGAGCGCATTGAGGCAGTGACACCCGCGGCGCTGCCCGCATCCGGACAAGACATGCGCCACAGCGGACAGCTCACACAGGCGGAACGTCGTCAACGTCGCGAGCAGGCGCGGGGCAAGGACGCTCCCAAAGACCGTCGCACTTCCTCGGCCCCCGAGGGCGAAGTCGACATCCCACGAGCGACCGAGCAGGCGCTTCTCAGCCCCACCGACACAGCGCCCGACAACGCCGACCCCGGCATGGGCTATATCTTCGAACACACCCGCGGCCGCAAGTGCTTGGTCTTTGCCAACTCGCGCGAGGAGGCAGAGGCCGTGTGCTCCATGCTGCGCAGCTACTGCGAAAGTCGACACGAGCCCGACCGCTTTCTAATCCATCACGGCAACCTTTCGGCATCGCTGCGCGAGACGGCCGAGGAGCTCATGCGCGACGAGGAGCAGGCGCAGACAACCGTCACCACCTCTACGCTGGAGCTCGGTATCGATATCGGCCGCCTGGAGCGCGCCTTCCAGATTGACGCGCCGTTTACCGTCAGCTCCTTTTTGCAGCGCATGGGGCGCACGGGACGCCGCGACCTTCCGCCCGAGATGTGGTTTGTCATGCGCGAGGAAGAACCCGAGCCGCGCACGATGATGCCCGAAACCATTCCCTGGAAGCTCCTGCAGGGTATCGCGCTCGTACAACTCTATCGCGAGGAAAAGTGGGTCGAGCCGCCCGAGCTCGATCGACTCCCCTACAGCCTGCTCTATCACCAGACTATGTCGACCCTCGCCAGCACCGGCGAGCTCACGCCGGCCGAACTTGCCCAGCGTGTGCTCACGCTCAGCTATTTCCACCGTATCTCGGCAGACGATTACCGTGTGCTGCTACGTCACCTCATTAAGATCGACCATATCCAGGTCACCGAAGGTGGCGGGCTCATCGTGGGTCTCGCGGGCGAGCGCGTCATCAACAACTTTAAGTTCTACGCCGTGTTCCAGGAAAACGAGGAGTTTACCGTCCGGAGCGAATCGGCCGAGCTGGGCACGATTGTTAATCCGCCCCCGCCCGGTGAGCGCATCGCCATCGCCGGACACTGCTGGATTGTCGAGGAAGTGGACTGGAAGCGCCACACTGTCTTTGCCACGCAGGTCAAGGGCCGGGTGCCGGCCTACTTTGGCGACTGCCCCGGCGACATCAATACACACGTACTCGAGCGCATGCGCAAGGCGCTCAACGAGCACGCGACATATCCGTACCTCATGGGTAACGCACGGGCCCGCTTAGCGCAGGCTCGTCATACAGCCAAGCTTTCGGGTGCGGGAACTAAACCGCTCATCAACCTGGGCGGCGATACCTGGGTGCTCTTCCCCTGGCTGGGCAGCTACGCCTTTTTGGCGCTCGAGCGCATGCTCAAGATTAAATGTGCCGCTGAGCTGGGCCTTCGCGGGCTCGATCCGTCGCGTCCATACTTTATGCAGTGTAAGATGAAGGCCGACGAGGAGACATTCTTTGAGGTGCTCGCAGCCGAGGCCGAAAAGGACTTCGACCCCATCGAGCTCGTCTATCCCGGCGAGGTACCTTACTTTGATCGGTACGACGAGTTTGTTCCCGAAGAGCTCGTGCGCAAAGGCTTCGCCGAAGGCGTGCTCGACATCGAGGGTATGAAGCAGCGCGTCCTCAGCTGGCGCGACCACGCCTAAGACCAGTCTTTTTTGGGACGGGAAGACTTACTTGTCGTGAAGGACGGTACCGAGGAAGTCGGTGTCGAAGGGCACAGCTTCGGCAAAGGCGTAGTCGCCGTCGCTGGCGATGAGCAGATAATTCTCCTCGCCGCCGAACTCCGTATCGCCACAAGGCACCACCCAGGCGCGAGCGAACACCTCGAGTGCCGTGGCAACGCAATCGCGCAGGAACGTCACATCGCTCCCCTCGTTTGCGCTCACGATATTGGCAACGTAGATGCCGCCGGGGTTGAGGCTGCCCCGCACCAAACGCAACGCTTCAACCGTCGCCAGCTCGCGTACGGGCTCGGCACCGCCAAAGCAATCGCTCACGACCACGTCGTAGCGACGATGGCCCACACTCGTCACACCCAGATACGAGCGAGCCTCAGCAGTAATCACCCGCAAGCGGTCGCCCACCGTGCGCTCCAGCTCGTCCAGATAGAACCAACGGCGCGCCAGGCGCGTAATCTCTCCGTCATACTCGATGACGTCCATGCGCAAGCCCTCGTGCGACATCAGCGCGAACTTGGGATAGGCAAACCCGCCGCCGCCCAGCATCAGCATACGGTTGATACCGTGACCATAAGCGTCGCGCATCGCATCCTCGGCCTCAAACACGTCGTCAAACGCGCGATAGTACGCAAAGACGGGCTCCGCCCAGCGCTCGCCAACGTAACTCGCGCTTTGGTAGACGCCGCCTTGCACCAATACGCGGACTTCGTCACCGCTCTCGTCGTGCACGCGTTTCACACGCGCCAACCCATTGCGGGTTCGCGCAACTTGCAGACAGGCAGCACGAACAGCGACAGCGGCCGCACCAAGCGCCGCGGCTCCCAGAGCAACGCCGGCAACGACGCCGGCAGAAACACTCGGCTTGTTCATCTAGAGCTCCTTTTGCAGATAGAGTCCATGATCGTAAAAACCCAAATGGCGATAGTACTCGCGCGCACCAATCGCGCTGATCACGTTGACGCGCGCATAGCCGGCATCCCGGGCAATCTCGGACGCACGCTCTACGAGTAAACGCCCCAACCCGTGATGCTGCGCCGCCTGGCCCTGGTCGCCCACGCGTGCCGCCATGCCATACACGTGTACCTCGCGAATCATCGCCTCGTCCGGCGACGTCGGCAACTCGTCCGCATGCGCGGCAACAAACGAATGGTCGGGCAGCGACAACCGCAAAAAGCCCGCGATCTTGCCCTGCGGCGTCACCCACTGCAAAAAGCGCTCGTGCGTCACCGGCGTCTCGTACGCCACCTCCTCATCAAGAGAAAGCTCATCCAAGTCGGCACCCGCCGTACTGATCTCGCGATAGCGAATCTCGCGCACCGTCGCACCGTCACCCCGAGCAGCCAGGCGGTTCTCAACGAGCTGACGCAGGTTGGGTTTCTTGTTGCCCACCATGATGTCGTCGGAACTAAAGTCGCGGATCATGCGACTGATACGGCAGAACGCCGGCGTCACCACGATGTCATCGGCCAGCACGTCGAGCAGCTCCTCCTCGGTATAGGGGCGCCACTCGCCGAGCTCGTAGCAGCCCACCAGACGCGAGCCCTCGATGAGCGCACACGGGTAGACCTTGACCTCGTCGGGCATAAAGGCCCCTTCGGTCATAAAGCGCTCGTAGTCGCGCTTGTCCCCCTCGGGCGTGGCGCCCAGCAGGTTAAGCATAAAATGCGCATGGATCTTAAAGCCAAACAGGCGTGCAAGCGAAAACGCCCGCTCGATCTGAGCCACCGAAATGCGACGCTCGTTGATATCGAGCAGGTGCTGGTCGAGACTCTGGATACCCATCTGAATCTTGGTGCAGCCCAGGCGGCGGATGAGCGTGAGGGCCTGCGGCGTTACGGCATCGGGGCGCGTCTCGATAACGAGCCCCACCACGCGATGCTTCGCCGTCTCGTTGATGCGCTGCTGACGCTCGAGCTCCTCCATCGTTGCCGTCTGCCACTCAGTGACCTCGCCCCACGGCGTACCGGGACCGTACAGACGACGCACCGCACGGTTATAGCCGCCCACGGCAGCATCCACACGCCCCTGCTCGTCGGCAACGCCGGCAGCAAGCTCGACCTCGTCTGTCGCAATGCCGGCGGCCCGATAGCGCTCGCGGCGCTCCGCCACCACCGGCGGCAGCGCATCGGCGGGCGCGTCATCGAGCAGGCGCTCTGCCTCGGCACGGCTGATGCCCGGACGCGCCAACATGGGGTTTGCCGCCACGCCGGCGACGGCATCGTCATTGAGCGCACGGAAAAGCTCCGACATAAACCACGTCTGATACCCTTGCGGATAGTCGCTCCAGGTGCCACCGAGCACGATGAGCTCAATCTTATCGGTTGCGTGCCCCATCTGCGAAAGCGCGGTCAGACGAGCGCTCACCTGCAGATACGGGTCAAAGCAATTTTGCTCCGCACGGGCGCACGCCGGCTCGGCGTGCAGGTAGCTTTTGGGCATGCGCAGATCGTTGGGGCAAAACAGGCAATCGCCCGAGCACGGCCAGGGCTTGGTGATGACGGTAATGGTCGCCACGCCCGAGGCCGTGCGACGAGGCTTCATACGCAGCACCTGCAACAGTCGACGTTCCAGCTCGGCATCGACATTCCACCCAGCCCAACGAGCCGGCTCCTCACGTTTTACCCGCTGGTAGAACGGCAGCAGACGGCGCTTGGCCAAATCGCGTTTGTCAGCACCCTCACGGCGCGCCTCGGCATGTATCAGTTTGACGAGCGCTTTGTCGTCCACGGTCTCGCCGCGACGCAGAGCCTCGAGTATGTTCAAGATAATCTGTTCCATGTCCCCATTGTAAAGGTAAAGGCGCCGGAGCCGATCTCGGCTTCGGCGCC
Source organism: Collinsella sp. (assembly GCA_048326155.1). Lineage (GTDB taxonomy): Bacteria > Actinomycetota > Coriobacteriia > Coriobacteriales > Coriobacteriaceae > Collinsella. Next base: position 50,700 of record DBFEQD010000015.1, read on the forward strand.
TTCATCAAACAGCGCAGCTATGGTATATAAGTCTTCGATAACCGCCCGTCACTCTGAATCAAATGACATGTCGCCCGAACCGACCTCAAAACGATACGTAGCAGACTTATCGCCGTTATCGAATTCAAGATTCAAAATGGTCTCGCCGTCGTAGCCAAGCGGAAGGAAATCGCTCTCGAAGTCGCCGCTGCCCAAGGTAAGGCTCGCCTTAAAGCCCGTCGAGTTCGGAACCATCATCTCCACATCGCCCGAGCCCACACTCACGTCCATCGACTTCGCGGGGGCCTGGTAGAGCTCGAACGTCACATCGCCCGAACCGACCTCGGCATTCAGGGTATCGGTCACGGTGCCCGTAAACTCAACGTCTCCAGAGTCCAAAGTCAGGTTGAGGTCATGACACGCAATGCCCGCGACCGTCAGGTCACCCGATCCTACATTCGCTGTAATGCCCACCATGTTATCGGCAACTTCGCGCGGCAGTTCGACGGTAACCGTGCGGTCAATGGCGCGCTCGTCATCGCAATCGAACTGGCGAATCTTGAGCGTAGAGCCCTTGATTTCGGCCAGGTTCTGGGTTGCCGCATCGAAGGCAACGGTCCCCGTTGCCACGCGACCGCTTTCAATTACGCGCACTGGCCCGCTGGAGACGTGTTTGACCTCGACCGTGCCCGACGTCACGTCCAAGTCAAGCGATGTGAACGCGTCGGCATCAAAGGTTTCGCTCGAAAGCTGCTGAGGCTGAGCGGAATAGTTACCGCCATCCAAAAGATCGTCCTCGTCAACCGCATCGTCCATACCAGAGAAGCCGGATACAAAATCGTCGAGATCCCACGGGCCATCAAAATGAATCAAAGTCCGCGAAATGCCAAAGACAAGCCCGATGATGAGCACAAACGCTCCGATGCCGACGCCCAAGCGTACCTTGGATTCATGCGAAAGCTTCATCATTCGTCACCTTCTTTGGCACATGGCTCAGCGGTGGCCGCGGTAGCCACGTCAGCATCAGGTTCCGCAGAAGTATCCTTCCCCTGGGCCCTGACCGCCACCGGCGCCGAACCAACCTGAAGATCGCCGCGCGCCCAATCACCATCGAGCGCACGCGCCACCCAGTGATAGATGGGAATCGTGAAGAAGATCAGCGCGGCAAAGGGGCCGGCACCAAACGGGAACATCAGCAAAAAGAACAGTAGCCAGCACACGGCCCAATACGGGAACGACTGGAACGGGCCCTTCACCGGAGTCGGGCCGGCCGCACCGGCACCCGTCACCTGAGCCGTCGCCGCATTGGCAGCCTGCGCACTCCAGCTTGCCGCCTGCGCCGCCTTGGCTGCCGCGTCACTCGCCTGTGTTGCCGCCTCGGTTGCGCGTGCCGCCGCCTCATGGGTACGGGCGCGCTCTGCCGCCTCGGCCTCGCGCTGACGGGCGCGGTCCTCGTTCTCAAACTCGATATCGTCCTCGATCTCATCGCTCGGATTGAGCAGCTCGTCCAGGCTCACGCCATAGAGCTTGGCGAGCGAGATCAGGTTCTCGGTATCGGGCGAGCTCTCCGCGCGCTCCCATTTACTGACCGCCTGGCGCGACAGCCCCAGCTTTCGTGCCAGCCCTTCTTGGCTAAAGCCTTTGCTGCGGCGAAGGTCGGCGAGCCGCTGCGCAGTTTCTACATTCATGGTTCCTCCTATGTAATGCCAGCCGTGCCGCCGGACCGCTTTTGTTCTTAAGGCGCCTTGCACAGTTAAAAATCTATCCGCCACCGCCAAAAGCATGCCACCTATTCTAGTGGGATTTTTGACAACCGGCGGTTGCGGGCACATATGAGCTGCGGAAATGTGTCCAAACAAAGCAATGACCCGTAGCTTGGTTGTCCCCGTTGCTGCGTTAACGGTAGTATGGTCGTACTGTTTATTCCGCACCGCCAACGGAGGGAGTTCCGCGCCGTGAACCGCGATTTCGCCTCATCGCTCATCCAGCTCAACAACACGTTCTATCGCGAGCACTCCGCTTCCTTCTCCGATACGCGCCAGGCCCCGTGGCCCGGCTGGGTGCGCACCATGGACATCGCGCTCGGGCAGCTCGACGTCGCCACGATCGAGCATCCCGTCCGCGTCTTTGATCTTGCCTGCGGCAATATGCGATTCGAGAATTTTGCCGCCGGCGGCGCACTTGCCGCCAAGGGCGTCGACGGCGCAAACCCCTCGGCAGATGCCAGCTGCCCGTTTGAGTTCTATGGTGTCGACTCGTGTCAAGATTTGGCTATCGATGCACATGGCCACGCCCTGCGCATTCCCAACCTGCACTTCCAGGAGCTCGACGTGCTCGACGCCCTCATGAAGCTCAACCCCGCCGAGACGCCCGACGTGCTTTTCGACGCCCCGCTCGCCGACATCTCGGTCTGCTTTGGCTTTATGCACCACGTGCCGTCGTGCGAGTACCGCGTACGCGTACTCGACGCCTTGGTGCGGCAGACGCGCCCGGGCGGCATCATCGCCATCAGCTTTTGGGAGTTTATGAACGACGAGCGCATGGCGCGCAAGGCCGTTCGAGCCGAAGCCCGCGCCGAGCTCACCCCGCCGTTTGAGGGTTACGATTCCGCGCAGTTTGAAGCCGGCGACCACCTCATCGGCTGGCAAAACGACCGCCACGCCTACCGCTATTGCCATCACTTTGACGATCAGCAGATCACCGACCTGGTGCGCGGCGTCCGTACGTTCTACAAGAGCGGCGAGGTCCCCGTGCGCGAGCTTGAGCGCTTCCATGCCGACGGTCGCAGCGGAGAGCTCAATCGCTATGTGATTCTCAAGCGTCTGTAGGCACCGACGACTCGCCGCCGAGCCGCACCGCATCTTTCGGGCAAACTATGCCCACCCTTTTTCAACCCATTGACGGAACGTGCAGCTATGCGTTCCACACTTATGACCAAGGAGCCTCATGGGAGCCGTCCACGTTCGCACGCCTAAGAACTTTGTGCTCGAGGAGCGCCTGGAGCGCTACGCCGATGCGATTGAGACGAACCCCGAGGCCTATGCCGGAGATTGGCGCGAGGCCTGTGCGCCCGCAGGCGGCAAGCCCTTCGAACACCTTCACCTGGATCTTGGCTGTGGCAAGGGAACGTACCTTGTAGAGCGTGCGGCCCACGAGCCAAACACGCTCTTTATCGGTATGGACCAGGAGCCCATCTGCATCGCCTATGCCGCACAGAAAATCTGCGAGCAGGAGCTGTCCAACGCACTCGTCCTGCCCCGAGGCGCCAAATCGCTGCCGCAGCTGTTTGCCGCAGGCGAGCTCGATGCCATCACCATTAACTTTCCCACGCCACAGCCCAAGGCCAAGTACGCCAAAAAACGACTCGTCCATGTCGACCATCTGATGCTCTACCGCCCGCTCTTTTCAGCCGGCGCTACCGTCACGCTGCGCACCGACAGCAAGCCGTTGCGCGATTACGCCCTGGGACAGTTTGCCGCGGCAGGCTACGACACGCTTTGGGTAAGTGACGACGTCCGCCGCGACCATCCCGAGCATCCCGAGACCGAATATGAATGCCGCACGCGCGAGATGGGTGCCGTCGTCTATGGCATTTGCGCCACACCCGACGCGGAACCCATCGAAGAGCAGCTCGCGGCGGGCCGCGCGCAGGAGCAAAGCCTTGCCTGCTACCTGCCCGACAACCTCGATGAGCTCACCTACGTGCCTCTCGGCATGGAAGAGGCCGTCGAGAACTTCAGAAACCGTGCCCGCAAGGGCAAGAAGCGCCTGCCGCAAGAGTCCTAGGGGCTTCTGATGGTCGCGGCGTCAGCAAATAAGCGCGAATAGGCGCCAGCAAACGACCCTCAAACCTAAGTGAGTAGACTTTTTTGCAATAGCCAAGCACAACCCGCATAACGAAAACTAAAACCGCAGGTAGAGCTCTTGCGCAAAAGCCATGTGCTCGCGATATTGCAAAAAGTCTACTCACTTAGCTGGCAACTGCATCAAACGGCTGGGCAGAACGCCCATTTCCTGCATTTTCTTGCCTGCGAACGTATCGATGCGACGCTACGCCATAATAGTTGGCGGACAATCGCAAGAGAAAGAAAGCACATGGCACAGACCACGACAGATACCGCCGCCAGCACCGTCTCCGGCGCCGGCGCCGCCAGCTCATTCTCGGGCGGCACGGGAACCGAAGCCGAGTTTGGCTCGCTCGGCGCGCTCTCCCCCACCTGGTGGGAGCCCGAGGACGGCAGCGAGCCCGAACCATGGCTCACGCCCGACCAGGCCTTCGAACGCTTCTTTGAATGGACGAGCGATCGCGGTATTGAGCTGTGGGACCACCAGGAAGAGGCCCTCATGGATCTAGCCGCCGGTGACCATGTCATTTTGGGAACACCGACCGGATCGGGCAAGTCGCTTGTCGCGCTGGGCATGCTCTTTATGGGCATGGCGCAGGGCAAACGTTGCTATTACACAGCCCCTATCAAGGCCTTGGTCAGTGAAAAGTTCTTCGATCTGGTACAGGTGCTCGGCCGCGATAACGTCGGCATGATCACCGGCGATACGCATATCAACACCAAGGCACCCGTCATCTGCTGCACGGCCGAAATCCTCGCCAACGATGCGCTACGCGAGGGCGAGGACGCCGATGTGGGCTGCGTAGCCATGGACGAGTTCCACTACTTTGCCGACCCCGACCGCGGCTGGGCCTGGCAGGTACCGCTGCTCACCCTGCCCCACACGCAGTTTATGCTCATGAGCGCCACGCTCGGCGATGTCACTGCCATCGCCGCCTCACTCGAGGAGCACACCGGCGCTGCTTGCGACTTGGTCATCGATGCCCCGCGTCCTGTTCCGCTGAGCTACGACTATGTGACGACCTCCCTCGAGGGCACGGTCGAGCTCGCCATGCGCCGCGGCGAGGCCCCGCTCTATATCGTGCACTTTAGCCAGGATGCCGCCCTTGCAACGGCACAGTCGCTCGCCAATTTTGGCATCGCTAGTAAGGAGCAACGCGAGGCCATTAAGGAAGCTGCCAAAGGCACGAGCTTCTCGACGGCCTTTGGCAAGATTCTCAAGCGCCTGCTTGGATGCGGCGTCGGCGTGCACCATGCTGGCATGTTGCCGCGCTATCGCCTGCTGGTCGAGCGCCTGGCGCAGCAGGGCCTGCTGCCCGTCATCTGCGGCACCGATACGCTCGGCGTCGGCATCAACGTACCCATCCACACCGTGGTGCTCACCGCGCTCACCAAGTTCGATGGCTACAAGATGCGTCGTCTGCGCGCCCGCGAGTTCCACCAGATTGCCGGTCGCGCCGGCCGCTCGGGCTTTGATACCGAGGGCATGGTGATTGCCGAGGCACCCGAGCACGAGATCGAGAATGCCAAGCTTATGGCCAAAGCGGGCGACGACCCCAAAAAGCTCCGTAAGATTAAAAAGAAAAAGGCCCCCGAGGGCTTTGTCACCTGGAACAAGCAAACCTTTGAGCGCCTGATCGAGACGCAGCCCGAGACGCTCAAGCCGCGCCTGCGCATCACACACTCCATGGTGATTAGCGTGGTCGAGCAGGGCGGCGATGCCCGAGCCCGCGTACACGACCTCATCGAGACGAGCTTACAGACCCCCGAAGAAAAGGCCAAGCTCGAAGTTCGCGCCGACGAAATCTTCGCCACACTCATCGATTCCGGCGTCGTCGTTCGCACCGAGGTGCCGCCCGCACCTGACGCCCCGGCTGACGCCGCACCAGACACCGACTACGCGCTGACGGTCGATCTGCCCGAGGACTTCGCACTCGATCAGCCGCTCTCGCCGTTCTTGCTTGCCGCGTTGGAGCTGCTCGACCCCGAGAGCGAGACCTATACCATGGATCTGATCTCGATGGTCGAGGCAACGCTCGAGGATCCCAAGCAGGTGCTGCGCGCACAGGAGCGCGCCGCGCGCGACCGCGCGATGGCCGAAATGAAGGCTGACGGCGTCGAGTATGAGGAGCGCTTGGAGCACATCCAAGACGTCACGTATGAAAAGCCGCTCGAGGATTTGCTCGACGCCGCTTTTGACAAGTACTGCCAGGAAGTGCCCTGGGCAAACGACTACCAGCTCTCTCCCAAGAGCGTCCTGCGCGACATGCTGGAAAGCGCGAGCGATTTTAAGGGTTACATTCAAAAGCTCGGCATCGCCCGCTCCGAGGGCATTCTGCTGCGCTACCTAGCCGAGGCCTACCGCTCCCTCGATCGCACCGTGCCCATTGAGAAGCGCGATGAGCGCTTGCGCGACATCATTTCGTGGCTCGGCTTTGTGGTACGCTCGGTCGACTCGAGCCTGGTGGACGAGTGGGAGAACGCCGGCAACCCGGCGGCCCTCGACGCCGCGCCGCCGCAGGGCATCGACGAGGTCGTTGCGGACCGTCGCGGCTGCACGCTGCTGGCGCGCAACGCACTCTTCCGCCGCGTGACCCTTGCCGCCCGCGAGCACGTTCGCGACCTGGGCGAACTCGACGAGGACTGGGGCATGAGCGAGGTCCGCTGGCAAAAGGCGCTCGATGCCTACCATGAGCAGCACGAGGAAATCCTCACCGACGGAGATGCCCGCAGCGCCGCGATGTTTACCATCGACGGGAGCGACGAGAAGACCGATCACGTGTGGCACGTGCACCAGATTTTTGCCGACGAGGATGGCGACCACGACTTTGGCATCATGGGCGATGTCGACCTGGATGCCACGCAAGACGGCGGCGAGGTCATCTTCAAAAACTACCGCGTCGGCTTTATCGAGGACCTGCTCGAGGACTAGCCGAACATACTGGAACGAAACGAAGCGGGGCCGCTGGCAACATCGCCAGCGGCCCCGCTTTTGCGCTATACGCTATGCCTTACTCGGCACCCTCGACCTCATACGAATCCGCCTCGGCTGGCTCATCGTTTGTCTCTGTCGCAGCCCCGCGCGCCTCGTCAAACGCGGCCTTCATGGTCTTGTTGCCCCACGTGAGCTTGCGAATGGTAAGATCGTCCGCCTTCTTGTTGGCTAGGCGCAGATTGTTCTCGGAGGACAGCAACGCCTCCTTGGTTTTCTGCAGGTGGCTAATCGTCTTGTCGATCTCATCGATCGCCGTTTGGAACTTGCGGCTCGCGATCTCGTAGTTGCGACCGAAATCATTCTTGAACTTTTCCATCTTGGCTTCGAAGTTCGTGACGTCGATATTCTGCTGCTTGTACTCCGCTAGCTCCTGCTTATAGCGCAGCGAACCCATGGCGGCGTTGCGCAGCAGCGTAATCATGGGAATGAAAAACTGCGGACGGATCACGTACATCTTCTCGTAGCGATAGCTCACGTCGACTATCCCTGCGTTATAGAGCTCGCTCTCGGGCTCCAGCAGGGTGCAGAGCACCGCGTACTCACAACCTTTCTGGCGACGATCGTGATCGAGTTTCTTAAAGAAGTCCTCGTTTTTGTGCTTGGTCGCAGTCTCGTCGTTCTCGTTTTTCATCTCGAACATAATCGAAATGACCTCGTTGCCGCTCGCGTCGCACTCGCGGAAGATAAAGTCGCCCTTGGTACCCTCGGACGCATCGTTATCTTTCTCGAAGTACGCGTTAGGAAACGCCGTCATGCGCAGACGGTTAAACTCGGTCTCGCAGTGCTGCTCGAGCGACTCGCCCACCATCTTGGTGGACAGGCGGACCTTCATGTCCTTAAGGCGCTCAATCTCTTCATCCTTGTAGCGAATCAGGTCATCGCTCGCGCGCTTGGCCTGCGCAAGCTCGAGCTCGTGTGCCGCCTTGGCTTGCTCCTCGCGAGAATCGCGCACCGCCAGCTCGCTCGTCAGCTTGGCACGTGCCTCATCGCGCTCTCGTTCCGCCGCGGCGACCGCCTCTGACAGGTTCATTTTTGCCATCAGTTCCTGCTCGCGCAGCTGGGCACGCAGGCCCTCGGCCTCTTGCTCGGACTGAGCCTTTGCGGCAGAAAACTTCTCTTGCACCTTCGCGCGATAGTCAGTAAGCGCGCGCTCGGCCTCGCTGCGAGCGGCATCGAGCTCACGCCGCGACTCTGCCGCGGCAGCGGCAAGCGCCATTTCCTGGGCCTTGTCCGCCGCGGCGAGCCTGGCCTGCAGCTCGGCAATCTGAGCGTCGCGCGCGGACAGGTCGTTTTGAGCAGCATTGCGTGCCGCCACCTCGGCAAGCTTGGCTTCATCATCTTTGCGCCCCAACTGCGCACGCAAATTGTCGATTTCGCGCTGAAGTTCGGCGTTTTCCTTTTGAGCATCGGCACGGGCCTCAACCGCCGCGCGCTGGCTTGAGCTCTCACGCTCTGCGGCAGCGCCCTCAAGCTTGGCGCGCAGCTCGGCAAGCTCGGCATCGCGCTTGGCGACTTCTTGTGCCAGCTGCTGAGCTGCAGCGTTCTTCTGCTCGACAAGCTGAGCATTGCGCTGAGACTCCGCCTTTTGCAAGGCGGTCGTCGAACGCGAGCGCTCAAGCTCCAGCGCCTGCTCGCCCTCGCGCTGGACTGCCTTCACACGCTCATCCAGGTCGCGCGAGAACTCAGCATCGCGCACTTGCTTGACGATGTCCGCATAGCCGGATGCATCGACCTTAAAAACTTCGCCGCAATGCGGGCACTTGATCTCGTTCATAGCAGCTCCTCGATGGACGCAAATATCAACCGCCTACACTCTACCGCGCCGCGCGGACAAAAAAGGCGCCGCCGCCATAATGGCAACGGCGCCAGAACCACCACAAAGGTGCCTGTCCCCTTTGTGGTGGCTCTGGCGCCCTATAACCCAAAGAAGCTAAGAATCTGATCACGGCTTACGGGCCTGTACTCGTTGGCATCGAGACCGACATCGTAGCGAAAGATAGGGCGCTCGCGATCGCGGTTGCGCGCGTTGGTGCGGTCTCCCCTGCTGTGGATATGTCCGTGCAGCATGATGGCACCACGCGCCTTACCATTCCAGCTGAGCATGGGGTAGTGGCTCATAACCAGACGATGACCCTTGGCATAGCTGGGGGCAATCTCCAGGTAATCGCGCACATCATCCCAGATTTGAGGCGCAGCTGGATCTTCCCAGTCGCCGTCATGGTTACCACGGATGAGCGTCACGTTCTGACATTCGATACGCTCGCGCAGGCGCACCGCCTCCGCTAGGGGCAAACGATAGGTAAAGTCTCCCAAGATATAGAGACGGTCGTCCGCCGCCACGCACTCATTAATGGCATCGATGACCCTGCGGTTCATCTCCTCGACCGAATCAAACGGTCGATCCATATCGTGCAAGATATTCGTATCGCCCAGGTGTAGGTCGGCGGTAAACCACATCATCGTCTATGCCCTCATTTCGCAACGCGTCAAACTCGTGCTAAGTATACAGACACAGCGATGCGGCGGTTAGCCAAAGAGCCCGCCGAACAGACCTCGACGGCGTTTGTCTTGCTTTTTCGAAGCGTCACCCTGAGTTTTCTTGCCCTGCCGTTTCCTACGATCCTGCTCCAACTCATCGTCATCGAGTAGCAGATCCCACTCAAACGAATCGTCTGTCAGATTGAATAGGTCGTCGTCATCAAACATGGCCGCCTCCCTTGCCGACTAGCGAGCATCCACCACATAGAGGCCAACGCGCACCTGGTGCCACGGGCTGCGCTCGGGAGCAACCTGTTGCACGCGAGCCTCAAATACGTCCTCGTGGCCGTAATACATCATCAAGGACAGTGGGCCGACCTCGTTTCCCGGAACATAGCCAAGCTTGGTGTTGCCGTAATAGATCGCAACCGCCTCAGGGTCATGGGGATTATCGCGCTCGGCACACAGCGTCAGCTTATCGCCCGCTTTAAGATCGCCCAGGACCAAGGCGCCATCGGCATACTGAAATCCTGCAATGTGAAATGACAGAAGAACACGTGAAGGCTCGTACATAGCAGCTCCTCTAACAGCCGGATAAACCGGTGTGTAACCTTATTGAGAAGTCTACGGTCCCGTGCGGACACAAATACATCCTGTCTGCGTCCTTCAATCGTTTGCCTCAACGCTTGCGCGACAGAACGCTTGCAGATAAGATAGGAACACGGATGGCACCCGTTGCCGCGGGTCTTGCCAACTCCGATACACGTTTTCATCGTGAGAAGTGGCCGTCTTCGCTTACGCGGGGGCGGCTATTTCATTCGGCCGATAAACAGACCGAGTTCGATAGCCGCAATCAACAACGCCAATAACGAAATAACATCGCTTACGTTCATACCAAATCCCTTCTAAAGGGAGTTGGCCCATCCGTGCTCCATAACAGTAGTCTAACGCAAAATGCAGGTAATAGGAACACTTGTTCGTATTACCTGCGCCCTTTTCTAATGCACAAACATGCGCACGAACTTGTGCTTCCAGCTTGCGTAGGGCGCATACCGAAACGGCACGTCCAGCCAGGTTGCCTTGTTCACGATGCTCTTCTTGTGGCTAAACGTATCGAAGCTCTCGCGTCCATGGTACTGCCCCATACCGCTCGCGCCCATGCCGCCAAAGCCCATATGGCTCGTAGCCAAGTGCATGATCGTGTCGTTGACACAGCCACCGCCAAATGGCACGTAACGCACGAAGCGCTGCTGAACTGCGCGATCCTGACTAAAGATATACAGGGCCAGCGGCGTCGGACGATCCGTAATAAACGCTTCGGCCTCGTCTAGGCTCTCAAACGTCAGCACCGGCAAGATGGGACCGAAGATCTCCTCCTGCATCACGGCGTCATCGGGGGTCACGCCGTCCAAAATCGTCGGCTCGATCTTCAGCGAAGTCTCCCGCGCGGTGCCTCCAAGCACGACCTTATCGGGATCGATCAGCCCGCGCACGCGCGCAAAATGCTTGGCGTTGACGATATGCCCGTAATCCTCGTTATCGAGCGGATGCTCGCCAAACATACGGCGGACCTCTTCCTTGATGAGGCCCAGCAGCTCGTCGTGCACGCGCGTATCGACCAGCAGGTAGTCGGGCGCCACGCAGGTCTGCCCCACGTTGAGCCATTTGCCAAAGGCGATACGCCGTGCCGCGACCTTCAAGTTTGCCGTCGCATCCACGATGCAGGGGCTCTTGCCGCCCAGCTCAAGCGTCACGGGCGTAAGGTTTTTACTCGCGCGCTCCATGACGAGCTTGCCGACCGGAACGCTACCGGTAAAGAAGATCTTGTCCCAGCACTCATCGAGCAACGCTTCGTTCTCGGCGCGCCCGCCCTCGACAACCGTCACCAGGCGCGGATCAAATGCCTCTTCACAGATTTGCTTGAGCACCGCGCTCGATGCCGGAGCATAGGCACTCGGCTTGATGACCACGGTATTGCCCGCGGCAAGGGCGCCGGCGAGCGGCTCGAGTGTTAGCAAAAACGGGTAGTTCCACGGAGCCATGATGAGCGTGACGCCATAGGGCACGGCTTGCGTTTTGCACGCGCTCACGGCGTTGGCAAGGTCACACGGACGCAGGCGCGGACGACTCCATCGAGCCACGTGAGCGATCTGATGACGAATCTCGGAAAGCGACGTGCCGATCTCGCACATATATGCCTCGTCATGCGACTTTCCCAAATCGGTCTTGAGTGCATGGGCAATATCGGCCTCGTGCGCCCGTACCGCATCGCGTAAACTCACGAGCGCGCGACGTCGGGCATCAACATCAAACGTAGCGTGCGTTTTAAAGTAAGTGCGCTGATCGCCGACGATGCGCGCAATTTCCTCGGTGTTCATGGCATCCTCCTAGTTCTCGTCCTCAAACATACCACCCGCGACGACCTCGTACATACGCTCGAGCTCCAAGCGGTCCATCAAAAGCGGAACGGGGTACAGCGGATTGGCCTCGGCATCGGCATGCGCCGCCATCTCGGGGATGTCGGAGCGGCGAATGCCCGAGACATATTTGGGGATTCCCAGGATCTCGTTCATGCGGTCGACCCAATCGATAAAGGCCTCGGCCGCAAGACTATCCTGCGCGGTAGCCGGCGCAATGCCCGCCATGCGAGCAAGATCGGCAAGCTTGGGGGCGGCGGCGTCACCATAAGCGCGAAGCATGTGCGGCAGGATGATCGCGTTGGCCAAACCGTGCGGAATTCCGTATCGGCCGCCCAGACTGTGCGCGATGGCATGCACATATCCGACATAGGAGCGGGTAAACGCAACGCCCGCCTTATACGCCGCCGAAAGCATATTGCGACGAGCGCGCATGTCGTCACCATGCTCATAGGCCTCGAGCAAATTGTCGTGGATAAGCTGCACCGCCTGTCGCGCCATCTTGCGCGTATAGGGCGTGGTGCTTCGCCCGATAAAGGCCTCAACGGCATGCGTCAGGGCGTCCATGCCCGTCTGCCCCGTAATGGAAGCGGGCAAGCCGCACGTAAACTCGGGGTCGTGGACTGCAAAACGCGGGATGAGCACAAAGTCGTTAATGGGGTATTTGTAGTGCGTCCCGTCATCGGTAATTACCGCCGCAAGCGTGACTTCGCTTCCCGTACCGGCGGTAGTGGGAACGGCGATGAGCAGCGGCAGGCGACGATGAATCCGCAGCAGGCCGCGCATCTTGTTGATGGGCTTGTTTGGCTGCGCAATGCGTGCGCCCACGCCCTTGGCACAGTCCATGGCCGAGCCACCGCCAAAGCCGATAATGGCCTGGCAGGCGCTCTCTCGATACAGGGACGCCGCTTCTTCCACGTTTGAAACCGTGGGGTTTGCACGCGTTTCGGCATAGACCGTAACGCCAATCCCCCTGCATGCGAGCGCCGTCTCGAGCGGTGCCGTGAGCCCCAGACGGGCAATGCCGGGATCCGTCACGATAAGGACCTTCTGGATCGAGCGCTTTTGAAGCACCGCGGGCACATCCTCGGCATGCTCTAAAATGCGCGGCTCGGTATAGGGCAGGATCGGCAATGCAATGCGAAAAACCGTCTGATATGTTCGGCACCAGGCACGACGGGCTAGATGCATAAAGGAAACTCCTTCATTTGTTGATAGGTCAACATTTGCTCGCCCGATTGTACTCAGCGGCGGTCAAAGACGGCCTGCCAATCGTTAATCAATCAACATCTTCATATCTCAAAATTGTTTTATTAAAAATCATTCCTAATAGGCTTCACATTTGGTTGCATTTATGGATAATAGAACTCGTCAAGACGCACGTCCGGAGAGGGCCCTTACGGGACCGGACGAGCGCGCAATCGCCATCGATCGAAAGGATCGAATCATGAAGTTTGTTTGCCCCGTTTGCGGTTATGTGGAAGAGTTCGACGGCGACCAGCTGCCCGAGGATTTTAAGTGCCCCCAGTGCGGCGTTCCCGGTTCTCGTTTCCTGAAGCAGGAGGAGGGCCAGCTCGAGTGGGCCGCCGAGCACGTCGTGGGCGTCGCCAAGATGGAGGGTGTCTCTGAGGACATCGTTGCCGACCTGCGCGCCAACTTTGAGGGCGAGTGCTCTGAGGTCGGTATGTACCTGGCCATGGCTCGCGTCGCTCATCGCGAGGGCTATCCCGAGATCGGCCTGTACTGGGAAAAGGCTGCCCACGAGGAGGCCGAGCATGCCGCCAAGTTCGCCGAGCTCCTGGGCGAGGTCGTGACCGACTCCACCAAGAAGAACCTCGAGATGCGCGTTGAAGCCGAGAACGGCGCCACCGCCGGCAAGACCGATCTTGCCAAGCGTGCCAAGGCCGCCGGCCTCGATGCCATCCACGACACCGTGCACGAGATGGCTCGCGACGAGGCCCGCCACGGCAAGGCTTTCGCCGGCCTGCTCAAGCGCTACTTTGGCTAAGCCAACCGCCTGAGACATAACCTCAAGCTCGATGAGGCCCGGACCGTATTGGTTCGGGCCTTTTTCGTGCCTCATGAACTTGTTAACGCCCTGAAATAGGACCGCCTTCGGCATCGGCTTCTCGTCAAAAACTAAGTGAGTAGACTTTTTGGAACTTGCCGAGCACGCCATCCATATTGCTTTATAAAGCCGCAGGTAAATGACTTGTTGCAAAACGGCTTGGTCGCCAAAGTGCCAAAAGTCTACTCACTTAGAACCGCAGCCGTCCACGATCGAGCCATTTTGTGTCTAGCGGGCATCTTTCCGTCGATTACTCCCAATTTTGTCCAGTCAATGAATAGTTCAGACCGGAGTAATATCTCAGCCCTTTGCTCATCCGAGCTTTTATCACGATATTCAGCATCGAGCATCCTGCATATGGCCTTAACGATCGCGCGGAATCTATCCTCATCCGATATCTGTCTGTGTGTCAGGAGAAGCACATCGTAGCCCATGGCCTGAAGGGCCGTCATGCGGTCAGCGTCACGCAAGCCATCCCCTGCGCGTCCGTGCGAGGCCTTTCCCTGACATTCAATGGCCACCTGTCGCCTACCGTCCGGTGAAGAAAGAAGTAGGTCGATATATATACGGGACTTTCCCACAATCGCTCGAGCACTTGTGCCTAGCATCACTTCAACATTAAGCTCTATGTCGCAAAAACCTTCGCCTCCCAGGGATCGCGGCAGTGCAAGTAGCAAATACGCCTCGACCTCAAAAGGCGACGCGGCACCCAATGGAACGAGTTGCGATACCGCCATAAATCTATTGCCGTAACGCATCCCGCAAACATCTGAACAAAAACGGTCAAGGTCTCCGCCCAAAACCAAAGCGTCTCGACGCCATAAATTTGAGGCGGTGCCGTCCTCGGACGGGCAGCGCACCCAACCGAACGTTGTCGAAATCGCGCCCGAATCAATTGCACGCGAAAGCTCCGCCTCAAGTGCCGCCGGCAGAGCGCACACCGCAAACAAGCCACACATCTCCGCCAATACCAAAAGAAGCTGGAGATCCGTCAGGTGCCGCGACATGATGAATGCCGTCAGTAGAGGAGACGTAATCAAAAACCCATGCTCCGTTTCCAGCACGGATTCCCTGGGAAGCTCACCAAGAAACAGCCGCTGCCTAATGCTGGCTGGACAAGTCCGTTTGTTTCTCGTCCGAACCAATGTATACAACGGAAAACCGAGCGCGACCGCAGCCGTCGGGTTGCGGGCGAGATCATATCGCTGCCGGTCTTCTTCCGGTCGTGGAAGCGGCGGACACAAAGCGCGGACTTGAGGAGGCAAACGCCAGTACCTAAAAGCCGATATGTCACAAAGTAAATCCTTCATAGGCACAGGAAAACACGAATTTCAACCCAGTCAGTCACGCATTGGCGCGAACGCACCAAAAATGGCGCCGAACGGACTGCCAAGTTTTCAACAGCACTCCCCAACTGGCCAAAAGCTTGCCGAGAGCTGGACGAAGCCCTGTTGAAAACCCCATTTTTTCTCATGCAGGAGCTTTGCGCGGCAAGTGAGTAGACTTTTTTGAACATCCCGAGCAGGCCGGTCATCCTGCTTTTCAAAACCGCAGGTAAATAGCTTGCTACAAAACTGCCTGGTCGCCAAAGTGCTAAAAGTCTACTCACTTAGGTTGCAGAGTGCCCCCCATTAGCTGCAATTCCAAGGTTGTTAGTACTTTTGGACTCAGATCGTCATACTGAACAAGAATTTGAGTTGTGTTTTCAGGGACAGATGCGCCATCGGCACACCAAAAACAGTCACCGATATCGATAAAAGGGATGCTCGAGCGCGTGAGGGCCCATGCAAAAGTGCTTCCGCCCGTTCCACGCTCCGCAACCACGATACAGTAAAGGCCCGCGTCTGCATGCTCGATCGAGACCTCTCCTGCCGGAAATACCTTCCGCACAAGCGCCATCAGGCCATCACGCGCCTCGCGAGCACGAACGCGCACGCGGTTCACATGTCGCTCGTAATCACCCGATTCCAGCAAACGCGCCAAAGCGACCTGGTCAACAGAGCTCACCGACGAGGCGTAGAAACCAAGGTTGCGCCTAAACCGCTCCATTAACTCATCGGGCAACACCATGTACGCCAAACGCAACGCCGATGAAAGGCTCTTCGAAAACGTGTTGGTGTAGATAACCGACTGGGCGGCATCGATCGACGCGAGCGCGGGAATCGGCTTGCCAGCAAGGCGAAACTCACAATCAAAGTCATCTTCGATGAGATACCGACCTGGTCGCTCGGCGGCCCAGCTCAGAAGCGCATAGCGACGCGCAATGCTCGTCACAAGGCCGGTCGGATACTGATGGGACGGCATCAGGTGAAGGACATCGGTCCCGCTTTTCTGCAGAGTGCTCAAGTCCACGCCCTCATCATCCAACGGGATATGTCGAACTTGGCAGCCCATAGCCTGATAGATACGCGTCAGACGCAAATAGCCCGGATCCTCAACCGCATACACCTTGTCC
Source organism: Collinsella sp. (assembly GCA_048326155.1). Lineage (GTDB taxonomy): Bacteria > Actinomycetota > Coriobacteriia > Coriobacteriales > Coriobacteriaceae > Collinsella. The sequence continues at coordinate 66,937 of DBFEQD010000015.1, forward strand.
GCGCCAAGCAACTGAACCAACATGGTATCGAGCAGCTGGGCGCCCGCACCGATAACGATGTTGTTGGGGTCGACATTCATACCCCTTGTCCCGTGCAGATGGTGAGCAATTGCGCGTCGCAGCCGAGCAGTGCCCTGCGCCGGTGCGGGCGAAAAGATTTCGCGCTCGTCTTCGGATGCCAGCGTCGCCCGTAGCGCGCTTTGCCAAAGCCGCGCCGCCTCCAAAGCAGAAGGAGAAAGCGCATCGAATTGCTCGACCCGCCCGCGGACATCATGCGCGCTGGGGTCCACAGAGACGGCATCTCGGTCGATGCCCTCCGCAGCCGAAGCCAAAACCGGTGCATCCGGAAGCTCGCAAGCGTAGTAGCCACGACGCGGCATTGAGCAAATATAGCCCTCAGCGAGTAACTGGCTATATGCATTCTCGATGGTAATGACACTGATTCCCAGATGACTGGCAAAGGCGCGCTTAGACGGAAGATGCTCCCCCGCCACAATACGTCCAGCAACAATATCATCTCGGATTTGCTGGTAAACATACTCATAAAGCGATGCCTCGCCACGTTTTTCCAAATTGTAGTCAAGCATGAGTTTGCCACCTGACCTTATCGAGCTTTTCAATCTGGTATTAAGCTGACCTTATTATTATCTCGAAAACTGAGTATTTTGTCATACCCAGCTCCCCGATAGGATGTTCCGACAAGCAATGCACATGCCAACCAAGGGAGCAACCATGGCAGAACAGAACAGCAAGGCCGACCGCGTCAAACTCAATCGCGAGCTCGCGCAGATGCTCAAGGGCGGCGTCATCATGGACGTTACCACGCCCGAGCAGGCACGCATCGCCGAGGAGGCAGGCGCCTGCGCCGTCATGGCCCTCGAGCGCATCCCGGCCGACATCCGTGCCGCAGGCGGCGTCTCGCGCATGAGCGACCCCAAGATGATCAAGGGCATCCAGGAGGCCGTCTCCATCCCCGTCATGGCCAAGTGCCGCATCGGTCACATCGTCGAGGCGCAGGTCCTGCAGGCCATCGAGATCGACTACATCGACGAGTCCGAGGTTCTCTCCCCTGCCGATGACGTCTATCACATCGACAAGACCCAGTTTGACGTGCCGTTTGTCTGCGGCGCCCGTGATCTGGGCGAGGCGCTGCGCCGTGTTGCCGAAGGCGCCACGATGATTCGCACCAAGGGTGAGCCGGGTACGGGCGACGTCGTTCAGGCCGTGCGTCACATGCGCAAGATCCAAAAGCAGATCCGTGACGTTGTTGCCCTGCGCAACGACGAGCTCTTTGAGGCAGCCAAGCAACTGCAGGTTCCGGTCGAGCTGGTGCGCGAGGTCCATGCCACGGGCAAGCTTCCCGTTGTGAACTTTGCCGCCGGCGGCGTAGCGACCCCTGCCGACGCCGCGCTGATGATGCAACTGGGCGCCGAGGGCGTCTTTGTCGGCTCGGGCATCTTTAAGAGCGGCGACCCCGCCAAGCGCGCCGCCGCCATCGTCAAGGCCGTGGCAAACTTCACCGATGCCAAGCTCATCGCCGAGCTTTCGGAGGACCTGGGCGAGGCCATGGTGGGCATCAACGCCGACGAGATCGAAATCATCATGGAGGAGCGCGGACGCTAGTCCGGCAGAAAGGATCGCACATGAGCGATTATGCAGACCAAACGGTCGCCGTGCTGGCGGTCCAAGGCGCTTTTGCCGAGCACGAGGCAAGACTATCCGGGCTTGGCGCACACTGTATTGAGCTGAGGCAGGCGGCTGATTTGAAGCAGGACTTTGACCGTCTGGTACTTCCCGGCGGCGAGTCCACCGTTCAAGGGAAGCTGCTTGCCGAGCTCGGCATGCTCGAGGAGCTTCGTGCCCGTATCGCTGAAGGCATGCCCGTCCTGGGCACCTGCGCCGGCTTGATTCTGCTGGCGCGCGACCTTGCCGCCCACGACGATAAGGGGACGCCGCGCCTGGCAACCATGGATGTGCTCGTCGAGCGCAATGCCTACGGCAGGCAGCTCGGCAGCTTTCGAACCAAGGGGCAGGTAGCCGGCATCGACGGTGAAGTGCCGCTGACGTTTATCCGCGCGCCCCGCATCGTTGAGGTGCACGGCGATGCCGAGGCCCTGGCCGAAGTCGATGGCCGCATCGTCGCCGCCCGCCAAGACAACCAGCTCGGCGTAACCTTCCACCCCGAACTCGACGAAGACACCCGCCTCCACGAACTGTTCCTACAAATGTAGGCATCGAAATCAACAAACGAAACGAGAGTGGATGATCTCCCACTTTAAGCTTGAATGCAGGCTCAAACCGGGAGATCATCCACTCTTGTTCTATGTAGTCGTTTAAGAACGTCCCCAATGACTACAAGGAGTGTCCCAAGCTGCCGGCAGAAAAGGAACGTCCCTAGCTGCCGCATCCGGAGCAAGACAACGCCGCAGGCAGAGGACGGACAGCGAGCGGGTCGCATTTGAGGCAAGGTGACGTGAAACGAAAGGGCGCTGACCTTCTGGTCGCGCCCTTGAAGTTGAACGTCAGATTGTCCAAATGCGGCCCGCGCAGCGTCGGCCCGTTACGGCGTTTGGTAAAACGCCGTAACTAAAAACGGTTGCCGCGGAAGCCGCCGCCGTTGCGGCCGCCACGATCGCCACCGCGACCGCCACGGTCGTTACCACGGTTGCCGCCGAAGCCGCCACGGTTGCCACCGCGATCGCCATAGCCACCACGGTTGCCGCCAAAGCCGCCGCGACCGCCACGGTCGCCGCCACGGTCACCAAAGCCGCCACGGCCGCCACGATCGCCACCGCGACCGCCACGGTCGCCACCACGGCCACCACGATCGCCAAAGCCGCCGCGACCGCCACGGTCGCCGCCACGGCCACCACGGTCGTCACGGCCGCCGCGAGGACCGCGATCCTCGTCCAGGCCCATGGCGACGAGCGGAGCGATAACCTTATCGAGAGCGGCCATCAGCTCGGTGGCCTCCTCGTAAGAAAGCTCGGGCAGGAGCTTCTCCTTCTTGTTGGCAAGCTCGACCAGGCCCTCAGCGGCATCCTCGGCGGCGAAGACAACAATCTTGCGCATATCGCCCTCGGCGTCGTCGATGCGGCCGACCAGATCGGCAGCCTCGGCCTCGGCCATCAGGCCATCGAGCTCACGGAGGCGCATGCCCAGCAGGTCGGACATTTCCTTCTGCTCCATCTTGGGCTTGAGGTCAAGAAGCTTGATGGCGCGCTCGATGTTCGCCATGCGCTCGGCCTTGGCCTCCTCCTCCTTGGAAATAGCAAAGCGACGGCTACGCAGCAGGCGGGCGGCCTTCTGCATCTTGTCCATCAGCTCTTCGTCATCGTAATCAACGGCGGCCTCGACAACCTCGGCCTCCTCCTCGGCGGAAACCTCGTCAGCAGCCTCAACCTCGGCAGCTTCGGTCTCCACGGTCTCGACTGCCTCGACCTCGGCAGCCATGGTCTCGTTCTCGGTCTCGTTCATGATCTCTTCGTTCTCGGACATGAGACTCCTTCTTAGCCCTCTCGGGCATCATCGCCCCATTCGCGGGGCCCGTCGCGCACTCTTTGCGCTTTAAACATTCATGCCTCTCGGCAAAACGTCCATTAGTTTATGGTGTCGCCATCCAGTCTAGCTGCAGAATCTATGTGCACACATTAATGCGACATGTGCGACTCGCGACGAGCGTACACCAGCGACGTCACGAACCCGACCACGGCAATTACAGCCGCCACACGCACGGCAGCTGCAAATCCAATCGCCTGGGCAACGTCTGTCGCAGCGCCAGCGGCGCCGGCGGTCGCCGCAGAACTCGAGAGCAGACCGATAAACAGCGACGGGCCAAACGATGCGGCAATCATATTCCACGTGTTGAGCAATGCCGTTCCGTGAGGATGTTCAGCGGCGGGTAGCGTCTCCAAGCCGGCCGTTTGCGAGGGGCTCAGCACCAAACCGACTCCGGCATACACCACAACAGTCAGCGCCACGACGACGCCGATGTTCATGCTTGCCGCCGTCATCGAGATGGCAGTCTGCCCCACGGCAATCAGGGCAAAGCCGACCGGCAGCAGCGGCCATGCGCCACGGGCGTCCATCACGCGTCCGCCCACAATCGAGGTCACGGCGTTGCAGGCAATCGCCGGCAAAATGAGCAAGCCCGCAATAAGTGCGGTCATGCCGTATGCGCCCTCAAAATAGAGCGGCAACAAAACGCTCATCGAGAACGTTGTCATCATCGACACCACCACAAGCAAACACGCAGGCCAAAAACGAACGCTCGCCATGGGGCGCACGTTGAGCACCGGATGCTCGAGCTTGAGCTGACGGACCGCAAACAGGCCGAGCAGCACAATGGCGGCGATAAGCGTCACGATGCCGGCAATCAGATTGGTCGAGAACTCGCCTACGGAATACACAAATGCCGTAATGCCAGCGGCGAGCAAAACAACCGACAGAATATCAAGCGTGGTGCTCGAGCGCTCTCCGACATTCTGAACAAGCTTAACGCCCGCCGCAGCGACCACAATGCCGCCCACCAGCGGCACTACGAACACCGCCCTCCAGCCGAACAACGTGCACATAAGACCGCTGATTACGGGTCCAAACGCCGGCCCTAGCGTAATGCAGGCACCGCCCAGGCTCAGATACAGACCGAGCTTCTCGCGCGGGGCGCAAGACAGCACCACGTTCATCATGAGCGGAAACAAGATGCCCGATCCCGCAGCCTGCAAAATACGACTTGGCAGCAAAACGCTAAACGACGGAGCGAACAGGCACAGGACTTCGCCGGCGACCATGCATCCGCATGCGAAAAACAGCAGCTTGCGCGTCGAGAAACGGCCGGACAGGAAGGCCATGATGGCCGTAAAGATCGACGTCACGATCATGTAGCCCGAGACGAGCCACTGTGCCGTGGTGGCACTCACCGAAAAGGCTGCCATAATGTCGTGCAACGCCACGTTAATGATGTTCTCGTTAAACGCGGCAACAAAGGCTGCAATATACATTACGACGAGAATCGCCGCAGAGGCCGATGGCGTTACTTGAACTTGTTGCTGAGATTTGCTCCCCATGCATTTCCTTCCTCTTGGAACGACAGTCGCATCGCCCCAGAGGAACGGTCCAGGGCGAAAAATGAGCCCTAGACTTACGCCAGACGCCGTACACGACGAATCTGGCAACATGGTCCAACATCGAAAGATTGTAACGCGGACGCACAGCTTTCCTTCCGCGCTATTATTAAAAGTCCACGAAAGCATAAGACATGAGGAGCCCGCCATGATTAAGCCCATCATGAAATCCGAGTTCTTTTTGCGTCTGCCTTCCGAAGACGCGGGACCCGACGATGCCGCGACCGGGCAGGATCTCCTAGATACACTCCACGAGCATGAGCGCGAGTGCGTGGGCCTCGCCGCCAACATGATCGGCGTGCGCAAACGCATCATCTGCGTAAAGGACGGCAACAGGACACTCCTGATGTACAACCCTCAGATTCTTGAGCAGGTCAATGCCTATCAGACGAGCGAAGGATGCCTCTCGCTGATCGGCGAGCGTCCCTGTACCCGCTATCGCCGCATTAAGGTGGAGTATTTGGACGAGAACTTCGTTCACCGCATCAAAAACTTCTCGGGCTACACCGCCGAGATCATCCAGCACGAAATCGACCACTGCAACGGCGTCGTGGTTTAGGCCACCCGCCAAAATGAGGGTACCGGAGGCCTCCCTATGGATATCAGCCGCTTTGGCGAATTCGCCATCTTAGCGCAGTCACGCACGTTTCTTGATGCGGCGGAACTGCTTTTCATGTCGCAATCAACCCTCTCCAAGCACATCATGGCAATGGAGCACGAACTCGGCTGCAAGCTCATCGATCGAAGCCAGCGCCACGTAACACTCACCGCGCAAGGCGAAGCGCTCCTCCCCTATGCGCAAAAAATTGCGACGCTTCAGCATCGCTATCTTGCCGCCATTCAAATAGGTGCAGGTGAGCCGCTCGAGCACCTCACCGTAGGTTCTATCCCCATTATGGCCCCTTATGGGATTACGGACGCCGTCATCGATTTTCAGCAGGCGAACCCCTCATATTCTGTCGAGCTCATCGAAGGCGAGGGCGACACACTCAAGCGCATGCTCCTGCACGAGGACATTGACCTGGCCTTCATCCGTGACAGCGGCGCCATCGAGCCGGAGTTCAAAAAGATTCCCTTTACGACCGACCGGCTCGTGGCCGTCCTTCCGCTCGACCATCCACTCGCCGAACGTGACACCGTCGAGATAGACGACCTTATCGACGAGAATTTCCTCATGCTTCCCCAAGGCTCGTTCGTAAGCGAGCTCGTCCTTTCCCTTTGTCGCGAAGCTGGATTTGGCCCACGTGTTACGTTCACCGGCAAACGAGCCGAGAACATCATCTCTCTTGTCGCACGCGGCGCCGGTGTCTCATTCCTCATGCGCAAGCCGGCGGAATCGCTTACCAGCGGAAAGGTAGCCTTGGTGCCGCTTGAGCCCGCGACGACCTCCGAGGTCAGGCTCTACCTCAAGCGGAACGCCGCGCACTCGCAGGCGGTCGTCTCGTTCATCGGCTTCCTCCCCTACCGTCAGCTCCTGCAGGGCGACCGTGCGTCTTCCATCGCGGCACGACCGTCATAATCCCCGCAGCTCCACAACCGCAGACTTGTGACCGCAAACACGATGACAGCGGCACGAAACACAAATATGCCTCGGGCAGCACGTCGCCGTCCGAGGCATATTTAATCAAAGTGCGCAGAAAGACTAGTCCACCGAGATGTTGAGTGCCTTACCGCCCTCGTCCTTCTTGGTACCGATCACCATAGCGGCGACAAGAGCCAGAACGAAAGCGACCACACCGGAGATGACAAGGCCGATAAAGCCCGTGTCGATGCCGGCAGGGTTAATAAAGCTCGGGAAACCGAGCGGGCCGGAGGCGCCGAAGGCATAGAGCTTGGCACCCATGAGGCCGGCAATGGCGCCGCCTACACCAGCGGAAATAAAGGTTGCCCACATAAGGCGCTTACGCGGCAGCAAGATGGCGTAAAGCGCAGGCTCGTTGACACCGAAAATCGAAGAGACAAGGGCGGGAATGTTGACGGCAGCATTTTCCTCGGAGTCCTTGGTTCGGATGATCATGCCAAGCACAGCGCCGGCGATGGCACAACCGCCTGCATACACGAGCGGGTTAATGAGGTCATAGCCGTAGGTTGCGACATCGAGGAACCACAGCGGGATGATGCCCCAGTGCAGGCCGAACATGACGAGCAGGCTCCAGAACGTGCCGATGACGAAGCCGGCGATGGCGGGTTGGAAGTTGATGAGCATCAGAATGATCTGGGCAACGATGTTGGAGAGGACCGTCATGACCGGACCGACCACAAGCAGGCCAAGGATGCCGCAAATGAGGAGCGTCAGGATGTTGGAGAAGAACGAGCTCACAAGCGCGGACAGCGCGTTAGAAAGGGCCTTGTGCACCTTGGAGGCAATCCAGACGATAAAGATCGCAGGCAGAATCGTCGATGAGTAATTCTGCATGATCAGCGGGATGCCAAAAATATCACCGTAGACATTGGACTCGAAGACCGTACCGGCGCCGAGCGTGTAGAGCGGATCTCCGCCCATAAGGGCAACGAGCGTCGGATAGACGAGGATACCGCCGAGCGCCATTCCCATAACGGGCTTAAGTCCGAACTTCTTGGCCGACGTCCAGCCAATGATTAGCGGAAAGTAATAGAAGACCGAATCTCCGATTGCCGAGAGCGTCACATACGTATTGCTGTCCTTGGCAAGCCAACCGGCAACCGTGCAGAGCGCGAGCATCGACTTGATAAAGCCACCGGCCATAAGCACGCCAAGAACCGGTTGCAGAATCTCGGAGATGATGGCCAGCAGACGCGAGAATGGATCGCCCTTTTTGACGTCGTCGCCTTCATCGATATCGAGTGCGGGTTTGGAGTCGAACCCGCCAATCTGAACAAGGTCGTTGTAGACGGCCTCGACAGTGGCACCAATCACGACCTGATACTGTCCGCCGGCCTGGATGACGTCAACGACGCCCTTCGTCGCCTTAAGCTCATTGGTCTGGGCGAGCGATTCATCCTTGAGGTGGAAGCGGAGACGCGTAATGCAGTGGCTCACGTCTAACACATTGTCTCGACCACCGACCTTTGTGATGATTTCATCGCAAAGCTTCTGGTATTTCATGGAATTCTCCTTTTTCTGAGCGGGGTATAGCATCGATTTCATGCCTCCGTAGTCGACGTGGGAGGGCAAGGAACCCGCTTCCCCCTTTGAAATCCGCGGACGCACGTACGCCCGGGATGGGAAACGGCAGAGAAGATGGAAGATGCCGATCACATGGCAGCGAGCCTCATTGGCCCATGTCACGCAATCAGGTCTACAGACGCGAATCTGCTGCGCCGAGAAGTCTCGTCGTCTGGCAGAACTTGTCACACAGACGTTCCGGTTCGCCCTGGGGAATCTGAGTACGCTCGGTCTCAAAGGAGAGGCCGTACTCGCGTGCCGGAAGGAAATACTCGAAATAGCCGTTGGTGTAACCGCAAACTATTCCCTCGACCGGGCATTCGCGCTTCATGCGAATACCCAGGTCGCTGCCGAGCTCACTCGGGAACACAAAGAGATGCAGGCCGCCCAGACTGATGACGGCACACTTAAGCGTGAGCGAAAAGTCGTCATGGGCAACGGTGTGATAGAACGTCTGAGGCTCGATGCGGTCGAGAACGACCTCGCGATCGAGCTTGATCTGGGAAATCGCCTCGGCAAGACCGGTCGAAACGCGCTCGACCTCGGGAATGCCGCGTCCCTGGCGAAAATTGCGGTCGCTACAGTCGCCAGCAGCACCGACGACCATGGCCGGATAGTAGCCAAGACTCTGAGCGAGCTTTTTGCCGGTAAGACCGGCGAGTTCGCTCGTGAGCTCCGTGCAGTCGGGTCCGACGCAAGCGGAATGCACCGCCCAGTTCACAAAGCCCGCAAATGGCTTGCCTTCGGTATCGAAGAACGATACGACAATGACCTCATTGTCGGCGAGTTCACCTGGGATGATGCGGTTGTCGTAGAAACCGGTGATGACCTGCTTGCCCAAGCGACAAATCGCGGGCTGTGCGTTGGCGCGGCACTCCTCATAGCATTGGCAAATGGTATCGAGGAACCAGCGGTAATAGTTCTCGTCGAATTTTCCCGTCCACCAGCTGCGATGGTAAGCGACGATTGAAGTATGGTCGTGCGTCGCCGAGAGCAGAACGCAGTCACGGTCGATTCCATAGCGCTCGGCGAGCATTGTCTTGACTTCCTCGGCCATGCTTTCCTCGAACTCGAGGACATCGGCATTAAAGAGAAACACTTCACGTTCGCCTTGCTGGAAGAGGATGGCGTTGGCGAAGACGTCGTCATGGACGCCTGTCGCAGGTTCAAGACGGTTGGGAAGATTGCGGTAGCCAATCAGGTAGATGTCGCCCTGTGGGGTAATTTTGCGGCGCGCGTGTCCAATGTTCATACACGTTCTCCTTCAGTGTCACGCCGCATTCAAGGCGGCAATGATGATTTCGACGAGGCGCTCATGGGATCCGGCGGCAAAACCGGAGTTCATGGCCTCATAGGTGATTTTTTCGTACGCGTCGGGAGCCGGTAGGTACTTCTGTCCGCCGTTGACGAGCGTGGCAAAGAACACAGAGCCGGACCGAGCGGCACGCACAGTGGCGCCGAATGCACTCGAGACCTCGGGTTGTACGCCGACAAGCTCGACGTTTCCCAGCCGGAGCAGATAGACCCTCGTGCGCTGCTCGCCAGCGGCATGAAACTCATACGTTCGGTGCGGAGCCAAAGAGTGAAAATCGGCGCGTGTCTGAGCGGGCAGGAGAACGTCGACCGTGCGGGCATCGATGCCGGTAGCGTCATCCTCACGCGCCATGCGAGCGGCCTCGATCAAAGCATCGCCCAAGGCCTGCCCCTGCTGGTGCAGCATGCGGTATCCGTCCTCATGGGCATCGACCGTCTGCTTAACGCCGGCCGCATCGAACATGACGTTCATGGCGCGCTCCGCCGGACCTTGGTCGCCCGCGGCGCCTGGCAGCAACAGGGCAACGCCGCCCAGCTCGCGCTCGAGTGACATGGCGGCAAAACCAAAGAGGTCTCCGCTCGCCATGCGCCTCCCCTCGGAGTCGCGCGACCCGTCGAGCACGGAGGACTGAACGTCCGCCGTCGCGAGCACGGCAACATACTCGCCCCCGGCATCCCTTATGGCGAGTACGGGCATCGTGTGGTCGGCAAACCCCCTGGAATTCGAGCCCAACCACCAGCCGGCAGGCGTCTCAATGTCGCGATTAACGTTCACGGGGCATTCGCCCTCCACAGTGGCGAGCGTGGCAGAGCGAATGCCCGCAACAGCGCGCTCGACAGCCGTGCGGGCGGCAGCGACGAGCGCTGCGCGATAGCGCTCGTTGCGATTGCGGGTAGCATCGTCGGCAAGATGCCCGGGAGTGCGGACGTGAGGCATGGAAAACGTGTGGGTAGGAACCACCCAAGAATAAGCACCGCTGCAATTGGCGGCATCCTCAACAACCTCACGCAGATCGGCGAGTAGAGCCGGAGCGATCGAGGTGACCTCAAGCGAAAGGACGCAGGCGCGTCGCCCCGTCCCCTCGATGATAAGGGCACGGGCGAAGACCTCATGACGGAGTTCGTCGAAACCGTCGAACGGCAACACGTCCCCAAGATCGATGGCCACACGAGCGGCCCCAGCCCTCATCTCTCCTTCGCCCATGGCAGATACTCCCCTCTGATTGCCGCTCACTCGACACCGTACAGTTGCTGCGCCGTACCGCCAAGCACAAGGTCGCTGTCTGTATCGCTCAGATTTGCAGCGCGAACGCAGGCGACACCCTCGGTGAGCCACTCGCGTTTGACGGGATAGCTCGTGCCAAAAACAATATGGTCTGCACCCAGCACGTCAACCGCGCAGGCGAGGAGTGTCTTGCCCCAAGGCTGGGCATGGGACATGTCGAAATAGATGTTGTTCTCGAGGTGCCTGGAAACGGTCTCGGTATCGACCTGAAAACGGCCAGAAGCATCAGGGCGCTTGGGACCATGAGGTAGCAGCATCTCCTTGAACGCAAAGTATGCGCCGCCGAGCATGGAGTGGATCATCTTGATATTGGGATAGCGCTCAAAGAAATCACCAAAGATCTCTCGGCCGATCGCCGTAGTTTGGTCGACGCAGCGGCCATAAGAGCGGCGAAGGTTGTCGTACGCGAGAAGCGACTCGTTCTCGACCGGCACGGGAACATGGTGCACGTAAACGGTGACATGGCGTTCGTTCAGGTGCTCGAAAAAGCTCGAGAAGACCTGGTCGTCGAGATAGCGCTTGCCGTAGTGAGCGCAGAGTTGCACGCCCGCAAAACCATCGTCGAGCCTGCGGTCGAGCTCCTCCAAATTCGCTTTGGTGCCAAAGGGCGGCACGGCGACAAGCGGAATCAGACGGCCATTTGACGCCTTCGCGTCAGCAGCCATACCGTCGTTGAAACGCCGGCACATCTCGAGCGACATCCACTCGTGGCAGCCAGGGAGCTTGAGGATCGCCTTGTCGACCCCCGCCTCATCCATATCGGCCAAGCGCTTCTCGAGGGTGTAGTCGCCCTCAATGTAGTTAAGACCCGGAGAACCGGCGGGCATCTCGATCACGATCTGTCGCTTGCCGGCGGAATTCATGGTCAGATAGCCTTCGGTGTCATAGGCGCGGGGCACCTCGGCCAAAAACTGTTCGCAGAGCGTCTCGTCATGAAAGATGCGCTCATCGAACCAGTAGGAATTTGCATCGATAATCATTGGTTGGAACCGCCTTTCATCTTGTTGAAAACATTCTAGAAAAGCAGGTACCCGGACATCAATTCCAGCTTAAGCCCACTGTATTCCATTTTGGAATAGAACTTACCGCTCACACGCGAACCTCGCCCGCTCAACGAGACAAGCGCTAACAGCACGGGCTTAGACAGAAAACGGTCGGCCCGCATCCGTTGCGGGCCGACCGTTTCATTACAGGCTACCTTTGCCGTTACGCCTGGCGGTAGTGATCGAAGAAGTCGGCGAGGTCTTCGAGGGACTCTTTGAGTACTTCCATGCGCGGCAGGTACACGATGCGGAAGTGGTCGGGCTCAGCCCAGTTGAAGCCGCCGCCGCGCGTGATCAGGATCTTCTTCTCGTGCAGCAGGTCAAGGGCGAACTGCTCGTCATCGGTGATGTTGAACTTCTTCACATCCATCTTGGGGAAGATGTAGAACGCCGCACGCGGCTTAACCACCGAGATGCCATCAATCTTGTTGAGCGCCTCATACACAAAGTTGCGCTGCTCGTAGACACGGCCGCCGGGACGGATGTAGTCGTTAACGGACTGATGGCCACCGAGTGCCGTCTGAACGATCGACTGAGCCGGCACGTTGGAGCACAGGCGCATGTTGGAGAGCATGTTGATGCCCATGATGAAGTCGCTCATGCAGCGCTGGTTGCCCGAAAGCACCATCCAGCCAATACGATAGCCCGCAATCATGTGCGACTTGGATAGACCGCTAAAGGTAACGCAGGGCAGGTCGGGGGCGAGCGAGGCAATCGAGACGTGCTCGTAGCCGTCCATGCACAGGCGGTCGTAGATCTCATCGGCAAAGATCATCAGCTGATGCCTGCGTGCAACCTCGACGATGCCCTCGAGCACCTCGCGCGGATAGACGGAACCCGTGGGGTTGTTAGGGTTGATGATGACGAGGGCTTTGGTCGCGCTCGTAATCTTGGACTCCATATCCTCCAGGTCGGGATACCAATCCGCCTGCTCATCGCACAGATAGTGCACAGGATGACCGCCGGCAAGGGTTGCGCACGCCGTCCAGAGCGGATAGTCGGGGCTGGGGATCAGAATCTCGTCGCCATTGTCGAGCAGCGCGTTCATCGAAAGCTGAATGAGCTCGGACACGCCGTTGCCCGTGTAGATATGCTCCATCTGAACGTTGGGCAGGCCCTTGATCTGCGAATACTGCATGATCGCCTTGCGCGCGGAGAACAGGCCGCGCGAGTTGGAATAGCCTTCGCAGTCGGGCAGCTGCTGGCGCATGTCCTTGATGACCTCATCGGGCGTGCGGAAACCGAAGGGCGCCGGGTTACCGATATTGAGCTTGAGGATGCGCTCGCCCTCGTCCTCCATACGGGCAGCCTCGTCGACGACGGGACCGCGCACGTCATACAGGACGTTATCAAGCTTGGTGGATTTAGAAAAAGTACGCATGGTGGTGCTCCTTGGAATTTGAGCTGAGTGATGGGGTTCGGGTTTGGAAACGTTACGGGGCGATGATGCCTCGCCTTGATCGGCGCCACCGGCAAGCAGCCAGGTAACATCGACCTCCAAAATGCGAGCGAGCAGCTCTGCCACATCGCGCCGCGGGATCGTCTTGCCGCTCACATATTGGCTCATCTGACTCTTGCCGAGTTTTTTACCGAGCATCTCCGATGCGCGGATTACGTCCGACTGGCGAACGTCGCGATCGGACATAGTCTGTCGCAGGCGATCGCTAAACGTCTCTTGGGCCACAGGAACCTCCTTGCTGGCAAAGTTCAATTTATAGAACAAGAATTGAACCAGGGTTCAATTTAGGCAGCAGTATAACGCGGTACCTCATTCGAAAGTTCAATTTCATAAGAAAAGGTACCGAACTCCGAGATTTGCCCAAAGCGGACAATGACGTGCACACGTTTAGAGGTATTCAAGGAATCGAGCGGCGGCAAGCGAAACGTCAGCCGTGCGATATATCGCATTAATCTGCCGATGAGGACGTCCCTCGAGCGGGCGCACGGCAACATCGAACTGACAGCGCCGCAAGATGAGCGCCGGAAGAATGCTCACGCCCAGGCCGTCCTCGACCATAGCCATAATCGCATAGTCATCCCAGGTCGACAGCTTAGAACGCACCGCCAGGCCCGCGCGGCGAAACAGCGGCGTAATCTCGTCGTCGCTACCGCGTTCCAGCAGAATAAACTGCTCGTCGGCCAAATCAGCAAGAGAAACGGCCTTTGCAGTGGCAAGTGAAGAGTTTGCCGGCACTACCGCCATCAACTCGTCGCGCACCAAAGACCGCGATGCCATGCCGTTTTCTCGGGGCTCACGCGGGATAAAGCCCAGGTCGCAGCGGCCTTCCGCCACCCATTGCTCAATCTCGGAGTAATCACCCATCAGCAGCTCGTAATCGACATCCGGATGATCGGCGCGAAAGCGCGCAATCACCGGCGGCAGCACGTGGGTCGCCACACTCGAAAACGTACCGATGCAGATTTTGCCGCGCATGAGTCCACGCATCTCATCCACCCGTCGCTGCAAACGAACAAATTCCTCGCATAACGCCTCGATCGCCGGCATGACCTGCCGCCCGTCGGCAGAAAGAGCCACGCCCTCGCGACTGCGGTCGAGCACCTTAAAACCCCAGTCGGCCTCAAGATCGGCAACCATACGGCTCACGCCCGACTGCGAATAGCTCAGGCGCTCGGCAGCACGCGTAAAGCTTCCGGCGCGCACCGTCTCCAGCAGCACCTGCATCTTTTGAATATTCGTTTCCACGACACGCCTCCACCTTTACATGAATTTTTGTCATGTTAGCCATGCATTATATTCGCTTTTCTTCTACTGCCAGTTCACCCATAGTGAACATGCTCGAATATAGAGGGGACGGAAGCGCATGGACAACGGACTGTTTACGTACTTAGCAGCATTGCTATTGTTTGGATCCAACGGCATCATCGCCGCTGCCATCGCGCTGCCGAGCTCCGATATCGTGCTGCTACGCACGTTTTTGGGCGCTCTCTCGCTTGTCACTATCCTCACCATCACCCAACACCATAAACTGCAGGCGCCATCTCGTCCCCGCGAAGCCGCGGCCCTCCTCCTCTCGGGAGCTGCGCTGGGCGCCAGCTGGATTTTTCTGTTCCGCGCCTACCAGACGATCGGCGTCGGCGTATCCTCGCTGCTGTACTACTGCGGCCCCATCATTGTCATGGCGCTCTCCCCGCTCATCTTTGGCGAAAAGCTGACCGGCGGCAAAATCGCCGGCTTTGTCGCCGTCGCCTGCGGTGCTTTTCTCATTGCAGCGCAAGGTCTAGGCGGCAATATGCCCATTGCGGGCATCGTCTGTGGAATCGCCTCGGCCTTCTGCTATGCATTGATGGTCATCGCCAGCAAGGGTGCGCCGCACATCGAGGGCCTCGAGAACTCCGCGCTCCAGGTGAGCGCCGCCTTTGTGACCGCACTGGTCCTCACGCTCATCACGCAGGGCGCTCCCTCGTTCCTGTCCGCCGGCGTCGCCGCCAGTATTGATTGGCGCGCCGTCGCTATGCTCGGCGTCGTCAACACCGGCATTGGTTGCCTGCTCTACTTTAGCGCCGTCGCCAAGCTGCCCGTCCAGACCGTCGCCGTCGTCGGCTACCTCGAGCCGCTTTCGGCGGTCGTGTTCTCGGCCGTCCTTTTGGGCGAAGCCATAACACCGGTCCGCCTGATGGGCGCCGCGCTTATCATCGGCGGCGCGATTTTTTGCGAACTCGCCGGCAAACGCGCAAACGCCAAGGCTGGCATCGCCCAGACAGTACGTGCTTAAAAGCCTCTGCTTTGAAATGCTACCTGCGTAGATAAATAATCCCCAGCTGAGGATTATTGTCTAAAATAACCCGATGTGCCAAACTGCTCTTGTATGTATAAAGACGGCATAAAGTTTTTTGTCCTAGACAGATAACCGGATGTCTAAGGGAGTCCTCGTGGCACACAACAAACTGGAGGCAAACCTCCAAGACCAGCGCGGGCAAGGCGGGCACGGAGCCATCCCCCTCTCCGCTGGCATGCTGCTCGTAACGCTCGGCGTCGTCTATGGCGACATCGGCACGAGCCCCATGTACACCATGAAATCAATCGTCGCCAACAACGGCGGCATCGGTACCGTCAGCGAGGACATGATCCTGGGCGCGCTTTCGCTCGTCATCTGGACCATGACGCTCGTGACCACGGTCAAGTACGTGGTAATCGCCATGAAGGCCGACAACCACAACGAAGGCGGCATCTTCGCCCTGTTCAGTCTCGTGCGCAAGGTGGCGCCATGGCTGATTCTCCCCGCCATGATCGGCGGCGCGGCGCTGCTCGCCGACGGCATCCTCACCCCCGCCGTCACGGTTACCACGGCCATCGAGGGCTTGCGCACTATCGAGTGGGGCCATGCGCTTTTGGGTGACGGCCAGACCAACGTCATCATCATCACCATCATCATTATCTGCGGCCTGTTTGCTATGCAGCGCGCCGGCACCTCGTCAATCGGCAAGCTGTTCGGCCCGCTTATGACGCTGTGGTTCCTGTTCTTGGCTGGCGCCGGCCTGTTCAACATGCTCGGCAACCTGTCCATCCTGCGCGCGCTCAACCCCATCCGCGGCATCATGTTCCTGTTCTCGCCCATCAACCACTCGGGCATCATGGTGCTCGGCTTCGTCTTCCTGTCGACGACCGGCGCCGAGGCGCTCTATTCGGACATGGGTCACGTGGGCAAGGCTAACATTTACGCATCCTGGCCGTTCGTAAAGGCGGCCCTCATCCTTAACTATCTGGGTCAGGGCGCTTGGCTGCTCGCCAACAATTCCAATCCCCAGATGCTCGCGATGGATATCGTCAACCCGTTCTATATGATGCTTCCCGAGCCCCTGCGCCCCTTTGCCATCGTGCTTTCGGCCGTGGCGGCCATCATTGCCTCGCAGGCGCTCATCACCGGCTCGTTCTCGCTGGTATCCGAGGCAACGCGTCTCAACCTTATGCCGCATCTGCGCATCCACTACCCCAGCGACACCAAGGGGCAGCTCTATATTCCGCTCGTCAACAACATCATGTGGGTCGGCTGCATCTTCATCGTGCTGCTGTTCCAAAACTCCGAGCGCATGGAGAGCGCCTACGGCCTCGCCATTACCGTGACCATGCTCATGACCACGACGCTTTTGACGAGCTATATCGCTGGCATTCTCAAGCACAAGCTGGGCGCCTGCGTCTTCGCCCTGCTCTTCGGTGCCATTGAGCTGTGTTTCTTTGCCTCGTGCCTCACCATGTTCTTTGACGGCGGTTATGTGATGATCTTCCTGGCCGCACTGCTGTTTGGCCTTATGTACGTGTGGCGCCGTGGCACCGCCATCGAGCGCACGCAGACGATTCTGTTGCCCGTCTCCAAGTACATCGATCAGCTCAACCGCCTGCGCAACGACGAGACCTATCCCGTGCTCGCCGACAATCTGGTATTTCTCACCAACAGCCCCGACCCGCTCACGCTCGACCGCGACGTGCTCTATTCCATCCTGGACAAGCACCCCAAGCGCGCCAAGGCATATTGGTTCATCAACGTGCACGTTACCGACGAACCCTATACGCACGAGTATTCCGTCGAGACCTTTGGCACAGACTTCCTCTTCCGCGTTCGCCTGGACCTGGGCTTTAAGGTCAACCAGCGCGTCAACGCCTATCTGCGTCAGATCGTCGGCGACTTGATGGCATCGGGCGAGCTGCCGCCGCAACATCACACCTACTCCATCTACGAGACACGCGGCAACGTGGGTGACTTCCGCTTTTGCATGCTGCGCAAGATGCTTGCCCCCGAAACGGACATCAACCGCAATGACCACCGCGTGATGGCCATCAAGTACGCCGTCCGCCGCGCCTGCGGAAGCCCGGCACGCTGGTATGGTCTTGAGAACTCGGCCATCATCATCGAGTACGTGCCGCTGTTTGCCCGCATGCGCCCGGCCGTTAAGCTCGTGCGCACCCAGGTGCCGCTCGAGGTTCAGATCGAAGAGGCCGAGGAAATGGAAGTCGACATCTTCTCGGACGACTTGGTCAACGGCAACGAGGCCGGCAAGAGCATGAACGTCGATCCCACCGAGCTGCTCGAGAGCGTCGCCGATACGCCCGAGCAACAGCAACTCGACGGACTCGAGAGCACCCAGCTCAACGACGCCAACTTCTAACACGCCACCAGCCATTGACGACAACGGCTCCGCATCTCATAAAAGGTGCGGAGCCGTTTTATGTCGCAACGGACCGGTGAGCTACGAACGACGCGGCTCGGGAACCACGAGCCTATCGGGGCTCGCGCCCTCGGCATCCATCAGGCTCACGTAGCGAATCGACGGATCCCCATACATCGCGTAGTAATAATTGCCCGTGCGCGCGCTAAAGCATCCGGTGTAGATAGTCTTCTCGAACTTGCCATCGCCCATCCTGGACGCTCCCTCGATCATCACCACGCCCTCGAGCGAGCGGAACATGCGAACGACGTTTTCGGTCTCGCTCTCCTTTTGCGGGTAATTGGCATTGAGGTACGCCGCCTTTACAAAACGGCTCGGCGAATAGCAATCGCCCGGAATGCCGCGCATGCCGGCACCGGCTCCATAGGGCTTAAGCTCGGCGCCACGCCATGTCGCTGTCTGCGGAAAATCGCTTGTGGCGGTGATATAGGTGCGCAGGTTTTCCATGTGCCACGGGAAGGTCGGCTGGTTGGCAAGGGTGTCGACCGGATCGTCGTATACATGCAGGCCGTCAGCCATCATCTCGACCACGATGCTGCGCTGGCTGTCGCCGATAATCCAATGGAGCAGCGACACGCCCAGCCCCTCTCCGGCAGATTTGGCGACAATCACCGTGTCGCGCAGCGCGGCCTCGACCTCATCAACCGTCGAGAACGTCGCTGCCACCCACAGGGGGAACTCATAGGCCGCGATATTGGTCTTGCCGTCGACAGGGTCCTCGGCATACTCGGCATAACCCGGGAAATTGAGACCCGCCACGGCGAGGCCCGCATCGTTGCCGCAATCGAAGAACATAGGGTAGTTCTTGTAATCGATGCACATACCGATCACCGCGTGCGCCGCTGTCGCGTCGTCGATAAACGAATACGGAATGTGAAACCCGCGCGGCATCACGCGAACCTGTTGGCCGTAGTCAAAGCTCCAGTCGAGATTGCGGCCCAGATACATGTGGCCAGAATTATCGGTAAATCGAATACTCGTACACATAGCGCCTCCTAGCTTTACGTTCTTGCTAATTTCATTGTCTCCAAACAAAAAGGCGCTAAACACAAAAGCCCGGACATGACAACAATGTCATGCCCGGGCTATTCAAGCAGGATAAACTCAACCAAGTTAACCCCGCAGGTCGTCTAAGGGGTCAAAGTGCCGCAGATTGCCACGAAAGAGGAGCGAAGCGTGCTTAAGGTACGCGAGCGACGATTGAGCGGCAAGGTGCGGTGCTTTGGTCCCCTTAGACCAACTTTCCAAGACAGTGATCGATCATATGCTGGATCATCTGCGCCTCAAAGCCCGCGTAGTCGCGGCGGCACTCCTTCATCTTGCCGTCGACAATCTGATCAAAGGCAACCTTGCACTTGATATAGCGCGTGGACTTGGTGACCCCCTCGTGCGTCAGGCAGCTCTCCTCCATCTTGCTGGCGCCCAGGCCAAACACCAGACGGGGGTTGTAGAGCACGTGGGGCTCGCCGGCATCGTCCAGGTAGACGCAAACCTTCTTGGTAACGCCAATCTGGTTAGCGGCAAGGCAGCCGGCATCGTCGAGCGACTTGATGGTATCGATCAGATCCTGAGCAACCGACTCGTCCTCGACGGTCGCAACCTCGCAACGCTGGGACAGGATAGCCTCGTCGTGGCAAAGCTCTTTAATCATACGTTCCTCCATAGGGGTCGTTGTAACCGCTTAAGTATACGGTACCCACACATTTTCATGCGAAAAATACCGTCCGTCTGCTACAAAGCGCCGAACATCAACATGCGAGGAACAACAGCGTCGTAAAGGGGCTATAGTGGGAGCGTTCGTGTCAATCGGCCTAAACTCGGGGCCGAACAAGGAAAGGGTATGCATGGACGAACTTTTTCACGTCAGTGAGCGCAAGTCCACAATCGGGACCGAACTTCGCGCTGGACTGACAACATTCCTGGCGATGGCCTACATCATCGCCGTCAACCCCGCGGTGCTCTCGGGCGCTGGCATCGATGCGGGAGCGCTCGCCTGCGCCACCTGCCTGGGCGCCGGCATCATGACCATCTGCATGGGCATCTTCGCCAACCGCCCGCTCGCCTGCGCGTCGGGCTTAGGCGTCAACGCGATGATCGCTGGAATCACCACCACCGTCTGCGGCGGTGACTGGCACGTGGCCATGAGCGTCATCTTCCTTGAGGGCGTCGTCATCTTGCTGCTCGTGCTTTGTGGCCTGCGCGAGGCCATCATGGACGCCATCCCGGTTGTCCTGCGTCACGCCATCTCGGTGGGTCTGGGCCTGTTCATCGCCATGATTGGCCTGTGCGATGCCGGCATTATCACCGCTGGCGCCGGTACACTCGTCGGTCTGGGCGACATCACCTCCCCCACCTTCATCGTCGGCATCATCTCCATCCTGGTGACGGTCGCTCTCGCCTGCCGCAACGTCCCCGGCTCGCTGCTCATCGGCATCGTCGTCGCCGTCATCGCCGGTATCCCCCTAGGTGTGACCCAGGCTCCGACCGGTATCATCGCCCCGCTCGACTTCTCGAGCATCGGTGGCCCCATCGCCGACGCCGGCGGCGTGCCCGCCATCGTCAAGGTCCTTACCGACCCCGCGCTCCTCGTCATCTCGTTCTCGCTGCTCATGAGTGACTTCTTCGACACCATGGGCACCGCGATGGCCGTGGCCAAGCAGGGCGAGTTCCTCACCGACGACGGCAACGTCGAGAATATCAAGGAGATTCTGATCGTCGACTCCGCCGCCGCCGCTGTGGGCGGTTTCATGGGCGTCTCCTCCATCACCACCTTCGTCGAGTCCACCTCTGGCGCCGCCGACGGTGGCCGCACGGGCCTCACCTCCGTCACCACCGGCGTGCTGTTCATTCTCGCCGCGTTCTTCTCCCCCATCGTCACCATCGTTTCCAGCGCCGCCACCTGCGGTGCTCTGGTCTACGTCGGCTACCTCATGATGAGCGAGGCCTCCGAGATCGACTGGTCCGACGTGTCGCAGGGTTTCCCGGCGTTCATGATTGTCGCCGGCGTGCCCTTCACCTACTCCATCTCTGCCGGCATTGGCCTGGGCTTTATCGCCTACGTGGTCGTCGCGCTCTTTAAGGGCGAGGCCTCCAAGATCAAGCCGCTCATGTGGATCGCAGCCCTCGCCTTCCTCGTCTACTTCTTCGTGGCGTAACGGCATAGTCTGCTAAAGCAAAACAACAAGGCGCGGAATCGCATCGAGCGGCTCCGCGCCTTTCTTTTAGCGTCTGCCCCCGTGTCAGCGTGCGACAATTGAGGCTGTCAATATCACAACACTGAGAGAAGCCTGCCTTGGAAGCGCATCATAAGCAGATAACCGTTTATTCAGAGTGTGCGGAAGGCGCGCCCGTCATCTATCTCCCCGTGGTTATGGGCAACGGTAGTGAAGTCTACGAGCGCTGCCGAGAGCTCGACTGCCCGCCGTTCACCCTTGTCGCCATTGGAGGGCTCGATTGGAATCGCGAGCTGAGCCCCTGGGAATGCGACGGAACTATACGAGATGCCGAGCCCTTTGGCGGACAGGCTGCTGGTTTTCTTGACGAGTTGTTGAAGCAGATAATCCCCCAGGCCGAATCATCGCTCCCGCAACCGCCCGCCTGGCGCAGCGTTGCCGGCTACTCGTTGGCGGGTCTTTTTGCACTGTGGGCACTTTGGCAAACAGATGTCTTTGAGCGCGTGGCGAGTGCATCGGGGTCGCTGTGGTTCCCCGGCTTTATCGACTACGCGCGCGAGCGCACGATGACGGCTACGCCCGACGCCGCCTATCTGTCGCTCGGTAAAAAGGAAACCAAGACGCCCAACCGCATGATGCGGCACGTACTCGACGATACGCGCGCGATGGAAAAGCTGTTTATCGAGCGCGACATCCCAACAACGCTGGAGCTCAACCCCGGCAATCATTTTGCCCAAACTGACCTGCGCATGGCGCGCGGCATCCACTGGATACTGACGCATTAAAAATGGCGTCCACGCGTACACACGCATGGACGCCATTTTTAATTTGGCTGAACGCAGCTACTATGCGACAGTCTCCTCGAGTTCAGATACGGTGGGCGTCGAGAACTGGGGCATGGATGTCCTTTCATGATGGAAGGGCGATCAGGCATATCGGATAACCTGCCCGAACGATACGATCCGAACCATTGTACGCGATACGCAATGCCTCGCACGCGCCGCCACCTGCAAACGGTAGCGTTACTTCCAAACGCGCTCGGCAATGCGCTTGACCAGCGCGATCTTCGCCCATTGCTCGTCCTCGGTCAGCTTGTTGCCAATCTCGCAGCTGGCAAAGCCGCACTGGGGCGACAGGTACAGATTCTCGAGCGGCACGTACTTAGCGGCTTCGCGGATGCGCTCGACGATAACATCCTCGTTCTCGAGCTCTGCCGCCTTGGTGGTTACCAAGCCCAGCACGACCTTCTTGCCGGGAGCGACGTACTTGAGCGGCTCAAAGCCGCCGGCGCGCGGCGTGTCGAACTCTAGATAGAACGCATCGACATTCTCATGTGCGAACAGATACGGAGCGATAGGGTCGTAGCCGCCTTCAAAAGCGTAGGTGGAGTGGTAGTTGCCGCGGCACACGTGCGTGTTGATGACCAAATCGTCGGGCTTGCCCTCGATGGCGGCGTTGTTGAGCGCCACGCCCAGCTCGCTTACCTTTTGCAGGTCGACCGGGCTCATGCCGGTTTTGGCGACAAAATCGGTATCGCAGTAGATGCCCCAGGTGCAGTCATCAAACTGGATGTTGCGGCAGCCTGCTGCGTACAGGTCGGCGATCACCGTGCGATAAGCGGCTGCAATGGCGTCGGCAAGTTCCTCATCGGTCTTATAGACAGCGCGCAGGCTCTCCTGCTGGCCATCGCAGCGATCGAGCGTGACCTCAGAGAACGTCTGGATCGGCGCCGGAATGGTCTGGCGTGCGACCTGGCCCTCCTCCTCAAGCGCCTTGACGAACTTAAAATGCTCGACGAACGGGTGGTTCTCGCCGCTAATGGGACCGGTAACCACGGCGGTGTCGGCCGTCGTCTCCTCGTCATGGAACATATAACCCGTGCGTGAGGTGCGGCGCTCAATGCCGTTAAGGCCCCACATAAAATCGAGGTGCCAGTAGCTGCGGCGGAACTCGCCATCGGTGATCACCTGCAGGCCGGCGGCCTTCTGCTTGGCCACCAAATCGCGAATGGCATCGTCCTCGACGGCCTTAAGGCCGGAAGCGTCGAGTTTACCCGCGACATAGGCGGCACGGGCGTCCTTTACAGCCTGCGGACGAAGAAAGCTGCCGACGATATCGGCGCGAAACGGCGCGTTCGGTTGAATCGAAGTGCTCATAGATATCTCCCTTTGCATTGGTTGCTTTACTGGGACAGAGTATGAGCGCTCATATGACCATCGTAAAATATACGTTTATAACAGTTTGATATAGATGTTTCCTATATCAGTCTGGACTGTCATAAAGAGACTTGAACCGTGCGGAGCACAGCAGCCTAGATATGCTGACGAATCGCGTCGATATAGGCCCGACCGTAGCGCGTAAGCGTCGTGTTCTTGCGCGTGATGATGCCAATCTCCATGTACTCGTCCACGTCGAGCGGAATCGAGATAATGCCGGGGCCGTTGAGCTCGTGGCTGATCACGCCCGAGCATACCGTGTAGCCGTTGAGGCCCATGGCCAAATTGAACAACGTCGCACGGTCGCGCACGCGGATATTTTTGCGACGCTCGAACGTCGAGGTCAGCTCCTCGGAATAGTAAAACGAGTTGTAGCTGCCCTGCTCGTAGGACAGGAACGGGTAGTCTTCCAGATCCTCGAGCGTCACGCTGGAGCGGTCCGCCAGCGGATGGTCGGCGCAGACGAAGACATGCGGCGTGGCGCAGAAGAGTCCTTCGAACACGAGCTCGTTGGCCACCAGCATGCGCTCGATGACCTCGCGGTTATGCTCGGATAAGTACAGGATGCCCAGTTCGCTTTTCATATGCGCGACATCCTCGATAATCTCGTGAGTCTGCTCCTCGCGCAGGGTGAAGTCGTAACGCGCGGCATCGAACTCGCGGATCACGTCGACAAACGCGTTGACGGCAAAGGAATAATGCTGGCAGCTCACACTAAAGTGCGGCACCTGCTCGGATGCGCCCTTGTACTTGCCCTCGAGCAGGTCGGCCTGGTCGAGTACCTGGCGCGCATAGCCCAAGAAGGTCTCGCCCTCCTCGGACACAATGACACCCTTGTTGGTGCGCTCAAAGATATGCACACCCATCTCGTTTTCGAGATCGCGGATCGATGCGGTAATCGAAGGCTGCGACACAAAGAGCCGGCGCGAGGCCTCGGTAATGCTGCCGCATTCGGCAACTTTGACGACATATCTGAGCTGCTGAAGCTTCATAGCTTTCTCCCTAGACGTTCGTGACGTCGAAACCTGTCACATCCATCTGACGCATAAACGGCGGCATTTCCCCCGTCGCAGCGCAGGCGGCAATCTGATGCAGAGCCCCGGCGACCGCATCGTCTGCCGCAGCGCCGATATGCCAGCGCGCGGCAGCCGTGACAGCCTCGTTGGCATTGGCGACTGCAACGGAGTTGGGAACGGCACCGATCATGGGCAGATCGTTATCGGAATCGCCAAATACGGCCACCTCATCGGGCGTCAGGTCCAAAGCGCGCGCCAACTCCAGCGCAGCGCAACCCTTGTCCCAACCTGCTGGAAGGATGTCAAACAGGCGCACTCGGTTGTTGGGAAACACAAGCGAGAGTTCCGGCACCTCAACGGCAACGCGCTCGCGTAGCTCCGCGAGCTCCTCACGCGAACGGGCACTCCAGATATTCGCCTTGAACACCGGCGCGTCGTCGACGACAGGACGGCACGGGGCCTCTTCGCCTTTGAGCCATGCGTTGCCGCCCGACTCCATGGCGCGACGAACGCGCTCGGGATCACTCGTCACGCAATAGGCATCGTTGCCCCAAAAGTCATCGCCCAGGCTATAGACTTTTAAAAATGTATCGTCGGTCTCTTGCTCCAGATAGTCGGCCAAACGCATCAGAGCATCGTTGTCGATCGCGTGCGAGGCGACTACTTCGCCGCCGACAAACATCACCTGGCCGTTACAGAACGCGCCAGTCGAAAAACACTCGGAACGATTTTTGAACATCCAGCCCATCGCGGACGGCTGACGACCCGAAACCGGACCAAAGTGCAGACCCGCCGCTTGCATGGCATGAATACCCTCGATGGCGTAGTCGCTGGCGCCGTCATGCCCGGCTGGAATCAGCGTATCGTCCATATCGGTCAGCACAAGTTTGATCATGAGGTCCCCATTCGTATCGGTCCTACCTATTGTAACGACCTGCCAAAATAAACCTGTCCCTTTTTGGCAGGTGCGTTAGTATAGGGAACAACAGATTCGATGCGGGAGTGCCGGCGGTGCAAACCACAAGGCTGAGAGGGCATAGGGCCCAATCCTTTGAACCTGTCGGTTAATGCTGGCGTAGGGAGCATGCCGCCTTTACAGGGGCGCTGTCTATGCACAGCGCCCCTTTTCTATGCCAAGGAGGCATGTGCAGTGATTGATTCGGAACAGTTTAAGCAGCATATGGTCAAGGCCGTGGAGGAGATTCGCGCCACCAATCCGATGGCCGGCTCCATCACCAACACGGTGACGATCGACTTTGTCGCCAACGCGCAGCTCGCCGTGGGCGGTTCGGCCGCCATGGTCTATCTTCCCGACGAGGGCGAGGCACTCGTTGCCGGCGGCGGCGCCATCTATCTCAACATGGGCACGCTCTTCCCCATCTACGAGCAGACGATTCCCCGCGCGGCCAAGGCGGCACACGACGCCGGCAAGCCCTGGGTGCTCGATCCGGTGGGCCTGGGTATCGGTAGCCTGCGCACCCAGCTGGTAAACGAGCTCAAGCAGTACAAGCCCGCCATCGTACGCGGCAACGCCTCCGAGATCATCGCACTCGCCGGCCTGTGGGGTCTTGAGGGCGAGGCGGCTGATATGAGCCGCGTGCGCGGTGTCGATACCACCGACACGGTCGACGCCGCCCGCGCCGCCGCCGTGGCGCTCGCCCGCTACACCGGCGGCGCCGTGGTCGTCTCGGGCGAAGTCGACCTGATCACCGACGGCACGACCGTGGCCAAGTCCCACGGCGGCAGCCCGCTCATGTCCAAGATCACCGGCTGCGGCTGCTCGCAGGGCGGCGTGCTGGCCGTGTACGCCTGTGCCACCGACCCGTTTACGGCAGCCGTCTGCGGCACCGCCGTCTACAACGTGGCCGGCACGCGTGCCGCCGCCGTCGCCGATGCCCCGGCAAGCTTTAAGGTCGCCTTTATCGACGAGCTCTACCGCGCAACCGCCCAGGACATTGCCGATAACCAACTCGAGCTCGAGGAGGCATAGGCCATGTCCGAGCCCACAACCAATGCCGGCATGAACACGCTCGTCGCCGTGGCCATCGCCCCGTGCGGCACCGGCGATGAGCTCTCCGCCGAGGTCGCCGAGGTCGTGCGCGTCATACGCGAGAGCGGCCTTCCCAACCGCACCACCTCGATGTTTACCGAGATCGAAGGCGACTGGGACGAGGTCATGCAGGTCGTGCGCGACGCGACCTTTGTTCTGGCAAACAAGGGCATCCGCACCGAAGTCGTGCTCAAAGCCGATATTCGTCCCGGATTTACCGACACCATGACCGGCAAGCTCGAGCGCATGGAAGCACAGATCAAGAAGCAGGAGGAAGCACGATGAGCATCCGCGACAACCTTGATATCTCGGCCTATCTAGTACTCGGCCCCGAAAACACGCTGGGACGCCCCGTGGGCGATGTGGTGGCCCAGGCGCTCGACGCAGGCTTTACCTGCATCCAGGTGCGCTCCAAGGTGGCAAGCGCCCGCGAGATCATCGCACTGACCGGCGACGCCGCGCAGGCAATCGCACAGGCTGGCAAGACCGGTCAGGTCGCCCTGTTAATCGACGACCGCCTGGACTGCGTACTCGCCGCGCGCGAGCAGGGTATTGCTGTCGATGGCGTGCATGTAGGCCAGAGCGATATTCCCGTCGAGGTCTGCCGCAAACTTTTGGGCCCCGATGCCATCGTGGGCCTTTCGGCCCGTTGCGAGGAGATGCTCGAGTACGTCAAGACCGCCGACATGAGCCTGGTCGACTACCTGGGCATCGGCCCGCTCCACGAGACCGAGACCAAGCGCGACTGCGGACGCGCAGCCGATGGCTCCATCATCACCAAGAGCTTTGAGGATCTGGCCGCACTCCACGCGGCAAGCCCCGTGCCCATCGTAGTGGGCGGCGGCGTCAAGACGGCCGACCTGCCGCAGCTCAAGGCCACCGGCGTCGATGGCTTCTTTGTGGTAAGCGCCGTCTGCAGTGCCGACGACCCCCACGCTGCCGCCAAGGAGCTTGTCGACACCTGGCAGCAGGCATAAGCCTAGGCCGAGCAGCTGCTCCGCAGCCTCATATCTTCAATAGCGGAAAGCGCATCCCAGTTTGGACCTCCATTCCGGGATGCACTTTCCGCATGCGACCCTTACCCCGCCAGATATGCTTCCAACGCCGGCAAAGTCGCCTCCGCATCGCGGCGACCGACCTGGTAGATGCGCTCGAGCTCATCCGGTTCGCGGCATAGCGACGGCACCTTCACCGATTCGCTCGGACGCACCACAAAGATATCGCCGGCGGCCTCACGACGTGCCAGGTCATCGAGCGTGGTATTGTAAACCTCATGCCGGTGCTCAAGCGCTGCGACAAACTCCGGGTAGTGACGGAACACGCGACGCAGCATGGGCATCACGCTGTTGGGCTGCTTCACAAAGCCCGCCGGCTGCGTGAGTACCACGATATTGCGGTCATACCCCTGTGAAAACAACCAAGCGCTGGGAATGGAATCGGCCACGCCACCATCCAGATACTTATGCCCGTCAATAGCAACGGGACGCGTCGCCACAGGAATCGCCGACGATGCCCGGATCCACTCGATATCCCTCTCGTCGCCATAGGGCAGGTCGTGGTAGACGGCCTTGCCCGTCTCGATATCAGTACACACGCACGTAAACCGCATGGGACAGGCGCGATACGCCTCCAAGTCAATGGGATCGCGCTCGATAGGCACCTCGTGATAGGCAAAATCGGCATTGAACATATCGCCGGTCCGCAGCCAGCTTGCTACACCCGCATAGCGCTTATCGGCACAATAGGCCTTGTTATAGCGAATGGCACGGCCGATCTGGCGCGATTTAAAGTTGTAGCCAAACGCCGCGCCCGCCGAGACACCCACCATATGGTCGCAGGTCAAACCGTGCTCCATCCAAACGTCGAGCACGCCCGCCGTATACATACCGCGGTAGCCGCCTCCCTCGAGCGCCAGCCCCACCGTGCGCGTCATATTTGGCTGTGCCATGCGACCATCTCCGTTCCTGCGTTTAAAACCGGGACAAGTATACCCGTCAACATATATCGTCTCAGTCGCATTTTTATCGGACATCGCATCGTCGCGCTACCATTTGTCGAATAATAGCCGCCCACAGCATGTGCACCCATATATAATTCTGCACTGTTGTTTATACTACTCAGCAGTTATCAACAGCGAACATTAGCCGGTAAATTAACCCAACAACGCAGCGAGGCGGGGGCTTGGATACACGCAAAGCGCCGAACAACAACGCGTGTGCACAACGAGCTCGCCCGACGCAATTCGCCCGACCTCAGAAAGCCGCTTACGACATGGATACTGTCAGCAATTACACCGAAACGCTCGAAAAGACCGTTCGCGACCTTCTCGAGCGTCAGGATGATCTGATTAGGACCGCCTTTACCGACCAGCTTACCGGACTTGGCAACCGCGGCGGCTTTGCCCGCTCCCTCGAGGAGCTCTGGGAGCAGGACACCCCCGTTACCATGGCGTTCATCGATATCGACAATCTCAAGCACTGCAACGACGTCTTTGGCCACGACGAGGGCAACCGCTATATCTTGCAGGTAAGCCTTTATCTCAAGCTGTATATGAAGGTAGACGAGGCGGCATTTCGTCTGGGAGGCGACGAGTTTGCCATCCTATCTACGATTGCGACCGAGGACGACCTCGCCGAACGTCTGGAACACTGCCGAACGATCCTGCTCAAAAACAACGATTCCGAGATGCCCCACTCGTTTAGCTACGGAGTGTCACATGCCGACCCCGCCCTGGGCGAAGCCCCCAATCGCATGACGCTCGATGCCGACCATCGTATGTACGACTACAAGCTACGTCATGCCGTGCACCTCGATCGACGCAATATCACGCAAGTCCACGCCGATGACTTCGAAATAAGCGATCGTATTTTCGACGCCTTTTCGATGCTCAACGAGGGCCGCTATTTCTTTATCGAGAACTTGGACAAACATCGCACCCTTTGGTCACAAGGTGCCTTGCGCGATCTCGGTCTTCCTTCGGAGCATATAGACAACTGCAGCGATTACTGGAAAACGCGCGTCCATCCCGATGACCTTGAGGCTTTTACCGACGACATCGACCAAGTCTATAACGGCGCTAAACACCGTCGAGTTATGCAGTACCGCGTACGCAATGCCGCCGGCGACTACGTCCTCTGCCGTGCTCGAGGGTTTCGTATCGACGGCGACGGAAATGTCCCCTCGCTCTATGTCGGCGAGATCGTCAACCACGCACTTGCCGAAACCGTCGACGCCGCCATAGGCCTCGGAACGCAGCGTATGCTGGTCAACGCCATCGATGCCTGCCGCCGCGACCGTTGCGAGACGGGGCTTATAGCGGTGCGCGTTCGTGGCACGACAAAGCTCAACGAACTCTACGGGGCCGAGGCTGTCGACAACATGCTTGCCGAATACGCGGGCCGCATGCTGTCGATCACCCGAGGCAGAAGCAGGGTTTACCGTTCACGAAGCGTCCAGTTCGTCGTGCTCAGCAACGATTTGGACCACGAGGCATTCGAGCAACTAACCCGCCATCTTAAAGAGGCCGTTTTCGCTCCTGTGCAAATCGCAGGCGACACCATTACTCCCGTCTGTCTTGTCGTCCCGGCCTTTTACGAGTACTTAACCCATCAGGCGACCGCCGTTTTAGGCGAACTCGACCGTCGCCTTCGCACGGCCGGCGGGCTTGTTCCCAACGACAGCCTCCCCATACCCGAGGCGGAGCGCAAAAGCGCCATCGCCGAACGTATCGACTCACTCACGGGCCTCTATCGACCCAGCGAGTTTATGCGGCGTGCCAACGCATTTCTCGAGGCAAGGCGCAACGGCGCCTGGTGCATCGCCACGGTCGACATGGGCCACATGCGCCTGTTTAATGAATGGCACGGCCAGGCCGAGGGCGACCGCGTGCTCGCCGATGTGGGCACGGTCCTCAAGGACATCGAGAATGCCGATATGGGCGTCGCAGGATACTGGGGCCAAGATGACTTTTGCGTACTCATCCCCTTTAAGCACATCACCGTCCATCAAATCTACAACCGCGTTCGCGAGGCAGTAGCTAGGCATGATGACGGCGTAGGTTTTTGGCCGTCCATGGGCGTTTACCCCATCGACTCCAGTGAGGAAATCACCATCGATGCGCAGGCGAAGGCCATGTTTACCAATCGGCGCGCAAAAAACGACTTCAAGGAGCGCATTGCCATTTTCTGCCCCGCGGAGTACGAGCGCGAAGTCGTGTTCCACCGCACGCTGACCGAATTCCAGTACGCGCTCTCGGACGGTCGCATTACCTACCACTTGCAACCCCAGGTCGATATGGAAACCGGCGAGATTATTGGTGCCGAAGCGCTCACCCGCTGGATTGACAAGGACGGCTCTCTCATTTCGCCCGCAACGTTTATCCCCGCACTCGAGGATAGCGGCTTTGTAGTGACGCTCGACAAGTACATTTGGCAGGGTGTCGCCATATGGCTTCGCGAGCGTCTCGATCGCCGTCTTCGCGTGGTTCCGGTCTCGCTTAATGTGTCGCGCGTGGATATCCTTGCCTGCGACGTTGCCGAACATATGGGGGCGCTCGCCGCCCAATACAACCTACCGCCCGAGCTCATGCGTATCGAGATCACCGAGACGGCTTATACGGGAGAATCCGAGGCCGTGGATAAGCTGACCGCAGATCTGCACACCCGCGGCTTCTCGACCTATATGGACGATTTTGGCACCGGTCAGTCCACGCTCGCGATGCTCAAGAACGTCAACGTCGACGTCATCAAGCTCGACCGCACCTTTGTGCCCACCGACCGCGATCAAGGCCGCAGCACGCAAATCATTTCATCGATGCTCGAAATGGCGCAGTCGCTCCATCTACCCGTCGTGGTCGAAGGCGTCGAGACAAATGAGCAGGCGAACATGCTACGACAAATGGGCGCCCGCTACGCTCAGGGCTTCCTCTACTACCGCCCCATGCCGGCGAAGGATTTTGAGGCATTGCTCGATGGTGGCAATAACAACTGATACGCTCGCGCGCAAAACGCCACCGTCGAAGGGGGCATTTGTCTCCATTAGCTAACTTATATCCCCAATTCAAACCGAATTGGGGATATGATACAAACCGTTGTTCCGCCCAAGGAGGTTATCCATCATGAACGAGTCATATCGCCTGGGCGAGCAATCGATTATTGCCTATCTTCAGCAACTTGCGAACGGCGTCTCGACCGCTGAACTCAATGTTGCCGCGCTGCCTGCTGAGCTACGCGCCGTTGGTGAGCAACTGCAAAAGACGCATGCCATCCTGCAACAAGAGCGCCAGCTGCTTGAGCGCAACGCCTATATCGATCCGCTCACCAACTTGGGCAACCGCAACGGATTCGACCGTCACGTCGAGCAACTCTGGCGCAAAGGCGACCCCTTCACCTGCGCCTATATTGACATCGACCATCTCAAGCATTGCAATGATAGGTTTGGCCACGCCGAAGGCAATCGCTATATTCTGAGCATCTGCCGCACGCTCTCCGAAACCATGGAGCACGATGAGATGCTGTTCCGTATCGGTGGAGACGAGTTTGTGCTCATCTCGCCCTCCGCAAACGAGATTGAACTCGAGCAGCGCTTGGAGCAGGTGCGTACCAGGCTGATCGAGGCGAGCTCAGGTGGCAAGGCGCCCATGATCGGCAGCTTTAGCTTTGGCTGCTCGCGCGTCGATCCACTTGCTGGCGACACGCGTCGCCAGATGACGATGGATGCCGATCGCAAGATGTATCGCTATAAGCTTATGCATCGTGTGCAGCAACCGAAAGACGATGACGCGCCGCAACGCCCAATCGTTGATCAGCTTCCCTGCAACGACCGGGTGTTCCAAGCGATCTCCATGAGCTCCGAGACGCGCTATCCGTTTATCCTCAATCTCGATACGGGCGAATCGCAATGGTCGGTCAACGCCGTGCGCGATTTTGACCTGCCTTCCCAGCACCCTTTTAACTCGGTCGATATGTGGCTTGCCCGCGTTCATCCCGAGGACCGCGACAACGTACGCGCCGAGTTCGATATGGTGATAAACGGCACATGGCACTTCCACTACATGCAGTACCGCGTGATGGATGCCCCCGGAAAATACGTGCTTTGCGACTGCACGGGCTACCGCTCGGACGGCACCGATACCGAGCCCAGCATGTATGTGGGCATTATCGTCAACCGAAGCCTAGCTGATACGACCGACTCGGTAACGGGCCTGGGCGATGTCCATGCCCTGGTCAACGCCATTGGCGAAATGCGTCGCGTGGCGCGCGAGGCAGGCTTTATTGCCATTAAGGTCGACGATATCGCCGAAGTCAATGCCCGCTTTGGATTCGATGCAGGCGACCGCGTGCTCGCCGAAAGCGCCGCCTGCCTCACGGATTGCTCGCGCGGCAAGGGTCGCCTGTTCCGCTCGACGGGGCCGACATTCGTGGCGCTTTTCGACGACTTTGATCCCGAAGAGACCGACTCGATCGCAGACGAAATCGAGCGGTTCCTGGGTTCCCCCGTGCTCATCGGCTCGCTTGAATATCAGCCACCCATTCGTGTGGCGACGCTTCATCTGGACGCTGTCGATCGACAGCCCGTTTCCATTTTGAACGAGCTCA
This sequence comes from Collinsella sp., assembly GCA_048326155.1. Taxonomy (GTDB): domain Bacteria; phylum Actinomycetota; class Coriobacteriia; order Coriobacteriales; family Coriobacteriaceae; genus Collinsella. The sequence continues at coordinate 100,081 of DBFEQD010000015.1, forward strand.
AAGCGTTGCTTAAAGAGGCACCGCAAGTACCGGGCACCAAGTTGGACTAGCGTCGTGGGGCGCGATGTGAAACACAAGCCGTTTCACATCGCGCCCCACGCCATCTACCCTCTCGTGCGATAATCCTCCGCAGAAGTCACCGACAGCAGAGGGAGTTTGTGATGAAGGTTCTTTTGGTCAATGGCAGCCCCAAGGCAAACGGCAACACCGCCCGCGCACTCGCCGAGGTCGCTGAGCAACTCAATGCCGAAGGCATTGATACCGAGGTGTTTCAGCTGGGCGCCAAGCCCATTCGCGATTGCATCGGTTGCGGCCAGTGTGGCAAACTTGGCGGTCGCTGCACCTTTGACGATGACGTGGTGAACGAGCTCATCGCTGCCGCCGAGCAGGCAGACGGCTTTGTCTTCGGCTCGCCCGTCTACTATGCGCACCCCAGCGGGCGCATCCTCTCGGCCCTCGATCGCGCCTTCTATGCCGGAGGCAAAGCCTTTGCACACAAGCCGGGCGCTGCCGTCGCCGTCGCCCGTCGCGGCGGTACATCGACCACCTTCGATGTACTCAACAAGTACTTCACCATCAACCAGATGCCCGTGGTCGCCTCCACGTACTGGAACAACGTGTTTGGCCGCGTGCCCGGCGACGCCGATGGGGATGCCGAGGGCCTTGCCACCATGCGAAACATCGGCAAAAACATGGCCTGGCTCCTGCGCTGTATCGAGGCAGGACAGGCCGCCGGCATCAACGCACCCGAGGCAGATCGCGCAACGACCAACTTCATCAGGTAGAACGGCGGAACAAATACATGAACGTGCAGATTTTTGGCACCAAGAAGTCCTTCGACACCAAGAAGGCGCAGCGTTATTTTAAGGAGCGCCGCATTAAGGTGCAGTTTATCGACCTTAAGGAAAAGGAGATGAGCAAGGGCGAGCTCACGAGCGTGATGCAAGCGGTCGGCGGCATCGACAAGCTGCTCAACCCCAAAGCCAAGGACGAGGAAACGCTCGCGCTCATCCAGCACCTTACCCCCAGTCAGCGCTTCGACAAGCTGCTCGAGAACCAGCAGGTCTTGGCCGAACCCATCGTGCGCAACGGCAAAAAGGCCACCGTCGGTTATTGCCCCGATGTATGGGGAGCCTGGGAGTAGCTTGTGTTATTTGCCGGCGCGTGGGTATAAGAGCAGGCGTTTGGCATAAGATTCAACTGTAAGCCATGTCTAACAAAGGAGGGCACATGCCCAACAAACCCGTGAAGATCATCATGCTTACCGGATACCTCGGTGCCGGCAAGACCACGCTGCTCAACCACATCCTCGCTAACGACGGCGGTATCCGCGCCGCCGTGATCGTCAACGATATCGGCGAGATCAATGTGGACGCCAGCCTTATCGCCGACGGCGGCCTTTCCGAGACCGACGACCTCATCCCGCTCACCAACGGCTGCATCTGCTGCACGCTTTCGGATGACCTGGCCAACCAGCTGCAGGGCATCGCCGATTCGGGCAACTTCGATTACATCATCATCGAGGCCTCGGGCATTTGCGAGCCCATCCCCATCGCCTACACCATCTCGAGCTTCTGCGACGAGGCCAAGGTGGGCGGCGAGCCTAAGCTCGCGCTCGACAACATCGTGGCCGTGGTCGACTGCGCCCGCATGTACGACGAGTTCAACGGCGGTCGCGACCTACTGGCCGAGGATATCGACGAGGACGACATCGAGAGCCTGCTCATCCAGCAGATCGAGTTCTGCTCCACGCTCATCCTCAACAAGACCGATACCGTGACGCCCGAGCAGATCGCCGAGCTCAAGGCCATCGTGCGCAGCCTGCAGAAGGACGCCGTAATTGTCGAGGCTCAAAACGGCGAGGTCCCCATGGAGGAGCTGCTCGACACCGACCGCTTCGACTTTATGCGCGCCTACAACTCCGCCGCCTGGATCGAGGCCATGGAGCATCCCGAGGAGCACGACGACCCCGAGGTGCTCGAGTACGACATCGAGACCTTTGTGTACTCGCGCCGCAAGCCGTTTGACCTGCAAAAGTTCACCGATTTTGTTGAGCAGGAGTGGCCCGACGAGGTCATCCGCGTCAAGGGTCCGCTGTGGCAGACCGGCGATCCGGACATGTGCTACATGTTTGAGCAGGCCGGCCACCAGATGCGCCTGATGGAGAACGGCCTGTTTGTCGACTCGGCGCCCGAGGGCGAGAAGCAGAAGATCATCAACGAGAACCCCGAGATCATGCAGATTTGGGACGACGAGACGGGCGACCGTATGACGAGCCTGTGCATCATCGGCCGTCACATGGACAAGGATGCGCTCATCGCCTCCCTCGATGCCTGCCTGACCGACTGGCACCGCGCCTAGGTTTATCCAAGCGGGCATTTTCCGCCCACGTAACCGCCAAACCACCACGAAGGTGCCTGTCCCCTTCGTGGTGGTTTTTCGTTCTGAGCCAAGGAGATTCATGTTCAACATTGTGCTGTATGCGCCCGAGATTCCGGCCAATACGGGCAATATCGGCCGCACCTGCGTGGTCACCGGCGCCCGTCTGCATCTGGTTGAGCCGCTGGGGTTTTCGCTCGACGACAAAACGGTACGTCGCGCCGGCCTGGGCTACTGGCAAAACTTGGATGTGACGACCTATGCCGGCTGGGAGGATTTTCTTGCGCGCAACGGTCTCTCCCCCGCCGATGCCCGCCTGCATCTGCTGACCAAAAAGGCGCGCCGTACCTATGCGCAAAGCACCTACCGCGACGGCGACTTTTTGGTCTTTGGCAGCGAGAGCTCGGGCATTCCCGAGCCACTGCTTGCCGCGGCGCCCGAGCGTTGCGAGCGCATCCCCATGCTGCGCGATTGCGACTCACTCGATAACGCCGAGGCTTGGGAAGCTCACGAGGAATCGCTCGGGCATACCGAGGACAGCCACGAGACCATCCTTCAACAGGATATCTGCGGCAACTTCGTCAACCCGGACGACTACCGCATCAGCGCACTCAACCTCTCCAACAGCGCCGCCATCGTCCTCTACGAAGCCCTGCGCCAAACAGGCTTTCCGGGAATGTGACAAAGGGACCGTCCCTTTGTCACATTCAAGCGCCACGCCGATGGCACACACGCCTAATTGATGCTCTAGATAAAGAGCCCTCACTTTTAATCAGAATTAACTAAAGTAAAATGAAGTTAAACGGCGGTGTGAAAGGAGAGCCTTGTGAAATATCTCGAGAACCCGTTTACCCCCAGTTTTGGTGAGGTTCCTGCCCATCTCGCTGGCAGACAACAGATTATTCGGGATTTGGACCGTGCCTTCTTGAGCCAGCGCAGGCGCCCAGAATTGACCTCGATCTTCTCAGGCGCGCGTGGAACCGGTAAAACCGCTCTCATGTCGTCGCTCGCGACAAGGGCGGAATCCCACGGCTGGATAGCCGTAAAGACGACCGCGCTCCCGGGAATGCTTGAGGAAATCGAGTTCGGGGCGAAACGTGCTGGCGGCCATCTTATCGACCCGTCTAAGAACTTCGAAGTCACCGGTCTCGGAATTGCACCGCTCGGCAGCATCGAGGTCAATCGCGTTCACGATGCCTCAACTTGGCGTTATCGCATGAGCGACATCATCGACCAGCTCAACGAGGCGGGCACCGGTCTGCTCGTCACGGTTGACGAGGTGGACCCGACACTCGATGAGATGATTCAGCTCGCAGCGACGTATCAGCACTTTGTGACCGATGGGAAACGCGTCGCCCTGCTCATGGCGGGACTTCCCAACAACGTATCGACGCTACTGAACCACAAGACGGTCTCGTTCCTTCGCCGCGCCCAACAATATCATCTGGGTCGCATTGCCGACTATGACGTACGCGAGGCCTTGATTCGCACAATCCAGGAAAACGATCGCCTAGCAGATGCCGAGGGAATCGATAGAGCCGTTCGCTCGATCTCTGGTTTTCCCTTCCTATTGCAACTCGTAGGCTACCGTGCCTGGGATCTCACAAGCGATTCAAAGGAAATCTCGTCACGCGACTTTGACCTGGGAATCAAAATCGCGCGCGACGAGATGGACGACCGAATCCTCGCGGCAACCTATCGGGAACTCACTGCAGAGGACAAGCGATTCCTCATCGCCATGCTCGATGACGAAGAAGAGTCCACCACCGCCGACCTTATCGAGCGCCTTAAGCGTTCGCCGCAGCAGGTCTCCCGCTACCGACGCCGCATGATAGATGCCGGCATCATCGGAGAACGAGGACGAGGGCTCGTCGCATTTGAATTGCCATTCTTCCGTGACTATCTCGCGGCTCAATGCGTGAAATAGGCATCAATGAGGCAAAGAGGCTGTCCCTTTGCCTCATTGTCTATAGATAGCGACCGGTGATGCTTGCGGGGCAGGCCGCGATGTCACCCGGCGTACCGGCGCAGACGATTTGCCCGCCCGCGTCGCCACCGCCTGGGCCCATGTCGATCACGTAATCGGCGTTACGGATAAGGTCGAGGTCATGCTCGATCACGATAACTGTGGCGCCCTTGGCAACGAGGCCGTCAAACACGTTCAACAGTACCTGAACATCGAGCGGATGTAGGCCGATCGTGGGCTCGTCGAATACGAATACGGCATCGTCCTGCACACGTCCCATCTCGCTCGCGAGCTTAAGGCGCTGCGCCTCGCCACCCGAGAGCGCCGGCGTGGGCTCACCGAGCGTGAGATAGCCCAGGCCCAGGTCGTGCAAGGTCTGTAAGCGCGTCTGAACCTTCTTGAGTCCCAGTGTGGCGTCGATGGCCTCGTCCACACTCATGTCCATGAGCTGCGGCAGCGTAAGCAGACTCCCGTCCTTGCCCTCGCGATGGATATGCGAAGCCGCGTCTGCATAACGAGAACCGCGACATGCCGGACAGACGATCTCGACGTCGGGCAAAAACTGCACGTCGAGCGATATCGAGCCCGTGCCATCGCACGTAGGGCAGCGCAAGGCGCCGGTGTTGTAGCTAAAGGCGCCCGCCTTGTAACCGGCTGCCTTGGCCTCGGGCGTACGGGCGAAGGCGCGGCGCAGCTCATCATGGATGTCGGCATAGGTCGCCACCGTCGAGCGCACGTTGGCACCGATGGGCGTGGCGTCAATCAGGTTGGCACGCGCAATGCCTTCGGCATCGACCCAGCGCACGTGCCCCGGCAGGCGCTCGCCGGCTGCCTGCGCCTTGAGTGCCGGAATGAGCGTCTCGAGCACCAACGTCGTCTTACCCGAACCCGAAACGCCCGTCACCGCGACCAAGCGGCCGCGCGGGATATCGACTTCGAGCGGTTTTACGGTATGGATGGCATCGGTTGCCATGCGGATGTGGCCCTGGTCGAACATCTCCTCGTCAGTCACCTGCGGGCGCAAGCGCTTGGGGTCTGCGCGCAAAAACGGCGCGATGCGACTGCTCTGCGATTGCTCGACCTCGTCTACCGTACCGGCAGCGATCACGTTACCGCCGCCCGCTCCGGCAACGGGGCCCATCTCGACAAGATAGTCGGCTTCCGCCAGTACGCGCGTATCGTGGTCGACAACAACCACGGTGTTGCCGTCATCCACCAGATCGCGCATCACGCCCACCAGGCCGTCGACATTGGCAGGATGCAAGCCAATCGAGGGCTCGTCCAGTACATAAAGCACACCCGTCGATCGGTTGCGCACCACGCGGGCAAGCTGCACGCGCTGGCGCTCACCCGTGGAGAGCGTGGCACCGGCACGATCGAGTGAAAGGTAATCGAGACCCAGGTCGACCAGACGACGGGCCGCGCTCAAAAACGAATCGCATATATCCGTCGCCATGGGCCGCATCTCGGGCGGCAAAGATGCAGGCACCCCGCGCGCCCACTCAATCGCCTCGCCCAGCGTCATGGCCGCCGCCTGCGCCAGATTGATACCGCGCACCTGGGGCTGGCGCGCAGCCTCGGAGAGACGCGTGCCACCACAGTCACGGCATGGCCTCTCGCACAAAAAGCGAGCTACACGCTTAAGCCCCTTATCGTCCTTAACCTTGGCAAGCGCATTCTCGACGGTATAGACGGCGTTGTAGTAGGTAAAGTCGAGTGGCGTGGCGCCCTCACCGTTTTTGGGGACGTAGAGAATGTGCTTCTTAACCGCCGGACCATGAAACACGATGTCGCGCTCTTGAGGCGTGAGCTGGTTAAACGGCACGTCGGTGCGCACGCCCATCTCACCTGCCACCTGCTTCATCAGATCCCACATGAGCGTACCCCAGGGAAGCACCGCGCCCTCGTTGATAGTCTTTGACTCGTCGGGCACCAGGCTCGCCTCGTCCACCTCGCGCATGACACCGGTGCCGCCGCAGGTGGGACACGCACCGCCGCTGTTAAACGCAAGGTCCTCGGCGCTCGGCGCGTAGAACTCACGACCGCATGCAGGGCACGTGAGCGACAGGCCCGCAGCCACGTTAAGGCTCGGCTCCACACGCGCCCCGCAATGCGGGCACACGTGATGGGCGCAGCGGCTAAAGAGTAGACGCAGGCTATTGTTGAGCTCGGTCATAGTGCCAAAGGTGGAACGCACGCCCGGCACGCTGGGGCGCTGATGCAATGCGAGCGCCGCCGGCACGTGCAGCACCTCGTCCACCTGGGCGTGCTCGGCCTGCGTCAGACGACGGCGGGTATAGGTGCTGAGCGCCTCCAGATAGCGACGCGAGCCCTCGGCATAAAGAACCCCCAGCGCCAGCGAACTCTTGCCCGAGCCCGACACGCCGGCAATGCCCACGAGTTTTCCCAGCGGAATGTCGATATCGATGTCCTTGAGGTTATGGACGCGCGCGCCGCGTACCTCGATAGCCTGCGGGCTCATCTTCTGTTCCGTCACCTTTATCACCCTACTCATGCCATAAAACTCGATCGCGAATGTACGCGCCCAGCATGGGCACGGTAAACCGGACGAGGCCGTATCCGGCAGCCTCGATGACGCGCTCGCGAATCAGGCTTGCGCGATATTTACTCGCCCAACTCTGAGTACGGTCGCAGCGCTCAATGATATCCGCCATGCGCGTCGGCTCACCCTCGTCAGCAGCCATGGCCTCGATAAAGAGGCGCTGTGGACTGCGCAGCCCGTAATACAGAGGCGCGTCAACCGCTTCGTAGAACTCGGAGACGGCATCCGCATGGCCATCCTCGACATCGCGCCTTTCGATGACCTGCGAGCCACGCCGGACGGCAGAGCGCCACATGTAATATCCCACCAGCTGAACCATGTAGGGATGCCCCATGCTCTTGCGCGCCGCAAGGTCCGCCGTCTCCGCGTCAACGTAAAGACCAGCGTCTTTGACCGTCTGGATATACGAATCGCGCACCTCGGGCAAAGATATCGCCCCCAACGTACGCTGCTGGGCACGCCGCAAAAACGTCACGCTCGGCTCTTCGAGCAGATCGTCAACCATACTGGGCAAGCCGGCGAACGCCAGCGCAAGACCGCGCTGGTCGCTATCGGGCAAGCCCGTGGCATCCTGGTCTCCGAGCACCTGCTGATAGAGAACGGCAAGAGCCGCCAGTTCCTCGATAGACGCCGATTGCGCCTCGTCAATCGCAAACAGTATGCCCTTGCCTGGACCGAGCCTCTTGAGGCGCTCGTTGACCAGCCCTCGCAACGTCTCGCCCTTTGCCCGCGCCGCCTCGACCGACATCCGGCCAAACAACGGACCGAACTCCATTGACGTCACAACGAGTTTATTCGAGCGAAGCGCGTCGGCCAAGCGGTCGCATAAGCCAAGCGAAGCGGAATCGGAGACAACCGCCCATCCGCGCTCATTGGCTAGACGTTGCAGTTCCCGTAGGAGAACCGTCTTGCCACAGCCGCGGTTTCCCGTAATGAGCATGAGTCTACCCGGCGCTCCGGCGCCGTTATCGAGCCCTTCCTCGAAATCTTCGATGACCGACTCGCGGCCGATGAGTATCGGAGGCCGCTTGCCAGCCGTGGGCTTAAAGGGATTTGGATTCATGTCGGCCTCCTCGGATCGGTAAACCCTGGTAACAGTTATACCAACTTATACCGAGTTATACCAATAGCATACGATAAAGGAACTGACCTTCTATCACCTATGGCCGAAAAACTCGGTGTCTGCTTCTCGCCAGGGGCGAAAGGTGGCGGGATCGATCTTTACGTGCGCCGCGGCGGGTACGTCGCACCATTTGACCGTGTAACCGGCGCCGTGAGAGCAAAAGACCGAATCGGGCGTGTTGGGCAGATCGGCCTCGGGCTCGTAGGTGGCCGTCTCGATGACGCGTTCGGCATCATGGCAAGGCGCATAGCCGGCGAACTCCAGGTACAGATGCCCACGACCACTCGTGTAGGCAGCCACCTCCAGCGCGTAATCCTGCACCTCAGATGCCGGCACGCGACCCACAAGCTTCGCCCGGTCTCCCGCCATCGTCGGCGGCTCGTACTCGGCACCCATGCGCGTGGCATCCGAGAGCGCCCGGCCCACGCACTCCCCCGGCACCTCGAGCTCAAAGCGATACCACGGCTCCAACAGCACCGCCGCGCCGGCCTCACGCGCCTGCATGAGCCCCTGGCGAATCGCGCGGTACGTGGCCTGGCGAAAATCGCCGCCCTCGGTGTGTTTGGCATGCGCGCGGCCACCCGTGAGCGTAATGCGTACATCGGTGATGGGCGAGCCGGTCAGCGCGCCCAGATGATCGCGCTCCATGGCGTTGGTGAGCGCCAGACGCTGCCAGTTAAGATCGAGCTCGTCGGTCGAGGTCACGGTGCCAAACTGTACGCCCGAGCCCGCCGGCAACGGCTCCAGGCGCAGATGCACCTCGGCATAGTGGCGCAGTGGCTCAAAGTGGCCCACGCCCTCGACCGGCTGCGAAATGGTCTCCTTATAGAGGATGCCGCCGGGCTCAAACTCGACCGCAAGGCCAAAACGATCGGCCAACACCCGCTGCACGATCTCGAGTTGCACGGCGCCCATCAACTGCAGGTGAATCTGCCCCAGATGCGTATTCCAGCTTACGCCGAGCATGGGATCTTCGTCCGCCAGCTCAGTCAATGCTTTGAACACCGTATGGACATCATGTTCGCCCGGAAGCACCGTATAGGTAAGGACTGGCGCAATGACGGGCGCATCGCCCGCAGGCTCCGCGCCCAGGGCGTCCCCTGGGCGAACGTGCGCAAGACCCGTCACGGCACAAATACCGCCAGCAGCAACTTCTTGGGCAAGCTCATACTTCTCGCCGTTATAGATGCGCACCTGATCGACCTTCTGCTCCCATGCCTCGGCACCGGAACGTCCGTTAATCACCTGTTTGGCATGCAGCGTTCCGCCGGTCACCTTGACCCAAGCCAAGCGCTCGCCGCGATCCCCGCGGCTGACACGATAGACGCGCGCGGCAAACTCCGGGAGCCACGCCTGTTCACGCATCAGCGCGCATATGCCATCCAGCAGCTCGTCCACGCCTCGGTCCTTAAGCGCCGAGCCGGCAAAGCAGGGAAAGAGCTTGCGCTCGGCAACCATGCGTGACAGCGTCGCGACGGAAAGCTCACCCGCCTCAAGAAACTCCTCGAGCGCTTCTTCGTCTAACGCGGCAGCGTCCTCCTGAACGGCCCCGCCCGCCAACAGTTCGTTGGCATCCAAGCAGCCCTCGGAGAGACGTTGCCCAAGTTGTGTCAGCAAAACATCGCGGCCGGGATTCTCCAAATCGATCTTGTTGATGAAGATGAATGTCGGGATGTCATAACGTGCAAGCAGGCGCCACAGGGTTTCGGTGTGCCCCTGCACGCCGTCGTTGGCGCCCACAACCAAAATCGCATAGTCGAGTGCGCGCAGCGTGCGCTCCGCCTCGGCCGAAAAATCAACGTGGCCGGGCGCATCCACGAGCATGACGTGGGTATCGCCGTGGTCGAGTACAGCCTGCGACGAGAAGATCGTAATGCCACGCTCGCGCTCGATCGCGTTAGTGTCCAGATGCGAATCGCCATCGTCCACGCGGCCGCGCTTGCGAATGCGACCCGCGTTGAACAGCATGGCCTCGGCCAACGTGGTCTTGCCGGCATCGACATGCGCCAAGATTCCAACGACCGCTTGCTTCGACATGGCTCTCCTCTTATTACAAGCCCATCGCACGCGGCAACGGGCGTTCACGCTCCACACTGGATGATACAATTTACGGGCCGGCGGGCGAAGCGGGCCCTATCCCCCGACCGAGCTCATCGCCCCGCGTTGCCGCGCGGCGATTTTCGTAGGTTCGCGCCTTGCGAAAGCCGGCTTTCAAAACAGCGCAGTAATCGAAAATGGCCCCACCCGGAGCCATTTTTCATTCGAATTAAGGACTGGTACGCGCCCCTGCTCTTACGCCTCGCGCAGCCAATCGAACGCGACACGCGCCGTGCCGTCGGACACATAGACGATACCAGCGCGCTCAAAGCCGGCCTTTATGATGGCACCCTGCATGGGCAGGTTGTCCCGATGCGTGTCGATGCGCAGGTGGTCGGCACGCTCCTTGGCAAAGGCAAACATCGCAGCCGCGATACCGTGTACGGCGCCATCGGACGCCACACGGTGCAGCACGGCGTACGGAGTGTCGCTGCGCCATTGACCATCCTCAATTACGTCATAGCACCCGTCCGGGCCCGGTAAAAAGGCAAACGTCGCCACCACGCGGCCATCGACTTCGCACACATAGCTGCCACCGGCAGCGATATCCGCAGCCAGCTGCTCGGCAGAAGGCGTGCCCTCGGGCCACTGCGTGGCGTTGCCATGCGCGCGCATAAAGGCGCGGGCCGCGTCATAGATAGCCATGACGGCGGGAATGTCGGTATCGAGGGTTTTTCTGATCATCACGCGGCGACCTCACGTTTATTGGTATCACTTTGATTGAGCAATCATACCAACGTTTGGAGAGGGGCGCGATGCAGATGGGGAGCAAAAAGCGAGCCGCCTGGTCAAAGGCCAAAAGCGAGTTTTTGGGCGCTGCCACCGGCGGCGATATGAGCGACCTGTTTGCGCGCGAGGACGAGCGCCGCGACGCCCTGAACGCCGAGCGCGATGAGGCCTGGCGCTACAAGTCGTGCGAACGCAAAAACCGTTACGACACGCGCGCCGAGGCCGAGGCCGTTATGGCCGAATGCGAAAACCGCGGGCGGCGTGGTTTGGCCTGCTACAAATGCGAATACTGCGGCGGATGGCACCTGACGTCGCACCCTTGGAAATAGACCCCGCATCGGCACGGCACTGACGGAGCGCCAGCCATCGCACGCAAGCTACGGGCGCGGCGGCACCAAAACGTCGTAGCGAACGGCCTTGCCCGCAAGTTGATAGCTCGGCTTAACGCCGGCAAGCAGTGGCCCCTTCACCGGCCGCTTGATAACGACCTTGCGCGGATGCACCGCAAGCGCGGCTTCGACCAACGTCTCCTCATCGGCGCACGGCTGTTCCAGATGATGCAAGAGTTGGAACTTCTTTTTAACCGCCGCGCTCTTGGTGCGCTCGGGAAACATGGGGTCCAGATACACCACGTCGGGAGCGGTGAGCTCGCCCCGCCCGATCAGCTCAGCTGCATGGCAAAGGCCGGCAATGCTGTCCTCACCCGCATGTAAGCGCATGCGCGACACGGCAGCCGCAAGCGCCGGATCATCTGCCGCGCGATCCAAGGCGTCCTTGAGGAGCGCCGCAATCACACAATCCTGCTCATACAGATCGACGGTAAAGCCCGCAGCAGCCAGCAGTAGCGAATCTTCGCCAAAGCCTGCCGTGGCGTCAATCGCCCACGGTTGCTCGGCACCTTTTATGCGTGCGGCCTTCACCAGCAGCTCTTGCTGCAAGCGACCCTGCTTGAGTCGTGAAAGCATGCGGCCAAAATCGGCACGCAGCTCCATCGTGCCGTCGGTGAGCGTGAGGCCCTCGGACTTCCCGGTCAGCTCAAGCCCCGCGGCCCGAGCAACAGAAAAGGGATCGACGACGCCCATGGGTACTCCTTAGCAAGCAAAACGAATACGTGGGCGCCGTTCATGACGACACCCAACCGTCCGCTATTGTCCCACATGTGACATGGCCCACAGCATCCCAATGCAAAGCACCGCCATCAATCCCGTGCACACGGCAGCGATCACGGAATCACTCATGCGCCTTCCCAACGACCGCGGCTCACGCACTTGCCCTGCTCCGTACATCATGGCTTCTCCTTCGGTCCAGCTCTTACCATGGCCCCATCATCGCAGCGCCGCGCATACGCTGCCATCGGTTTGACTTACGCCCAGCTTTCTTTTTTGAAAGGTTGGGGTTGGGCTGCGCGGGCTCAAAGCGCTTTCAGGCACATGCATCGCCGCGTTGAACTACAATGTGCTTCACCATATGTGCAGCACATGGGGTGCGCCAGGTTGGCGCACTCGTATCGAAAGGACCAGCCATGAGCAACGCCTGCAAATTACTCAAAATCCTATCGTTCTTCTTCTTTGTCGTCGGCATTCTAAGCGCAGGTATGGGTGCTACAGCGCTCTTTGCAGGCAGCGCGGCAGGCGATATCACGAGTGCCATGATCGTCTCTTGCGTCGTCGTCATCGTATTGGGCGTCGTCGAAATTGTGACCGCTGTCTTTGGCATCCGCGCGGCAAATAATCCCGCCAAGGCTGGCGTTGTCTGGATCTGGTCCATCGTCTGCCTAGCATGTTCGGTCATCAGTCTGCTCCTCTCCCTGCCCCTCTTGGGTGGGACCGGCTCAAGCATCCCCGATTTTACCGGCCTGATTGTCAGCATTATCTACTTTGTACTCGCCAACCGCGTCAAGAAAGAGGGCATGGACCGTTTGAGCTAAGCCGCATCCGTGTCAATCGCTCAGCGACTCTGGTATATACGCCAATAAAAAGGGCCGATCGCGTAGCAACGCGGTCGGCCCTTTACGTTTGCCTAGATAAAACCCACCAAAATAAACCTGTCCCTTTTTTGGCTGGTTGTTAGCTGTGGCGGTACTCGGCGATGATGAAGTCGATATCGGTTTGGAGCGTGTCCAGGTTTGCCAGGCGCTCTTTGTCGGCAGGGCGCGTGCGATAGTAGTACGGCGTCATCTGGAACACCGCCTCGATATCGGCCTGGGTCTGAAGCGTAATATTCGCAGACACCCGCTTCATTCCGACTAACTCGAGCTCGGTGGTCTTCGGCAGCTTCTCATCGTTAAGGTACGGCGTGTCGTAGAGCACCTCCTTAAGCCCAAAGAGATGACGGGCGCCCGGCACCACGGTGTAGAGCGAGCCCTCTGGCGCCAGCACGCGGGCAAATTCGCGCTCGTTAAAGGGAGCAAAGAGCTCGGTCACCATATCGAAGGCGCCATCGGCCACGGGGATATCCTTCATGTTGGCTACGAAATAGGCTGCATCGCCGCGCTTGGCGGCCAGGCGAACCATCTCTTTGCCCAAGTCGAAACCGTAAGCATCCACGCCCGGCACCGCGCCCATGGCGCTGGTGTAGTAGCCCTCACCGCAGCAAATATTGAGCAGCGTCATGGGATCTTTCGTAAACGCGGCGCGTCCAGACACCCGCTCGTGCACCAGCTCAACCATTGCATCGCGCAACGGCGCATAGTAGCCACGGTTTAGAAAGTCGCGACGACTGCGCGCCTGCGACTTGGGATCGCCCATGGAGTCGCCGCTCTTAGACGAACGTAGTAGATATAGATAGCCCTCGCGCGCACGGTCAAACCGGTGTCCGCCCGCACATGCAGCACCACGCTCGTCGTCCACCAACGGCTCATGGCAAACGGGACACAACAACATGGCAACTCCTTAGCGCGAACAACACAACGCCCACCATTGTCGCACGCCTTCCCCGCCTAGTCATTGGGTGTTCCTATAGTTTTGTCAACCGTCGGGGCTACTCCCGGTAGGGCACCCGGTCGCGCATCACGGCGTATATCGCCCTGAGCCGCTTCCTCGCGACGGCCTTGAGCGCCCGCCCGTGCCCCATGCCC